>NZ_JACHBR010000001.1:2400000-3005000 GCF_014200435.1 Sphaerisporangium krabiense | reverse complement strand
GTCTGGAAAAAAATCCCGGCGAGCATCCGTCCAACCGGACGCGATGCCAACCAAAGGAATCATCCACCACCACACCCAACCGGGCATGGCGGACGGAGGATCATGCATGATTCATGCACTGGCTTTTAACACACTGTTGAGTTCTCAAGAAACGGACGCGTACACCATCACCCGAACCCTGCGACCAGGACCCGAACTCCGGGGCTTCCATCTCGTTTCGCGGTGATCCCGACGCTATCAACCAACCTGACCACCGGCAAACCGGGCCGTTACCGACACCCGCCTGCACCAGCACCCAGGCCCTGACCAACGCCAGAACCCGCACCCCGTCTCCAGGGCAACCCCTCTAACTTACCCAACCTCACCGCACTAGGCAAACGAGACCAGGTAGATCTTTTAACGAGGAGTACCGGCACCACTCACGACCCAGCCCGCGCAACACTCCACCAGGAGTGGTGATCGGGGTTTGTGTCCGGGCGATGCCGACAACAAAAGATTAGCAGTCGCTGAGAGCGCCGACGCACACTCGGCAACACCCGCCCCAGCAATGCTTTTCCATCGCCGGCGGCACTCGGGAAGGCCCGGTGGCAGCCGCGTTCCACGTCAGGCCAGTTGGGAACGGGGGCGCGGCCTAGACTCGGCCACGTGAGCAGCGACACGCCTCCCGTGGCGAAGAAGGTTCCGGCCGAGCGGACCCATCACGGCGACACCGTGATCGACGACTACGCATGGCTGGCGGACAAGGACGATCCCGACACGGTCGCCTACCTGGAGGCCGAGAACGCCTTCACCCAGGACCAGACCGGGCACCTCAAGGACCTGCAGGAAGCGGTCTTCCAGGAGATCAAGAGCCGCACCCTGGAGACCGACCTCTCCGTCCCGACCCGCAAGGGCGGCTGGTGGTACTACTCGCGGACCGAGGAGGGCAAGCAGTACGGCATCCAGTGCCGCGTGCGGGCCACCGGGGACACCCCGCCCGAGCTCAAGGCCGACGAGCCGCTCGCCGGCGAGGAGGTCCTGCTGGACGGCAACGAGCTGGCCGGCGACAGCCCGTTCTTCGCGATGGGCACCTCGGCGGTCAGCCCGGACGGCACGGTGCTGGCCTACTCGACGGACTTCAACGGCAACGAGCGCTTCACGCTGCGGTTCAAGCGGCTGGACACCGGGGAGGCGCTCCCTGACGAGATCCCGAACATCTTCTACGGCGGCGCCTGGTCCGCCGACGGCTCGGCGTTCTTCTACACGATCGTGGACGACGCCTGGCGTCCGTACCGCCTGTTCCGCCACATCATCGGGACGGCGGCCGAGGAGGACGTGCTGGTCTACGAGGAGCCGGACGAGCGGTTCTGGATCGGCGTCGGCCTCACGCGCAGCGAGCGCTACATCGTGCTGAGCGCGGGCAGCAAGATCACCAGTGAGGTGCGGGTCCTCGACGCGGACTATCCCACCGGCGAGTTCGCGGTGGTACGTCCGCGCGAGACCGGTGTGGAGTACTCGATCGACCACGCGGGCGACCGCTTCCTGATCCTGCACAACCGGCGGGCGCGCAACTTCGAGATCGCGTCCGCGCCGATCGACGATCCGGGCACGTGGACGCCGCTGGTGGAGCACCGCGAGGACACTCGACTGCTGGACGTGGACGCGTTCTCCGACCACGTGGTGGTGCACTTCCGCAAGGACGGTCTCACGGGCATCCGGGTGTTGCCCGAGAACGCCGAGCCGTACGAGATCCCCTTCCCCGAGCCGATCCACACCGCCGAGCCCGCGGGGAACCCCGAGTTCCACACCCGCAGGCTGCGGCTGGCGTACACGTCGATGGTGACGCCGCCGTCGGTGTACGACTACGACCTCACCTCCCGCGAGCTGATCCTGCTGAAGCGCCGCCCGGTGCTCGGCGGGTACGACCCGGAGGACTACGAGCAGTTCCGTGAGTGGGCGGTGGCGGACGACGGCACGCGGGTCCCGGTGTCGATCGTTGCGCGGAAGGGGACGTCCCGTCCGGCGCCGACGGTGCTGTACGGCTACGGCAGCTACGAGTCCTCGATCGACCCGTCGTTCTCGGTGGCGCGGCTGAGCCTGCTGGACCGTGGCCTGGTGTTCGCCGTCGCCCACGTCAGGGGCGGTGGCGAGATGGGGCGCCAGTGGTACGAGGAGGGCCGGCTGACCAGCAAGAAGAACTCGTTCAGCGACTTCGTCGCGGTGGCGCGGCATCTGAGGAGTTCCGGCTGGTCGAGCGAGATCGTGGCGCGGGGCGGCTCGGCCGGGGGGCTGCTGATGGGGGCGGCGGTGAACCTGGCGCCTGAGGAGTTCTCCGGCGTGGTGGCCGAGGTGCCGTTCGTCGACGCGTTGAACACGATCCTCGATCCGTCGCTGCCGCTCACGGTCATCGAGTGGGACGAGTGGGGCGATCCACTGCACAATCCGGACGTCTACGCGTACATGAAGTCGTACACGCCCTACGAGAACATCGACGACCGGACGTACCCGCCCATTCTCGCCATCACCAGCCTCAACGACACCCGTGTGCTGTACCACGAGCCCGCCAAGTGGGTGGCCAGGCTCCGGGCCGTCGCCGCCGGCGGGCCGTTCCTGCTGAAGACGGAGATGGGCGCGGGCCACGGGGGCAGGAGCGGACGCTACGACGCCTGGCGTGAGGAGGCGTTCACCCTGTCGTGGATCCTCGATCGGGTGAACGCCGCGGAGGCGAAAGCGGATACAGAGGAGAAGCGGTGACGTACACGGCATCGGACGATCGCTACACACGACAGCCGTACAACCGGTCCGGCAGGAGCGGCCTGAAGCTGCCCGCGGTGTCGCTCGGGCTCTGGCACAACTTCGGGGACGACAGGCCGATCGGCACGCAGCGGGAGATCCTGCGCAGGGCCTTCGACCTCGGCGTGACGCACTTCGACCTGGCCAACAACTACGGCCCGCCGCCCGGGTCGGCGGAGCGTCACTTCGGCCGGATCTTCGCCCAGGACTTCCGTCCGTACCGCGACGAGCTGATCATCTCGACCAAGGCCGGGTACGACATGTGGCCGGGCCCGTACGGCGAGTGGGGCTCGCGCAAGTACGTGCTGGCGAGCCTGGACCAGTCGCTGGCGCGCATGGGCCTGGACTACGTCGACATCTTCTACAGCCACCGCCCCGACCCCGAGACTCCTCTGGAGGAGACCATGGGGGCGCTGGACACGGCGGTCCGCTCGGGCCGCGCGCTGTACGCGGGCATCTCCAACTACACGCCCGAGCAGACGGCCGAGGCGGCGCGGATCCTCAAGGGGATGGGCACGCCGCTGCTGATCCACCAGCCGAACTACTCGATGTTCGACCGCCATGTCGAGGACGGCCTGCTGGACACGCTGGAGGCCGAGGGGGTGGGCTGCATCCCGTATTCGCCGCTCCAGCAGGGCATGCTCACCGACAGGTACCTCGACGGCATCCCCGAGGGTTCGCGGGCCTCGCAGGAGCGGTTCCTGCGGCCGAGCCACCTCACCGACGACGTGCTGCGCCGCGTCCGCGCGCTGAACGAGATCGCCGCCGGGCGGGGCCAGTCCCTCGCCCAGATGGCGCTCGCGTGGGTGCTGCGCGACGCGCGCGTCACCTCGGTGCTGATCGGCGCGAGCGGCGTCGCGCAGCTGGAGGACAACATCGGGGCGGTGGACGACCTGGAGTTCTCCGCCGACGAGCTGGCCGCCATCGAGAAGCAGATCGCCGAGCCGGGCGGCAGGATCGTCTAGGCGTTAAAGGGCGTTGTGCCGCTGCAGCCAGGCGAACGACGCCCAGCCGGGCAGGACCGGCAGCCAGAAGGTCAGCAGCCGGAACAGCAGGACGGCCGAGGTGGCGACCGGCCCGGGCAGGCCGGACAGCGTCAGGCCGATCGACAGGGCCCCTTCGACCGCGCCCAGCCCTCCGGGGGTGGGCGCGGCGGAGCCGATGGCGTTGCCGGCGAGGAAGACCACGGCCACGGACGTGAAGCTGAGCGACCCGCCGAACGCCCGCACGCAGGCGTCCAGGCAGACGATGAACGCCAGGGTCAGCAGCAGCGTGCCGCTGACGCCTTCGAGGATCTTGCGGGGCGACTGCAGGACGTCCAGGAGCCTCGGGATGACGCCGGAGAACAGCGGCCGCACGCGGCCGACGACCAGGCGGCGGAGCTGTGGGACGGCCAGGACGAGCAGCACCAGCACCCCGGCGGAGAGCAGGCCGATGACGATGCCCCGCGACGGGCTGACCGAGGGGGCGGCCTTGGTGCCGGTGACGTACCCGAACAGCAGGAGCAGCACGATGTGGAAGGCCAGGCCGACGAGCTGGGAGGCGCCCACGCTGGCCACGGCGAGGCCCGGCGAGATGCCGCGCTTCTGCAGGAAGCGGGTGTTGATGGCCACGCCGCTGACCGCCGCGGGCGCGACGAGCTTGACGAACGAGCCCGCGAACTGCGCCAGGACCGTACGTCCGAGCGGCAGGGTCTCGGGGACGAAGCCGCGCAACATGAGGGCGGCGGCGACGTAGCTGATCCCGGCGGCGGCCAGGGCGACGCCGCCCCAGCTCCACTTGGCCGAGGTGACGACCTCGACGAGGTTGACCCGGCTGAGCTGGGAGAGCAGGAAGTAGGCGGCCAGGGCGCTGGCGATGATGGTCACGACGGTGCGGGGGCGGAACCGTTCCAGCCGCACCTCCTCGACCTCGACCTGCGGGGTGAGCGCGACGATGTGCTCGCGCAGGGCGGGCAGCACTTCCTTCTGCTTGCTGACCTCGTTGCGGGTGGTGCGGACCAGGGCGATGCGCTGCAGGAGCGGCAGCGCGCCCGCCAGGGCCTGCTTGGGCATGACCTTGGACGCGGCCAGGACCGAACGTTCGGGGCCGACCCGCAGCGCGAGGTAGGTGAGTAACTGGGCGACGTCCAGGCGCAGCAGCAGGTCGCCGGCCGCGATCTCGCCGCTGCGGGCGTCCATGAGCACCACGTCGTCGCCGTGGAAGTGGATGCTGTCGCCGGTGAGGCGCCGGTGGGCGAGCCGCTGCGCCTGGAGCAGCTCGACCTGCCTCCAGATCTTGATCAGTACCTCGTCGGTGAGCTCCTCGTCGGCGACGTCCTCCAGCGCGCGGGTCTCCAGGTGCTCGTAGGCGAGCAGGGCGGCGTCGGTGCCGATCTCGGTGGTGCCGAGCAGGCGCGGGGTGTTGACGCCGGCGGCCTGGGCGGCATAGGCCATGAGGGCCTCGCGCTCCAGCTCGGCGCGCAGGGAGCGGATGGCGCGGCGGCGGGTCTCGGAGTTGAGCCGGAAGCGCCGCCACATGCGGTAGATGACGCCGGAGACCTGCCGGTCGCGGTCGAGGACGGTGACGTCGATCAGGCGGTCGTCGGCCAGGGTGACGGCGTAGCGGCGGCTTCCCTGGGCGTCGTCCTGGACGCGGCGGGCCCTGGCGGGGACGAAGCCGAGCTTGCGCAGGGAGCCGGCGACCGTGCTGCCGGGCGGGCGGGTGTTGGGGCTGCCGACGACGTACAGCGTGGCGTACCCGACGGCCAGGCCCAGCAGGTAGGTGACGAAGACGCCGAGCGCGGTGGCCTCGGCGCCGGTGAACAGGGCGAAGACGTCCAGGGCGATGGCCATCCACATCACCGCGCGCCAGGTCGGGCGGCGGGATATGCGCACGGCGGTGACGTAGGCGACGACGGAGGTGAGCAGAGTGTTGATCGGCTCGACCTGGCGGCCGCCGGTGAGGAGCTGGCGCAGGTCGCCGGGCCCGGCGACGGCCAGCCACTCGCCGAGGACGAAGGAGGCGAGCATGCCGATGATGGCGGCGATCAGGCCCTCGGCGACGCGCAGGCCGTCGCGGTGGAAGACCCGTTCGACGGCGTACGCGGCGGGAACGGCGAGCACCGCGGTGCCGGCGATGAAGGCGGCCACGCCGATGAGCAGGTCCGGGGCCCGGTTCGTGCCGTCGGACACGTCCCTTTCGAGCCCGTTGAGCGTCTGCTTGGCGACGAGCGCCAGCAGGATCACCGCGGCCAGGGCGACGAGCGTGGCGAGGAACCGCAGCGCGTCCGAGGGGCGGCGGAGGCGCTGCGGCAGGAGGGGCTCGATGACGAGCACGAGCCCGTCGCCGGTCCGCGGGGACGGCCGGGTTCCGGCCGGTGCGGAGTCCGCGGCCGGGGCGGGGGTGTCTTCCCCGTCGTGTTCCCTGTCGTGCGAGGTCGCGGGCATCTCGGCCACGGGGATCTCGTCCTCCATGGCCTCATCCGCCTCGTCACGCTGCCTGATCTCGGTCACCGCCGACGTCTGCGCTCGTCTCGTGTCATATGATCTTCTTAGCCCCTGTTCGCGTTGGTCGCGCATGCCCGGTGGAAATTCAGGCGGCCTTTGTTATCCGGCGTTTCGCGGAGCTTCCGGCGTACGTCGGGGCAGGCCGCCGGAGATCGCTCGCCCCCGGCCATCCGGTGACACTCTACGGCCCACCCGCCGGTGGGGACTCAGCCGGACGAGATGTGATCGAGGGTGACGGCGCGGACACCGTCCGGGTGCCATGGTCCGGTCATGACCTGCCCGGTAGCGTTCTTTTCATGACGCGTGAGCTGAATGTTCTGGGGGCGTGTCCGCTGGACTGCCCGGACACGTGCTCGTGGGTGGTGACCGTCAGGGACGGGGAGGCCGTCGGCCTGCGTGGCAACAAGGTCCAGCCGTACACGCGCGGCGCGCTGTGCGTGAAGGTGAATCGTTATGTCGAGCACACCAAGGCGGCGGACCGCATCCTGTACCCGATGCGCCGGATCGGGCCGAAGGGGTCGGGGCGTTTCACGCGGATCGGCTGGGACGAGGCGCTGGACGAGATCGCGCGGCGGCTGACCGCGATCATCGAGGAGTTCGGCGGCGAGGCGATCTGGCCGTACCAGGGGACGGGGACGCTCGGCTACATCCAGGGCGAGTCGGGCCTGGCGGGGTGGCGGCTGTGGAACGCGCTGGGGGCGTCGCGGCACGATCTGAACATCTGCTCGCGGGCCGGGAATCTCGGGCTGGCGCGGACGAACGGGACGCCGGGCGGGATGGACCCGGAGATGTTCGCGCGGTCGAGGCTGATCCTGCTGTGGGGCACCAACACGCTGACCAGCGGTCACCATCTGTGGAAGTTCATCCAGGACGCGCGCGCGGACGGCGCGCACGTGGTGGCGATCGACCCGATCAGGACGCGTACGGCCGACCAGGCCGACGAGCACCTGGCCATCCGGCCGGGGACGGACGCGGTGCTGGCGCTGGCGTTGGTCCACGTCGTGCTGGACGAGGGCGCGGAGGATCGGGACTTCATCGAGCGCCACACCGAGGGCTGGGAGGGCTTCGAGCGCGAAGTCCGGAAATATCCACCCAAGGTGGCCGCGGAGATCACCGGGATCCCCGAGAAGACCATCCGCGCCCTCGGCGTACGCCTCGCCCACACCCGGCCCACCGCGATCCGCGCCACGATGGGCGTCCAGCGTCACCAGGGCGGCGGCACCGCCATGCGCACGATCGCCTGCATCCCCGGCGTCACCGGCGACTGGAGGCACCCCGGCGGCGGCGTGGCGTACTCCACCAGCGCCCACGTCCCGCTGCGCGTCGACCCCCGGCGCGGGCTGCGGCCGGAGACGCCCACGCGCACGCTCACCATGACCCGCCTCGCCGAGGGCCTCGCCGACACGCGCAGGCCGGTCAAGTGCCTGTGGGTCTACGCCGCCAACCCCATGGGCAGCACCTCCGACCAGAACCGCGTCCGCGAGGGACTGCTCAGGGAGGACCTGTTCACGGTCGTGATGGAGCAGTTCCCCACCGACACCGTGGACTACGCCGACATCGTGCTGCCCGCCACGATGCAGTTCGAGCACGCCGACCTGCACGCCGGGTACGGCCACATGTACCTGATGTGGAACGAGCCCGCGGTGCCGCCCGCCGGGGAGTCCGCGTCCACCACCGAGACCTTCCGCCGCCTCGCCCGCGCCATGGGCCTGACCGAGCCGTCGCTGTACGCCTCGGACCTGGAGATCGCCGAGGAGCTGCTGTCGGCGGACCACCCCGCGCTGGCCGGGGTCACGCTGGAGCGGCTGCGCGCCGAGGGCTGGGCGCGCCTGAACTACCCCAACCCGTTCGTCCCCTTCGCCGGCGGCTTCCCCACCCCCTCGCGACGGCTCCGCTTCGTCCCCGAGGGCAAGGGGTACGTCCCTCCGGCCACGGCCCGCGCGGACGGGCCGTACAAGCTGGCCCTGATCACCCCGGCGCCGCACGTGTTCCTCAACACGGTGTTCGGCAACAACCCCGAGCTGGCCCGCCGCGCCGGCGCGCCCAAGGTGCTGGTGAACGCCAAGGACGCGGCGGACCGCGGCCTGAGCGACGGGCAGCGCGTGCGGGTGTTCAACGGCCACGGCGCGATGACGGCCGAGCTCCAGGTCAGCGACCGGGTGGCGCCGGGCGTCGTCGCGGCGCCGAAGGGAAGCTGGCCGAAGCTGAGCCCGGACGGGGTGAACGTCAACGTGCTCGTGGAGGAGCGGGACGCCGACATGGGCAGGGGCGCCGTCTACCACGACAACCTGGTCGAGATCGGGCCCGTCCCCTAGGGGCGTCAGAGGGCGAGCTTGAAGCCCACGTGCGAGTCGACGAAGCCGAGCGAGCCGTAGAAGCGGTGGGCCTCGGCGCGGTCCTTGTCGCTGGTGAGCTGCACCATGCGGCAGCCGCGCTCCCGTGCCCTGTCGATGGCCCACCGCATCATCGCGCGGCCGAGGCCACGGCCCCGCGCGGGCGCGGCGACCCGCACGGCCTCGACCAGCGCCCGCTCGCCGCCCCTGCGGGACAGCCCGGGAATGTAGGTGATCTGCATCGTGCCGACCACCTCGCCGTCCCGCTCGGCGACGATCAGCTCCTGGCGGGGGTCGGCGTCGACGGCCTCGAAGGCGGTGAGGTAGACCTCGTCGGACGGGTCGCCTTCGCGCGCCGCCGCGATGGGGTCGTCGGCGAGCATCGCGACGATCAGGGGGACGTCCGCCGGGCGCGCCTGACGAAAGGTTACGGACATGCTCGGAAGCGTACCGACCCGGCATCCTCCGCCACGGAGCGGCGCATCGGGGCCGTACGCGACGTCGGCGGGCGGGATCGGGCGCTAGGGGTATATCAGGGTTGTTCCCCGATGTGCTCGCGGGGCCACGGAGGGCAGTCTTGGGGGCATGAACGAACTGACTCGGCGCGACGAGATGTCGCTCGCCGGCGCGGCCCTGCGCGGCGCGCCTTGGAAGGCCGCCGCGATCACCGGTGTGGCGAGCGCGGCGATCAGCTTCACGATGGGCGTCATCCTGCCGGGGGACGCCGACCTCACCTGGGCCCTGTGCCTGGGCATCAGCCTGTTCGCGCTGGTGGCGTCCATCGGCGCCGTCGGCAAGCCCAACGTCGGCGACCGGGTGACCCGCCAGGCCCGGGTCTGGTCGCTGCGGCACCCGTGGAGGTTCTCGCTGTATCCGGGCATCGGCGCGGCCGTCCTGATGTACCCGATCCAGCTCATCTTCGACCAGGAAGGCGTCTTCGGCGCCGCCTTCGACGCGCTGTGGGGCGGCGCCCTGGTCTACCTGATCTCGGGCATCGTCACGATGTCGATGAAGGGGAGGGCGAACTCGGCCCGCTGACCCGACGGGCGGGGGCTCCGGCCCCCGCGCCGCGCCCCGCGCGCGCCTCGGCCGTCAGTCCCCCATCGCCGCGCGCTCGGCCTCGCCCCGGCACACGCAGAACTCGTTGCCCTCAGGGTCGAGCATGGTGACCCAGCCGGTGCCGTCGGAGTACCGGTGGTCCTCGTGCACGGTGGCGCCGAGGGCGAGCAGCCGCTCGACCTCCTGGTCCCGGGTGCCGTCCCCCTCGGGCCGCACGTCGATGTGCGTGCGGTTCTTGACGGCCTTGTCCTCGGGGACGCGGATGAACAGCAGGTGCGGCTCGTGCGGGCCCTCGAGCATGACCTCGTCGTCGTCCTTGCCGGCGTCGTCCTCCAAGGACCAGCCGAGGGCCTGGTGCCACCACTCGGCGAGTTCGTACGGCTCGGCGCAGTCGAACGTCACGGTGTGTATGCCAATCATGCGGGTCAGCTAAGCGGAACACCGGTGAAAGCGTCAAACCGGTTTCCCTGCGTCCCCGCCACTCGTGTCCGCGCCGGTCAGGGCGCGGATGAGCCCGGCGCCCGACACCAGGGCCCACACCCCTTCGAGCAGGACGAAGCCCCAGTCGCGGCCCGTCAGGGCGATGACGGCGAGCACGGCGGAGCCGGCGAGGTTCAGCGCGAGGTAGGTGACGGAGCGGGGCCGCAGGACCTGGAACTGCGCGAGGACGAAGGCGGCCAGGACGGCGATGGCCCCGGCGATCTGAATGATCTGATCCATGGTATGCCGCGCGTCGTCTTCGCTGGGCCGGGTACGTCGCGCTCCTCGTCCGGGAGGCCCGGGGACCGGACCTCACCCGGACAAGCTAGCAAACATCGCGCGCGCCAGGGCGCCGTCGCGACCCGGCACACGTCACGAAGAGCGGGTTCATCCAGGTTCTTAGGGGTTACTCGCGGGTAGCATAGGAGGTAAGGTTACTGACGAGTACGTTTCTGACGCCGCCATGCCGGTTCGAGGAGTGACGCAGCCATGGGCCACTACAAGAGCAATGTCCGGGATCTGGAGTTCAACCTCTTCGAGGTGTTCGGCCGGCGTGAGATCCTCGGCGCCGGGAGGTTCGCCGAGATCGACGAGGACACCGTGCGCAGCGTTCTCGACGAGGTGAACCGGCTGGCCACCGGTGTGCTGGCCGACTCCTTCGAGGAGGGCGACCGCACTCCCCCGGTGTTCGACCCCGCCACCGGGTCGGTGACCATGCCGCCCCGCTTCCGGAAGTCCTTCGAGACCTTCCGCGACGCCGGGTGGACCAACCTGGACCTGCCCGAGGAGCTCGGCGGTCCCGGGCTCCCCCGGTCGGTCGCCTGGGCGGTGGCCGAGATGGTCCTCGGCGCCAACCCCGCCATCTGGATGTACTCCAGCGGCCCGGCGTTCGCCCACGTGCTGGACGTCATCGGCACCGAGGAGCAGCGGCGCTTCGCCGCGCTGGCCATCGAGCGGCAGTGGGGCGCCACGATGGTGCTGACCGAGCCGGACGCGGGCTCCGACGTCGGCGCCGGCCGGACGCGCGCCGTGGAGCAGCCGGACGGCACCTGGCACATCGAGGGCGTCAAGCGCTTCATCACCAGCGCCGAGCACGACCTGACCGAGAACATCTTCCACCTCGTGCTCGCCCGCCCCGAGGGCGCCGGCGCGGGCACCAAGGGCCTGTCGATGTTCCTCGTCCCCAAGTACCTCGTGGACGTCGAGACCGGCGAGCCGGGCCCGCGCAACGGCGTCTACGTGACCAACGTCGAGCACAAGATGGGCCTGAAGGCGTCCACGACCTGCGAGCTGACCTTCGGCGAGAAGCACCCGGCCGTCGGCACCCTGGTCGGCGGCGTCCACCAGGGCATCAAGCAGATGTTCATGATCATCGAGCACGCCCGCATGATGGTCGGCACCAAGGCGATCGCCACCCTGTCCACCGGCTACCTCAACGCCCTGGCCTACGCCAAGGAGCGGGTGCAGGGGGCCGACCTGACCACGATGGCCGACAAGTCCGCCCCGCGGGTGACCATCACCCACCACCCGGACGTCCGCCGCGAGCTGATGCTGCAGAAGGCCTACGCCGAGGGCATGCGCGCGCTCGTCCTCTACACGGCCACCTTCCAGGACGCCGTGCAGATCGCGACGCACGAGGGCACCAGGGACGCCGACGCCGAGGCGATGAACGACCTGCTGCTGCCGCTGGTCAAGGGCGTCGGGTCCGAGCGGTCGTACGAGATGCTCGCCCGCTCGCTGCAGACGCTCGGCGGCTCCGGCTACCTCCAGGACTACCCGATCGAGCAGTACATCAGGGACGCCAAGATCGACTCGCTGTACGAGGGCACGACGGCGATCCAGGGCCAGGACCTGTTCTTCCGCAAGGTGCTGCGCAACCAGGGCGCCGCGCTCGGCGCGCTCCACGCCGACGTCAAGCGGTTCGCCGGCTCCGAGGCCGGCAACGGCAGGCTCAAGGAGGAGCGCGAGCTGCTGGACAGGGCCGCCGACGACGTCAAGGCGATGGCCGACACCATGGCCGGATGGGCGATCGCGTCGCTGGAGACGCCCGCGGAGGTCTACAAGGTCGGGCTCAACACGACCCGGTTCCTGCTGGCCCTCGGCGACCTGGTGATCGGCTGGCTCCTGCTCCGCCAGGCCGAGGTGGCGCTCGCCGCGCTCGGCGCGTCCGACCAGGACAAGGCGTTCTACCAGGGCAAGGTGGCCGCGGCGTCGTTCTTCGCCCACACGGTGCTCCCCCGCCTCGGCGCCGAGCGCCGCACGCTGGCGGCCACCGACCAGAGCCTCATGGAGCTCCCCGAGGACGCGTTCTGACCGGAGATCCCGGAGCCGGAGGGGAAGGCGGGACGGACCGCCTTCCCCTCCGGCGTGTCCGGGCGCGTCACCGCGCGAGACGGGCGGCGAGGCCGTCGAGGAGGATGTCCAGGCCGAAGGCGAAGCTCGACTCGATCGGGGGATGCTCGGCCTCGGCGACGACGCGGCCGAGGTAGGGGTAGCGGCCGGTGGCGAGCAGCTCGCCGACGTAGGCGGCGTGGGTGGCCTGCCACCGCGCGCGCGCGTCCTCGTCGCCCCACGCGTGCCGCGACAGGAGCCGTTCGGCCTCCACCGCGCCGGCGACCTGCGCCTGGACGAGGGCGGCGATCTGCATCATCTCGTCGATGGTGAGGCCGAGCCCGTCGAGCAGTGACAGGACGTACTCCCGGACCCGCAGCGAGTTCGGGCCGAGGCTCGGGATCAGGGTGCGCAGCGAGAGCACCCACGGCAGGCGGCGCAGCGCGCCGAGCTGGTGGAACGCCAGGGCGCGCAGGTCGGCGCGCCAGTCGCCCGTGCGCCGCTCCGGAAGGCCCATGCGGCCGATCGCCTCGTCCAGCAGCAGCTCGTGCAGCTCTTCCTTGTTCTGGACGTAGCGGTACAGGGCCATGGTGGAGGAGCCGAGGTCGGCGGCCACGCGGCGCATGGTGACGTTGTCCAGCCCCTCCGCCTCGGCGATCCTGAACGCCGACTCGGCGATGCGCTGGTGGGACAGGCGCGGCCTGCGGGCGTCGCGTTCGCCGGCCGCCAGCCGTTGCCAGAGGCCGGGCGTGGACTCGGCCGCGTCTTCCATGCGTACATCGTAAGTGCCGTGTACAACGTACGCAGATTTGTGTACGTTGTACGTCCAGGTGTACGAGATACGCGGGGAGGCGTGATGGACGCATCGGCCGTGACGGCCACGGGGTTACGCAAACGGTTCAAGAAGACCGAGGCGCTGCGCGGCCTCGATCTGGAGGTTCCCTCCGGCACGGTGTTCGGCCTGCTCGGGCCCAACGGGTCGGGGAAGACCACGACGGTGAAGATCCTGACCACGCTGCTGCGCCCGGACGCGGGCACGGTCCGGGTCGCGGGCTTCGACGCGCTGCGCAGGCCCGCGGAGGTGCGGGCCAGGATCGGCCTCGCCGGGCAGAGCACCGCGATCGACGAGCAACTGAGCGGGCGCGAGAACCTGGAGATGGTCGGGCGGCTGTACCACCTGCCGTCCCGGGTGGCCCGCGAGCGCGCCGCCGGGCTGCTGGAGCGCTTCGCCCTGGCCGACACCGGCAAGCGGCTCGTCTCGACCTACTCGGGCGGCATGCGCCGCCGCCTGGACCTGGCCGCCGGCGTGTTCGCGGCCCCGCCGGTGCTGTTCCTGGACGAGCCCACCACCGGGCTCGACCCGCGGCGCAGGAGCGAGATGTGGTCGCTGATCGGCGAGCTGGTGGCCGAGGGCACCACCGTGCTGCTCACCACGCAGTACCTGGAGGAGGCCGACCGGCTGGCCGACCACGTCGCCGTGATGGACCACGGGAAGGTGATCGCCTCGGGCACGCCGGCAGAGCTGAAGCGGTCCGTCGGCGGCGAGTGGGTGGACGTGGTGGTGAGCGACGCGGCGCGGCTGAGGGACGCGGCCATGGCGCTGGAGCGCGTCACCGGCGGCGCGTCCAGGACCGACGACACCGCCCTGCGCGTGTCGGTCCCGGTGACCGGGCCGGGCGGGGCGGCGCTGACCGCCGCGCTGCGCGCGCTCGACGACGAGGGCGTCCCCGTGGCCGACATCGCGCTGCGCCGCCCCACCCTGGACGAGGTGTTCCTGCACCTCACCCGCGAATCCGACTCCGCCGCCACCTCCTGACGAGGCCGAAGATGATCACCGTTCCCCCTCCTCCCGCCACCTGGGCCGGCCGGCTGCGGTGGACCCTCGCCGACGCCTGGACGATCACGCGCCGCGACCTGGCCCACCTGCGGAACAAACCTGGCTACCTGGTCGGCATGACCGCGGCGCCGATGGCGTTCATCGCGATCTTCGGGTACATCTTCGGCAGCGCCGTCGAGCTGCCCGGCGGAAACTACCGGGCGTTCATGATGCCGGGCATCTTCGCGATGACGACGGCGTTCGGCGCCGTGGGCACCATGGTCGTCGTCGCGACCGAGATGTCCAAGGGCGTGATCGACCGGTTCCGGTCGCTGCCCATGTCCCGGGCTGCGGTGCTGCTCGGCCGGGTGTTCAGCGACCTGCTCCTCACCCTCCCCGGCCTGACGCTCATGGTGATCGCCGGGTACCTGATCGGCTGGCGCGCCGAGAACGGCCCGGCCGGCGCCCTGGCGGCGTTCGGGCTGATGTTCCTGCTGAGGTTCGCGCTGACGTGGCTCGGCGCCTACGTGGCCATGCTGGCCAGGACGCCCGAGTCGGCCGACCAGATCGGGTCGGTCGTCATCTTCCCCCTCACCATGGTCGGCAACACGTTCGTCCCGACCGGGGGCATGCCCGGCTGGCTGCGGGTGATCGCCGACTGGAACCCGATCAGCGCGCTGACCGCGGCCTTCCGGGTGCTGTTCGGCAACCCGGGCGTGCCGGGGCTCGACGCGCCGTGGCCGCTGCGGCACTGCGTCGCGGTGTCGGCCGGGTGGGCGATCCTGCTGATCGTGGTCTTCCTGCCCCTGGCGGTACGCCGATATCTACGCCTGTCCGGATGAATCGGTGATCGAGTGGCTGTGGATGGGTATGACCCTGCCGCGAAGCGCTCTTTACCGACAACATCGAACTCCGGAGGTCTTCATGGGCATCGGGGTCAGCCTCTTCCTCATGACCATCGGTGCGATCCTCAAGTTCGCCATCGATCCGGACGTGCTCGGACAGAGCGTGCACATCGACGTCATCGGCGTGATCTTCATGGTGGTGGGCGCCCTCGGGCTGCTGCTGAGCTTCTTCTTCATGTCCCGGCGCGGGCGCACCTCCGAGAACGACCTCCTGGACCACGAACAGAACCCGCCGGCGATCTGAGCCGGGAAAGCGGCGCCTCCCCCCGGGGGAGCGCCGCCTTCGCCGTGCGCTCAGAGCCGGTACTGCACCGCGGCGCGGCCGGCCAGGATCGGCTTGATGGCGTCGGCGATCACGGCCTGGTGCGTGGGATGGTCGCGGTAGACGAGGTAGTCCTCCTCGGAGTCGAAGTCGGCCACCACCGCGAAGTCGTGGTTGCCGTGGTTGATCCCGGCGTCCGGCCCGATCTCGTACCTCCGCAGCTCGGGGATCGCCCCCGGAAGCTGCTTCAGCCCGGCCTCCACGGCGGCCTTCTGCGCTTCGGTGGCGTCCTCGACCCAGCTCAACAGCACGATGTGCCGAAACATGATCCCTCCTTGGCTAGCCTGCGCCGCAAGCGTACGGCCCGGGGAAGCACGGAGGGCCCGGAGGCGGTACGACCTCCGGGCCCTCGGCGCACGGGTCAGCCCCAGGCGAGCATGCGCAAGGGGTCCTCGAGCATGGCGCCCACGTCGCGCAGGACGTAGGAGCCGAGCTCGCCGTCGACGATGCGGTGGTCGAAGGACAGGGCGAGGGTGGTGACCTTGCGGGGCACGATCTCGCCGTCCACCACCCAGGGGAGGTCGCGGACCTGGCCGAACGCCAGGATCGCCGCCTCACCGGGGTTGATGATGGGCGTGCCCGCGTCGATGCCGAAGACGCCGACGTTGGTGATGGTGATCGTGCCGCCGGTCAGGTCGGCGGGCTGCGCCTTCCCGGCGCGCGCGGCCTCGGTCAGCGCCGCCAGCGCCTTGGCCAGGCCGGGAAGCGACAACGCGTGGGCGTCCTTGATGTTCGGGACGATCAGGCCGCGCTGGGTGGCGGCGGCGATGCCGAGGTTCACGTAGTGCTTGACCACGATCTCCTCGCCGGCCCAGCTCGAATTGACCAGCGGGTAGCGCCTGACCGCCGTCAGGAGCGCCTTGGCGACGAGCAGCAGCGGCGACACCTTGACCTCGGCGAAGTCGGGCATCTGGCGCAGCCGCCGCACGGCGTCCATGGTGGCGGTGACGTCCACCTGCAGGAACTCGGTGACGTGCGGCGCGGTGAAGGCGGAGGCGACCATCGCCGCCGCGGTGGCCTTGCGCACCCCCTTCACCGGGACGCGCTCCTCGCGGACGCCCGCCGCCGGCACGGCGGCCGGCACTGGAGCGGCCTGCGTCGCCGCGTGGACGTCCTCGCGGGTGATGGAGCCGTTCGGGCCGGTCCCGGTGATCTCCGCCAGGTTCACGCCGAGGTCCTTGGCGAGCTTGCGCACGGGCGGCTTGGCCAGGACGGCCACCCTGCCCGCGGCGGGCGCGGGGGACGGCGGAGCCTGGACCGGGGGCGGAGGGGCCTGGACCGGAGGCGGGGACGCCGGAACGGCGGAGACGGCCGCGGGCGCGGCCTTGCGGGGACGGCGGGTGGTGGGGCCGGTCTTGACGCCGTACCCGACCAGCACGGGCTGGCGCTCGGGCTTGGCCTCGGCCGCCTCGGGCCGCGGCGTGGGCACCATGTCGTCGGCCAGCGCGGTCTCGCGCGTGGTGTCCGCGCCCTCGCCGGTATCGACGGCGATGATCGGCTTGCCGACGTCCACCGTCTCGCCCTCGGCGGCCATCAGCGACGCGACCACGCCCTCGAACGGGCAGGGCAGCTCCACGACGGCCTTGGCGGTCTCGATCTCGACGATCGTCTGGTTGATCGTCACCGCGTCGCCCGCCGAGACGTGCCACTTGATGATCTCGGCCTCGGTCAGGCCCTCGCCGACGTCGGGCAGCTTGAACTCGCGAAGCACGGCCTCTCCTAGAAGGCGAAGGCGCGGTCGACGGCGTCGAGCACGCGGTCGAGGTCGGGCAGGTAGTGGTCCTCCAGCCGGGAGGGCGGGTACGGCGTGGAGAAGCCGCCGACCCGCAGCACGGGCGCCTCCAGGCTGTAGAAGCACGCCTCGGTGACCCGGGCGGCGATCTCGGCGCCGAGGCCGGAGTACACGGGGGCCTCGTGGGCGACCACGCAGCGTCCCGTCCTCCTGACCGACTCGTAGATGAGGTCGGTGTCCAGCGGCGACAGCGTCCGCAGGTCCACGACCTCCACCGAGCGGCCCTCCTCCGCCGCGGCGGCCGCGGCCTCCAGGCACGTCTTCACCATGGGCCCGTAGGCCAGGACGGTGACGTCCGTGCCCGGCCGCACGATCTGGCCGCGGTCGAACGGCAGCGGCGTGGCGTTCTTGTCGACCTCGGCCTTCTCCCAGTAGCGGCGCTTGGGCTCGAAGAAGATCACCGGGTCGTCGCTGCGGATCGCCTGCCGGATCATGTGGTAGGCGTCGGCGGGGTTGGAGCAGGCGACGACGCGCAGGCCGCCGGTGTGGGTGAAGTACGCCTCGGGGGACTCGCTGTGGTGCTCGACGGCGCCGATGCCGCCGCCGCAGGGGATGCGCACGACGACGGGGAGCTTGAGCTTGCCGAGCGAGCGCAGGGGCATCTTGGCGAGCTGCGTGATGATCTGGTCGGCCGCGGGGAAGACGAAGCCGTCGAACTGGATCTCGCAGACCGGGCGGTAGCCGCGCAGCGCCAGCCCGATGGCCGTGCCGATGATCCCGGACTCGGCCAGCGGGGTGTCGATGACGCGGCTCTCGCCGAAGTCCTTCTGGAGGCCGTCGGTCACCCGGAAGACTCCGCCGAGCTTGCCGACGTCCTCTCCCATGATGAGGACCTTCGGGTCCTCCTCCATGGCGGCGCGCAGCCCTTCGTTGATCGCCTTGGCGAGGGTGAGGGTGCTCATCGCACGCCTCCCTCGAAGGTCGCGAGATAGGCGGCGTACTGCTCCCGCTCTTCTGTCAGCAGGGAGTGCGGCTCGGCATACACGTGATCGAACATTTCCAAGGGATGGGGATCGGGCATTTCCAGGCAACGTTTGCGCACGTCGCGGCCGAGGTCCGTGGCCTCGGCGTCGACCTTGTCGAAGAAGTCCTGGTCCGCGAGCTGGTTTTTGAACAGGTAGGCCTTCACGCGCTCGATCGGGTCCTTGAGCTTCCACGCCTCCAGCTCGCCGGCGACCCGGTACCGTGTCGGGTCGTCGGAGGTGGTGTGGGCGCCCATGCGGTAGGTGAACGCCTCGACCAGGGTGGGGCCCTGGCCTTCGCGGGCGTTCTTGAGCGCCTGGCGGGTGACCGCGAGGCAGGCGAAGACGTCGTTGCCGTCCACGCGGACTCCGGGGAAGCCGAAACCGCTGGCGCGCCGGTACAGGGGGATCCGCGACTGCTTCTCCAGCGGCTCGGAGATGGCCCACTGGTTGTTCTGGCAGAAGAACACGATCGGCGCGTTGAACACCGACGCCCAGATGAACGCCTCGTTGACGTCGCCCTGGGAGGTCGCGCCGTCGCCGAAGTAGACGATGGACGCGGCCTCGGCGCCGTCGCGCTGGATCCCCATCGCGTACCCGACCGCGTGGAGGGTCTGGCTGCCGATGACGATCGTGTAGAGGTGGAAGTTGTGCTCCGCGGGGTCCCAGCCGCCGTGGTTGACGCCCCGGAACAGCCCGAGCAGGTTCACCGGGTCGACGCCGCGGCACCAGGCCACGCCGTGCTCGCGGTAGGTGGGGAACGCCATGTCGGCGTCGGTCAGGGCACGGCCCGACCCGATCTGGGCGGCCTCCTGGCCGAGCAGGGACGCCCAGATGCCCAGTTCTCCCTGTCGTTGCAGGGCCACGGCCTCCATGTCGACGCGTCGTACGAGCACGAGGTCGCGGTACAGCGCGCGCACCTCTTCTGCGGTGAGATCGATGTCATAGACGGGGTGGTGCACGCGCTCGCCCTCGGGGGTGAGCAGCTGTACGAGTTCGGGCGGTGCCTCGGCACCATGAGAGGCGTCGAATGTCACGTGCCGCTCCTGTGCGTTCGGGGCCGTGCCGATGGGGTCGCCATCCACGTTCGGCCAGTTGACACGCATGCGTCCCTTCTGGTGGTGGTACGCATGCGCCTGGGGACATCGTGGCAGACCTCACAGGCCATTGCGCAAGGCGGTACCACCGTCTTATCCACACTTCTCCCGTTCCCGATGCGCCTCGTCGCACACGCGGCGGATGATCGACGGCCGATGGAGCCGCCCGGCGGACGGACGGCCGCACCGCCACCGTTAGGCTGGTGCGGCCGGACACGAACAGGGAGGAACACGTGGCACGGGTCATCGTCGATGTCATGCTCAAGCCGGAGATCCTCGATCCGCAGGGGCAGGCGATCGCCCGGGCGCTTCCCCGTCTCGGCTTCTCCGGGGTCGCCGCGGTGCGGCAGGGCAAGAGGTTCGAGGTGGAGCTGGACGGCCCCGCCGACGAGGCCGCGCTTTCGGATGTCCGCAAGATGGCGGAAACCCTGCTCGCCAACACGGTGATCGAAGACTACGCTGTGCGGGTCGAGCCGTAGGGAGCCCGGCGCGGGCGCTGTCAAGGCTTCGCAAATCACCGCAAAAGCAACTTTGGGTGGACGAGAAAGCAAGCGTCTGACCAACAGTAAATAACAACAGCGTGATTTTGCGGTTAGCCCTGATTCATCGGGGAAACCTCTCCAACGTGACTTTCGGCACCACGGAGGGGTCCGGTGGATATTGAGTTCTCGTTGGCCTTGCCTCGGGACGCCATAGGCATCCCGATGGTCCGGCGGGTGCTTGGGGACACCCTTCGCTGCATCGGCGTCAGCGAGAACTGCGTGTCCGACGTCCTCCTGGCGACCTCCGAGGCCTGCGCCAACGCCGTCAGGCACGGCGGGCCGTCCAAGCGCTACGAGGTCACCGCCGCCATCGGCCAGGGCCGCTGCGAGCTGCGCGTCGTCGACAACGGCCTCGGCATCGGAGCCGTCCCCCGGCAGTACCCCGCGGGCGACGCCGAGCACGGGCGCGGCATCCTGATCATGCAGTCGGTGGTCGACGAGATCTTCTTCGACATCACCCCGGGCAGCGGCACCACCGTCCTGCTGCGCAAGGAACTGGACTGGGACGAGGAGTTCCTGGCCCGGCACGACCGCGAGCTGGCCGCCGTCTGACCGCCCCGCCCGCCACAGGACTCGCATCGGCATCCCCTCCTCGCGCGCCCGTCCGGCGGCCGAAAACGACGCCGCCCCCGTCCGCGGGCCGCGCCGTACGTCCGTAACCCGGTGCTCCCCGTCCCGGTCGGCAGGTAGCCTGAATGTACCGCCGCGAGACCGCCGTCCGATTGTGTGTGAGACGTCGGCGCGGCGTTCGCATGTGGAGGGGTTAGAAACCATGAGCGCTGCCCGTGTGGGCGTGGTCACATTCCCGGGCACTCTTGACGACCAGGACGCCGCCAGGGCCGTCCGGCACGCGGGCGCCGAGGCGGTGCCACTGTGGCACGCCGACCGCGACCTGCGGGGTGTGGACGCCGTCTTCCTGCCCGGCGGTTTCTCCTACGGCGACTATCTGCGGTGCGGGGCGATCTCCCGGTTCGCGCCGCTGATGGAGGAGCTGATCCCCGCGGCCCGCGCGGGGCTTCCCGTGCTCGGCACCTGCAACGGCTTCCAGATCCTCTGCGAGGCCCACCTGCTGCCCGGCGCGCTCACCCGCAACGAGGGGCTGCACTACGTCTGCCGCGACCAGCGCATCCGCGTGGAGAACGCCGCCACCGCCTGGACCGGCGACTACACCTCGGGCCAGGAGATCCTGCTGCCGGTCAAGCACGGCGAGGGCCGGTACGTCGCCGACGAGGCCACCGTCGCCGCGCTGGAGGCCGGCGGCCAGGTCGTGTTCCGCTACCTGGGCGGCAACCCGAACGGCTCGATCAACGACATCGCGGGCGTCTCCAACGAGGCCGGCAACGTCGTGGGCCTGATGCCCCATCCCGAGCACGCCGTGGAGGAGCTCACCGGAGCCCCCAGCGTGGACGGCCGAGGTTTCTTCACCTCGATCCTGAAGAGGTTCGTCAACCTGTGACCGACGCCACGAGCGCGCCGCGAGGAGCACACATGACCGACTCAGTCGAGCGGGCCGCGCAGACCCCCGACGAGCCGCAGCCGTACGCCGAGCTCGGCATGAAGCACGACGAGTACGAGCGGGTGCGGGCGATCCTGGGCCGCAGGCCCACCTCGTCCGAGCTGGCCATCTACTCGGTCATGTGGAGCGAGCACTGCTCCTACAAGTCCTCCAAGGTGCACCTGCGCCAGTTCGGGACCAAGGCCCCCAAGTCCGACGCGCTGCTGGTCGGCATGGGGGAGAACGCCGGCGTCGTGGACATCGGCGACGGCTGGGCGGCCACCTTCAAGATCGAGTCGCACAACCACCCGTCGTACGTCGAGCCCCACCAGGGCGCGGCGACCGGCGTCGGCGGCATCGTCCGCGACATCATGTCCATGGGCGCCCGCCCGATCGCCGTCATGGACTCCCTGCGGTTCGGCGCGCTCGACGCCCCCGACACGCGCCGGGTGCTGCCGGGCGTCGTCGAGGGCATCAGCTCCTACGGCAACTGCCTCGGCCTGCCCAACATCGGCGGCGAGGTCCTGTTCGACCCCTGCTACATCGGCAACCCCCTGGTGAACGCGCTGTGCGTGGGCCTGCTCCGCAAGGACCAGATCAAGCTCGCCACCGCGCCGGGCCCGGGCAACAAGGTCGTGCTGTTCGGCGCCAGCACCGGCCCCGACGGCATCGGCGGCGCCTCGGTGCTCGCCTCGGCCACCTTCGAGGAGGAGTCGCACGCCAAGCGGCCCGCCGTGCAGGTCGGCGACCCCTTCATGGAGAAGCTCCTCATCGAGTGCTGCCTGGAGCTGTTCGAGGCCGACGTCGTCGTCGGCATCCAGGACCTCGGCGCGGCCGGGGTGTCCTGCGCGACCACCGAGCTGGCCGCCAAGGGCACCGGCGGCATGCGCGTGGACCTCGGCCTGGTCCCGCTGCGCGACCCCTCGCTCCTGCCCGAGGAGATCCTGATGAGCGAGTCGCAGGAACGCATGATGGCCGTCGTCACGCCCGAGGACATCGACGCCTTCATGGCGATCTGCAACCGCTGGGACGTCCCGGCCACCGTGATCGGCGAGGTCACCGACACCGGCCGCCTGGTGATGACCTGGAAGGGCGAGGTCATCGTGGACATCCCGCCCGGCACCGCCGCCGACGAGGGCCCGGTGTACGAGCGGCCGTACCACGAGCCCGCCGGCCAGTCCGCGCTGAACTCCGACGGCCCCGCCCGGCTGCCGCGCCCGGCCGACCTGCGCGCCACCCTCCTGGAGCTGCTCGGCTCCGCCAACCTCGCCTCCAAGGAGTGGGTGACCTCCCAGTACGACCGGTACGTCCGCGGCAACACCGTGCTGGCCATGCCCGCGGACGCCGGGGTGCTGCGCGTGGGCGAGGTCATGCCCGGCGCCGAGGACACCGACCGCGGCATCGCCCTGGCCACCGACGGCAACGGCCGGTACGCCCGGCTGGACCCGTACGCGGGGGCGCAGCTCGCGCTGGCGGAGGCGTACCGCAACGTGGCCGTCACCGGGGCGCGCCCGCTGGCCGTCACCAACTGCCTCAACTTCGGCTCCCCCGAGGACCCCGAGGTGATGTGGCAGTTCGCCGAGGCCGTGCGCGGCCTCGCGGACGCCTGCAGGACCCTCGGCGTGCCGGTGACCGGCGGCAACGTCTCGTTCTACAACCAGACCGGCTCCACGGCGATCCACCCGACCCCCGTCGTCGGCGTGCTCGGCGTGCTGGACGACGTGCGCAGGCGCGTGCCGCACGGCTTCACCGCGCCCGGCCTGAAGGTCGTGCTCCTCGGCGACACCCACGACGAGTTCGGCGGGTCGGAGTGGGCGCACGTCGCGCACGGCCACCTGGGCGGCCTGCCCCCGGCCGTGGACCTCGACGGCGAGCGCGCGCTGGCCACCGTCCTGGTCCAGGCGTCGTCCCAGGGGCTGCTCGAAGGCTCGCACGACGTGTCCGACGGCGGCCTCGCCGTGGCCCTGGCCGAGGCGGCGATGGCGCGCGGCGTCGGCGCGACGGTGCGACTCCCGGTCGAGGACGCCTTCACCGGCCTGTTCAGCGAGTCGGCGGGCCGCGCCGTCGTCGCCGTGCGGCCGGAGTCGTTCGCGGCCCTCGCCGAGCTGTGCGCGCGCCACGAGGTGCCGTGCTACGGGCTCGGCCTGACCGGCGGCGACGCTCTCGTCGTCGAGGAGGTCCTCGACATCCCTGTGGACGAGCTGCGGGCCGTCCACGAGGCGGCGCTGCCCGCCACGTTCGGCGCCTGACCGTCCCGGCGTCCCGGAGCGACGCTCCGGGACGCCCCATGCCTGCCTGGGTGACAAAAGCGGATATAAGGCTTACATCAGACTTGGGGGATGATCGCCCATCCGCTTGATCAGGCCGGCCCCGTCCCGCCCGGGACGCCGGAGTACGTGAAGCAGCTTCGATACGCGTGGCGGGTGTGCTCGGTCACCAGCCTCGGGCTCATCCTCATCGGCATCAACGGCAGCACGCTGAACGTGGCGCTCCCCGCCGTCGTGCGGCACTTCCGGGCCGGCGCCCTGGCGTCCTCGTGGATCCTCGTCTCGTACCTGCTGATCATCACCGTGACGCTGGTCTTCTTCGGGCGCGTCGCCGACCTGCTCGGGCGGCGCGAGATCTACCTCGCCGGGTTCGCCCTGTTCGTCACCGCGTCGCTGCTCGCCGGCTTCTCTCCGACCGTCGGCTTCCTGATCGTCATGCGCGGCGTCCAGGCGCTCGGCGCGGCGATGATCCTGGCGAACGGCACCGTGATCATCACCGTGGCCTTCCCGCCCGACCGCCTCAGCCAGGGCATGGGCGTCTACATCGGCACCCTGTCGGTGGCCCAGCTCGCCGGCCCGACGCTCGGCGGCCTCATCGCCGACGCCGCCGGCTGGCAGTGGGTGTTCTGGGGGAACGTCCCCGCCGGAGTGGCCGGGCTGATCTGGGGCTGGGCGACGCTGCGCCGCGTGCCGGCGGGCCCGCGCGCCTCGCTGGACGTCATGGGGAACGTCCTCGTCTTCGCGGCGCTGTCGGCGATCCTCGTCGCCCTCTCGGACGCGGGCTCGCACGGCGTGTCCGGCCCCGTGGTGATCGCGGGCACGCTGGTCTTCCTGGTCCTGCTGCCCGTGCTGGTCGTCGTCGAGCGCCGCGCCTCCCATCCGGTGCTGGACCCGCGCCTGTTCGGGCGGCGCATGCTGGCGTTCGCCAACCTGGCGTCGTTCTGCACGGCGCTGTCGCGGTCGGCGCTGATCCTGCTCATCGCCCTGTACCTCCAGGCAGCCCGGGGCATGGACGCCTTCGACGCGGCGCTCGGCGTGCTGCCGGTGCCCGTGGGCATGGCGCTCGCCTCGCCCACGGCGGGCGCGCTCGGCCGCCGGGTGTCGCCGTACGCGCTGTCGGTCGGGGGGTGCGCGCTGAACTTCGCCGGCCTGGTCTGCCTCACGCTGTCGGCGGGGGCCGCCACGCCGTACTGGGTCATCGGGATCGGCCTGTTCCTGGCGGGATGCGGCAACGGCGCCTTCCTCACCGGCAACACCACGCAGGTGATGAGCGCGCTGCCGCCCGGCGGCCTGGGCGTCGTCAACGGCTTCCGGCTCATGATCATGAACGCCGGGATCGTGCTGAGCGTGGCGATGAGCCTCAGCGTGCTGACGAGCACGCTGGCCCCCGCGCTCAGGAACCTCGTCTACGCGGGCACGCTCGCGCGCCTGTCCCCCGCGGCCGTCCAGCAGCTCCTGTCGGGCTTCCAGCGGACGTACCTGGTGCTGGCCGCGGTGGCGCTCGCCGGGCTCATCACCGCGGCCTGCGCCCGCCCGGACACCGGCCGCCCGGCCGGGGAGGATCCGGCGGCGGGTTAACCGCCGGCCCGGCGCCGCGCCATGGCCTCGACGCCCGCCATCAGGAGGTCGACGCCGAAGGCGAAATAGTGGTCGACGTCCGGCGGACCGGCCAGCGTGGCGCCGTAGTCGATCATGCGGGGGAAGCGGTCGCGCGGGAGGGACTCGATGTGCAGCCGCCGCAGCCGCCGCGCCTCGGCCTCCTCGGCCTCCGACATGCCCGCCGGGCAGCCCGGATGGTACTTGACCAGCGCGATCGCGCCGTTGAGCAGGTAGGACGAGACGTAGTAGCCCTCGCTCAGCGAGAAGCCCGCCGACGTGAGGGCGTCCAGGGCGGCCTCCGTGGCCCGCCTGAAGCTGTCCAGATCGTGTTTCGCCTCGACGGTGGCGAGGAAATCGGGCAGCGAAGGATGCTCGCGCATGGCGGCGACGAGCGTCTCGACCATGCCCCGCAGGCGGACCTGCCAGGGATCGTCCGGGGAGATGTCGGCGGTCAGGGTGGACAACAGGTGCTCGGCGAGGGCCCACACCATCTCGTCCTTGTTCTTGAAATGCCAGTAGAGCGCCATGGGCGTCACACCGAGACGGCCGGCGAGCCGCCGGATCGTCAGCGACTCGACGCCCTCTTCGTTGGCGAGCTCCAGGGCCCGTTCGACGACGCTCTCGCGCGTCAGCTTCTCTGCGGCCACTTGACAACTATACGCGGTACAGGATTCCCTGTACACCGTACATGTACGTCGTACGTGTACGTCGTAGAGGAGACTTGGTGTGAATCGCCGATGGTGGGCTCTGGTGGCCGTCTCGCTGGCCACCTTCATGACGTATCTCGACAACAACGTGGTCAACGTGGCGCTCCCGACCATCCAGCGGGACCTGGGGCTGTCCATCTCGGGCCTCGAGTGGATCGTCAGTTGCTACATGCTGGTGTTCGCCGGGCTGCTCATGGCCGGCGGGCGGCTCGCCGACGTCTTCGGGCAGCGGCGGGTGTTCCTGGCCGGCCTCGGCGTGTTCACGCTCGCCTCGGCGGCGGCGGGCCTGTCGGGGGACGGCGCGACGCTGATCGTCAGCCGGGGGTTGCAGGGGGTGGGCGCGGCGCTGCTGACCCCGACGGCGCTCTCGCTGATCCCGCAGATCTTCCCCGACCCGCGCGAGCGGGCCACCGCCGTCGGCATCTGGAGCGCGATCGGCGGGCTCGCGCTCGCCCTCGGCCCGGTGACCGGCGGCTTCATCAGCGAGAACTGGCACTGGGGCTGGATCTACCTGATCAACGTCCCGATCGGGGTCGCCACCTTCGCCCTCGCCGCGTGGGCGATCCGCCGCTCCGGCCCCGGCGTCCGGCACCGCCTCGACGTGCCCGGCCTGCTCGTGTCCTCGCTCGGGCTCTTCGCGCTCACCTTCGCGCTCATCGAGGGCGACAGCCGGGGCTGGACGTCCGGCCTGATCCTCGGGTCCTTCGCGGTCGCCGCCGTCGCCGCCGCCGTCTTCGTGGTGATCGAGGCCCGCGCCGCCGAGCCGATGATCGACCTGTCGCTGTTCCGTGAGCGCGTCTTCAGCGGCGGCCTGCTGTCCATGGGCCTGTGGGCCTTCGGCATCTTCGGCATCTACTTCTTCACGGCCCTGTGGCTGCAGAACGTCCTCGGCTTCACCCCCACCCAGGCGGGTGGGGCCTTCGTCCCCATGGCGCTGCTGATGGCCGCGCTGGCGACCGTCGCCCCGCGCCTCGCCGCCCGCCTCGGCACCGGTCCGACCGTCGCCGCGGGCCTCGGCCTGATGGCCGCCGCGGTGGTCGCCCTGTCCTTCGTCGGCGAGCACGGCACCTACGGGCAGATCTTCCCCTGGCTGATGGTGTACGGCCTGGGCGCGGGCCTGCTCGTCCCGCTCACCAACGCCATTCTCGGAGCACTTCCGGCGGGCCGCGGGGGCGTCGCGTCGGGCGTGCTGAACGTCTCGCGCGAGGTCTTCGGCCTGCTCGGCGTCACCATCCTGGGCGCGATCCTCAGCGCGCGGCAGAGCGCGGCCATCGCCGACGGCGCCGGCCCCCTGCCCGCGTTCCTGCAGGGGTACCAGCTCGCGCTGGTCGTCGCGGGCGTCATCGTGGCGGTCGGGGTGCCGGTCAGCCTGATCACCTTGCGTACCCGGCGTACCGCGCCGGCCGGGGTGGCGGACGTCCCGAAAGTCCCCGAACCCGTGGGCTGAGCGGGTTCGCGTCCCCGGCGTTGATCATTTGCGGGAACGATCATTCAACTCCGTTGAGTGATCACCAGGCACTGTGGGTGGGCGGTCTCCGGCAGGGAGGCCGCCCACACCGACAAGAAGGGTGCCAGTACATGGCCTTCACGAAGCGGGCTCTCGCGTGCTCCGCCCTGGCGCTGACCTCCGCGGGCGTCTTCGGCGCGACGACCCCCACGGCGCACGCCGGGACGGCGGCCGACGAGCGCCGGCTCATCAACCGGACCGACGGCAGCCGCGTCGCCGTGCTGTCCGACAGCCTCGGCGAGGGCGCCCAGATCATCTCGCTGCGCTCCCCCGGCTGGCAGTACAAGAGCGTCAAGTGGACGTACACCAGCAACCCCGACGAGAGCATCGTGATCAAGAACGTCTACACCGGCAAGTGCCTGCAACCCTCGACCGCGGCCCCGAAGGCCGGCGACACCATCGTGGTCCGCACGTGTGACGGTTCGGACGCGCAGAACTGGACGTACCGCTGGGAGGAGACCGGCGGCGCCGGCGCCAACTGGTTCAGCATCCGCCCCAAGAGCTCGCCTGGCCTGGCCATCACCCTCGCCGTCTACCAGGGCTCCGGAAGCTGGAACACCCTCTACCTGGACCGCGACCAGAACAGCAACGACCGCCTGTGGCGCTTCCTCGCCGACGGCGCCACCTGGTAGTCCCCTGCCCCGCCCGGGCGAGCGCCGCCGACCACGTCCCCGGCCGGCGCCCGCCCGGCACGCCGGAGCCACGCCTCGGCCGACCCGTCCGACAGGCCGGCGAAACACACAAGGCAGGCGCGTATCCCCCTCGCCCTCCGATCCGGCCGGCGCCGCATCCCCTACGTCTCAGGCGAAATCGAGGTATGTTTCCTTAACTAATAAGTCTATTGTTACTATCCATGGAGTTGGACGAACCAGCAGGAAAGCCCTTAGAAACCGGCAATCCCCCCACACCTGACGACGCGGCCCAGCTCGGCTCGGATCTGCGGGTGGCCATCGCCCGCATCGCGCGCCGGCTTCGGCAGGCGCACGCCGTCGGGGATGTGACGATCTCCGGGGTGTCGGTGCTCGCCCGGCTCGCGGAAGGCCCGGACTCGCCCGGATCCCTCGCCGAACTGGAGCGCGTACGCCCTCAGGCGATGGCGACCACGCTGGCCTCACTGGAGGAGCGCGGCCTCGTCCGGCGCGGCCAGGACGCCGCGGACGGGCGGCGCGCGATCATGACGATCACCGACGAGGGGCGCCGCGTGCTGTCCGAACGACGCTCCGAGTCCGAACGACGGCTCGCGGAAGTGCTCGGCGCGGAGTTCACGCCCGCCGAGCGGCACACGCTGGCGTCCGCCGTCTCCCTGCTCGACCGGCTGGCCGAGCGCCTGTGAGCGGCGAGGGCGGCAGACAGGCCGGGAACGGCGAACTCGGCAGGGACCACGAACACGACCGGGACCGCGAACGAGGCAGTGCCCGAGGACAGGACAGGCACCGCCCACAGGACAGGGCCGACGCATGACGCGCACCCAGCGCCTGAGAGACGCTCCCGTCGGCCCCGGCTACAAGTGGATCGCCCTCTCCAACACCACCCTGGGCGTGCTGATCGCCACCCTCGACAGCTCCATCGTGATCATCTCGCTGCCCGCCATCTTCCGCGGCATCGGGCTCGACCCGCTCGCCCCAGGCAACATCGGCTACCTGCTCTGGATGATCCTCGGCTACCTGCTGGTGTCGGCCGTGTTCGTGGTGGTCCTCGGCAGGCTCGGCGACATGTTCGGCCGGGTCAGGATCTACAACCTCGGCTTCCTGATCTTCGCGTGCGCGTCCATCGCCCTGTCGCTCGACCCGTTCAGGGAAGGCGCGGGCGCGCTGTGGCTGATCCTGTGGCGCATCGTCCAGGCGTTCGGCGGGTCCATGCTCACCGCCAACTCCGCCGCCATCCTGACCGACGCGTTCCCGGCCCGCCAGCGCGGCATGGCGCTGGGCGTCAACCAGATCACCGCGCTCGCCGGGCAGTTCCTCGGCCTGCTCGCGGGCGGCCTGCTGGCCGTCATCGACTGGCGCGCGGTGTTCTGGGTGAGCGTGCCGATCAGCGTGGCGGGCACGATCTGGTCGTACCTGAGCCTGCGCGAGACCGCGTCCGGCCGTCGTGGCGGCAGGATCGACTGGTTCGGCAACATCACGTTCGCGGCGGGCGCCGGCGCCCTGCTGGCCGCGATCACGTACGGGATCCAGCCGTACGGCGGCGGCGCGACCGGCTGGGGCAACCCGGTGGTGCTCGGCGGCCTGTTCGGCGGCGTCTTCCTGCTCGTGGTGTTCTGCGTCATCGAGACGCGCCTGAAGGAGCCGATGTTCCGGCTCGCGCTGTTAAAGGTGCGGGCGTTCGCGGCGGGCAACCTGGCCGCGCTGCTGATCGCGATCGCGCGGGGCGGTCTCCAGTTCATGCTGATCATCTGGCTCCAGGGCATCTGGCTGCCCCTGCACGGCTACGAGTTCGAGGACACACCCCTGTGGGCCGGCATCTTCATGCTGCCGATGACCTGCGGTTTCCTCATCGCCGGCCCGCTGTCGGGCTACATGTCCGACCGGTTCGGCGCCCGGCTGTTCTCGACGGCCGGGCCTGTGGTCGTCGCGTGCTCGTTCGTCGGTCTGCTCCTGCTGCCCGTGAACTTCGACTACGGCGTGTTCGCGCTCCTCCTGCTGGTCAACGGCTTCGGCCAGGGCATGTTCTCGGCGCCCAACACGTCCTCGATCATGGGAAGCGTCCCGGCGGCGTACCGCGGCGTGGCGTCCGGGATGCGCGCCACCTTCCAGAACTCCGGGACCGCGCTGTCCATCGGCGTCTTCTTCTCGCTCATGGTCTCCGGCCTCGCCTCGTCCCTGCCGTCCACGCTGAGCGGCGGGCTCCAGGCGCACGGCGTGCCCGCCGAGACCGCGCACCACGTGGCCTCGCTGCCGCCCGTCAGCACGCTGTTCGCGACGTTCCTCGGCGAGAACCCGATCCAGCACCTGCTCGGCCCCGGCACGCTCTCCCGGCTCGCCGCCGACCAGCGCGAGGCGCTGACGGGCTTCAGCTACTTCCCCCAACTGGTCTCCGGCCCCTTCCACGACGGTCTCGTGATCGTGTTCAGCGTGGCGGCGGGCATGGCCGTGATCTCGGCCATCGCCTCGGCACTGCGCGGCCGTTCGCGACGCCCGGACGCCGAGCTCGCCACCGCCACGCCGACCGGCGAAGCGGATCCGGAACCGCAGGGGGCGCCCTCTTCGTGACGCGGATTCACGCGGCCGGGGACGGCACGCGCGGAATGGTGGCGCCGGGGTCGGTGCCGGCGAAGGCCAGGCCGATGACGTAGCCCGCGACCTCTTCGAGCTGGCGGGCACGATCGAGCGACCCGAGGACGGCCGGTGCCGCGCCCACGGCACGGGCTAGCTCGCCGGCGACGCGCAGGGCGTCCGGGTCGTCGCCGGACATCGCCACCGTCACGGGGGTTTCTCCCGGGCGCGGGGGTCTGGTCCACTGCTCGGCCGGGAACAGGTGGAACGCCTTCACGACACGCGCCCCCGGAGCCAGCCCCGCGATGCGCCGCGCCATCGAGTCGCCGGGCGCGGTGAGCAGCACGCCCACGCCGTGCTCGACGGCGTTCGTGGGATCGATCAGCGGAGTCCCCTCCAGCGAGCCCCCAGGCGCCCCCGCCCTTGTGAGCATGTCCTCGACCCCGTCCCACGACACGGCGAGCAGCACCGCGTCACGGCCGGCGACCGCCTGACGCGGCGTGACCGCGCACACCGCCGGCCCCAGCCGGTCCGCGAGCGCCCGCGCCCTGTCCGTGGACCGCCCCGCGATGGCCACCTCATGCCCCGCACGCGCCCACCCCTCCCCCAACGCCGCCGCCAGAGTCCCCGTCCCGAGAATCCCGATCCGCATCTCCGTCCCCCTTCCGCTCCAGCCCACGGTTGCGCACACGGGGCGCACCGGCTGATCGTCCGGCGGCTACAGTAGAAGGGCCGATACGCACCGATCGGTGCGCGACGAGCGGGCGATACTGGCCACACGACATGAGTGATCATTACGCCGGTCGTGACGAGTTCGTGGCGGACTGTCGCCTGCGCATCGCCACCGACCTGTTCACCCACACCTGGGATCCCGTCGTCCTGGCGACCCTCGCCCTCGGCCCGCATCGACGGCGCGAATTGCGCGTCGCGATCGGCGGCATCAGCGACAAAGTGCTGACCCAGGCGCTACACCGCCTGCTCGCCAATGGCCTGATCAGCCGCCAGGCATACCCCGAGGCCCCGCCGCGCGTCGAATACGCCCTGACCGAGCTGGGACAGAGCCTGGTGGACGGCCCGATGAACGCCCTCGCCCGCTGGACCCTCGACCACGCCGACGACCTCCTCGACGCCCAGGAAAGGGCCGCGAAACAGCCACCATCCCCCATCGAATGACCACGACGCCGCGCCCCGTCCGAAAGGCGACCAGACGACCATGAAGCGCTACATCCTCACCGGCACCCCGGGCTCCGGCAAGACCACGATCCTGCGACGGCTGGCGACGCTGGGATACGCGACGGTCGAGGAGGCCGCCACAGCGATCATCGCGGCCGAACAGGCACACGGCGACGCCGAACCGTGGACCCGGCCGGCCTTCATCGAAAAGATCGTGGCCTTGCAACGCCGTCGACAAGAGGACTCGAACGCAACCGCCGCATCCATCCAGTTCTTCGACCGCTCCCCCATCTGCACCCACGCCCTCAGCACCTACGTCGGCCACCCGATCCCCCCGACCCTGTCCAGCGAGATCGACCGCATCACCCGAGAGCGGATCTACGCCCCCCACGTCTTCTTCATCCGCAACCTGGGCTTCTGCGAACCCACCAACGCCCGCCAGATCACCTTCGAAGACTCCCTGACCTTCGAACACCTCCACGAACAGACCTACCAAGCCTTCGGCTACAACCTCATCGACATCCCCGCCGGCCTCCTTCCAGACCGCATAACCACGATCCGAACCGCGATCTCTCGCCTCGCGAACACCTGAGACATGCCCCGGCTGCCTTCAGCGGAAATTAACCTGTCGTCCTGTTAGTCAGCTCGCACGAACGAGCGTCACCATTCGAGCTCAGGCACTCCCGTCTGTGTCCAGGATGCGAGTCACCCACTCGATAGAGCCTGTACGTAGCGCCTCTTCGGCAAGGCGCTTGGCGGATGGGGTTTTGAGAGCGGCCAGAGAGCTGTCGATCCAGGGTTGGGTGTTCTGATTTCCCTGTTCTCTGTACTCAATGGCCTGCATCAAACACTCAAGTTTGTCGGCGTCGCGTGCACAGATGGCCTCAATGCTCTCCTTCTCTTCGTATTCGCCGACCACCGCGCCGATGATCGCCCTCACCTGCTCCGGAACACCTCTCAACTGGTCTTCCGTGACCACTTCATTCGGTGTCGTCTTCAGGTAGCGCTTGCCGACGTAGGGAATGTCGGTAATCCGTGTCTCCTGAGTATCGTGCAGGAGACTCAGGAGTGCCGCACGTTCTACGTTGCCTCCTTCGAGAGCGGTGATGACCACCGCGATCATCGCGGCCCGAAAGGAGTGGTCAGCGATGCTCTCCGGATCTCGCACCCCGGCGACCAGCCACCCCGTGCGCTTGTAGCGCTTGAGCAGGCCGATTTCGTACAGGAAGCACATGAGCCTGGTCAGCTCGTCAGGCATACGCTCACCCTTCAGTTGCTATCGATCACGCGTAGCACGTACATGATCTCTGTAATCTCCCGTTGCGACTGCGGCGACACCACAGCTTCGTCCAGCACGCGACCGGCGGCTTGATTCAACTCGGTTGCGGCTTGGAGATCAAGTGTGGAGGGGCGAAGCATGATCAGTGCCCACAGTGTGTGGATGACTACGTCAACGTAGGGATTCTCAGAGTACAGCTTCCCGATCAAATGTCGCAGTAGCGTGACTCCGCGCCATGCGTTCAGACGCATCTCTACCATAAAAGTATCCGCCGGCTGCTGCTCGCCGACCTCGCCGAGCCAGTAAGCCCAGTAGTTCAGGTTCGCCGATTCACAGACGTCATCGGCCAGACGCGTGCGGATGAAATGCTGCAGAACCGTCCGATCTCCAAGCCTTGCCATGGTGTGAGCGCCGGAACGAACGACCGCCCAAGAGGGCGTCCAATCGCGTACGCGTGCAATCCTGCACTCCTCCGCACGTTGCATACCCGCAACCCACTCGGCGGTGTCACACCCATCATCGAAGGCGGCCACATAGTGCGCCTGACGACGTAGAAGCATCCCGCTTATCTTGTCGACATCAGCGAGCTCAGCCGCCATCTTGAGGCGCTCGAAAAACTGAGCTCGCTCATCCGAGGGAAGGAACGGTGCTACAGATACGGGGCCACGGCGACCAATACTTCTGATCCGCTCGGCTACAGGCATCGGAGCCGTCTTGGTGAATGGCCACGCGACAAGATCGGTAAATGGACGTGTGATCACCCAACAGGCCAGTGGATGCTTCTGGAGATCATCCTTCTTGGGCTCGACGCTGAGCACGTAACCGATGAGCCTGTCCGCTTCGAGCGCGTTGTCAAGTTCTGCCAGCAAACGGTAGCCAACGCCAAGCCGGAGAAGGGAATGCCGCAGCGAGAGATAGTTGCTCACAGATACCGCCATTAGCGGTCGGCGGCCGGACTCCCATCCCTGAATCTTGGTGACATCTATCATCAGCTGCTCAGCCAGACTTTCCTGAGTTAGTCCGATCGATTCACGGATGACCTTGAGCACGTAGCCGGAGATTCTTCCCTCGCGGCCGTGTTCGGCACTTCCCCGACTACTAGTGAGGGTTGTCCTGCCCTGTTGCGCCATGGAGCTGATCACCGCCGCCTGTACTCGTACCGCCGGTCAGTTCTGTAAGCCCGGTGCTGGTCCTAGCGTTTTGTCGGCATGCACCACCCAGACAGGCGGCAGCGGACGTTCCGACAATTGATCGCATCGAGATGGTACTTCGGAACCCACGATCACATGGGTCGTTATCGAAAGACAAATCGGACTTCCAAGGCAACTCTGTGCAATCTGTGTTGGGCCACGTAAGAGGTCGGCGCAAACGCCGGGTTGGACTTTGAACACACGCGGGAGATGTGGCTATGAGCAAGCCATGGATCGGAAGCCAGCAGACTGCTGGATACCTTCGGACCTGCGACTACGAAGATGCTTCGTCCCACACGCTCGACTGCCGGTGCTTTCGGCACCCGCCGCAAATTCGAGACGCGCCCCGCAGCCCGTACCGGCGAGAGAGTCAGCGGATGCCTCCCACCATCCCGCAAGCGCCGGAGCCGAGGCGGAGCGAGGCCGCGGCATGAGTCGCGACGTAGGACGGCATCGGATCGGCACACCGCCAGAGCCGGTGACGCCACGACGGTGGGACCTGTCCAAGAGGGCCGCCGCAGCAGAGCTGGATCGGTCAGAGCCGGCGTGGTTCGTGTTCTACGGGGTCGGGTCGCGGCAGTTCGTAGCGATCGGGACCTGGTGGTCTGCTGAGCCGGTGAGGGTGGAGGCGCGGACGGCCGAAGAGTTGCGTGAGCTCATGCATGAGGCCGAAAACGGTTCGGCGGCCTCGAGCGGATGGCCACGGGAGTGGGTCGCGTGAGCAACCCGGGCACCGATGGCCTGAGCGAGGACGGCCCCGACACCGACGAGTTCGGCACGAGCGGGGATGGCTCCAGCGAGAGAGGACTGGAACAGGTCGAGCGCGGTAACGAGTGGTCTGACCCCTACGGGCTGGGTCCTCGGGCGCGGATCTCGGTCGGGGGCTACTTTCCGGGCGCGGCGGGGTGGCGCTTTCGAGGGTGGGAAACAGCCGTTCTGGGCGAGTTTCAAGTCTCCGGGAGCGCGGGGGACGGTGGTGCTGAGCGGCAGTTGTACGCGGTGGCGTACGTGGTTCCGTCTCGGGTCGAGCATGCCGTGGCCTGGAGTGTGGCCGTGCCGCATGTCAATGCCGAAGCGGCATGCGGGGTCGAGGCGAGGGTCGCGGACATCTCCGGGTCTCGGGTGATCTGGACGCCGGGACCGATGATGTGCGACGGCTGCGCCGCCGTCGTCACTGGCCGTGCGAGGCCCGGAGAAGCGCGGTGACCATGAAGGCGACGGAGGGTAGTGCTGGACATGGGATCCATGTCCTTGAACCGCAGCCTGGCTGTGAGTCGATCGTCTGGCAGCCCGCCGTCGCGGCCGAGGACCGGCGCAGGGTTCTGCGATGGACCTGCGAGTGCAGGGACGAGGTGTATTACCTGATCGCGGCAGGCGGGCGCGGGTACGTCGAAAGGATCGGCCCTTGTGGGGTCAGAGTGCAGACGTCCCGGATGCGGTATGCGCCGATTGCGGACCTATGGGAACTGATCATTCTGGGGCGCGCCCGGTGATCGCCCTCCAGCCGCCCCGAGGGACCGGCTCGGATACCGAGATCTCAGGTACGGCCTGGAAGCCGCGAGTGCGAGTGGGCGGCAGCCCTTCGAGCAGGGGGAGGAGGGCGGAGCCTCTTAGGAAGACACAGCCCGAGCCGGAGGGCCCCCAGGGCCCGGAGGCGAGGACCGTTCTGGGACGTGCGCACATCCCCTCCCTTTCAGGGCGAATCGGCCTCGTTCCAGAAGGGTCACGTGAACGCGAGGCGACGAGGAAGCCAGGAGTTAGAGGGGGAGCCTTCCGACTGGGGGTGAGGGGGCGAAGCCTCCTAGGAAAACACAGCCCGAGCCGGAGGGCCCCCAGGGCCCGGAGGGGAGGACCTTTTCTCGGGCGGCGCGCTCCACTGGGTGGAATGGTGCCAGGGGCGAGGGTGAGGCTCTTTGGGCTGGGCTCGCCCCTGGCGGGGTGCTTTGGCTTCTGGGTCAGGAGCCGATCTTTTTGCCCTGCTTGTGCCAGGCGACGGCTACGGAGGGGCGGGGCTGGGTGGTGCCGCCGTCGGGCCAGTGGCTGGCGGGGTTGTCGGGGGTGGCGCCGGTGATCTCGCCGGGGTGTTGGACGGCGACGAAGACGCTCAGTTGGTCGGGGCTGATGAGGGGGCCGCAGGTCTCGGCGCCGTAGGGGACGGTGAGGAACTGGCGGACGTGGCCGCGCTCGGGGCCGGCGAGCGGGACGGCGAACAGGCCGTCGTTCTTGCCGAGGGCGTTGCCGTCCGTGGCGATCCACAGGTTGCCCTCGGCGTCGAAGGTGACGTTGTCGGGGCAGGAGATCGGGGAGACCTTCGTCTTGTCGTACCCGGCGAAGTACGTCCCGGGGTCGTTGGGGTCGCCGCAGACCAGGGGCAGGGCCCAGCGGAAGGTCCTGGCGCCCGCGTCGTTCCGGTCCTCGGCGATCTCCAGGATGTGGCCGTGGCGGTTGGAGGCGCGCGGGTTGGCCTCGTCGGCGTTGGCGGCGGTCCGGTTGGTGTTGTTGGTCAGGGCCGCGTAGATGGCGCCGTTGACGGGGTTGCGCTCGATGTCCTCGGGGCGGTCCATCTTGGTGGCGCCGGCCTTGTCGGCGGCGACGCGGGTGTAGACGAGGACCTCTTCGGCGGTCATGCCGTCCACGAAGGACTTCTTGCCGCTGACCAGGGGCACCCACTTGCCGGTGCCGTCGAAGCCGCCGTCGGCGGGGAGCTTGCCGGTGCCGTCGATCTCGGCGGCCGGGCTGTCGCCGGTGAACACGGCCACGTGCAGCGTGCCCTCGTCGAGAAGGTCGCGGTTGTGCCGGTCGAAGCCGGGGATGTAGCGGTCGTCCGACACGAACTTGTAGATGTACTCGAACCGCCCGTCGTCGCCCATGTAGACGGCGACCCGGCCGTCCCGGGTGAGGGTGGTGGTGGCGCCCTCGTGGGCGAAGCGGCCGAGCGCGGTGCGCTTGACGGGGCGCGCGTCGGGGTCGAACGGGTCGACTTCGACGACCCACCCGAACCGGTTGATCTCGTTGGGGTGCTTGGCGAGGTCGAAGCGCTCCTCGACGCGGTCGAAGCGCCGGTTGCCGGCGGGGATGGCGACGGTCGTGCTGACGCCGTAGCGCGTGAGGTAGGGCTTCTGGGCCTCGGGGACGCCGTTGCCGCCGACGAAGTACTGGTTCCAGTTCTCCTCGCCGGTGAGCACGGTGCGCCACGGGGTGGTGCCGCCCGCGCAGTTGTTGAGCGTGCCGTACGCGGTGACGCCGCGCGGGTCGGCGGCGGTGCGCAGCAGGGGCGAGCCGGCGGCCGGGCCGGAGATCCGGATCGGGGTCTGGGCGGTGACGCGCCGGTTGTAGCGGCGGCGGCCGCGGGTGACGAGCTTCCACTGCCCGGTGCGGCCCTCGCGCTCGATCTCGACGACGGACCCGCCGTGCGCGGCGAGGCCGATCTTGATCTGCTCCAGGGGGACGGTGTCGCCGCTGGTCCAGCCGCGGAACATGAGGTTCTCGTCGGTGTACTCGTGGTTGACCCACAGCAGGCCGCGCTCGCGGCCGAGCGGGAAGAAGGTGACGAAGTCGCAGTTGTAGCCGAACTGCCTGGCCTGCGCGGCCGCGGTCTGGTTGTCGAAGTCGAACGCCGGGGCGTCGGGGAGGACGGGGTCGCCCCAGCGGACGACGACCGCGGAGGCGTAGCCGTCGGCGACGGTGAGGGCGTCGGCGGAGTTGGGCGCGACGGGCGTGAACCGCAGGCCGCCCCTCTCGTGGCCCCCGCCGAAGGTCTGGGCGTCGGGGGCGGGGTCTCCGGGGTCGGCGAGGGCGGGGACGGCGGCCACGGCTCCGGTGACGCCGGCGGTCGCGACCAGGGCGCCGAGGGCGCCGGCCCGCAGCGCGCCCCTGCGCGACAGCACGTCGGTCAGGATGTCCTGGAAATAGGGATTCTCACTGCTGTTCGGCACTTCGTGCGCGCAGGCGTCGCCACACCGGAACCGGCATGTCATCGCGTCCCGCCCGCCCGTGCGGGGGACGGAGATCAACGGCAGCGTTCTGCGCGGCGAGGGATTCGCCACTGGACCCTCCAAGATCGTCCGACAGGTTCCTCGTCCGGACCGTACGGCCGCCACCACAACGAGAGGTGAACGACGCCTTCCCGCGGGATGAACGCGTCGCGGGCCGGGCGCCGGGCAGGATAGATGGCGTGCCCGCACGCAAGATCGACCCCGAACGCATCCGCGCCGCGCTGGACTCCCAGCTCGCCGAGCTGGGCGAGCACCCCTACGACGGCCCTCCCCAGGCCGCCCCCGACGCCGCCGTCCAGGTGATCCTCGGACTCTACGCGCGCGGGCTGCGCCCGGAGAAGGATCTCGCGCGACTCGCCGTACGGGCGTCGCTGGACCGGCTGGCCGACAAGGCGCCCGGGCGTACGGTCGAGGTGCGCGTGCCGCCGTACGCGGCGGTGCAGTGCGTGCCCGGCCCCCGGCATACGCGGGGCACTCCCCCGAACGTCGTCGAGACCGATCCCCGTACGTGGCTGGAGCTGGCGACGGGCCGTCTCACCTGGGACGACGCCATGGAGGCCGGGAAGATCAGCGCGAGCGGCACCCGCGCCGACCTGTCCGAGTACCTCCCCTTGTGACCCCGGTGCGCCCGCCCGGGCGGAGCCTCCCGGGGCGGACGGGCGGGGGTGGTTCACGGGGAGGGTGACCGGACGTTCACTCCGAGCTTGCGTTCCACGCACTGCTGGGCCTCGGCCTGTGTCGGCAGGCCGAAACACTCCTCGAAGTTGCTGTAGAACCAGGTGAACCCGATGATCGCCAGGACGATCGTCAACACCCCGAGGACGATGCCGGCGATGCCGCGCCCCCTGTTGGCGTTCCGCGCCACGGCGATGATGCCGAGGATGATGGCGACGATCGCCGTGAGCACGCCGAGGCCGCAGATGAGCAGCAGGAACAGGCTGACGATGCCGAGCACCAGCGCCGCGGTGCCGAGCCCGCCCCGGGCGCTCGGCGGCTGCCCGTAGCCGGCGCCGTAGGGGGGCGGGCCGTACGGAGGCGGCTGACCGCCGGGAGGGCCCTCCCCTGGGGGCGGCCAGCCGTACGGGGGTCCGCCGCCGGGCGTCTGACCATACGGGGGTCCACCGCCGGGCGTCTGGCCGTACGGGGGCCCGCCGCCGGGCGTCTGGCCGTACGGCTCACCGCCGGGCGGCCGCCCCTCCTGGCCGTGCGGGGGCTGGTCACTCGGGGGACGGCCGCCGGAGGTGGATCCGCCCCCGTCCTGGCGGCCTTGCGGGTCGTCCCACCCGCGGGAGTCGTTCGGATCGCCAGATGTCGTCACGGTCCGCTCTTTCGACCTGGGCATGCCTGATCACAAGCCTTCCCTGTGATCCTCGCCGCACGCGCGCCCGGCACGACCAAAGACACGGAAATTCGCCCCGCGACCGGCGGGAGCGCGCTTGCTGGGACGACCTTGGCGAACCCTGGCCACACCCGGATTACCGTGCAGGGAGAAGCCCAACTTAGACTGAAGCACGTGCTAAAGGGCGACGGCCGGCTCGGACATGACCTTGACCCTCAAGACCACGCACCGCGGGACGCCTGCGGAGTGTTCGGAGTGTGGGCCCCTGGGGAGGATGTCTCCAAGCTCACCTACTACGGGCTGTACGCGCTGCAGCACCGCGGACAGGAGTCCGCGGGCATCGCGGTCAGCGAAGGCAGCAGAATCCTCGTCTACAAGGACATGGGCCTGGTGGCCCAGGTCTTCGACGAGTCAGTGCTCGGCACGCTGCGCGGGCACCTGGCGATCGGGCACTGCCGTTACTCCACCACGGGGTCCAGTGTGTGGGAGAACGCGCAGCCGACGCTGAGCTCCAGTGACGGCGGCGGGCTGGCGCTCGCCCACAACGGCAACCTGATCAACACCCCGGAGCTGATGGCCCGCCTCCCCGCGGGCACCATCCGGGCGACCACCGACACCGAGGTGCTCACCTCCCTGCTCGCCCGCGACCCCGGCACGTCCATCGAGGACGCCGCGGCCGACCTGTTCCCCAAGGTCAAGGGCGCCTACTCCCTGGTCTTCATGGACGAGAAGACCTTGTACGCCGCCCGTGACCCGCAGGGCATCCGCCCGCTGGTCCTCGGCCGGCTGGAGCGGGGCTGGGTGGTGGCCTCCGAGACCGCGGCGCTGGACATCGTGGGCGCCACGTTCCTGCGCGAGATCGAACCGGGCGAGCTGCTCAGGATCGACGAGCGGGGCGTGCGTTCCCGCCGGTTCGCGCTGGCCGAGCCGAAGGGCTGCCTGTTCGAGTACGTCTACCTGGCCCGCCCCGACACCACGATCGCGGGGCGCGGCGTGCAGGCCACCCGGGTGGAGGTGGGCCGCAGGCTGGCCCGCGAACACCCGATCGAGGGCGACCTCGTGATCCCGACCCCGGAGTCCGGGACGCCCGCCGCGATCGGCTACGCCGAGGAGAGCGGCATCCCCTACGGCCAGGGGCTGGTCAAGAACTCCTACGTCGGCCGCACGTTCATCCAGCCGTCGCAGACGATCCGCCAGCTCGGCATCCGACTCAAGCTGAACCCGCTGCGCGAGGTGATCGCGGGCAAGCGCCTGATCGTCGTGGACGACTCGATCGTGCGCGGCAACACCCAGCGGGCGATCGTCAAGATGCTCCGCGAGGCCGGGGCGACCGAGGTGCACGTGCGCATCTCCTCGCCGCCGGTGTCGTGGCCGTGCTTCTACGGCATCGACTTCGCCACCAAGGCGGAGCTGATCGCCGGGTCGAAGGAGGTCGAAGAGATCCGCGAGTCCATCGGCGCCGACAGCCTCGGCTTCATCTCGCTGGAGGGGCTCACCGAGGCGACCACGCTGCCGGCCGACCGCCTGTGCCGGGCCTGTTTCAACGGCACGTATCCGATCCCGATCGACCGCGACAACGTGGGCAAGTTCGTCCTCGAGGCCAAGGCGTGACCGGCGGGAACGAGGCCTCCGGGGCGAGCTATGCCGCGGCGGGCGTCGACATCGAGGCGGGTGACCGCGCGGTCGCGCTGATGAAGGAGCGCGTGGCGCGGTCGCGGCGGCCCGAGGTGGTGGACGACGCCAGCGGGTTCGCGGGGCTGTTCGACGCCTCGGCCTTCCTGCGGTACAAGCGGCCGCTGCTCGCGACCTCGACCGACGGGGTGGGCACCAAGGTCATGCTGGCCCAGGCCGTCGGCAGGCACGACACGATCGGCATCGACCTGGTCGGCATGGTGGTCGACGACCTGGTGGTCTGCGGGGCCGAGCCGCTGTTCATGACGGACTACATCGCCTGCGGCAAGGTGGTCCCCGAGCGCGTCGCCGAGATCGTCGGCGGGGTGGCGGAGGGCTGCCGGCTGGCGGGGTGCGCGCTGGTGGGCGGCGAGACCGCCGAGCATCCGGGCGCCATGGGTCCCGACGAGTACGACCTCGCGGGCGCGGGCACCGGGGTCGTCGAGGCCTCCGAGCTGCTCGGGCCGGCCCGGGTGCGCGCCGGCGACGTCGTGCTCGGCCTGGCCTCGTCCGGGGTCCACTCCAACGGCTACTCGCTGGTACGGCACGTGCTGCGCACGGCGGGCCTGGCGCTGGACGTCTCGCTTCCCGAGCTCGGCCGCCGTCTCGGCGACGAGCTGCTGGAGCCGACGCGCATCTACTCGCTCGACTGCCTGGAGCTGACCCGCCGCGTGGAGGTCCACGCGTTCGCCCACATCACCGGGGGCGGGCTCGCGGCGAACCTGGCGCGCTCGCTGCCGGGCACGGTGGACGCCCTGCTCGACCGGGGGTCGTGGACGCCGCCGGCGATCTTCGAGGTGATCGCCGGGCACGGGCGGGTGCCCGCCGCCGAGATGGACCGCACGTTCAACCTCGGCGTGGGCATGTGCGCGATCGTGGCCGCGGAGGCGGCCGATCCGGCGCTGCGGCTCCTGCGCGAGCGCGGGCAGGACGCCTGGATTCTGGGCGAGATCGTGCCGGGTTCAGGGCAGGCCCGATTCACGAGCTGACGGGCACGGGCTCCGGCCGCCGGGCCGGTACGGAGCCCTGTGCCTCGCACCCGGTGCGAGTGCATGCTCCCGTGTCACATCGCCCGGCCTCCCCTCACCGCCCCGGCGTGGACGCCACGCCGGGGCCGTCGGCCTGCCCTCGGGAGCGCCGGACGCCTCAGGGCACGACGAAGAGCTCCTTGCCATCAGGGATGGCAAGGAGCTCTTCAGGCGCGCGAAGGAGGCACTCGGCAAGCCATCGCTTACCGGGTGCCTACCGGCGTCAACCCGAAAATCGCCTACCGGCGACGAGACCTGTCGTCCTCTTCGTCGTCGTCGATGTCGGCGTAATCGGCGTACCGATCGGCCAGTTCATCGTCGACGGCGTCCACATCGTGTCGGTTGGAGTCGTGATTGACTCCGAGCTCCTCGCGAAGACGGTCAAGATCGGTGCCGCCACTGTTGTACTTGAGCTGGCGAGCAACCTTCACCTGCTTGGCCTTGGCTCGGCCGCGCCCCATCGGCTCGACCCCCTCATGCGGGGTCGTGCCCGACCCCTCGTCGCTAACGCATCACGCGCTGATGCCGCCTGACTTCCGGCGTCAGCTCTCGTTCGCCTACAACCGTACCTGTTTTGCGCGCCTCTCGGTACGCCGTATGGGCGTCCACAGTCAGCGGCCCAGCCAAATACCCCTAAGCCGACCGACTTCCGACATTCTGCGCTCGGCCAGCCTATCGGCCGCCGCCGCTGGTGGAACACCTTCCTCTTCGGCGATCGAGAAGATCTTCAGCGTCGTGTCGAAGATCTGCGTCGCCTTTGCCCTGGCGCGGTCCATGTTGAAGCCCTCGATCTCGTCGGACACCTGGATCACGCCCCCGGAGTTGACTACGTAGTCCGGAGCGTAAAGGATGCCCCGCTCGTCGAGCTGCTTCTCCACGCCGGGATGGGCGAGTTGGTTGTTGGCCCCTCCGCAGACGATCTTCGCGCGGAGCGTCGTGACCGCCTCGTCGTCGAGCACGCCGCCCAGCGCGCACGGCGCGTACACGTCGATGTCCGCCCGCTTCATCGCCGCGGTGTCCGCCACGACCTCCACCCCCGGGTGGGCCTGGAGCACGCGCTCGACGGCCTCGGCGTTGACGTCGCAGATCACGACCTCGGCGCCGTCCGCCAGGAGGTGATCGACCAGCCGGTACCCGACCTTTCCGACACCTTCCACGCCCACGCGCCTGCCGCGCAGGGTCGGGGAGCCGTAGACGTGCCGGGCGGAGGCCCGCATGCCCTGGAAGACGCCGAAGGCGGTGCAGATCGAGGAGTCGCCGGCGCCGCCGTGCGCGGGGGTGCGCCCGGTCACGTAGGAGGTCTCCCTCGCGATGACGTCCATGTCCTCGCTGTAGGTGCCCACGTCGCAGGCGGTGTAGTACCGGCCGCCGAGGGACTGGATGAAGCGGCCGTAGGCGCGCAGGAGCGCCTCGCTCTTGTCCTTGGCCGGGTCCCCGATGATCACGGCTTTCCCGCCGCCGAGGTCCAGCCCGGCCAGCGCGTTCTTGTACGCCATCGCCCGCGAGAGGTTGAGCACGTCGGCGAGGGCCGTCTGCTCGTTCTCGTAGGGGTAGAAGCGGGTGCCCCCGAGCCCGGGGCCGAGGGCGGTGTTGTAGATGGCGATGATCGCGCGCAGGCCGCTGCGCTCGTCGGAGCAGAATACGACCTGCTCGTGTCTCGCCTGTCCGATCGAGGGGCCCGTGTCCTGGTGGGACGGCCCGAAGACGTCGGTCACGGTGGTGACTCCCGGTCCATTTCGTCCGCCGCCTCATCGCGGCGAATCCTGGAAAACCACCATATCCAGCTGACCACGCCAGGACCATGATCGTCCACGCGTTGGACCCCATATCCCATCCATCGGGCGGTGCGGGGCCGTCCGCGGGCACGGCCCCGCACGCTCAGGAACGGGCCGCCGCGCCATTGAACGTGGTGATCCCGGCGCGCTCGCGTCGGCTCGCCGCTCCATGGCACCATTCGAGATGTGCTGCCCTACGCCGCCTATCTCCGCGTCTACGAGCCGTTGTCCGCGTTCACCGAACGTGAGCGCACCTTCTGGGCGGCGTACGCCGACAGCAAGGACCGTCCGCGCCGCGCCTTCGCCTTGGAGGCCGAGCACGCGGAGGCCGTCAGGCGGCTTCTCGGCGTGCCCCCGATGCCGGCGCCCGGCGCCGAGAGCGCCAACGCCTACCTGCGGCGCATCGAGGAGACCCTGTACGTCTGCCCGTGGGAGAGCAGGCTCAGGTCCTGGCTGGCCTTCGCCCGGTTCCGGGGCGCCACGCCGCTGAAGCTGGCCGATCGTTTCGTGCCGCGCGCGATCGCCGAGCAGACGGCCGACGACTTCGACCGCTTCAAGCAGAAGGGCGGCGCCGCGTCGCTGCGCACCCACATCCGCACGAGCACGTGGCACGTCCCGACGTCGTGGTTCGTGCCGTTCGACTCGGCGGAGCGGTGGCTCGTCCTCGGTCACCGTGAGGAGCCGGCGGCCGAGCCGTCCGCGCCCACCACGACGGCCCCGGCGCGCAACCTGCTGTACGTGACGTCGATGGCGCAGGCCAGGCGCAGGGTCGCGCGTGCGCTCGCCGTGATCCGCAGGCACGCGGGCGAGGTCGGCGCGCTGGCCGAGGTGGAGGAAGTGGGGCGCTGGCTGGAGGAGTTCCACCCGCACTCGCTGGTCGAGCTGGACTACGGCGGCCTGGTCCACGTCATGGACGACGCCACGCTGCAGGCCGACCAGTCCGCGGCCGAGCTGGCGGCCGCGCTGACCGGGTTGGACACGGGTCAAGAAGAACTGGCCTACGCCATGTATCAGCGCGTGATCGTGCGCTGGAAGTCAATACAAGCCCTCGAATCGGCGAACTGAACCGCAAATCATGCACGTGACCTGCAAAAGTAGGTAACGGGAGTCACCAGCTCGCTTCTGCGAACTGAGTAGTTTGCCGTTTTCACTGCGATACCACGAAACGTGTCGCTAGAATCACCGAGCGTGACATCAACCCGTGGACAAGGCGTTGTACTTTGAGGGCTCGCCAATCGCTCTACGTGGCTGTATGGTCACATCGGGTGATACCGCATACGGTCCAGAAAAATCCGTACGAACTGGATCATTGCGGGACATCCGTGACAAGCGCCAACACAAGTCGCAGGATCGCTGTCGCCGGTCCACGGAGGAGAGGCCGCACAAATGTCAGCTCGTACACCCGAGGCCGAGCCACTGCTCACCCCGGCGGAGGTCGCCACCATGTTCCGCGTCGACCCCAAGACCGTTACTCGGTGGGCGAAGGCGGGCAAGTTGACGTCCATCCGCACCCTTGGCGGTCACCGGCGGTACCGGGAGACCGAGGTCCGTGCGCTGCTCGCGGGCATCCCGCAGCAGCGTTCGGAGTGACGCGGGAACCGTCAAGGACCTAGGGGGGAGAACCGGCGCGCTCGCGTCCCGTATGTGAGCGCGTCCACCACACCCATGGCCGCGTGGGGGCGTCCCGGGGATGACGGAGGGCAACGTCCCGCCGTACGTCCAAGGGTCGCGGACATCGCCAACGCCGCGAACGTCGCGACAAGGTCATGGGGATTGGCGTGGGAGGCGCCGCCCGCCCGGCGCCGGCCCACAGAAGCCATGCGGACAGTCCCGGTGGATAACGGATCTAGGGCCTCCACCGCACGGTGGCCCTATCCGCCGCCCGGGGCGGCGTGCCGCGGATGTCCACCCGCGGCCGGACCGGCCGCGGCGGTACGAAGACGTCACCACCACGCCACACCTCGCGGGAAAGCGTCACGGATCGCCTTCCGGAGGCGGCGTCACGGCGGGTGACCCTCGCGGCGGTCACCGTCCGAAGTCGGCGACCAGCCCCTCGACACGCCCGTCATGGCGGGCCGCCACGCCGAGCAGGGCCACCATCTGTTCCACCAGCAGGCGCTCCAGCACCCCGCGGTCCACGTCGCGGCTCTCCAGCCAGTCCAGGCCCGCCGTCTCGACGCACGCGATCCAGGACCTCAGCGTGACACGCAGCGCCGGGCTCGGGTCGTCGACGCGCATCCGCCCCATGATCATCTTGACGAGGCGCCGCCGGACGCCCTCGATGATCTCTCCGACCTCGCCGGCGCGGTTGGCCGGGCCGCCGCGCAGCAGGGCCGCGAACCCCGCCGCGTGGTCCTCCACGAAGTCGAAGTACCGGGCGAGGCCCGCCCGCAGCTCCTCGATCACCGCGCCGTCCCCGGACGGACGGAGCCGCGCCTCCAGCTCCACCGCCGCGCTGCGCAGGGCGGCGACGTACAGCTCCTGCTTTCCCCCGAAGTAGTGGTACACCAGCGCCCGGGACGCGCCCGCCGCCGCGGCGACGTCGTCGATCGAGACGTCCTCGGCGTCGTACTTGCTGAAGAGTTCCAGCGCCGCGGCCAACAACTCCTCGCGACGGCGGTCCACGCTCAGCCGGCGACGTGCCCGGCGCGTGCCACCCCTACCCGAATCTTCGCGCTCACCTGGGGCCCTTGATGTCGCACCCACAATCCGCACACTATCTGAGGGCGTGCCCAATAAGGGCGGCCCCGAGGACCATCCAGCGAGGCGCACAAACACCCGTACCCTTCGCGCGACTCGATCGTTTGGTCTGACAGGTGCACATCCACTCAGCGTGGGGAGAACCATGTCAGGACCGTCCATCCAGACGACCGCCCGGTACCGATCCGAGGTCGGCCCGGCCGAGCACGTGCTCGGCGACGCGCACGGACCGCGTCCCCGGCCGACGATTCGGAACGTTGCAGAACGCGCGGGCGTCTCAAAGTCGCTGGTGTCCTTGGTGCTGCGAGGGTCCCCGCACGTCAGCGAACACCGCCGCGAAGCGGTGCTCCAGGCGGCGAGGGAGCTCGGCTACCGGCCCAACGCGGTGGCGCGCAGCCTGGTCGAAGGCCGCACCCACCTGGTCGGGGCGCTGGTCGCCGACCTGCACAACCCTTTCTACGCCGAGTTCCTGGACGGACTCCAGGAGAGCCTGCACGGTGACGGGCTGCGGCTGCTGATCGGGAGCGGGCGCTGGGACCCCGCGTTCGAGGAGGAGGCCGTCGAGGCCTTCCTGGAGCTCCGGGTCGACGGCCTCGTGCTGCTCGGCGTGGCCCCCTCCAGCGAGACGCTGGCCGAGGCCGCCGCCTACACCCCCACGGTGGTGGTCGGGGAGCGCGACGTCGAGCTGGAGAGCGTGGACATCGTCGTGGACGACGACCAGCTCGGCGCCAGGCTCGCGGTCGACCACCTGGTCGAGCTCGGGCACCGGCGCATCGCCCACATCGAGGGCACGCCCTCGTCCTCGGCGCGGTTCCGCTGCGACGGATACCTGATGGCGATGCGCAGGCACGGGCTGGCGCCGCACATCATGGTCGAGCACGGCGACTTCACCGAAGAAGGCGGCAGGCGGGCGGCACGCGCGCTGTTGGAACGTGACCCCCGGCCCACGGCGATCTTCGCGGCCAACGACGTCGTCGCCCTCGGGGTGCTCGTGGCGGCGAGCGAGCTCGGACTGCGCGTCCCCGAGGACCTGTCGGTGGTGGGGTACGACAACACGCACCTTGCCGCCGTCCACCACATCTCGCTGACCAGCCTCGACCAGCCCCGCAGGGCCATGGGGCGGTCGGCGGCGGCGCTGCTGAGCGACCGCATCGGCGACCCCGCGAAGGTGGGCAGATTACGGCAGGTCACACCAAAGCTGGTCGTGCGGCACAGCACCGGCCCGGCTCCAAGTGATCCCCAAGGGTAGGTCAACATGCACGGGATCGGCGCCGCGCCCGTGTTGACTCGTGCCATGGCGCCGGCCCTCCGGCGTGCCGGACCTTAGCCGGGACGCTCGCTTGTCGTGGGGGCGGCGGGCGGGCAGGCGATGCCCGCCGGGCCAGGCGGCCGGTGCCTGACCTGGGGGTTGGACATGCGTGATCCGGAACTGGTGTCGTGCGCCCAGCGCGCCGCGGCCGAGCTCGAACGTGCCTGGGCGCACTGGCGGGCCACCCGCGGCAAGGACGACGAGGGGACCACCGAGTCCGTCGCCAGCTATGTCGCCCACTCGATCGACCATCCCTGGGGACGCCCCCGCGTCGTCCTCGGCCTGGACGCCGAGGACGCCCGCGAGCTGGCCGCCCTGCTCCAGCGGCAGGATCTCGGCGAGCCCGCCTGGTGATCTTCCGGGGCCGGTCGTGGACCGGTCCCGCGACCCCTTCGCGCCTGTGGACGACTTCCCGGGGCTCTCGCTTTCTGTGGACAACGGCCGGGTCACCTCTCCGGTACACGTAGGTTGAAAGCCGAGACGTCGTCTGCGAAGGGGATCAACGTGACCAGTCGAGCACTGGCCGCCGGGCTCCTGGCCTTGTGCGGGCTGGGCGCCACGGCCTGCGGGGCCGTCTCCGCCTCCGGGGCCCAAGGCGCCGCCTCCCCGCGTGCCGCCGACGCCAAGAGCGGCGTGCCCGAGCGCGCCCCCTCGACCGAGGTCCGCGCGGCCGCCGCCGCCAGTCCCACCCCGGCCGAGCCGCTCGCCGGCAAGGTCATCGTGATCGACCCCGGCCACAACGGCGGCAACTACCGCCACCCCGAGGTCGTCAACAAGAAGGTGAACGTCCTCACCGAGTGGAAGCCCTGCGACACCACGGGCACCGCGACCAACGACGGCTACTCCGAGGCCGCGTTCACCTGGGACGTCGCCAACCGCATGGTCAAGCTGCTGAAGGCCAAGGGCGCGACGGTCAAGCTGACCCGCGCCGACAACTCCGGCGTCGGCCCGTGCATCACCCAGCGCGCCGCCATCGGCAACAAGGCGCACGCCAACGCGGCGATCTCCGTCCACGCCGACGGCGCCCCGGCCTCGGCCAGGGGCTTTCACGTGATCATGCCGAAGAAGATCGGCGGCCCGGTCGACCCGGTGGTGGGCAAGTCCGCCAAGCTCGGGCTCGCGCTGCGGGACGCCTACAAGTCCGGCACCGGCATCCCGTACTCGACCTACATCGGGAAGGACGCGCTCGACTACCGCAGCGACCTCGGCGGCCTGAACCTGTCGACCGTGCCCAAGGTCTTCATCGAGACCGGGAACATGCGCAACCCGCGCGACGCCGCCAAGCTGAAGGACCCGTCCTTCCGCCAGCGCATCGCCGCCTCCCTGGTCGAGGGGCTGGAGAACTACCTGACCTGACCGACCGGCGTCGCGCCAGCGGGCCGGACTTCGGAAGATCGTTCCAAGATGCAGCATTTGATCGTGGTGGCATTGCTCGGGCGGAGGCTTTTGGGATGAGCTGTGGATATGAGTGACCTCATCCCGCGTCCGCGTCTCGTCGATCAGGGTTCCGGTTCGTTTGAGTTCGTCCCGCGAGCCGTGGTGTCCGGTCCGTCCGATCTTGTGGACGGAGTGCGGCTGGCGCTGGCCGTGCTCGACCTCCGGTACGCGGCTCCCGGGGCGGGGTCCGTCGCGGACGAGGCGCGGGAAGCCCCGCGATCCACCTCCGGCGGGGCCTCAGAGCCGCTTTCCGGGGCGATCACCGTCGAGCGGGATGAAGGCCTTGGGCCGGAAAGTTACGCCCTCACAGTGACTTCTGAGGCCGTCCGGATCACCGCGGGCGACGCCGCGGGCGCGCTCTACGCGGGCCAGACCCTGCGGCAACTGCTTCCACCCGAGGCGTTCCGGTCCACGGCCGTCCCCGGGGTCCGCTGGACCGTCCCGTGCGGCCGCGTCGAGGACTCCCCTCGCTTCCCGTGGCGGGGCGCCCACCTGGACGTCGCCCGGCACTTCATGCCCAAGCGCGAAGTGCTGCGCATGATCGACCTGCTCGCCGCGCACAAGCTCAACCGCCTGCACCTGCACCTGGTCGACGACCAGGGCTGGCGGGTCGAGAGCCGGGCCTACCCGCTGCTCCACGAGGTCGGTTCCCACCGGGCGCAGACCACCACCAAGCCCTACCGCGAGGGCCCGGAGGGCTTCGACGGCACGCCGCACGGCGGCTACTACACCCTGGCCGACCTCGCGGAGATCGCCGCCTACGCCCGCGCCCGCGCGGTCACCGTCGTCCCCGAGATCGACGTGCCGGGCCACGCCTCCGCGATCGTGGCGGCGTACCCGCACCTCGGCGCGGACCGGTCCAAGCCCGTCGAGGTCCTGGACCGCTGGGGCATCTCGCCCGTCATCATGTCGCCGCTGCCCGAGACCGTCGACTTCCTGGCCACGGTGTTCTCCGAGGTCATCGAGGCGCTCGGCTCGGTGCCGTACTTCCACATCGGCGGCGACGAGTGCGTGCTCGACGACTGGGCGGCGTCCGAGGAGATCACGGCCTACCAGCGCTCGCTCGGGCTCGACGCGCCCGCCGACCTGCACGCCTGGTTCCTGCGCAGGCTGGCCGACGTCCTGGCCGAGCACGGGTCACGCGCGGTCGTGTGGGACGAGGCGTTCGTGAGCGGCCGCCTGCGCGAGGACACGATCGTCATGCCCTGGCGCGGCATGCCGGTCGGGCGGCGCGCGGTGGCCGCCGGCCACGACATCGTGGCGACGCCGGTCTTCCCGCTGTACTTCGACTACGCCGAGGCGTCCTCCTCCGAGGAGCCCCTGGCGATCGGCGACGCGACCACCCTGGACGACGTCCTGGCCTTCGAGACCGTGCCGGGGTCCCTCACGCCCGAGGAGGCGTCGCGCGTGCTCGGCGCGCAGTTCCAGCTCTGGACCGAGCGCATCCCCGACGGCCGCGCCCTCGACTACCGTGCCTGGCCGCGCGGCTGCGCCCTCGCCCAGCTCACCTGGTCCGGCGACGCCGACGGGTTCACCACCGCCCTGCCCGCCCACCTGGCCCGGCTGGACGCCTACGGGGTCGAGTACCGCCCGCTCGCGGGCCCCCACCCCTGGCAGCGCGGCGGCACGGGTCTGCGCGCCCATCACCCGGGCGAGGTCAAGGTCCGCGACATCATGCGCCACGTGGAGGAACTCGCCCACGACGCCGACTCCACCCGCCCGAGCCTCGCTTGATCGGCACGCCCGCGATCCGCCCTGGGTAGAGGGGGAGAGAAGGCGCCCAGCGTCGCGGCCGCCTCTCGCGCATCCGCCTACGAGGAGGGCGACGCCATGACCGAGGCACGGCAGGTACACGACCGGTACATCGCCGCGTTCAACGCCCACGACATGGACGCCCTCCTGCGCGAGCTGAGCCCTGAGGGGGTGACCATCAGCCCCGACTGCGTGACGCAGGGGTGCGAGGAGCTCGCCTCGGTCATCGAGGAGTTCTGGGAGGCGTTCCCGGACGTCCGCACCAACGTCATGGAGTCGTTCGACGACGGCGACACGGCGATCGACGAGCTGCTGATGCAGGGCACCCATCTGGGGCCGTACCGGACACCCGGCGGCCGCGTGGTACAGGCGACCCACCGCCCGATATCACTGCGCTGCTTCTACCTCACCACGGTCGAGAACGGCCTCATCGTCAGCCTCCGCCTCTACTTCGACCAGCTACAACTCCGCGACCAACTCGGCCTCCCCTGCGATTGACCCCCGCACCGCCCTCACCCGCCGGCCCCCTTCGTCCACAACCTGTGGGTACGCCCATGGCGCACACGAGGGGAAGGCCCCATCGCGTACGAGGCGGGGAGTCCGGGGCACGGCCGCCCGGATCGTCCGGCGCCGACCGGCTCCCCTCCCACACGATGCGGGACGCCCCCGGCCACGCTTCGGCCGGAGCACACAGCCCGAGCGCGGCGAGGACCGTTCCGGCGGCGGCCCGGGTCCTGGTCTTCCGGGTCCTTCGCGGGCGGCCCTGGCGGGTCAGGTGGTGACGCGGCCGATCACTTCGCGGATCGAGGTGTAGCCGTGGCGGCGCAGGCGGCGGGAGAGGGCGCGGTTGATGCGCCAGGCCCACAGGGGGCCCTCGTAGACGAAGCCGGTGTAGCCCTGGACGAGGGTCGCGCCGGCGAGGAGGCGCTCCCAGACGTCGTCCACGTTCTCGACGCCTCCGACCGAGACGAGCGTGACCCGGTCGCCCACGCGGGCGCGGAGCCGGCGCAGGACCTCCAGCGAGCGGGCCTTGAGCGGACGGCCGGACAGGCCGCCGGTCTCGGCGGCCACGCCGGCGTCGGCCTTGGAGAGGCCCTGCCTGCCGATGGTGGTGTTGGTGGCGATGACGCCGGCCAGGCCGATCTCGACGGCGAGGTCCGCGACGGCGTCGACGTCCTCGTCCGCCAGGTCAGGTGCGATCTTGACGAGCAGCGGGGTGCGCCCGGCCGCCCGCCCTACTTCCCTCAGCAGCGGCCGGAGCAGCTCGACGGCCTGGAAGTCGCGCAGGCCCGGGGTGTTGGGTGAGCTGACGTTGACGACGAGGTAGTCGGCCAGCGGCGCGAGCCTGCGGGCGGCCGCGACGTAGTCGCGCACGGCCAGCTCCTCCGGGATGACCTTGGTCTTGCCGATGTTCACGCCGACGACCGCGGGGACGCCGCGGGGGCGGCGCAGCCGTCGCGCGGCCGCGTCGGCGCCCGCGTTGTTGAACCCCATGCGGTTGACGATGGCGTGGTCGGAGACCAGCCGGAACAGCCGGGGGCGGGGGTTGCCCGGCTGAGCGTGGGCGGTGATGGTGCCGACCTCCACGTGGCCGAAGCCGAAGGCGGCCAGGGCCTCCACACAGCCCGCGTCCTTGTCGAAGCCGGCCGCGAGCCCGAAGGGGCTCGGGAAGTGGACGCCGAACGCCTGCACCCGCAGCGCCTCGTCCCGCGGCGCGAACCGGCGGTACAGGCGCCGCTTGGCCACCGGGGCGACGGACAGGAGCCGGAGCGCCCGGATGGTCATGTGGTGCATGGTCTCGGCGTCGAAGCGCCGCAGCACCTGCGCGAAGAGCAGTCGATACATCAGGGATCAGCGTAGCCGGGATCGGACGGGGCTCTGCGTGGGGTCCGGCCGGACGGCCCGCGCCCGGCTGACGCGCCGGCCCGCCGGCGGGCCGGCGCGGACCTCCCGGGGGAGAAGCGTGATCATGGTCGGCTTCCTCTCAGGCGGGGGGCGCCTGTTCGCCGAGGATCTCGGCGGCGAGGTCGGCGACGCGGCGCCGGCTGTCGCGGGCGCGTTTGCGCAGGCCCGTGAACGCCTGGGCGGCAGTGAGGTCGTGTTTGCCCATGAGGTAGCCGATCGCCCGCTCGATCACGATTCGATAGTCCAGCGCGTACTGCAACTGGTCGGCGAGGGCGCTCTTCTCCTCGGCCTTCACCGCCGCGGCCAGAACCTCCTCGATGACATGCGCGTAGGCCAGCAGCGCCTGTGTGTCGGACTCCTCCCAATCGTGCGGTTCCGCCTGGTACACGTTCAGCGTGCCCACCGGCCCGTCACCCAGGCGTACGGGGACGCCCGCCACCGCGCGCACCCGGGAGTCAAGAAGCGGCGCCAGTTCCGGCCAGCGCTGGTCACGCTGGACGTCCCGGGTGGTCACCGCCGTGTTGTGGAAATACGCCGACACGCAAGGCCCGCGTCCGAGAGCGGCCTGGGCGTGCTCCAGACTGCGGCCGGCCTCGTCGGTCGTGACGAGGTAGCGCAGCGTCTTCCCCTCGTCGGCGAACATGAGACCCGCCCCGGCGTAGCCGAACAGGCGGTCCACCACCCGCACTATGCGTTCCAAATGATGGACCACCCCGGTGGCCTCCGAGGCCTTCTGCAGGCCCCTCAAGCTTGCTATCAGGGCCTCAGGATCAATACGTGTCATATTCCATCCTCTTGCTGAACCCTCACCCCAGCGTCGGCGCGTTCATGGAGAGGCATGCGTTTCCGCCATCCATCTGCCCGAAATCGGGCACGCTAGTCCCACTTTTCGCGGACGGCGCGGGAGAGCACGCCGAAAAGCCCGAGTCGCGCGGCGATCCGGACAGCGAAAAGGGGGGCTCCGGCCATGCCGGACAGACCGTCCGGCGGACGGCGGGTTCCGGCGAGCGCGGCCGACGATATGCGGAGCCACAGCGCGCTTGACATGCGCTTGGCATGGTCAACGCCCGTGTCAATGGCGGTGCCACCTCCATGTGAGGAAGCTCCGCGGACACAGGGCGGAATGATCTGCGACAAAGCGTAGTGCGGCACGATGACAGGAGCCAAGTGGTTGACCCACCTGGTCCACGCAAAGCGCCGGCGCTGCCTGAGTTGGACGCCACGGCGTCACAGAGACACGTGAGGCCGCCGCGCGCGGCGGCGCATGTGGACAGGGCGCCGCCCGGCGGTTCACCTGCCCGGGGACTCCCCGTCAGCCTATGCCGTCCGCGCCCCTGGACGGGACGCGCACGACGTCACCTACATCACATCTGTCACCGGACCGTGACCGGCCCGTCACAGGAACAGGCCGCCCCCGGGCTCCTGGTGGCCGTCGGAGACATGCCAGTAGTCGCGGGTCTCCGCCGCGAGCCCGTCCGCGCCGAACCGCACGACGACGCATCCGGCCAGCGTGACCGGCTTGCCGCCGTCGCTCTCGACGAGGAACGCGCGGTACTCGGCGAACGCGCGGTCCCCGTCCACGATCGGGGCGCCGAAACGGACGTCGACGGCGCGCTCGGCGCCGAACGACCACCGGATGTACTCCAGCACCCCGGCACGTCCTCGGTGAACCGGGCGGAAGGGCATCGAGCGGTGGACGGCGTCCTCGGCGTAGAGGGCGCCGATGAGCTCGGCGTCGTGCGCGGCCCAGCCGCGCTCCCACGTGCGCGTGAAGCGCTCGGCCGCTTCTCTGGTGTCCATGGCGCCATCCTCGCCCATGGGCGGACGGGCGGACCCATACCGCGAATCCGGTCCTGTCCAGGGGATGCCGGGTATGCGCGGGGGCGGCCGGACGGAGATGATGGAGAAGGGCCCGCGCGGGAGCGGGCCGTGGCGCGGGGAGGAACGCAGCCGTGACGCACGCAGCGACCGTCGCGAGCCCGGTGGACTTCGAGGTCCACGGCGACTACGGGATCAAGGCGTCGACCGGCGCCGGAGGCGCGTTCAGCCGGCCCGCGTACGCCTTCCGGGGCCGGATCACGGCCGACGGCTCCAGCGGCCACCCGGCCGAGCCCGGGCGCTACCACCTGTACGTGTCGCTGGCCTGCCCGTGGGCGCACCGCTCGGTGATCGTGCGGGCCCTGAAGGGCCTGGAGGACGTGGTCTCCCTGTCGGTGCTCGACCCGGTGCGCGACGGCCGGGGGTGGGCGTTCCGCGAGGGGCCCGGGCACACCCCCGACCCGGTGAACGGGTTCACGCTGCTGCGCGAGGCGTACGAGGCGAGTGAGCCCGGCTACGACGGTCACGTGTCGGTGCCGGTGCTCTGGGACCGCGAGACGGGCCGCATCGTCAGCAACAACTTCCCCGACATCACCATCGACCTCGGCACCCAGTTCGAGCGATGGGCGGACACCGGCGTGGATCTCTACCCGGTGGACCTGCGGCCCGAGATCGACGCGCTGAACGACCTCGTCTACACGACCGTCAACAACGGCGTCTACCGGTGCGGGTTCGCCAAGAGCCAGGAGGCCTACGACGAGGCCGTCGTTGCGCTGTTCGCCACGCTGGACGACCTGGAGGCGCGCCTGGGCACCGGCCGGTACCTGTTCGGCGACCGGCTCACCGAGGCGGACGTGCGCCTGTGGGTGACGCTGGTGCGGTTCGACACGGTGTACGCCACCCACTTCAAGGCGAACGTGCGCCGCGTCGCGGACTACCCCAACCTCTGGGCGTACACCAGAGACCTGTTCCAGCGCCCGGCGTTCGGGGGCACCACGAACTTCGACCACATCAAGCGCCACTATTACACGACGCACCCGCAGATCAACCCGACGCGCATCGTCCCGGCCGGGCCCGTGCTCGACTGGGACGCCCCGCACGGCCGGGAGGTCCGGGAGAATCCGTCGTCCTGACGGCGGCCCGGCACTCCCCGTTCTCCGGGTGGACCACCGGCCGTGGCACGGTGACCCCACCCGTTATCAGGGCTCTCAGGCACTTCCACAAACTTCATGGAATTCCACCATCGAGAACAGGGAACCGCGCTGCCGGCGACCCGGAGGAGGCGCACGTGTCGGCGGACCGACCAGGACAAGGCGGAGCGGCGGCACCCGACCTGCTCACCCTGATGCGCCGTCTGACCGTGGAGCTCGACCGGTTCGCCGAGCGGTTCGCCTCCGACCACGGCCTGCACCGCACCGACCTCAACGCGGTCGTCGTGATCATGGACGCCGTCCGGGGAGGCACGCCGCTGACGCCCGGCAGCCTCGCGGGCGCGCTGAACCTGAGCGCCCCGGCCACCACCGCGCTGCTCAACCGCCTGGAGCGGGCCGGGCACGTCGAGCGGCGGCGCAGCGCCGCCGACCGCCGCAAGGTCGAGCTGACCCTGCGCGCGCAGGCCGTGGCGCTGGCCGAGCGGTTCTTCGCGCCGCTGGCCGGCGGCCTCGCCTCCGTCTTCGACAGGTTCACCGACGAGGAGCGCGGGGTGATCCGCAGGTTCCTCGACGCCGGCATCGGCGCGGCGATCGCGGCGCGCGACCAGCCGGCCGTGGGCCGGTCACACCTCCGCGGCGGGGTGGCGGCAAGCGGATTCAAACGCCCGCAAGCCGATTGAAAGCGGGATGCCCCACACTGCGGGTATCACGACAAGAAAGGCCCCCCCGATGACGATCACCCGCACCCTCGCCGGCCTCGCGGCGACCGCCGCCCTCGTCTCCTTCGCCCCCGTCGCCGCCCAGGCCGCCACCGGCCCCTCCGGCGCGAGCACGTCCGCCACCGCCGCCACGACCGTCAAGTGGGGGACCTACTACGCCCCCGGCAAGCGCGCCAAGGCGCTCGGCGGGCTCGTGGCCACCGGGGAGGACCACGCCGACATCCCGACCGCCGACAGCGTCAAGATCTCCGGCAAGGTGACCGACCTCACCCGCACGTCGGCCTGCGGCTGGGCGGTCTTCCGCGTCACCTACCGGGACGAGAACGGCGGGCTCCCGTTCCGCCACCGCAGCGTGCTGGACTGCTCCTACGGCACGCCCAAGTCCTTCTCGTTCAGCCAGCGCGACGTCTACCAGGTCGAGCTGAAGGTGTGCTCGGAGCCCAAGGCCGCCAAGCCCTCGCTGAACTGCCTCTACGCCGGCACCTGGAAGGTCGTCTACCTGTCCAAGTGACGGCCGCGCGACCGGCCGGCGCGGGAATCGGCAATTCACACGTCCCGCGCCGCCGGCTCATTTCCGTGCCACTATCGTGGCCGTGAATGTATATGAGGTGAACGACGCGCGTGCCCGCACGCGAGGGACTTCCGCGGCTTTCAACGGGGAAAGCCGCGGGCCGTCGCCGCCGGTCGCGATAAACCCCTGTATCGGCGCCCGCCCGACATGACGAAATGCTTCCGAATTTCGTCACGGCCGATCTGACAGCCTAACGGTGAATGATAACAATGAAGCGCGTCCTCCTCATCACCGTTCTCAGGGGGCACCATGGCGCACCTGCCCGCAACGACGTCCTCACCGAGCCGGAGCGCCGCTCCCGCCGGTGTCGCGTCCATTCATCGACGTAACAGAATTCCCGGTCACGGCATCGTGGGCACCTGGGGCACGGGTGTCTGAGATCGCCGCGATCGCCCTGGCGGGCGGCAGGGGCGTGCGCGCCCGCCCGCTGACACTCGAGGGCCCCGGATATCTGCGCAGCAAAGCCACCGTCCCTTTCATCGGCCGCCCGCTCATCGAATGGCAGGTCGCCTCTTTCAGTCAGCAGGGCGTGCGGAATTTCTATATCGCGGCCAACGGCCGCGAGAATCGTTATCAGGTCAAGGACGCGCTCGGTTACGGCGACGCGCTCGGCGTCCGCATCGAGTATTCGAGGGCGCGCGCGGACCGGTTCAACACCGGTTCGGGGCAGGCCACTCTCAGCGTCGCCGAGGAATGGGACCTGCGCGGCGTCGCCATCGTCTTCCCCACCGACTCCCTGTTCGAGTTCGACCTCGCGGCGCTCGTGGCCGACCATGTGCGCAGCGGCGCCGTGGTCACCGTCGCGACCGTGCACAGGACCGCGCGCGAGGTGGCGGGCACGTACGGGACGATGGTCGCCGACGACGCCGGCCGGATCCGCGAGTTCGTGGAGAAGCCGCCGCTGCAGGTGGTCAACGACATGGTGGCCGATCCCTCCCGCGTGCCGATCAGCACCGGCCTCTACGTGGTCGACTGCGCGCGGCTGCGCGAGTTGGCCGCGACCCCGGAGCTCGGCGCGCTCGCGCGGCTCAGGCTCGACTGGGGCCGCGACCTGCTGCCGTGGCTGGTCTCCCACGGGCATCCGGTGCGGCTCGCCCCGATCGCCAAGGTCGGCGACCTGGGCAACCCCCGGGAGTACCTGATCACGCTGGTGGACGCGCTGTCGGGCGGGTACCCGAGCCTGCGCGGCACCGGCACCCCGACGATCCACCCGTCCTCGCTGGCGCGCCGCGACGAGGTCAGCGGCATGACGCTGGCCGCCAAGCTGGCCGCCGGGCTGGTGCGCGTCGGTCCGAACGCCTGGATCGGCAGGGACGTCGAGATCGGGCCCGGCGTGGTGATCCGCGACTCCTACGTGGGCGATGGCGTCGACCTGCACGCCTGGTGCCACCTGGAGCGGGTCGCCTGCCTCGACGGGGCGATCATCGGCGCGGGCGCCCGGCTGGTCGACACGCACGTCGGGATGATGGCGTCCGTGGAGTCCTCGCTGGAGTCCGCCACCGTGCTGGACGGCTTCACCGCGCTCGGCCACGAGGCGACCGTCCAGGAGGGGACGCGGCTGACCGGCGTCACCGTGGACCCCCGGCTGACCGTCCGCAGCGGTGACGAGGTGCCCGCGGGCGCCCGGCTCACCACGGTGGGCGATCTCGTGGACTGACGTGCCGGTCCCCGCCCGGGTCGCCGGGCGGGGAGGGTTCAGCGGCGGGCCTTGTCCTTGCGCGGGGCGGCCCGCTCGCGGACCTCGCCGCTCTCCACGGGGGCGAAGACGGGGCCGGGGTCGTCCATGACCTCCTCATCGTCCTCGTCCTCGTCCTCCACGTCGATGTCCTCGTACAGCAGGTGCGACTCCATGGCGTGCGCGTGCGGCGCGTAGCGGGTGCGCAGGCTCTGGAAGACGATCCACGCCTCGTCCTCCTCGCGCTGCGCCGGCAGGCCGACGTTCTGCGCCGCGCGCAGCGTGTCGGAGAAGCTGCGCTCCTCGCGGCCCTGGAGACTGACCACCGCGCGGGGCAGCACGAGGGCGAACTCCGCGGCCAGGCGCTGCATGCACCGGGAGCCGGTGGTCAGTAGGGCGCGGGTGCAGGGGGGCGCCCAGTTCGGCGCCACGGCCTCGGTGACGGCCGCGATGTCGAGGACGGTCACCGCGGCGCGCAGCCAGCACAGGTCGCCGACCGGGCGGGAGAAGGTCAGGGCGGGGTAGGCGACGTGGGTGCTCTCCACATCGGTCATCCAGTCGGTCCACTGGCCGAACATGGTGTCGAGATGGTCGCGCGAGCCCGTGCGCAGGTAGGTGACCAGCAGGGCGTCGGCGTCCTGCGGCTGGACGACCCGGCCGGCGAGCCGGGCGACGACGCGCTCGCGGCGGCCGTAGGCGTCGGTGAAGCGCAGGATGTAGGTGGTGATGGCGGCCAGCAGCAGCGCCTCGGAGACCCACACCAGAGCGGCGAGCGGGCCTTCCTGCGCCCGGTTCACGTGGAAGTCCGCCAGCGTGACCTCACCGGAGGCCAGGCCCTCCAGGGACCATCCGATCAGGGAGAACCCGAGCAGCGACGCGCCGACCCAGACCCCGGCGATGCCGAACAAGGTCATCGGCGCGCACATGTCCAGCACCCGCTCGCGGCGGTCGCAGGGAACGCGCCGGGCGACGGCGAGGACGCAGGGGGCCACCACGCGCAGCACCCGGCGCGCGACCCGGGAGGTCCGCATCCGGGGGGTGAATACCGTGCGCAGCACGCTGAGCCACACCACCAGCACCAGGGCGACCCCGACTAGCCCTGCGGCGATGGTGATCAGGTGCATCGCGCCGCTCCGCGTGGCGGGGCGTCGCGGCACGCGATGGGATTACGGGTCCGCATCCAGGCGTCCTTCCCTATTGCCGATCTCCAGTCTGCTCCGCCGCGGGGCAGGCTCCCAGAGAGCGTTGATGATGGCAGTCGCAGTTCCACGCACGGCCCGGCTCCGTCAGCCGTCCCCCAGTTCGGTGTACAGGTAGCGCGAGCCGCCGGCCACCGTGTCGCGCACCCACTCCTGGAACGCGGCCGTGGTCATCCCGGCCCAGTCCGGGGTCTGCTCGACCTGGGCGTGCCCGAGGCGGCGGCCGAGGTCGACGGTGGCGTTGCCCTCGGCGCGGCGTTCGGCGTCGTAGACGGCGAACACCCGCCGCCAGTCGTCGTGCTCGCCCGCGATGCGTCCCAGGGCGATGGCGTCGCGCAGCGCCTTGACCGCCCCCGCCCCGGTGTGGGGACGCGCGACGGTGCCGGCGTCCCCCATCAGCAGCACGCGCCCGGACACGTAGCTGGGCACGGTGAGGTCGAAGATCGGCTGGACGGCCAGCCGGGGGGCGCCGGTCCCGCGGACGAGCCGGCGCCAGCCCTCGGAGAGGCGCTCGTCGACCAGGCGGACGAGGTGCCCGGCGAGGTCGCCGTCCACCCGCCCCGGGGGGACCCACGCCTCGCCGCGCAGCGCGAACCACTCCGGCGGCCGGCCGTAGACGCCCCAGTTCAGCAGCCCGCCGTCCCCGCCCAGGCCGCCGTGCCCCGCGGGGATGCGGTACAGGATCGCGTGCCCGCCGTCGAAGCACGTGGTCACCGCGCCGCGGTGGGTCAGCTCCCGCAGCACCGGGTCGGTGAGCAGGTGTTCCTCGCACGTGCCGCGCCACAGGACGTACCCGGCGTAGCTCAGCCGGGACCGCGGGTGGACGAGCCGCCGCAACCGCGACTGGTAGCCGTCCGCGCCGATGACCAGGTCGAAGCGTTCGGGCGGGCCGTCGGCGAACGCGATCTCGACGCCGTCGTCGCCGGCGCGCACGTCGGTCACCGTGACGCCCGCGCGGTAGACCCCGTCGGGGACTCCCGCGCGCACGCCCTGCCACAGCAGTCCCCAGTTCGTGAAGGCCGCGGGCAGGTGCTGCCGCCAGATCAGCCTGCTTTCGCCGCCGCCCGGCTCCACCACCCAATTGCGCTCGACATTCGATACGAAGGGCACATTATCCTGCAGGTAGCCGCCCGAAACGAGTTCGTATTGCATTTCGATCGGAAGGGCAATACCGACCCCCCGGCTCCTCAGCTCGCCCGTGGTCCTTTCATAGACCGTCACGTCACAGCCGATCCGGCGTAGTACGGTAGCCGCGGCGCAGCCCGCCAGGCTCCCGCCCACGACGCCGACCCGGCTTCTCGACAGCGCCAAAACTCCGCCTCCGGATACCACGCGATGACGATATGCCGGTAAGTGACCTACAGTCGTAGCGACGTGCGCACTACCGGCACGTATCACGTCAGGTGCAGGGGAGATTTCGTGGCCGGCAGCAGCGAGAGAAGGCAGGAGCTCGCCCGGTTCTTACGCAACCGCCGGGCACGCATCACCCCCGAGCAGGTCGGTCTCCCGGCCGGCGCACGCCGGCGCACGCAGGGGCTCCGCCGCGAAGAGGTCGCCGTCCTCGCCGGCCTCAGCCCCACCTGGTACACCTACCTCGAGCAGGGGCGCGACATCCACCCGTCCCCCCAGGTGCTCGACAGCCTCGCGAACGTCCTGTGCCTGGAGGAGGACGAGCGCAAGTACATACACCTGCTCGCGCTCGACAGGACTTCTGTAGAGATTTCCAGCGAGCTCGACGACGAGAGCAGGCATCTGGTAACCCAGGTGACCCGGATTGCCGGATACGGGCCTTTTCCCGTCTACGCCGCCAATCAGTACGGCGAACTCCTGGCCTGGAACAAGTCCACGACCGATTGGTACACCGACTTCGGGCTCCTCCCCGAAGGCCGCAGGAACATGTTGTGGTGGATGCTCACCGATCCGGAGGCCAAGAAGCGGATCATCGGCTGGGCCGAGGACACCCGCGATGTCGTGGCCCGGTTAAGAGCCGCCTATGCCGGCCGGGCGGCCGACAGGAAGATGAACCAGCTCGTGCGCGACCTTGAGCGCGAGAGCGCGGACTTCCGCGTCTGGTGGAGCGAGCAGCACGTCCGTGAACAGCACGTCCGGCCGAGGACCCTCACGGTGCCCGGTCTCGGTACGTGCACTTTCCGTATCGCCGTCCTGCGCGTGATGGACAGTCCATTCCATTCCGTCGTCGTCCATCTCCCCATCGAAGGCGCTCCGAATAGCCTGGTATAGGCGCGCCCCGTACGGTGAAGATTCCGTCATCTCTGGATTGACGCCATGATTCCGCCTGCGTGATCGTGGAAAGTGCGACAGCAACGACCGCGCAGTCACGGAGCCGGACGTTTCCATTGTCGCCTGCCCTGATTAGCGTCCAGGCCAGGAGACGTTCGTATGCGGTCTTGCACCCCAGCGAGTCGTCGTAGGCAACGGCCTGGGGAAATAAGGGGGACCACAATGCAGTGGAATTTCGTGGGCCGGAATCGACAGCTGGAAAGCATCCGCGCGTCACTGGGGGCCCGGGTGCCGGGTCCGATCATCATCGAGGGGGAAAGAGGCATGGGGCGCACCGCGCTCCTCGAAAGGGCGCTGGCGTCCGCGGAGGCCGAGGGCTACGAGATCGTCCGCTTCGAGGCGCCGGGGGGCCCGACGGGGGTCGCGGCCCGGATCCCGGAGACGAACGGACGCCGTCTGCTCCTGGTGGTCGACGACGCGCACCTCAGCGACCACGCCACATTGCTGACGCTCCGCGACCTCTGCCGGCGCGGGGCCGGAACGCTCCTGGTCACGACCGCGCCCGCGGGCACGGTCCCGCAGCCGGACCCGGCGGACAGCCTGCGGTTCGAGCCGCACCGGCGCAACGTGCACGTTCCGCCGCTGAGCCTGGACGAGGTGACGACGCTGCTGGCCGACGTCATCGGGGGGCATGTGCGCCATGCCACGGCCGAGGCCCTGCACGCCGCCTCCGGGGGGAATCCGGCGCTGCTCCATGAGCTGATCGGCGCCTGCGACCTCGGACTCCATTTCGTGCGCCGCAACAACCTGTGGGAGTTCCGGGAGGTGAGCACCTGGATCGGCGGGGGGACGCGCGGGTCGCTCGCCCTGCTCTCCAAGGCGGCGACGCGGGCCTGGTACGAGCTGTCGCTCGAACGGGCCCACGAACTGTGCAAGGCGGCCGTGTGGTGCGGCGCCGGGGAGATGGTCGCCCCCGTGCTCGCCCACCTGCTGCTGCTGCACGGCAGGGCGGAGGACGCCCTCGTCTTCCTGGACTCGCTGCCGACCGGCACGGTCGAGACGACGCCGCACCTCGCGCTGGCGAAGGCGATGGCCCTGGCGTTCGGCCTGGGCGAGCCCGCGGCGGCCGAGGAGTTCCTGCTCAAGGCCGCCCTGCTGCGCGGCCCCCGGCCCGGAGGGCGCTACCTCGCCTACCGTTCCTGGATCCAGGCACTCACCGGCCGCGGGTCTGACGGTTCCGAGGGGATCGGGAGCCTCGACCGCGACGACCGGGAGACGGCCATGTTCGTGCACGCCGCGCGGGCGACGGCGCCCACCGGCGCCGACCCGCAGCAGGCCGTCTTCCACCTACGACGGGCGCTGGCGCTCGGCACCGGCGGGGCCGACGCCGGCCCCCCATGGCTGGCGCCCTACATAACGGCGTGTCTCATCGACGCGCTGCTCCTGGCCGGCAGGTCCGGCGAGGCGACTTTCCTGGCGAGCGACTTCCACGGCGGCGAGCAGAGCTCGGGGTGGGACGTCGCTGTCGCGATCTCGATGCTCACCGGCAACGGGAGAGCGAACGTCACAGGCGGAGTGGAGGCCGCATGAATCGCACCACCAGTCCCCGAGATCCCATCGCCATCATCGGCGCCGCGTGCCGGCTGCCGGGCGCCCCGAGCGTGTCCGCGTTCTGGGACGTCCTGGCCGGCGAGTGCTGCACCGTGGGGGAGATCCCCACCGACCGGTTCCCCTCCGGTGGCCTGGACCAGGCCACCGGAGAGTGGTGGAACCGCGTCGCCGCACGTGCCGGCGGTTTCCTGGAGGACGTCGACCAGTTCGACGCCTCCTTCTTCTCCATCTCCCCGCACGAGGCGCTGCGCATCGACCCGCAGCACCGCCTCCTGATCGAGGTCACCGCCGAGGCCGTCGAGGACGCGGGGATCCCGCTGTCCCGGCTGGCGGGAAGCAGGACCGCCGTCTACACGAGCTGCCTGCCGTCCGACTACTGGGACATCCTCCGCAGGGCCGGGCTGTACGACATGCACGCCGCGGTGGGCGCCGGCAACTGGGGCACGCTCGCGGGCCGCATCTCCTACCTCTTCGACCTGCGCGGCCCCAGCATGGGCCTGGAGGCCACCTGCTCGACCTCGCTGCTCGGCGTCCACCTGGCGTGCAGGGAGCTGTGGACCGGGCAGAGCACGCTGGCCGTCGTGGCGGGCGTGAACCTGCTGCTGGCCCCTGACCTGTACCTCAGCCTCGCCGACGCGGGCGTGCTCTCCCCCTCCGGCCGCAGCAAGTTCGGCGACGCCGGCGCGGACGGGTACGTGCGCAGCGAGGCCGCGGTCAGCGTCATACTCAAGCCGCTGTCCCGGGCGCTGGCCGACGGCGACCGGATCTACGCCACGATCATCGGGACGGCGGTCAACAGCAACGGCCGGGGCTCGGGCACGCTGATCGCCGCGGGCGTGGACGGCCAGGAGGCCATGCTGCGGGACGCCTACGAGGACGCGGGCGTGTCACCGGGGCAGGTGGCCTATGTCGAGGCGCACGGCCCGGGGACGCCGCGGGGCGACTACACCGAGCTGGTCGCGCTGAGCCGTGTCATGGGCGAGGGCCGGGAGCCGGGGCGGCCCTGCCTGGTGGGGTCGGCGAAGTCCAACATCGGCCACGGCGAGGGCGCGGCGGGACTGGTCGGCCTGGTGAAGGCGGCGCTGACGCTCAAGCACAAGACCATTCCCGCGACGCTCCACGTGAAACAACCGCATCCGCTGTTCGACGAGCCCGGCGCGCCGCTGCGGCCGGTCATGCACACCCAGCCCTGGCCGGACGAACCGGGGCCCGCGATGGCCGGCGTCAGCTCGTTCGGGCTGTCCGCGACGAACGCGCACGTCGTCCTCGCGGAGGCGCCCGCCGCCGCCGAGACGCCGAGGCGCAGGCCGGCCGCCGGGCCGTTCCTGCTGCCGCTGTCGGCCAGGGACGGCCGGGCGCTGCGGCGGCTGGCCCAGCGCTACGCCGAGGCCCTGAACACCCCGGGCACCGACCTGCGCGACGTCTGCTACAGCGCGGGCCGGCGCAGGAGCCACCATGAGCACCGGCTCGCCGTCGTGGGGGGCGTCGAGAAGGTCGCCGCGTCCCTGCGGGCGTACGGCTCTGGAGCGTTCCCTCAGGCGGTGGCGGGCGGGGCGCAGCGCGCGTCCGGGCCGTCCCGGGTGGTGTTCGTCTTCCCCGGCCAGGGAGCGCAGTGGGCCGGCATGGGCCGGGAGCTGCTGGACCGGAACCGGGCGTTCGCGCGGCGCATGCGCGAGTGCGACCGGGCGATCCACGACGAGCTGGGCTGGTCGGTCATCGAGCGGCTGCAGGACGACACGCCGATGACGGCCACCGGCGAGATCCAGCCCACGCTGTGGGCGTTCCAGGTCTCGCTGGCCGCCGCCTGGCAGGACTGGGGCATCACGCCGGACCTGCTCATCGGCCACAGCATGGGCGAGATCGCCGCCGCGACCGTCGCCGGCGCCCTCACCGTGCGCCAGGGGGCGGCGGTGGTCTGCCGCAGGAGCGCCCTGCTGGACGGGCTCGCGGGCACGGGCGCGATGTGGGTCGTGCAGCTCGACGAGCGGCAGGCCCGTGAGGCGATCGGCGAGCACGCGGGCGAGGTCTGCGTGGGCGTGGTCAACAGCGCGCGGTCGTGCGTGCTCGCGGGCGCGCCCGGGGCGCTGGCCGAGGTGATCGAGCCGCTGCGCCGGCAGGGCGTGTTCTGCAGGCAGGTGCAGGTGGACTACGCCTCGCACGCCCCGCAGGTCGAGCCCGTGCGCCCGGCCCTGCTGGAGGCGCTGTCCGCGCTGCGCCCCAGGGCGGGGAAGGCGCCCCTGCACTCCACGCTGCTCAACCGGGTCGTGGACGGCGCGGAGCTGGACGCGGAGTACTGGATGGAGAACCTGCGGCGCCCGGTGCTGTTCGCCGCGGCGATCCGCGCCGTGCTGGCCGAGGAGGCGCCCACGCTGTTCGTCGAGATCAGCCCGCACCCGTTGCTCAGCGCGGTCATCGAGGACGAGATCGCGGCCACGAACGCGGACGCGACGGCCGTACCGTCGCTGCACCGCGGGGAGCCGGAACTGGAGCACATGCTGCACGCCCTCGCCGCGGCCTACGTGCGGGGCTGTGAGCCCGACTGGGACCGCCTCCACGCCGGGGGCCGGTTCGTCCCGCTGCCCCTGTACCCGTGGCAGCGTAAGCGCTTCTGGATCGACCTGCCGGAGGACACGATGCCGGCGCCCGTGGCGGAGCCGGTGTTCGAGGCGGCGCCCGAGCGGCCCGGGGTCGCCTACGACGGCGCGGACCTCGCGACCTCCTCGCCGGAGGCGTTCCGCCAGTACCTGATGCTGCGGTTCGCCGAGTTCCTCGGCCTGCCGCCCGACCAGCTCGACCCGGAGGTGTCGCTCAGCCTGCACGGCCTGGACTCGGTGCTCGCCGCCAAGCTGTGCGCGCGGATCAAGGCGGACCTGTCGGTGGAGGTGAGGATCGGCGATCTGCTGGCCGCCCGGCCGATCGGCCTGCTGGCCGGCGACCTGTACGAGGCGGTGACCGCCACCGCGGTGCCCGCCGAGCAGACCTGACCCGTCACCAGAAGACCCCGGCGCGGGAGGCGAACCTCCCGCGCCGGGGTCTTCGTATGCGCGCCTATCGCGCGGTCACCTCGCCGCCGCGATGCCGCCCGGCGGGACGCGGCGCAGGGCCAGGGTGGTGATGTCGTCGCTCTGCTCGGCGTGGCTCGCGAAGTGCCGCACCGAGGTGTCCACCTCCTCCAGCAGCCCCTCCACGTCACGCCCCCTGTTGGCGTCCAGCAGGTCCAGCAGCTTGGGCGTGCCGTACAGGCCGCCCCGCGTGTCCCGGGCCTCCACGACGCCGTCGGTGTAGGCGAACAGGGTGTCGCCCTGGTCGAGCTGGACGTACCCCAGGGTGTAGGAGCTGTCGGGGAGGATCCCCACGGCCGGTCCCGTGGGCGGCAGCATGCTGCGCCTGCCGTCGGCGTGGACCACCACCGGCGGGTTGTGGCCGCCGTTGATGTAGAGGACCACGCCCGACACCGGGTCCAGGACCCCGAAGAACATGGTCGCGAAGTAGCCCTGCTTGAGGTGGTTGCGCGCCATGTACCGGTTGGTGCCGAGGATCGCCTGGACCAGGGGGCCCGCCCCCAGGGACAGCAGCGGCGCCGCCGACCCGCCCACGCCCTCCCCGTCCATCGACACCAGGAACTCGTCCTCGATCAGCCGGGACGCCCCGGTGTGCTCGGCGGTGTGCCGCAGCAGCGTCCGGATGAGCGCCATGAACAGCGCGGCCCCGATGCCCTTGTCGCACACGTCGGCCACGACGAACGCCAGCCTGCGGCCGTTGACGATCGTGAACACGTCGTAGAAGTCGCCGGCGACCTGCCGGGCGGGCCGGAAGCGCGCCCCGACCTCCCAGCCGTCCGGCGTGGGCAGGTGCTCGGGCAGGAACCCCGACTGGATCTCCCTGGCTATGTGCAGGTCGCGCTCGTACTCCCGCAGGCTCGCGAGCGCGGCCATCTCCTCCACGGTGGTACTGAGGGCCGACCTCTCCTGGCAGGACTCCATGCGGCTGCGCAGCAGCGTGCGGCGGAAGGGCGGGGTGACGTAGTCGAACCCGCCCTCCACGCACTCCTCCAGCGCGGCCAGGTCGTCCTCCGGGAACGCGATGATGGTGGGCGTGCGCCCGTCGACCATGAAGTGCTGGCCGACGAGCGCGACGCGTTGCAGGCCGAGCGAGGCGGACACCAGAAGGACGTCCGGCGGCGACTGCTCCGGGCGCATCGGCAGATCGTCCGGAGTGCTGTAGGCGACGTCGAAGCCGTCGGCGCGGAGCACCTCGCGTAGCTCCGCCACCACCTCCGGCACGCCCGTCTCGGTCTCAAACACCACCAGCGCGTTCGGCATCGACCCCTCCATGTGCTTCGCCGGAGCCGGTCAGCCGCATGATCAACGTATTGCGGTTGCGCCCCCCGACGTACTGGTAACTGAACTCGTCCACCTTGCCGATCGCGAGCATCAAGCCGTATCCGCCCTGCTCGCGCACGGACAGCGGGACGGCGAGACGCGGGGCGGGATCGTATCTCCGGGGATCGAAGGCGGGCGCGTCGTCCTCGATGCGCAGCCACAGCGCGCCCGCCTCGATGCCGCCCTCAAGATCCACCACACCGCAGCGCCCCCGGTAACCGTGCTGCACGATGTTGGTGGTGATCTCGTCGGCGGCGAGCCGCAGCCAGTAGGCCGGGCGTCTGCCCAGCCCGGCCCGCTCGGCCAGTGCCCCGACGAAATCCGCGACCGGTCCGGCGATGGACGCGCCGGAGCCGTCGACCTTGAGCCGGCATCCCGCCATCACGCCTCCAAGGTTTCCCGCATCACGATGCTGCGGTCGAAGCCGGTCAGCCTGATGGTCTCGGCCACGTCGGGCCGGGTGCCCACCAATATGATCTCGGCGTCCTCCGGCATCTTCTGGTGCGCGAACACCAGGCAGCGGATGCCGGCCGACGACATGTAGGTCAGCTCCTCCAGCAGCAGCACGAGCCGGTCCACGTGCTGCTCGGCGGCCTTGACGACCAGGTCGTTGAGCTCGGGGGCCGAGCGGCCGTCGAGCTCGCCTTCGAGCCTGATGGTCGCGGTGCCGTCCTCGATCTGCATCTTCGCCTTGAATGCCATCACTCCTCCTTCCCGTTGTCTCGTTGCTCCGCCTGGCTGTGAGCGACCAGGACGACGACGGCGCGCGGGCCCACCTCCACGTGCGACTGGTCCGGCAGCACCGGCTCCTCGCCCGGTTCGCGGGCGTCGAACGGCGGCGGCGCCGCGGTGTCGGCGAACAGGTGCCAGGCGGTCCCCTGGGGGGGCTCCGGCAGTTCCAGGAGGTGGCCCTCCCAGTGGGAGTTCGCCGCGACGTACACGCAGTCGTCCGCGCCGGTGCCGAACATGCCGGCGATCAGCCGGCAGTGCTCCGACCAGTCGGCCGTCCAGGCCCGCACGCCGTGCCAGCTCACCTCGGAGGCCGGACCGCGCCGCAGGACCGGGTGGGCCTGACGGAAGGCGATCGCGCGCCGCACGAAGCGCAGCAGGTCGGCGTTGCGCTCGACCAGGCGCCAGTCGAACCACGTCAGCGGCCCGTCGTGGCAGTAGGCGTTGTTGTTGCCCTGCTGGGTGCGCCCGACCTCGTCCCCGGCGAGGATCATCGGCACGCCCTGGCTGGCCAGAAGGATCATGAAGACGTTGCGCATCTGGCGGGCGCGCAGGGCCAGGACCTCCGGATCGTCGGTCGGGCCCTCCACCCCGCAGTTCCACGACTGGTTGTTGTTGTCGCCGTCCCTGTTGTCCTCGCCGTTGACCTCGTTGTGCTTGCCGTTGTAGGACACCAGGTCGTTGAGCGTGAACCCGTCGTGGCACAGCACGAAGTTCACCGTCGCCGAGGTCCCCCGCTGGGCGTACATGTCGGGCGAGCCGACCATGCGGGTGGCGAGGTCGCCGGTCACGCCGGTGTCGCCCTTGACGAACCGGCGCACGGTGTCGCGGTAGCGGCCGTTCCACTCCGACCAGCGGCAGTAGTTCGGGAAGCTGCCCACCTGGTAGAGCCCTGCCGCGTCCCACGCCTCGGCGATCAGCTTGCAGTCGCGCAGCACCGGGTCGTAGGCCAGCGTCTCCAGCAGCGGCGGGTTGGCCAGCAGCGCGCCGTCGGGCCCGCGCCCGAGGATCGCGGCCAGGTCGAACCGGAAGCCGTCGATGTGGAACTCCGACGCCCAGTAGCGCAGGCAGTCGAGCACGAAGCCGCGGACCACGGGGTTGTTGCAGTTCAGCGTGTTGCCGGTGCCGCTGAAGTTGTAGTAGTGCCCGTCCGGCGTGAGCATGTAGTACGTCGCGTTGTCCAGGCCCTTGAACGAGATCGTGGGCCCGTACTCGTTGCCCTCGGCGGTGTGGTTGAACACCACGTCCAGGATGACCTCGATGCCGGCCCGGTGCAGTTGCTTGACGAGGTTCTTGAACTCGTCGGCCTGCATGCCGTACCGGCCCGTCGAGGCGTAGGACGCCTTGGGCGCGAAGTAGCCGACGGTGTTGTACCCCCAGTAGTTCGCCAGCGGCTCGCCGGTGACCGGATGCGACCGGGGGTTGTCGTTCTCGTCGAACTCGAAGACCGGCAGGAGCTCGACGCAGTTGACGCCGAGCTCCCGCAGGTACGGGATCTTCTCGACGAGCCCCGCGTACGTGCCCGGCGCCGCGACCCCCGAGGAGGGGTCGCGGGTGAAGCCACGCGCGTGGAGCTCGTAGATGACCAGATCCTCGTGCGGCAGGCGCAGCGGCCTGTCGTCCTCCCAGTCGAAGTCGTCCAGGGCCACCCGTGACCGCCGCGGCCCCGTGCGGGCGTCGCTCATCAACCGGGCGTATGGGTCCGCGACCACGACCGTGGGATCGAAACGGTGGCCGCGCTCGGGGTCGAAGGGACCCTGGGCGCGGTAGCCGTACTCGATGCCCTCCGCGTCGAGGTCGTACACCGTCATCGCGTAGACGCCCCCGATGACGAAGGCGTCGGGGAACGGCAGCTCGGCCATGGGCTCCGGCTCGCCGGCCCGGTAGAGCACCAGCGTCATCCCCGTCGCGTTGTTGGAGTAGACGGAGAAGTTGACGCCGCCGGGCACCGGCGTCGCGCCGAACGGCAGCGGCCGGCCGGCGCGCACCGGGAATCCCGCGATCCTGCGCGTCGGGTAGGCGTCGATTCGTTCGATGGCCTGGGGCGCCGTCATACCGTCAACGCCTTGACGCCGTCCTCCACCGACCCGGCGACGGTGAAGAAGTCCAGGAACCCGGTGGCCGCCATGATCTCGCGCACCTCGTCCGGGACCCCGGTGAGCGCCAGTCGCGCCGTGCCCGCCTGGGCCCTGCGGTACACGAGCAGCAGCACGCGCAGCCCGGCGCTGGACATGTAGCTGGTGCCGCTGAGGTCCAGCAGCACCAGCCCGTGGTCGGGGAACAGCGCCTCGATCTCCTGCTGCACCTGGGGCGCCGTCCGGCTGTCCAGGGATCCTTCGAGCGCGATGATCGTGACGTCGTCGCGCAGTTCCGTGCGGAGTTGCATCGCCACTCCTAGTCACTCACGGGCGACAGGTGGGCGCGGACCCGCAGGTGCGACTTCGAGTCGGGCAGCTTCACGGTCATCGCCGCCGCGTCGAAGGCCTGGTACGGGGAGCCGTCCACCTCCACCCAGTCCAGCCGCACCCGGCCCGGCGGCAGCGCGTCTGGCGCGACCCGCAGGACGCGGTCGGTGAAGCCGTCGGGGTTGGGGCGGAAGTGCAGGGTCAGCGGCTCGTCGTCCAGCAGCAGGCGCTCGTAGACCGTGGCGAGGAAGCACAGCTCCGCGCCGTGGTACATGCTCATCGAGTGGCTGCCCTTCGACCGCTCGTTCCCCAGAAGGTACGGCAGGCCGTTGGCCAGGACGTTGAAGTAGACGCCGCCCTCGTCGTGGTCCAGGAAGAAGGCGTTGTAGAACGCCGAGGACTCCCTGGCCCTGCGCCGGAACTCCGGGTCGCCGGTGTGGCCGGCCAGGATCTGGTAGGCGAGGATCGCCTGTTCCTGCTGCCACCACGCCTTGCGGTCGTGCCAGACGAACCGGTGCAGCTCCTGGCCCTCCTGGAGGTGCTGCTCCACGACGTCGTACCAGCCGCCGCGCTGCGGGTCGGCGCCGACCTGCGGCATCTTCCTGCCGATCTCGGTGGCGAGCCGCCGGTAGCCGTCCTTGGGGTTGATCGCCGCCATCCGCATCAGGTTCCAGGCGATCTTCAGGTTGTGCCCGACGACGGCCCGGTCCTGCTGCCAGCTCCACGTGCGGTCGGCCGACCAGTCGGCGTGGAAACGCTCCTGCACGAACGGGCTGCCGGCCTGCGGGAAGTGCTTGACGATCAGGTCGAACGTCTCCTCCAGCATCTCCGCGTGCCGGGGGTCGCCCGTGGCCAGGTACAGGTTGGTCAGGTAGGCCGGCGCGTGGTCGCCCACCGAGTTCCAGTTCTTCCTCGACCGGTTCGGGCCGAGCGACTCGTGGTGCGGGCTGAGCAGGATCGGGTCGACGTGGGAGTACCAGCCGCCCTGCTCGGGGTCGCGGAAGAACTTGCGGAACAGGCGCAGCGTGCCCTCGGCGTCGGCGAGGATCCGCGGGTCGCCGGTCAGCCGGTAGAGCTGGACGGGCCCGGCCAGCGCGTAGATCTGCTCGTACATCGGGATCGCGTCGTAGTCGTCGCCGAACTCCGAGGTGAACAGCTTGTGCTCGGTGCCCTCGCGCACCTCGATGCCGTGGTACCAGTAGACGACGTCCTCGTCGCGGTCGACGAAGCGCATGTGGTCGCGCAGGTACTGCGTGCCCTGCTCGGCGACCTCCAGGAAGTCCTCGTCGCCGGTCAGCATGTAGGCCGAGGCCATGCCGTAGGTCAGGCGCGAGATCGTGTCGGTCTCCTGCACGCCCTTGGCGTTCAGGGTCTTCTCTCCCCCGAGACGCAGCGAAGTGCGGTAGGCGGTGTAGTCGATCGGGCCGCCCTCGCCGAACTGCGCCTTCCTGTAGAACCTGGCGAGCGAGCCGAGCTGGCGCACCCACCAGTCGGGCCGCTCGAAGTTGTAGTCGCCCGCCTGCCTGCCGAGGAAGACCAGGCGCTTGGCCTCGAAGGTGTACGCGCCGTGCTCGGGATAGTAGACGCCGTACGCGAACAGGTACCCGCCGGGCTTGAGCAGCTCGTCCAGGTGGCCGGTGGCGTCGATGTACGGCTCGCCGAGGTTGCGCAGGAACTCGGCCGAGGTCGTCGAGGTGAGACGCACCTGGACGGCCTTGCCCTCGTTGGTCTTGAGGTCGATCGTGTCGCGGGCCGGGTCGTAGCCGGTGATGTAGCCGGCGACCAGGTCCGAGAAGGTGAAGTCGGGGTGGTAGCCGGGCGGGCGCGCCGGCGCCGCGCGCTCCAGCACGGGACGCCCGTTGTCCTGGGGGGCGACCAGCTCGGGGATCACCGTCGCGGCGCCGTTGGACCCGTTGGACCCGTTCGATCCGTTCGATCCATTGGCGATCTCCCCCGCCGGGAGCGCGCCCGCCGTCCGCGAGGCCGCGCCCGCGGCCAGCGGCGCGGTGCCCACGCCCGCCGTGACCAGCGCCCCGCGGGGCGCGCGGGCGGCGGCGACCAGGTCGATCATCATGCGGGCGAACAGGTGGCACTGGTTGAAGCTGCGCCCGGTGACCAGGTCCCCGTCCACCACGACGTCCTGGTCGGTGTAGATCGCGCCCATGTTGCGGGCGTCGCCGATCAGGTTGTTGTGGCAGGTCACGCGGCGTCCCCGCACGACCTCGGGTATCGGGGCCGCCAGCCACAGGCCGTGGCAGATGATGCCCTTCAGCAGCTTGGGCCGCTCGAACGCCCTGCGCAGGAGCTGGACGGCCGGGGCGAGCTGGTGGACGTCCTCGGTGTAGCGCAGGCGGTCGGACACCATGCCGGCCGGCACGATGAACATGTCGTACGCGTCGAGCTTGTCGTCGTCCACCGCCTCCAGGTCGCCGGACACGGTGAACGGGTTCTGGTACTCGTGGCCGTGGAAGGTGATCGATTTCTGGCCCCACAGCCGGGTGAGGAACTCGACCCGCGCACCTTCCTCGACGAACCTGCGCTGGTAGTAGTTGATCTCAGGCTCGACGTAGTCGCTTTCCATCAGTATCGCGACAGTGCAGCCTTCCAAACGCTTCTCACTCATGGTGCACCTCACGTCAGCACGAGGTCGACGAGAACCGGCGCGGCAAGGTCATGGTGATCACCAGCCGTAGCGCCGCAGGCCGGACTCCAGGACCTCGACGAGCTTCTGGCCCGACAGGAACGAGTCGGGGGTCGAGCGTCCGGTGACGAACGGGTAGTCCACGATGACCGAGGTCTCCTTGCCGACGTTGCCGTGGTAGCGGCCGTCGGGACCGGTGGCGTCGCGGAGGATGTACTCCAGCGGGTACGGCGGCGGGCCCATGTTGAAGTCCACGCCGACGAAGCCGGTGCCGTCCTTGTAGTCGTACTCCTTGCAGTGGCCGGTGACGTGCTTGCCCCACAGGATGCTCTGGCGGGTCTCCCAGTCACGGGCGAAGGCCAGGCAGGCGACGCCGTAGCACTCGGCGAGGATGGGCTTGCCGGCCCGCAGGAAGGCGAGGATCAGCTCGTGCAGCCGGCCGTTGTTCGCCAGGTCGGCGATCGGGCCGCTCCCGCCGACGATGGTCAGCGCGTCGTACTGCTTGACGTCCTCGTCCAGCCGGGCGATGTCCCGGTAGTAGGCCTCGATCTTGCGGATGAAGTTCTGCTCGCTGAAGTACGGCCGGTCCGGGATCCACTCGGCGAGGCTGAGCGGGGCGTCCAGGCGGTCGGACTCGTCCAGCAGCCGGGCGGCCACGGCGACCTCGGGCGTGGTGACCGACCGTCCGAGAGGCGGGTCGATGTACCCGGGGTCGAGGCTCGGGGGCAGGGCCCGCGGGCGCTTGCCCGTGGGCGTGGCGAAGACGCTCTGATATCCACGTTCATCGAAAGTGGTCAGCGGCCCCAGGAGTTCCTCTCCCCAGTACCCGTACTCGGAGAGAATGATAAGGATATTGCGCGGCATCGATGGCTCCTGTCGATCGACAATCGTCCGCGACGGGATTCAAACAAATTTGCATATTTCACTACAAGGCCGCTCGACCGAGCGGGACTCACTTCCTGAAGTCGGATTATTTCGTCAAGTCGTCATAGTCAGCGCGCGAATCAGCCGGTACTTCGTCATGTGCCAGAACCCGGGCACCGAAATGCGAGTTAAAGTGACGTGGCCCGGCCAATCATGGCCCGCCGTCGCGCGCGCGGAAACGCCAAGCCCCACTCTGCCTCCAGCGATCGGAGACGCCCTGATGCCTGAGCCGCACCGCCCGGTCGTGCTCGCCGTGGACGACGACCCCCACGTGCTCAGAGCCATACGTCGTGACCTCATCCGGGCCTACCAGGGCCGCTATCGGGTCCTCACCTCCGGATCGGGCGCCGAGGCGATCCAGATCCTCGACTCCCTGATCAACCGCAACGAGGAACCCGCGCTCGTCCTCTCCGACCAGCGCATGCCGGAGCTGACCGGCATCGAACTGCTCGCCGCCGCCGCGGACCGCTTCCCCTCGGCGCGCCGGGTGCTCCTGACGGCGTACGCCGACACCAGCGTCGCCATCGCCGCCATCAACGAGGTCCGGCTCGACCACTACCTCATCAAGCCGTGGGACCCTCCCGAGGAACGGCTCTACCCCGTGCTCGACGAGCTGCTGGCCGACTGGCAGTCGAGCTACGAGCCGCCCTACGGCGGCATCACCGTCACCGGCCTGCCCTTCGCGCCCGCCACCCATCGCGTGCGCGACTTCCTCACCCGGCACCGCCAGCCCTTCAAGTTCCAGGACGCCACCGAGTCCGGCGAGGACATCCCGGCGGCCGAGCTGCCCGTGGTCACGCTGCCCGACGGCAGGCGGCTCGCCGCCCCGGCCACCGGGCAGCTCGCGACCGCGCTCGGCCTCGCCATGGAGGTGAAGCACCCGCACTACGACGTCGCCATCGTCGGCGCGGGGCCCGCCGGGCTCGCCGCGGCCGTCTACACCGCCTCGGAAGGGCTGTCCACGCTGCTCGTGGAGGCGTACGTCCCCGGCGGCCAGGCGGGCTCCTCCAGCAGGATCGAGAACTACCTGGGGTTCCCGTCGGGCATCTCCGGCGTCGAGCTGACCAGCAGAGCCGTGTCGCAGGCCCGCCGGTTCGGGGTGGACCTGCTCGCGCCCATGGAGGCCGTGCGCCTGCGGCGCGCGGGGCGCGCGGTGATCCTCGACCTGGCCGACGGCAAGGAGATCAGCGCGGGAACCGTCCTGCTGTGCCCCGGGCTGTCCTACAGCAGGTTCGACGCCGAGGGGGCCGCCCGCTTCGAGGGCGCCGGCATCTACTACGGCGCCACCCTCTCGGAGACTACGCTGTGCACCGGGCAGCACGTCTGGATCGTCGGCGGGGCCAACTCCGCCGGCCAGGCGGCGCTGCACTTCTCCCGGCACGCCCGGCACGTGACGATGCTCGTGCGCGCGGAGAACCTGGAGTCGCGCATGTCGCAGTACCTGATCGACGAGATCAACCGCGCGCCGAACATCGACGTGCGGACGCGCACGATCCTGGTCGCCGCGGACGGCGACGACCGGCTCGAACACATCACGCTGCGAAATCTCGACACCGGTGAGGAGGTGACCGAGGACGCCGAGTACGTCTTCACGTTCATCGGCGCCCGGCCGCGCACCGAATGGCTCGACGGCGCCGTGGCCCGCGACCCGCACGGCTTCCTGGTCACCGGCCAGGACCTCGGGCCCAGGAAGACGATCGGCGGCTGGGACCTGCCCCGCGAGCCGCTGCCGCTGGAGACCAGCATGCCCGGGGTCTTCGTGGCCGGCGACGCCCGGTCCAAGTCCATCAAGCGCATCGCCTCAAGCGTCGGCGAGGGCGCGATGGCCGTCGCGATGATCCACCGCTACCGGGCCGAGAGCTGACGCCTCGTCAGCGGTAGCCGCACGAGGAACCGCGTGTCCCCCGGCACGGACGTCACGTCGATCGTGCCGCCGTGCCGGTGGGACACGATGTACCGGCTCAGGTGCAGGCCGAGGCCGGTGCCGTGGCCGGTGTCCTTGGTGGTGAAGAACGGCTGGAACAACAGCGACAGCACGCCCTGCGGGATGCCGGGCCCGCTGTCCCTGATCTCCACCAGCGCGTGGTGCCCCTCGACCTTGGTGCCGATCCGCAGCTCGCCGATGCCCTCCATCGCGTCCACCGCGTTGTCGATGAGGTTGGTCCACACCTGGTTCAGCTCGCTCGGATACGCCGTGACCAGCGGGACGTCACCGTAGTGCCGCCGCACCCGCACGCCGCTGAGCCGGGGCGCGAGCATCGCCAGCGTCGCCTCCAGGCCCTCCCACAGGTCCACGTCCCGCACGGGGGCGCGGTCCAGGTTGGTGTACGCCTTGGTGGTGTCCACGAGCGCCTCGATGCGGCGCCCGGCCTCGGCGACGTCCTCGACCATCGTCCTGGCCTGCACGATCAGGCCGAGGCAGCCGATCGCGGGCTCCAGCGCCTCCGGGCGCACGCCGGCGGCGATCTCGTCGAGCGTCTCGATGCCGAGTCCGCGGTCGACCAGCGCCGTGCCGACGTCCTGGTAGCGCTCGATGTCGTGCGCGAAGAGCCACTCCATCACCTCGTCGGCGAGCTCGGCGGCCTCCAGCACGTCCAGGGGCCGCCCGGGCGCGGCGCCGGAGTGCAGGCTCTCGCAGACGCGGGTGATCAGCCGCCGCTCCGCGGCCGTCGCCACCCGCCCCCAGCGCATGGCGGCCTCCGTCAGCTCGCCCACCGTGCCGCGCAGCTCGCCGGCGGCCCGCACCATCGCGGCCGTCGGGTTGTTCAGCTCGTGCGCGAGCCCGGCCGCGAGCGTGCCGAGGCCCTCCAGCATCCGGTTGCGCCCGGCCTCGAGCTCCACCGTCCGGATGCGCCAGGCGAGCACGGGCAGCAGCACCCGGCTCACCTCCGGGCAGCGGGTGAGCATGTCGAGGAACGTCCCCTTGTCGTAGGCCATCAGCTCGGTGCCGCCCGCGGAGATCGCGGTGGCGATGTAGCCGCTGTCGGTGAGCAGCGGAAGCTCGCCGGTGAACTGGTGCGCCGCGCGCCGCTTGCCGTCGTACTGCACGAGCAGCGGCTCGGGGGTCGACTCGGCGATGTGCTTGGTGAGCACGTGCTCTTGGCCGCCGAACACCTTGGTGAACAGCAGCTCGCCGCCGAGCAGGACGTAGAAGTGGCCGGCCGGTTCGTTCTCGTGGAAGAGCACGTCCCCGTCTGCCAGCTCCTGGTGCGTGCCGACCGTGGCGAGCCAGCCGAGCTGGTCGTCGGACAGCTCGGCGAAGAGCTCGATCTCCTTGAGCCGGGCGGCCAGGCCCGGCGGACGCTCAGCCATGGGATCGCGCCCGGGCGTGCGCGGGCTCGGCGTCGAGGCCGCGCAGGAGCCGGTAGCCGTGCGCGGCGGAGACCAGCGTGACGTGGTGGTGCCAGCCGCGGAAGGAGCGGCCCTCGAAGTGCCGCAGTCCCGACTCGGCGTCCATCAGCGCGAGCTGGGCGGCCGCGCGCCGCCGCAGCTCGATCATGCCGGCGATCTCCGGCAGCCGCGTCTCGCCGAAATCGGTGAGCCAGATCGCCTTGGGGCCGTTCCTGCCCTGCGCCCATTCGACGGTCATGGACCGCTTGGCGGGGTGCCTCGGCCGCGGGACGGCCAGCGTGCCCGGCACCTCCAGCGGGACGGTCATGAGATGGGACCGCAGGCCCCGGTCACGGCGCGGGCCGCTGAGCGTCGTGCCGTTCGCGGGCGTCCCGCCGGCGGCCTCGCCGAACCCCCATCCCGCCATGCGGCCCCGCAGCAGCGCGCTCTCGCCGACCCTGGCCACGTAGCTCAGCCCGCGGTCCTCCAGCCCGCGCAGCAGCGGCTCCACCCTCGGCGTCGCCCGCGCGTCCACCACGACGGGCGCGGGAGGCAGGCCCCAGTCGAGGACCATCTCGTCGATCGCCTCCAAAAGGTGTTCCCATCGTGACCGGTACCGCTCGTGCGCGGGTATCCGGGTCCTCGCCCGCCGCGCCGGATCGTCGTCCCAGCTCCTCGGCAGCAGCAGCCGCCAGTTCACCGGGCATCCCCCGTGCTCGCCGACCAGCATGATCGCGAGCCCGAGCTGGCAGTTGATCAGCCGGCCCGCGGAGTGGGCGAACTGCCGCGCCACGCCCACCGAGTTGGCGCCGTTCTTGGGGAAGGCGACCTCCTCGACGACCCACGCCTTCGCGCGGAAGGCCGCGGCCATATGGCCGGCGAGCCTTTTCCGCACGGGCTGCCAGTCCCACGGACTCTGATTGACGAACTGCTGCAGGCACTGGTCCACCGGACGGCCCACCACCTGATCGGAGATCCGGCGTATGGATTTCCTGCCCGGAACGGTCAGCAGCCCTTGCAGATAAACGTCTCCCCAGCGTCGCTGGTCCGCCCGCGCGAATGACGAGAAAAGGTCTTCGCAGAACGGAGACCACCACGCGTCGCGAACCATGAATTCGGTTTTCTCCACCATCCGAGCACCCCCACGGAAATGGCCGGCCGTCCCCTGCGCGCCGGTTTCCCCCGGATGGTGGCTGCCGGGCGAAGTGGACGGGTTCCGCGCCCGCGCGGGGAAGGCCGGCGTTGGAACCGGCGCCACCGGTCGCGCCCTTGGCCAGGTCAGGCGCGCCGGAGGCGTTCGAGCGTGCGGCCGCGCGGGCCGCCGCCGTGGCCTCGCCTCACACGCGCGACCACAGGCGCAGATCAGCCTCGTCCCGCTCCTCCAGGCGGCGCAGCAGGCGGTAGGCGAAGGCGACCGAGACCAGCGTGACGTGGTGGTGCCAGCCCCGGAACGAGCGGCCCTCGAAGTGCCGCAGGCCGAAGCCGTCCGCCAGCGTCGCCAGGTCCTGGTCGGCGCGGTGACCGAGCCTCAGCAGGCCGATCAGGTCGAGCAGGCGAGAGCCGCTGAGGTTGGTGAGCCAGATCGCGCGCAGGTCGGGCTGGCTGACGGGCCACTCCGCGAGCACGCGCCGTGCCCCCCGGTACGGCCCTCCCTGACCCATGTCGTACAGGCCCGCCAGCTCGGTCAGGGGCAGCGCCACGAACCTCGACGTGGTCGCGTTCATGTCGTCCCTGCGGCTCAGCATGACGGCGTCGTGCCTGGCCCGCTGCGCGACCAGCTCGCCGAGGGTGGCCGACCAGCGGGCGCGCGGCCCGACGGAGACGCGGGTGCCCTCGGTGACCTGGACCACGTAACGCAGGCCGCGCTCCTCCAGGCCGCTCAGCAGCGGTTCGACCTGGGCGGTGTGGCAGGCGTCCACCAGGATGGGCGCCGGGCTCAGCCCCCAGGAGCCGATCATCTCGTCCACGGCGTCCAGCAGCAGGTCCCAGCGCGACCGGTGCCGCTCGGCGGGGGGCAGGTGGGCACGGTTGCGGCGGGCCGGGTCCTCGTCCCAGCTCCTCGGCAGCAGCAGCCGCCAGTTGACCGGGGACGCCCCCGAGTCGCCCGCGAGGAACACCGCCAGCCCCATCTGGCAGTTGATCATCCGGCCGATGGAGTGCGCGTACTGTTTGTCCACACCCACCGAGCTGGACCCGTTCTTCGGCATCACGACTTCCCTGACCACCCACGCCTTCGGCTGGACGGCGGGCATCGCGTGCTCGACGAGACGGCGCCGTACGGGCACCCAGTCCCACGGGCTCTGGTTGACGAACTGCTGCAGGCACTGCTCGGCCTCCCAGCCGACGACCTGCTCCGCCATCCGCCGGATGGACTTCCTCCCCGACACCGACAGCAACCCCCGGACGTAGACCTCGCCCCAGCGACGCTGGTCCGACCTGGTGAAGGACGCGAAGAGGTCACGGCACAAAGACGCCAGCTCCACAGTGTGGGCCGGCGATGGCTCCCTACTCGACATGACAGTGGCTGTGGTCATTGCGTACACCCCCATCCGCTTCGCAGCGCGTTCGTGTCAAGCCTGTTGCAGCGGGACAGGGGGGGACAGAGCCTGTTAATGGTGGCACTCTCGATGCCACTTGAGGCATGACTCATCCATGACCAGGCCGGTATGACGCTGGACCGCGCGGGGGAACCGTTCGCGTCATCCCCCTATGCCCGGGAGCGACGGAAAGCAACCCCTGTTTCGACGGGCCCGGCGGCCGGGGTCCTGCGGCGGCCGGCGAGGGCCGAGACGGCGAGCGCGGCCACGGCGAGGACCTCGCAGGCCGCGGCGGCGAGGGCGAGCCGGCCCGGGCCCGCGGCGAGCATGAGCCCGCCGATGACCCCGGCCACGGCCTGCCCGGTGTAGAGGGCGGAGGCGTTCAGGGACAGCGCGATCGTGCCCTGCGGACCGGCGGCGGTGAGCAGACGCTGCTGCTGGGAGGGGTTGAACAGCCATCCGATCATCGACCACACGCCGACGAGCACGGCGAGCGTCACCACCGCGCCCGTGCCGGAGAGCCCGAGCCCGGCGAACACCGACAGGCCGGTGTAGACGACGGCCAGCCCGACGATGGAGAGCAGCGCGACGCGCGTGGGCGAGGTGCGGTCGATGAGCACGCCCGCCGTGAGGTTGGAGACCACCGCCACCAGGCCGAAGATCAGGTAGACCACGGTGAGCGCTCCCCCGGCGATGCCCGCGCTCTGGCCGGCGAACCACGCCAGGTAGGCGTAGAGCGTGAAGATGCCGCAGACGGCCAGGGACGTGCCGAGCAGCGTGGCCGGGACGCCGGGCAGCGTCGCGACGGCGAGCCGCTGGCGCAGCGACGCGACGCCGGGGGACGGCAGCGGGTCCAGCGCGCGGTGCAGCCCGACGTAGGCCACCACGCCGAGGACCGCCACGAACACGAAGGTCACGCGCCACTGGAAGGCCTGGCCGATCAGCGTGCCGAGCGGCACCCCGAGCGCGTTGGCGACGGTGAGGCCCGCGGCGACGGCGGCGAGGGCGCGCCCGCGCTCGGAGGGGGCGGCGAGCGTGGCGGCGACGCTCACCGCGACCGGCGTGTACATGGCGCCGCCGATCGCCGCGGCCACCCGGGCCAGGATCATCACGGTGAAGTTGGGCGCCACGGCGGCCAGCACATTCGCGGCGACGAACACGGCGAGGCTCAGTAAGAGCAGTTGTCTGCGGCACATATTCCCGGTCACCACCGCCAGCACGGGGGCCGACAGCGCGTACACGCCGGAGAACACGGTGATGAGCAGTCCCGCCGTCCCCAGGGAAACGCCGAGCTCGCGTCCGACCTCGTTCAGCACGCCGCTGATCACGAAGGCGTCGGTGCCAAGGGCGAAGGTGCCGAGGGACAGCAGAAGGACCGGATGACGTGCCGCGCCTCCCGGCAGCACGGTCGCGATCGATCGAGCTCGCATGGGCGGAGGTCCCTCTCGTTAACGGGCATTCACCTACCAGGCGAGGCTATGGCGGCGTCTATCCGGCGGAGAACGGGATTCATGGAAACACAGGGCACTGTGTCAAGTCCCGACACGGCACTACGTGCATTTATCCGAGTGCGGTTCTGGTTTTCGGCCGATCGACCCTAACGCACAATTCCGACTTAATAATTAAAATCCGTTACTATTCAAGGGAGTGGCACAATGCCAGCCAATCAGTCCGCGCTGGACGCGGAGACCGCGGAGTTCGCGCGGCAGTGGTTCGACCGGCTGAGCGCCCACGAGCCGGTCGAGAGGCTGCTTCCCCTCGTCGTCGACCGGGACCTCGAAATGGCCTTCCCGGAGCGCACGCTGCGCGACCACGAAGACTTCCGGGACTGGTACGCCGTCGTCGGCGAGTCCTTCACCGATCAGGACCACGTCGTCGAGCGGCTCGCCGCCCGCGACGACGGGGACACCGTCCACGTCGACGTCCAGGTCGTGTGGACGGCCACCCAGACCTCCGACGGAAGCCGCAGCAGCTTCCGTGTCACCCAGGAGTGGGAGCTGGCGAAGACGCCGGACGGCCTGGCCATCGTCAAGTACCACGTCGGCGCGCTCAACCCGCTGTCGCCGGCGGAGAAGTGAGGTAGTGAACGTGAGCGAGACCTACGACTACATCGTGGTGGGCGCGGGCGCGTCCGGCTCGGTGATCGCCAACAGGCTCAGCGAGCTGGAGAACGCGACGGTGCTCCTGCTGGAGGCCGGCGCGGACACGATCCCCGACACCGTCGACATTCCATACCGGTGGGCCGAGCACCACTTCACCCCGATCGACTGGGTGTACTGGACGGCCGAGCAGGCCGCCCTCGGCGGGCGCAAGGTCTACCTCGCCGCCGGCAAGGGCATCGGCGGGTCCGGCAACCTCTACCACATGATCCACCTGCGGGGTCAGGCGCTGGACTACGACAACTGGGCGTACCACGGGGCCACCGGATGGTCCTGGCAGGACGTGCTGCCGTACTTCCAGAAGCTGGAGTCCCAGGAGGACGACACCAACCCGACGGCCGGGCACGGCGGGCCCGTCAACGTCATCAACGCCGGCAGGCACCAGCCGAACCCGCTGTCGCAGACCTTCCTGGACGCCTGCGCCGAGCTCGGGCACCCCTCCACGCCCGACTTCAACGCCCAGCTCACCGGCGCCGGCTGGCACCACCTGGACATCAAGGACGGCAAGCGGTTCGGCGTCCGGCAGGCGTACCTGCTGCCGGCGCTCGGACGGCCCAACCTGACCCTCAGCGCCGACTCCCGCGCCACGAAGCTGATCTTCGAGGGCGACCGGGTCGCCGGCGTCGAGTACGTGCGCGCCGGCGAGACCCGCCAGGCCCGCGCCGGCTCGGAGGTCATCCTCTGCGCCAACGGCCTGGAGACGCCCAAGCTGCTGATGCTCTCCGGCATCGGGCAGGAGAGCCACCTCAGGCGGTTCGGCATCGACGTCCGCCTGAACCTCCCCGGCGTCGGCGAGAACTACCACGACCACGTCCTCATCGTGGCGCCGGTCAACATGACCGACCGGGCGGCGCCCGAGCCCACGATGAACATGTCCGAGGTGTGCCTGTTCGCCAACACGGGCGGCTGGGCGGTCCCCGACGTGCAGATCGGCTTCATCCACAGGGCGCAGTTCCAGCCCGAGCCGCACCCCCAGCTCGTCACCATGCTGCCCGGCCTCGTCCGCCCGCTGGCCCGCGGCACGCTGCGCCTGGCCAGCGCCGACCCGCTGGAGGCGCCACTCGCCGACCCCCGCTACCTGTCGCACCCCTCCGACCGCGAGCGCATGGTCGACGCGTTCGAGATGGCCCGCGACCTGTTCCGCACCCGCGCGTTCGCCGACTGGGGCGTCAAGGAGGTCACCCCGGGCGACGGCGTCTCCAGCCGGGAGGACGTCACCGAGTTCGTCAAGCAGAACCTCGGCTCGTACTACCACTACGTCGGCGCGTGCAAGATGGGCGTCGACGAGCTGGCCGTGGTGGACCCGCGCCTGCGCGTCCACGGCGTCGAGGGGCTCCGCATCGCCGACGCCTCGGTGATGCCCGAGGTCACCACCGGCAACTGCCACACCGCCGTGGTCATGGTCGCCGAGCGTGCCGCCGACTTCATCAAGCAGGACGCCGCCTCATGAGCGCCGGTTCCTACGACTTCATCGTCGTGGGCGCCGGATCCGCGGGCGCCGCCCTCGCCAACCGGCTGGTCACCGGAAGCGACGCGACGGTCCTGCTGATCGAGGCGGGCCCTCGCGACAGCCGGCGCGAGATCCACGACGAGAAGGTGCCCTCCACGGTCTCCCTGTGGAGCCCGAGCGAGATCGACTGGGGGTACGTCACCGCTCCCCAGCCGGCGCTGCACGGCCGCACGGTGCCCATCGCGCGCGGCAAGGTGTGGGGCGGCTCCAGCTCGGTCAACGCCATGCTGTACGTGCGGGGCCACCGCATGGACTACGACAACTGGGCCGCGCTGGGCAACCACGGCTGGGGCTACCGCGACGTGCTCCCGTACTTCAAGAGGCTGGAGGACTTCGAGGGCGGGGAGTCGGAGTACCGGGGCACGGGCGGGCCGATCGGCGTCCTCTACCACGCCGACCCGAGCCCCGTCTCGACCAGGCTCTTCGCCGCGGGCGGCGAGGTCGGGCTCAAGGACCAGGGGCCGAGGTTCGACTACAACGCGGGCGAGCAGGAAGAGACGGTCTTCTACTACCAGACCAGCAAGACCCGCGACCACCACAGGTCGAGCACCGCCACCGGCTACCTGCACCCCCTGCTGGAGAACCCCGGGCTGACCATCGCGAGCGAGGCGCTGGCGAGCCGGATCCTGATCAGGAACGAGCGGGCCGTCGGCGTGGAGTACGTGGCGGACGGCGCCGCCCACCAGGCGTACGCGAGCACCGAGGTGATCGTCTGCGGCGGGGCGTTCAACTCCCCGCACCTGCTGATGCTGTCGGGCATCGGCCCGGCCGACGAGCTGCGCGGGCACGGGATCGACGTCGTGGCCGACCTGCCCGGGGTCGGGCGGAACCTCCAGGACCACATGGTCGTCGGGGTCTGCTACCTGGCCAGGGAAGAACACCCGTTCGTCCCGACGCTGATCGCCGAGACCGGGTTCTTCACCCGCACCAGCGCGACGCCGGCCGACCGGCCGCCGGACCTGCAGATGGCGTTCGGCAGCATCAAGTTCGTCTCCCCCGCCTACGACCGCGAGGGGCCGGGCTTCACGTTCGCGCCGATCATCATCCAGCCGCGCAGCACGGGGTCGGTGACGCTGCGGTCCGCGGACCCGTCCGAGCTGCCGATCGTGCAGCCGAACTACCTCAGCGACCCGGCCGACGTCGAGTGCTTCCTCGAGGCCATCGAGCTGTCCCGGGCGCTCGCCGCGACCAGCGCGATCTCGGGCCTGGTCAAGGAGGAGATCGCACCGGGGCCCACGGTCACCGGGCGCGCCGAGCTGACCGAGTACGTGCGGGAGAACGCCGGAACGCTCTGGCACCCCACCGGGACCTGCCGCATGGGCGAGGACGGGGAGTCCGTCGTGGACGACCGCCTGCGCGTCCACGGCGTGGAGGGGCTGCGGGTCGCCGACGCCTCGATCATGCCGCAGATCGTGGCGGGCAACACCAACGCGCCGTGCATCATGATCGGCGAGAAGGCCGCCGACCTGCTGCTCGGCAGGACGGAGTCACCATGAGCGAGCAGCTCTACCAGCGCTTCGCGCAGCTCTTCAACGCACGCGAGCTGGACGGGCTCGGCGAGGTGATGACCGAGGACTTCGTCGACCACCACCCCGGGCTCGTCGACGTCGCGGGACTGTCGATCTACCAGGGGAACCTCGGCGCGGTCATCGAGGCCCTGCAGATGGTCGCCCACCCGGAGGAGGTCGTGAGCGCCGGGGACCGGGTCTTCACCCGGATCCGCCTCACCGGCCGGCACGTCGGCCCCTTCCTCGGCGTCGCCCCCACCGGCAACGCTCTGGAGTGGTACACCCACGAGCTCTGGCGCGTGGAGGACGGCCGCTTCGCCGAGCGCTGGGCCGTCGACGACCTCGTCACCCTGTTCCGGCAGATCGACGTCCCGCTTCCCACCTGGGTGCAGGACAGCGCCCCCGTCTCCTGAAGGGGAAACCACACGTGGACACCAGAGAAGTGATCACGCGCTACTACGAGCTCGCCAACGCCGGCGAGTGGGACGCCTGGTGCGACCTGTTCGCCGAGAACCAGGTGATGGACGAGCAGCTCTCCGGGCACGTCGAAGGCCGGGAGACCCTGCGCGGCATGATGAAGGGATTCCCGGAGACCTACGCGCGGTTCGCGAACGTCCCCGCCCACGTCGTCGTGGAGGGCGAGCAGGCGGCCGTGGTCTCGCGCATCTCCGCCGTCACGGTCGGCGGCGAGTCGATCGAGGCCGGAGTGTGCAACTACTTCGTCGTCACCGACGGGCTCATCTCGTACATGTCCAACTTCCACGACAGCGTGCCGTTCGCGCCCATCCTCGGTAAGTGAGGCGGTACGGATGCCCGACAGCCCGCGCTGGTCGCACGTCGGCCTGAACTGCCGCGACCAGAAGGCCACCGAGGAGTTCTACACCCGCTATTTCGGCTTCAGGAGAGCGAGGGTCGCGGAGGCGGACGGCACGCGGGTCATCTTCCTGCGGCGAGGCGAGGCCCTGCTCGAACTGTTCCCCACCACCGCCGCCCCCGCCCCCGAGCCCACCGATGACGGCCCCGCCGCCCCCGGCGTCGCCCGCCACCTCGCCTTCCAGGTGGACGACGTGGACGCCTTCCTCAACGAGGCCGGCGACGACGCCCACATCACCCTCGGCCCCCTGAGGTTCGACGAGTACATCCCCGGCTGGAAGACCGTATGGGTCCGCGACCCCGACGGCGTCATCATCGAGATCAGCCAGGGCTACGTCGACCAAACCCCCGAAGAACTGGCCAACTACGCCTGACCCACCCCGGGGCGCCCTCACCATCCGAGGGCGCCCCTTGGCGTTCGCCTTCCCCCTGAAAAGTGACGCCCGCCACAGCACCGAACACCATATGTAACACTGTTCACAGCTATTTCCGGCACGTCCTCCGGACATCAATGCGGATGTCCCTCATACGGCGTCTTCCACCACAACGCATTCCTATCTCCTCGCATTATGGCCGGAAACGGCATCGGTTCCACGCTTGACGGGAGTTCGGCTCCGGGCAAGCATGGTGGAAACATGTACGATCATTCACGCGCGAATCCACGATTCCATCGACGACGATCGAACGAATGTGGCTAAGGGTGTTCTCGACGTGATTCTGGGCCATGAATGAACGCCGAGTCCCGCGGGGAGGACCGGAAGATCGCGGCACAGGTCAACGAGCTGAGCGGCACGGTGCACGGCCCGGCCGTCCAGGCACGTGACGTCCACGGCGACATCCACCTGCACCACGCCACCACCCCTCTGCCCAAGCCGAACCAGCTCCCCGCCACCGGCGTCCTGGTCGGCAGGACCACCGCGCTGTCCCGGCTGGACGCCATCCGTACCCGGCTGGAGGAGAACGGCGTCCCCGCCGTGGCGGTGGTGAGCGGGCCCGCCGGAGTCGGCAAGTCCGCGGTGGCCCTGCACTGGGCGCACCGCGAACGGGCCGCGTTCCCCGACGGCCGGCTCTTCGCCGACCTGCAAGGGCACGCAGCCGACGATCCCGTACACCCGGCCGAGGTCCTCGGCCGCTTCATCCGCGCCTTCGGGATCGCGCCGGAGCGGATCCCGGGCGGGCTCGCGGAACGCTCCGCGCTCTACCAGTCCCTGGTGAGCGAGCGCCGGCTGCTCGTGGTCCTGGACGACGCCGTCTCCGCCGCGCAGGTGAGCCCGTTGCTCCCGGCCTCGGCCGGCAGCGTCGCGGTGGTGACGAGCCGGTTACGGCTCGGCGGCCTCCTCGCGCGCGGAGCCCAGGCCGTGCGGCTCGACCGGCTCGGCGCCGACGCCGCGCTGGAACTGCTGGAGAAGACCGTGGGCGACGATCGCGTGCGCGCCCAGCCGGGCGCCGCGCGCGAGCTCGTGAAGCTGTGCGCCGGGCTGCCGCTCGCCCTGTGCGTCGCCGCCGCCCGGCTGGCCACCCGGCCGAACCGGCCGCTGACGGACATGGTGGAGGCTCTCACCAACGAGCGGCAGCGCCTCAGCGCGCTGTCGGTGGAGGACGACATGACGATCCGCGCGGCCCTGATGCTGTCGTACGAGGGGCTTGCCCCGTCCGAGGCCGCCCGGGTCTACCGGCTGCTCGGGCTCTTCCCCGGCACGCCCATCGACGCGCGGGCCGCCGCGGCGATGGCGAACCTGCCGAGGGCCGAGGTCCGGCGACTGCTCGACGTGCTGCTCGACGCCAACCTGCTCGACGACGCGCCGGGCGGCGCCGTCCGCCTGCACGAGCTGACCCGGCTGCACGCCCGTGAGATGGCCGAGGAGCACGACACGGAAGCCGACCGCGCCGAGGCGGTGCGACGGGTGCTGGACTGGTACCTGGACACCGCGGCGGCGGCGAGCCGGACGGTGATGCCCTACCGCCGCGTCGCCTACGACGCGATCGTCCACGTCCCCGCCGAGCCCGTCGCGTTCGACGGCTCCGCGGCCGCGCTCGACTGGCTGGAGCGGGAGCTCCCCAACCTCAGGACCGCCGTGCGGACCGCGAACGAGAGGGGCCTGTTCCCCACCGCGTGGCAGCTCGTCGAGGCCCTGTGGCCGCTGTTCCTCTACCGGGGCCTCCACGCGGAACGGCTGGAGATCGACCAGATGGGGCTGGCCGCGGCCCGCGACGGCGCGAACCCTCGCGCGGAGGCGAAGATGCTGAACCGGACCGGCCTGGCCCTGCGGGCTCTGGGCCGGCTCGACGAGGCGGCGGTCCACTTTCGCGGTGCCGTGGACATCTGGCGCCGTGAGGGGGACGCCCAGCGGATCGCCGGCGGCCACCGCAGGCTCGGCCTGGTCGAACTGGACCGTGGCCGGGTCGCCGAGGCCGTCGCCCTCTTCGAGGAGGCCCTCGACGGCTACCGCCGGACGGGTGAGCAGCGGCGGGCCGCGCGCACCCTCGCAGACCTCGGGGACGCGCTGACCCGCCAGGGCCGGACGCGGGAGGCCGTCGCGCGCCTGACGGAGGCGCGGCGGCTCCTCGCGCCCGAACCCGACCCCTACAACCAGGCAAGGGTGCTCATCCTGCTGGGCAGGGCCCGCGCGGGCGAGCCGGAGGCGGCCGGCCTGCTGGAGGAGGGTCTGAGCGAGATGCGGCGCATCGGCTCGGACGCGGGCGAGGCCCTGGCGCTGGAGGCGCTCGGAGACCTGGCCGCCCGTGAGCGGCGCCTCGAAGACGCGCGGGCCCACTACGAGGAGGCATTGCGCCTGCTCTCCGCGCGCGGCGCGGACGTCGGGCCGGTGAAGGAGCGGCTGGTGCGGCTCGGCGAGAGCTGACCGTCCCAGCGGCCGACGGTCGTCGGCGGCGCGTGCGCCTCACCGAGTCGCGACAGCTCCCCGCAGGTCAACGACGCCGCCGCCGGCGCCTGGTGTCCGATCTTCCATCCCGCGTGGACGACCGCCGCCCGCAGCGCGCGCACGGGGTCGCCCGTGGCGCGCCACACGTGCAGGAAGCCGGAGAAGAGCGCGTCGCCCGCGCCCGAGGTGTTGACGACCCCGCGCGGGGCGACGGCCTCGACCCTGATCAGGGAGCCGTCTCGGGTGCCCGCGAGCGCTCCCCGGGCTCCGAGCCCCACGCCGACGATCCGGCAGCGCGGATAGCGTGCGAACACCTCCGCCACCCAGCGCGCGGGCGGCACCGGAAGGCACTCGTGGCTGCAGAAGACCACGTCGGCGTTCTCCAACCACGGCCGGTTGTAGGCGTCGGCGACGTCCGAGATCAGATGCACGTCCACCGCGATGGGAACGCCGAGCCGGCCGGCGCGAGGCACCAGCTCGCGGACGAACCGGGCGTTCGTCAGGACCAGCAGGTCGGCCCCCTCCGCCTGGGACGCGAGGACGTCCCACGGGTAGACGACCGGGTTCACCGGCGCCAGGTGCGGGAACCCCATGCGCCGTCCGTCCGGCGCGACCAGCACCAGGCCGGTGGACGACTCCGGCCCGGGGACGATGCCCGGCCCGAGCAGGCCCTCCCGGGCCAGTTCCGCCGCTATCGCGCCGCCGGCCAGGTCGCGGCCGACCACGCCGCACAGGCGCACTTCGTCGCCGAGGGTCTTCATGGCCCGTGCGATGTGGCCCGCCGCCCCCGACACGCCGGTGACGAGCCAGCGCGGCGACCAGGTGGGGGCGTACCGGACGGGGAACTCCCGGATGCCGGCCGACATGTACAGGCTGACGGCCCCGGCGACGACGATCCTGCCGGTCATGCGGACATCCCTCCGGTGCTCCACGGCGAGCGCCGCGCCAGCAGGATCCGCCCGCGTCCGGCCACGTGGAAGCACCCGAACCCGTTCTCCGTCCTGCCGATGTACCGGCCCACGATCACCGAGGCGGTGGCCAGGCCCTCCAGCGGCATCCGTGCCGACCACCAGCCGTGGACGAAGGAGCCGTAGACGGCCGGCCAGGGGTCCGCTCCGACCGCGAAGCCCGCGGCGCCCCTGATCGCGGCGAGCCTGCCGTCGCGCAGCCCCGCCAGACACCCGTGGCGGCCCGCGGCGACCGCGACCCCGCAGCCGGGATACCTGTCGAGCAGCCCCGGCTCCTCCGGCGAGGCGACGATCTGCGCCGCGCTCGCGTCGGTGAGCACGTCGGCGAGGGCGGGCCTGCCCTGGTTCGTACCGTCGCCCAGGCCGGCGACGACGTGCGAGTCGGCGAAGACGCGCACGCCCGGGGAGGGCTCGCACCGGCGCGGCCCTCGGGCGACGAGCATGAGGTGGGGCGCGCGGAGCGGCCCCTGCCGAGGAATGATCAGAATGCCGGGCGTGCCCGGATGCCCGTCCGGGGCCGCGCTGTCGCACGGCGCTTTGGTCAGCGTCAGCATGGGTTCGACCCGGAAGAGTCGGACGGCGACCATGTCGTCTCGCATGCCGGTTCTCCGTTTCCGCGTGATGGGCTCATTTGGCCAGGTAGGGGACGGCGGCCGGCTGCCGTGCCGGGACGGCGGGCCGGCGCAGGTTCAGCAGCCGGTAGATGAGGTGGTGCATGTTGTCGTCGAACCGGCCCGGCGCCGAGGTGATCCGCTCGGCGACGCGCCGGTACCGTCCCGGCCCGAGCTCGGCGGCGACCTTGAGCAACTGGTCGCGCAGCGGCGTGCGCCGGGAGATCCTGGGAGCCAGGGCGGCGAGCTCGGCGGCGGGCGAGGCGGGGTCCACGGCGGCGCGCGGGCAGTTCGCCAGCATCACCGGCGCGCCGGTGACCGTGCCGTAGAGGGTGGCCGACCCCTGGTCCCCGATGATCCAGTCGGCCGCGGCGAGGACCCCCCTCCAGTCGGCGCCCGGCGGGAGCAGGATCAACCCCCGACGCCGGCACTCGGCCAGCCAGCTGCGCACCTGCCAGACGCCGTGCCCGAACCAGATGTTGGGATGGAGCAGCGCCACGACGCGGAACTCCTGCGGCGGCAGCTCGGCGAGCAGGCGCGGCAGGAATCCCGAACGCCTGCCGAAGAGCGACTGCGCGCCCCAGGTCGAGCTGACCACCACGAGCCTCTGTCCGCCGCCCACCATGAGCGCGCGACGGTAGGCGTCACGATGGGGCAGGCTCGCGACCAGCGTGTCGTAGGAGGAGTCGCCGATGACCGCGGCGATGGGGAGCGCCTCGGGGCACGCGCGGGCGAGCCGCGCCTTCTCGGCCTCGTGCGCGAGGACCAGCGCCGCCGGGATCAGGACGCCGTCGTGCACCAGCCGCTGCGCGTCCAGCCCGTAGGCCGTGCGCCCCCGCGCGGGCGCGGCACGCTCGGGCGCCGGGACCAGCTTGTTGAAGCCCGCGCCGTGCGGCATGACCACCAGCGGCGCGTGGATCTCGTGCAGCCCGCCGAGGCTCGCCGCGATGGCCAGGTCGAACCGTTGCTGCGTCGCCTGGAGCCAGGGAAGCGTGACGGCCCCGACGCGGCGGACGAACTGCTCCACCCCGTTGCTGAAGACGTCCGGCGCCATGGTGAAGACCACCTGAATTCTCAGGTCGGACTCCAAGAGGCGGGCCGTGTCCAGCAGACGCTGTCCCGAGGTGACGGTATGGACGACCATCAGGACGAGTTTGCAGTTCCTCCGCGTCACCCAGCGTCGGGCGTCCGGCCCGATCGGCACCTTGTTCCATTCATGACCAGACATTTGTTCGAATTGCCCCCTTTAGTGCAGCCTATGGCTGTAAGCGATCCCTGCATCGCTCGTCTCCGAGCGTGGACGCCGCACCTTGCGGAAACCCTTGCGGCGCCCTTGCCGAGGCCTTGTGCGACGCCACGCAAACGACGTCCCACGCATCTCTGGGCCCACTTATGACTGGATTCGCCACGGCATAGATGAAAAAATGTCAGGCCAGAGCGTTAAGACAGGTCCCGCGGAAAAGGGGCTCGAATGGATTTCCGTATTCTCGGGCCAGTCGAGTTTTGGTCCCAAGGACGTCGGCTCGACCTGGGGCGGGCCAGAGAACGCCATATTTTGGCCATCCTGCTGATGTCACCGGGAACGCCCGTCACCGTGGAGTCGTTCCTCCGCAAGCTATGGGACGGCTCACCGCCGAACAAGGCGCGCGATCTGGTGCACCAGTCGATCTCACGGCTGAGGAAACCGCTCAAGGGCGTCGAGGAAGGCGTGCGGATCGAGCGCTCCTCAGGCGGCTACGTGCTCGAAACCGACCGCCGGAACATCGACTACCACCGATTCCGCTCGCTGCACACGCGGGCGCGGGCGGTCACCGACGCCGGCGAGGCCGTCCGCATGTACAAAGAGGCGGCAGGTCTGTGGCGGGGAGAACCGCTCGCCGGACTGTCCGGCGCATGGGTCACCAGCACCCGCAGGAAACTCGAAGAGGAACTGCTACGCGCCGCGGCGGATCGCATCGGACTCGAAATCGCGCAGGGGGTGACCGCCGATCTCCTGGCCGAGCTCGACGACCTCGTGAACCGCTTCCCCCTCGACGAGAAACTGATCGAGCTGCTGATGCTCGCCCTGTACAGCGGCGGCCGGAGAGTCGACGCCATCGGCGCCTTCCGCCGGGCGCGCGACCGTCTGGCCACCGAGGTCGGCACCGAACCCGGGCCCACGCTCCAGACCCTGTTCCAGCGCATCCTGCAGGGCGACCGGGCGCTGCTGCCGGCGGAGCCGCGGCCCACCGTCCGCAAGAGCCCCAACAACCTTCCCCGTGACACCCCCACGTTCACCGGCAGGGCCGCCGAACTCGGTCCGATGATGGTCGCGCAGGCCCGTGACGACGTCGTGACCGTCATCGCCATCGACGGCATGCCCGGGGTCGGCAAGACGGCGCTGGCCGTGCACCTGGCCCACCAGCTCGCCGGCGACCACCCCGACGGGCTGCTCTTCCTCGACCTGCACGCCCACGACGCCCGGCGCGAGCGGATGGACCCCGCGACCGCGCTCGACCGGCTGCTGCGCGACCTCGGCGTCTCCCCCATCCCCGAGGGGCTGGAGGAACGCACGACGGCCTGGCGCACCCAGCTCGCGCACCGCAGGATGCTCATCGTCCTGGACGACGCCGCCGGGCACGACCAGATCAGGCCGCTTCTGCCCGGAGTGCCCGGCTGCCTGGTGCTGATCACCAGCAGGAAGCGCCTCGCCGGGTTGGACGGCGTGCGGTCGCTGTCCCTGGACGCCCTGCCGCCCGAGGACGCGGTCACGCTGTTCACCCGCATCGTCGAGCCCCAGCGCGCGGGCCGCGCCGAGGACGTCGCCACGGTCGTGCGATTATGCGGCTACCTGCCCCTGGCCATCGCACTTGTGGGTAACCGGTACCGTCACCGGCCCGCGTGGACCGTCGCCGACCTGGTGGAGCTGCTCGAGAGAACCGACCGGCTGCTCGGGGAGATCTGGGCCGAGGACCGCAGGGTGTCGGCCGCCTTCGAGCTCTCCTTCCGCGACCTGGACGCCTACCAGCGGCAGGCTTTCCGCAGACTCGGCCTGCACCCGGGAGTGGACCTGACCCCGCCGTCCGCCGCGGCGCTGCTGGGGTCGAGCCGGGCCGAGGCGGAGAAGATCCTCGACGCCCTGCTCGATCACCATCTCATCATGGAGCCCCGGCGCGGGCGCTACACGTTCCACTCGCTCCTCCGCGAGTACGCCGTCGGCCTCTCCGACCGCGCGCCGGAGGCCGAGACGACCGCGACGATCCGGCGCGCCCTCGACCACTTCTTGTACACGGCCGACGCCGCCGACCGCATGCTCTATCCCTTCCGCGGGCGCGCTCCCCTCGGAATCCCGTCCAGCCTCGGCGCCCGGCCCTCGATCAGGTCGCCCGCCGAGGCCCACGCCTGGTTGGACGCCGAACTGGAGAACCTCCTGCTCGTCGCCCGCTACGCCGCCGACAACGGCTGGTGGCAACACGCCGCCACCTTGGCCCACGTCCTGAGCCGGCATCTCTACCTGTGGGCGCACTGGGCCGCGGCGACCCGGCTCCACACCCGCGCGGTGACCATGTGGCGTGAGATGGGAGACCGCCCGGCCATGGCGCGCGCCCTGGCGGATCTGACCGCGGTGCGCAGGCGCACGGGCCACTACGAGGAGGCGCTGCGCTCGGCGGCCGAGGCACTGGAGATCCAGCGCGCCGCCCGTGACGACCGGGTGGTCGCCGACCTCCTCGATGAGCATGGGCTCGTGCACGGATTCCGCTCCGAGCTCGATGTCGCCTTCGGCTACCACCAGCAGGCGCTGGAGCTGCGGCAGCGGGACGGCGACCGCCACGGTGAAGCCGGCACGCTCAACTACCTGGCGAAGATCGATTTCGAGCGCGGCGACTACGCGAAGGCGGCCGAGCGCCTGGACACGGCCCTGGCGCTGTACCACGAAGTCGGCGACCCGCGCGGCGAGCAGATGACCCTCAACAACACCGCCCACCTCGACGAGCGGCGCGGCGACTACACGGCCGCGCTGCGCCATTATGAGGAGGCGGAATCGGTCGATCCGATGGTGAGCCCGCCCAACAGGGCCACGCTGCTGAACAACGTCGCCGAGATCTACCAGCGTCTCGACCGGCACGCCGAGGCGCTCGAACAGTATCGCCGGGCGCTCACGGCCTACCACGATATCGGCGACCGGCAGTCGGAGGCACGCGTCCTCAACAACATCGGCACTTGTCTCGCACACATCGGCAAGGAGCGCGAGGCGCTCATCAATTACCAGAAGGCTCTGCACATCGCGGTCGAGATATCCGCGCGCGGGGACGAAGTGCAGGCTCTGCGCAATATCGGTGTAGTACATCATCGTGCAAAACGGTACGAAATCGCCCGTTCATATTACGAAAAGGCCTTGGAGCACGCTCAGGCCATCGGCGATATCTATCAGGAGGCACGAACGCTCGACGACCTGGGCGTGACCCTGGCACGCGTCGGCGAGCACGCCAAGGCGGAGGCGTCTTTCCGTCAGGCGCTCGATTATTACGAGCAGTTGAACGTTCCCGAGGCCGACACGCTCCGGAGACGGCTCGACCCGCGAAGTGACGTTGCCGAATCGTGACGGATTTCGCGATCGAAACGACAACCGAATCGATCCGGTAAGCGCCTCTACCACTCCCGGCATACGCTATGATCAACTTGGCGATGTCGGCTTTTAGCCTGTCATAGCCCAACAAATCATCACTCTCGGCAGTTTGTAGAACTGTGCCACAGAGCGAGTCGATGGCCAATGAAGTCCATCTATGACGGCTTGCACAAGCAGGTCGTTGATAAGGAAGCTGATGAACCAGCGCAAGATTCTGCTCAAAATAGCGGCGTTCGTGGCAGGTACGGCCATGATCTGGATGGTCTACTTGACACAGAAGGCGCCTGAGCGTCCTGTGACGTCAGGCACGGTCCCGGCCGTTCAGGTGGCACAGCCGAACGCTTGAGAGGTCCGACGGAGCAGGGGAGGCCCAGAAGGGCCTCCCCTGCTCCTTTTCGGGCGGACGCCCACGGGCCATCAGAGCGGTGATCGAGCCCACCATCCCGTCGCGGCGCCGGTCGGGCGCGGCGGAGTTCTGAGCAGGCCGTCCACATGCCAAAGCTTTACTCGCGTGTCGCTGATCCTCCCAGGACGCCGCGATCCCCCACGGAGGCGGGGAAGGACGCCTGGTCGCGGACGTCGCCGGTCCGGGGCGTGTCCCGAATCGTCAACCTCGCACGTCCGGGAAGGGAAAGACCTGTGAGGGTCGGAGGATGTTCACTCTGACGCACGGTTCGCCATGTGGGCGTGAAAGGAGTTCGTAACGTGCCGGAAAACCCGAACTCGGAGTTCTGGAAGAACCTCAAGCCGATCGAAAACTCCCAGAAGCCTGACGCGCTTCCGGAAGTCTATCTGTCCAAGGTCGCCACGGACGACGACCGCTACTACGTGCCGTTCACCGAGACGGTCGGGTCGCGTCCGTTGTGGATCAATGTGAAGGACAACAGCTGGGCCGACATCCTCCGTGCCAAGGAGGCCGGGCTGGTCAACCGCCACTACCACCCGCACGAGGTCTTCGCGTACACGATCTCGGGCAAGTGGGGGTACCTGGAGCGGGACTGGACGGCCACGGCCGGCGACTTCATCTACGAGGCCCCGGGCGAGGGGCACACCCTCGTGGCCTATGACAGCGGCGAGCCGATGAAGACGTTCTTCATCGTCAAGGGCCCGCTGATCTGGCTGGACGAGAACGGGGAGACCGAAGGCGTCTTCGACGTGCACGACTACATCGCGATGTGCCGCGCGCACTACGAGAAGGTCGGCATCGGCGCGGACTACGTCAACTCCCTCTTCCGTTAGCCGACGGCCTTCCCCCCGGAGCACGTGATGACCGACATCTCGACGCCCACGCCGGCGGCCCTGGAGAACGAGTCGCGGCGGTACGAGAACCGTCTCCTCGTCATCCTGTTCGTGGCCTTCGGCTTCGTCTTCTTCGACCGGCAGGCGCTCGCCTTCCTCGCGCCGTACATGGACAAGGACTTCGGCCTGTCCAACGCCCAGCTCGGCACCCTGTCCGGGGTGCTGGCGCTGACGTGGGCGCTGGCCGGCATGGTGGCCGGGCGCCTGTCCGACAAGATCGGCCGCCGCAAGCCGATCCTCATCGTCGCTGTACTGATGTTCTCGGTGTTCTCGTCGGTCTCCGGCCTGATGGGGGGTTTCGTCGGCCTGCTCGCCGCGCGGGCCCTCATGGGCGTGGCCGAGGGGGCGGTGCTGCCGATGGCGCAGTCGCTCATGGTGGAGACCTCGCGCGAGCACCGCCGCGGCCTGAACATGGGCCTGGTGCAGGGCTCGTCCGCCGGCCTGCTCGGCGGCATCCTCGCGCCCATCGTGGTGGTGTGGGTGGCCGAGGCGACCAGCTGGAGGACCGCCTTCTTCGTCACGATCATCCCCGGCCTCGTCATCGCCGCGGTGATCGCGAAGTACGTCCGCGAGAAGCCGCCGCTGGTCAGGACCGCGGCGACCGACGCGGTGGCCGACGCGGCGCCGGCCCAGCCCAAGCCCGCCATGAAGGACGTGCTGAAGCAGCGGAACGTCCTGATCTGCATGCTGATCGCCTGCTTCTACCTGACGTGGTTCATCACGCTGATCACGTTCACGCCCAAGTTCCTCACCGACGAGAAGGGCTTCGCGCCCGGCACGATGAGCGGCGTCATGACGTGCCTCGGCGTCGCGTGGGTGCTCTGGGGCTTCGCCACGCCGGGCATCTCCGACCGGATCGGCCGCAAGAAGGCGCTGATCGGCTTCACCTCCCTGGCGGTGCTCTGCCCGATCTTCCTCGTCTACGTGGACAACCCGGTCCTGCTCGGCGCGCTCATGATCGTCAGCTACACCGGGCTCGGCTGCTTCACCCTGTTCATGGCCACGATCCCGGCCGAGACCGTGCCGCCGGGCGCCCTCGCCACCGCACTCGGCGTGATCATGGGCGTGGGCGAGCTCGCCGGAGGCTTCATCGGCCCGATGGTGTCCGGATGGGCGTCCGACCAGTGGGGCCTGCAGACCGCGATGTTCATCGCCTCCGGCGGAGCGCTGATCGTGGTGGCGCTCTCGTTCGCCCTGAAGGAGACGGCCCCCGCCGTCCTCCGCAGGCGGCTCGCGACGCGGGAGGCCGTGTGAAGGCCGCCGTCTGGTACGGAGCACGGGACGTCCGCGTCGAGGACGTGGACGTCCCCGCGCCGGGGCCCGGGGAGGCGACCATCGCCGTCGCCTACTGCGGGATCTGCGGCAGCGACCTGCACGAGTACGCCGACGGGCCGCACGCGATCCCGGTGAGCGAACCGCACCCGGAATCCGGCGCGACGGCGCCCCTGGTCCTCGGCCACGAGTTCTGCGGCACGGTCACCGCGCTGGGACCGGGGGTGACCGGCCTCGCGGTCGGGGACCGGGTCGCCGTCGAGCCGCACTACCGGTGCGGCACCTGCCCGAGGTGCCTGAGCGGCGAGTACAACATCTGCCGCCACTTCGGCTTCGCGGGCCTGATGGGCGACGGAGGGCTCGCGGAACGGACCACCGTCCCCGCGTACATGCTGCACCGGCTGCCCGACTCGGTCTCCCTGGAGCAGGCGGCCGTGTTCGAGCCGGCGGCCGTCGCGCTGCACGCCGTGCGGCGGGCCGGGGTCACGGGCGACGAGACCGTCGCGGTCGTCGGCCTCGGGCCGATCGGCCTGCTGGTCGTGATGCTGGCGGCGCGGCGCGGCGCCCGGCGCGTGATCGCGGCGGACCTCTCCCCCGAGCGGCTCGCCCTGGCCGGACGGCTCGGCGCCACCGATCTCGTGGACGCCCGCGACGCCGCCGCGGCGCCCGGCCTGATCCGCGAGGCGGCGGGCGGCGAGGGGGTGGACGTCGCGTTCGAGGTGGTGGGCGCGGAGCACACCCTGCGCACCTGCCTGGACGCGACCAGGAACGGCGGCCGCGTGATGTTCCTCGGCCTGACCCACACCGTGAGCATCGACGCGTTCGCCCTGGTGAACCGCGAGCAGTCGATCCTCACGAGCGTGGGGTACCGGCACGCGTACCCGGAACTGATCCGGCTCGCGCAGGAGGGCGTGGACTTCACCGCGATCGTGTCCTCGATCATCGCGCTGGACGACGTGGTGGACAAGGGGTTCGAGGCGCTGCTGCGCGGCGAAGGGCAGATCAAGGTGCTCGTGCGGCCAGGAGAGGCGTCATGACCTTCCAGGACGGCCTGTTCGCCGGCCGTGCCGCGTTCGTCACCGGGGGGACCTCCGGCATCGGCGCCGCGACCGCCACGCTGTTCGCCGAGCTGGGCGCGGACGTGGTGGCGCTCGGCCTCGCCCCCCGGGTCGCGGCCGAGCTGCCGGACCATCCCCGCGTGCGCGTCGTCGAGCACGACGTCCTGGACCGGGACGGCCTGGCCCGGCTGGTCGGCGCGGAATCCCGGCTCGACGTGCTGGTGAACTGCGCGGGCGTCAGCCACGACCGCGACGAGTACGACCTCGGCCGCTGGCAGCGGGTGATCGACGTCAACCTGACCGCCACCATGGTCGCGTGCGAGGCGGCGCGGCCCGCGCTGGCCGCGGGCGGCGGCGAGATCGTCAACGTCTCGTCCATGTTCGCCTTCTTCGGCAGCAAGGACCGCCCGGCCTACAGCGCGAGCAAGGGAGGGATCTCCCAGCTCACCCGGTCGCTGGCCGCCGAGTACGCGCCCGAGGGCGTCCGCGTGAACGCGGTCGCGCCCGGGTTCGTCGAGACCCAGCTCGCCCGGGGCCTGCTCGACGACGCCGAGGCCGCCGCCGAGGTGCTGGCCCGCATCCCGCTCGGCCGCTACGGCGCCCCCCGCGACGTGGCCACGACGATCGCCTTCCTGTGCTCGCCTGCGGCGTCGTACGTCACCGGAGCGATACTCACCGTGGACGGGGGTTACCTAGCCGTCTGATTCTCGACATACTCTCGACAAGGATCGCGCTGTGAGGAGGTCCTTGATGCCCGCCGACGCCATCTCCGTGATCTCCCGGGCCACGACAGAGGACATCGCGCCCGCCGAGCGCGTCCACTTCTGGGAGGAGTACAACCGGAAGGCGCTGGTGGGCCTGTCCTGCCGGTCCTACTCCGACAAGGGGCTGCTGGCCACGCAGACGAACCTGCGCGTCGGCGGTGTGCGGCTCGCGCACATCACGGGGAACGCGCACGTCGTCGAGCGCACGCCGCACCTCGCGCGGTCCGTCCCCAACGACTCGGTGTTCGCCAGCCTGCTGGTCAAGGGCGACGCCGTCTTCTACCACCAGGACGGCTGCCTGGCGGCGGGCACCGGCGACCTGGTGGTGTACGACACGCGCAACCCGTACCTGTTCGGGTTCTCCTCCTCGATGAAGCAGATCCTGGTGGACATCCCCGGCGAGCTGTTCGCCGAGACGTGCGTGCCCGGCGGCGTCCCCGTGCCCATGCTGTTCGGCCGGGCGTCGGCCCGCGAGGGCGCGCTCGTGTCGGCGCTCGCCTCGCTCCTCGGCGGCCTGGTCGGACAGCGGCAGGGCGGCGAGGACCCCGGCGACCTCCAGCACGCCGTGCTCGGGCTGATGCGGCTGCTCACGCTGCAGCGGTACGGCGGCCCCATGTCGTCGCTCACCCAGCGCATCATCGCCGAGGAGCACATCGAGCGGCACCTGCACGACCCCAAGCTGGACGCCGCCGCGGTCGCCGCCGTCCTCGGGATCTCGGTGCGGCAGCTCTCCCGCATCTTCGAGGCCGCCGGCACGAGTCCCGCCCGGTACATCCTGGAGCGGCGGCTGCGCCGGGTACACGCCGAGCTCAGCCGTCCCGGCATCCGCGACACCACGATCGCCGACGTCGCCTACCGCTGGGGATTCTCCAGCCAGGCCCATTTCGCCCGCGTCTTCCGCGCCCGCTTCGGCCACACCCCGAGCGAGGTCCGCTCGGCCGCCGCCGAACCGGCTTCCCCGTAGCGGCGTGCCCCGCGGGCGTGCGGCACGATAATGCGCACGTGGGCGGATACTCCAGGCGCCGGTTCCTGCGGCTCGGCGGCACCGTGCTGCTCCCGCTCGGCGGCGCCGGAGCAGGGGCGCCGGTACCGATGGCGCCGGGCGTCCCCGGCCAGGCCGTCCCCTCCGCCACGTTCGACCGGCTGCGCCGCCGCTGGCGTGAGGTCTCCGCGGGGTCCGGCTTCGACGCCGCGGCCGAGCCGTACCGCGCCCGGCTGGCACGGCTCGGAGCCCGGGCCGCCGGGCACGCCGCGGCCATGACGATGGGGGACGCGTCGCTGTGGCCGGACCTGCCGTTCCCCTCCTTCGTCGCGACCCCGGCCCGGCTGCGGGCGATGGCCCGCGCCTGCGTGCTGCCGGGCACCGGGGTCACGGGCGACCCCGCGCTGGCCGAGGCCGTCGCGGCCGGCGTCGACCACTACCGGCGGCGGGTGTACGCGGCGGGCGCCGAGCCGTACGGGAACTGGTGGCACTGGCGGATCGGCGTGCCGAAGGCCCTGCTGGACGCGTCCCTGCTGATCGGGCTCACCGGCCCGCGCGCCGCGGCGCTCGGGGCGGCGGTGGACCATTTCGTCCCCGGCGACGTGCTGTCCGGCTACAGCGGGACGAGCACCGGGGCCAACCGCGTGGATCTGTGCCTGGTCACGCTGCTGCGCGCGATGCTCGGCTCCGACCCGGGCGGGGCCGCGCGGGCCGTGTCCGCCCTCGCGCCGGTCTTCGCCTACGTCACCGAAGGGGATGGTTTCTACCGGGACGGCTCGTTCATCCAGCACTCGACCATCCCCTACCAGGGCGCCTACGGGGCGTCGCTGCTGTCCGGGGTCGCGACCCTGCTCGCGGTGCTGCGGGGCTCGCCGTGGGAACCGGCCGCCCCGCGGGTCGTCCTCGACGGCGTGGAGAGATCGTTCGCGCCGTTCGTCCACGACGGCTTCTGCATGGACCTGGTCCGGGGCCGGGGCCTGGCCAGGGCGCCGTACGGCGACCACCGGCGCGGGCGCGAGATCGCCGCGGCGATCCTGCTGCTCGGCGAGACGGCCTCCCCTGCCGAGCGGGACCGCTGGCGGGCCATGGTGAAAGGGTGGGCACGGCGCGACACCGCCGCTCCCATGCTGGCCGCCGCGGAGAGGGACGACGAGCTGGCGTTCCACGCCCGCCTGGCCGAGATCCTGGCCGACGACGCCGTCCCCGCGGCGGGCGAGCCCACCGGGCACCGTCTGATGCCGATGAGCGCCCGCGCCGTCCACCGGCGCCCCGGCTGGTGCGCGGCGCTCAGCATGGCGTCGTCCACGATCGGCCACTACGAGCACGGCAACGGCGAGAACCCGCGCGGCTGGCACACCGGCTCGGGGATGCTCTACTGGTGGGGGCCGGGGCACGGCGCCCAGTACTCCGACTCGTTCTGGACCACGGTCGATCCCTACCGCCTGCCCGGCACCACGGTCTCGACGCGGCGGCTGCCCGACGGCGCCGGCGGGGCCTGGGGCGACACGCTGCCGCCCGCCCGGTGGGTCGGCGGCGCGACCGACGGCACGTACGCGACGGTCGGCCAGCACCTGTACGGCCTGGAGAGCACGCTGGAGGCGTTCAAGTCCTGGTTCTTGCTGGACGACGCGGTGCTCTGCCTCGGCGCGGGCATCACCGCCCGCGACGGCGTCCCGGTCGAGACCATCGTGGACAACCGCAGGACCGACGCCCCGCTCACCGTGGACGACCGGGAGGGCTGGGCCTGGCTGGAGGGCCACGGCGGCTACGTCCTGCGGGCCTGCCCCGCCCTCCGCACCCTCCGCGAGGAACGCACGGACGCCGCGCCCGCGCGCGGCTCGGCGTTCCCCCGGCGGGTCACGCGCGGCTACGCCACCCTCTGGCTCGACCACGGGGTCGACCCGGTCGCCGCCGGGTACGCCTACCTCCTGATGCCGGGCGCGGACCGAGCCGCCACGCGTGCCCGCGCCGCCGACCCCGGCTGGGCCCGCGTGCTGGCCAACACCGGCCACCACCAGGGCGTCCACATCCCCTCGCTCGGGATCACCGCCGTGAACTTCTGGCAGCCGGGGACCGTGGGCCCGCTCACCGCCTCCGGCCCCTGCGCCGTGCTGGCCCGGGACCACGGCGACGGCACCGCCGCCCTCACCGTCGCCGACCCCCGCCGCGACCTGCCCACCCTCACCGTGACCTGGAACCGCCCGGCGACCGCCGTCCTCACTACCTCCGTGCTGACCTCCGCCACTCTCGGCCCGCCCCTGACCCTCACCTTCACCGGCCTGGACACCCGCCAGGGCGCCTCCCACACGACCACCGTCCGCCTCGCCCCCGCGAAGCCCCCGCCGGCCGTCCTACCCTGACGGCATGTCCATCGAAGGAACCGCGGCGTACGCCGATCTGACAGCGGTGCCGGCCCTGGTGCGGCGGGCGGTGGAGGCGGCCAGGGAGGCGGGGTTCGGGGCCTCCTGCCGGCCCGAGCACGGACGGTTGCTGCACGCGCTGGCGGCGGGCGCGGAGGTCGTCGGAGAGACCGGGACCGGGTGTGGTGTGGGGCTGGCCTGGCTGGTCTCGGGCGCCCGCCCGGGGACGCGGCTGGTGAGCGTCGAGCGGGACGCGCACCGGGCGGCGCTGGCCGCGCGGGTGTTCCGCGACCATCCCCAGGTGTCGGTGATCCACGGCGACTGGCGCGAGATCTACGGGCACGGGCCGTACGACCTGCTCGTCCTGGACGGCGGCGGCCAGGGCAAGAACGGTGAGCGGCCCGCCGATCCGCACCGGCTGCTCACCCCGGGGGGAACGCTGGTCGTCGACGACCTGACCCCCGCCCGGCACTGGCCGCCCCGCCATGACGGCGCGGTCGACGAGGCCCGGACGCACTGGCTCCGCCATCCCGGCCTCGACGCGGCGGAGCTCCGCCTGGCGCCCGACCTGGCCGCCCTGGTGGCGACCCGCCGCTTCGGCGACGGCGCGTCCGGGTGAGGAACGCCGCCCGCGGGCGGTGTACGAAGGCGCAACCGTACCGGCACCCCGTCCCGAAAGACCCCTGAGACAGGGTCAGGAGGAACGCGGCGAGGCGCGCAGGGCGTCGAGTTCGTCGTTCATGGTGTCGAGGAAGGCGGCGACGGTGCGCAGTTGGTCGGGGGTGAAGCGTCGCAGGGCGTTGTCGGTGCTCCGGCCGAGCGGGCCGAAGAAGGCGGCGGCGAACTCCTTCGCCGTGTCGAGGTAGTGCAGGTGGACGACGCGGCGGTCGTGCACGTCGCGGACGCGGCGGATGTGGCCGGCGCGCTCCAACCGGTCGAGGCAGGCGGTGACGGCGCCGGAGGTGAGGTTCAGCTCCTCGCGCAGCCGGCTCGGGGTGATCGGCGACGGCGCGTCGAAGATCTTGATGAGGGCCTGGACGTCGGTGGTGTGCAGGCCGTGCTGGTGGGCGAAGTCGTGCGCGATGCGGTTGAGCTCGCCGGTCATGCGGCGCAGGCGCATGGCGAAGGACCGCAGGTCGATGCCCTCCCCGCTGTCGCCGTCCATGCGGCCATGCTACATTAACTCAATCATTGAGTATTTTAATCGTTGAGTTACATGATGTGACCGAAAGGCGTTTCCCATGGCACGGCGACCCGTCCGCCTGCTCGTCCCGGCTCTGCTCGTACTGGTCTGGCTGGCCGTCGGCGGTGGGCTCGGGCCCTTCGCCGGCAAGCTCACCGAGGTGTCCACCAACGACCAGGCCGCCTTCCTGCCCCAGAGCGCGGAGTCGACACGCGTCCTGGACGTGCAGGAGCGGTTCCGCGAGGGTGAGACACAACCGCTCATCGTGGTGTGGACCGCGGACGGCGCGGCCGTCACCCCTGGCCAGACCGCCGCGGCGACCCGCGCCCTGGCCGCGCTGCGCGGCACGACCGGCGTCGCCGGCACCCCCTCGCCCGCCATCGCCTCGCAGGACGGCCGGGCGCTGCAGGGCATCGTCCAGCTCGGCCCCGACGTCGAAGGCTCCCTCGGGGAGGCCCTGGAGCGCATCGGCGCCGCGGTCAAGGTCGACGGCCTGCGGGCCCAGCTCGCGGGACCGGCGGCCACGCGGGTGGACCTGTCCGACGCCTTCGCCGGGATCGACGGCCTGCTGCTCGGCGTGGCCCTGCTCGCCGTCCTGATCATCCTGCTGGCGGTGTACCGCAGCGTGCTGCTGCCGCTGGTCATCATCTTGGGGGCCGTCTTCGCGCTGGGCCTGGCCTGCGCGGTCGTGTACTTCCTCGCCGACCACGGCGTCGTCCGGGTGGACGGCCAGGTGCAGGGCATCCTGTTCATCCTGGTCATCGGCGCGGCCACCGACTACGCGCTGCTGCTGACCGCGCGCTTCCGCGAGGAGCTGGCCACCGGCGGCGACCGCTTCGCGGCGGGCCGCGTCGCGCTGCGGCGCTCGTTCGAGCCGATCGTCGCCAGCGCCGCCACCGTGGCCCTCGCCCTGCTCGCGCTGCTGCTCAGCAGCCTGACCAACAACCGCGCGCTCGGCCCGGTGGGCGCCATCGGCATCGTGTGCGCCGCGCTCAGCGCGCTCACCTTCCTTCCCGCGGTGCTCGTCCTGCTGGGACGGGCGGCGCTCTGGCCGGCGAAGCCGCGCCCGGCCGACGCGGAGGGACACGGGATCTGGCGCCGTGTGGCCGGCCTGGTCGACCGCCACCCGCGGCGGCTGTGGATCGCGACGATCCTCCCCTTGGTGGGCCTGGCCCTGTTCGCGCCGCAGCTCAACGCCCGGGGCGTCCCGCTGGACGAGACCTTCGTCAACGACGCGCCGTCGGTGGCGGCCCAGGCGACGCTGGGCGAGCACTTCCCCGGCGGCTCGGGCCAGCCCGCGGTCATCGTCGCCCCCGCCGCCCGCGCTGCGGCCGTCACCGAGACGGCCCGGCGCGTCCAGGGCGTGTCCGGCGCCGCGCCGGCGAGCCGGAGCGGACGTCCCGGCGACACCCCCAAGGTCGTCGACGGGCTGGTCCTGGTGGAGGCGACCCTGACCGACGCGCCCGACGGCGACGCCGCCCAGGACACGGTCAAGCGGCTGCGGGCGGCGCTCGCCGCCGAGAAGGGCGTCCTGGTGGGCGGCTACAGCGCCCAGCGCTACGACACGACGGAGACCGCGAAGAAGGACACCTACCGCATCGTCCCCGTGGTCCTCGGGATCATCCTGCTGATCCTCGTCGTCCTGCTGCGCTCGCTGACCGCGCCCGTGCTGCTGGTGGTGACCGTGGCGCTGAACTTCCTGGCCACCCTCGGCGTCTCCACGCTGGTCTTCACGCACGTGTTCGGCTTCACCGGCAGCGACGCGTCCGTGCCGCTGTACGGCTTCGTGTTCCTCGTCGCGCTCGGCGTGGACTACAACATCTTCCTCATGTCCCGGGTGCGCGAGGAGACCGCGCGCCACGGGGCGCGGGAGGGCATCCTGCGCGGGCTGGTCACCACCGGCGGCGTGATCACCTCGGCGGGCGTCGTGCTCGCCGCGACCTTCGCCGCGCTGGTGGTGATCCCCTTGGCCTTCCTCGTGCAGACCGCCTTCATCGTCGCCTTCGGCGTGCTCCTCGACACCCTGGTCGTCCGGTCCCTGCTGGTCCCGGCCCTGGTGCGGAACCTGGGCCCCCGCGCGTGGTGGCCCGGCCGCCTCGGCCGCGCCGGCGCCGGCGGCACGGACCATGCCGAGCGCCGGTTCTCACCAAGTCCCTCCTAAGTCGTCGCGAAGCGCCGCCGGGCACTCTTCTGGAGCAGGCGGCCCCCGAGGCGTGACGCGAATCGGGGGCCGCTCCCGGTCATCGACCCCGCGACGACTCGCCTTCCACGGAGGAACACAGCCATGTCCAGAACAGCCGCCCTGACCGCGACCACGACCGCCCTCGCCGTCGCCGGCCTGGTCTTCGCCGCGCCGTCGGCGTCCGCCGCCGACACGCAGGTGAGGCACGCCTTCCCGGTCGCCCCCGGCGCGACCGTGACCGTCACCCAGACGTGTCCCGCCGGCGCTCCCTACCTGGTGCGCGGCGGGTTCCGCGCGGAGCACGGCGCGGGCGTGACGGTGACGAAGAAGATCGAGCGGGCCGCCGGCGGCGACGGCTGGGTCATCACGGCGACGAACGCGAACGCCGAGGAGGCGACGGTGACGGCGGCCTACGGCTGCTCGACGACCCCGACCACCTACCAGAGGTGGAACAACACCACGGTGCGGTCGAACGACCCGAAGCCGCTCACCACCCAGATGAACTGCCTCTCGGCCTACCCCTACTTCGACACGGGCATGGCGCACCAGAGCGGCACGTACACGTACTACGCCTCGCCCGAGTTCGCCGGGGGCGCGGGCGTCGCCGTCGTGGAGCCCGCCGGGAACCCGCAGCAGGTGTACGTGACGTTCTCCAGCAGCTACCCGTCCACCACCCGCCCGGCGGTGGCCGAGCTCATCCGCATGGACTGGACCTGCTCACGGTGACCCGGCTCAGGCCGTAGGCCACGTCCTGGACGGCTCGGCGGCGGCGCTCGAGGACTCCCTCCCCTATGTACCGATGAGAGCGGTGAACTCTATGCTTCTCGGGAAATGGTGCATTTGCGGGTTCTCGGGCAGTTCCACGCCGAGGTCGAGGGCCGTCCGGTCGAACTGGGCTCGCCGCTGCAGCGGGCGGTGATCGCGAGACTGGTCTGTGCCGGCGGGCACGTGGTCTCGACGGACCGGTTCATCGACGACCTGTGGCAGGGCCAGCCCCCGCCGAAGGCGCTGGCCGCGCTCCAGGTCTACATCTCCAACCTCCGCCGCGTCCTGGAGCCGGGCCGGGCGCCGCGGACCCCGGCCACCGTCCTGGTGAGCGCCCCGCCCGGGTACCTGCTGCGGCTCGACGCCGACCGCGTCGACGCCTGGCGGTTCCCCACTCTCGTGGACGCGGCGGTCGCGGCGCTCAACGGGGGAGACCCGGCCAGGGCCGTGCGGGTCATCGACGAGGCCCTGTCGCTGTGGAGGGGACCCGCCTTCGCCGAGTTCGCCGACGAGGAGTGGGCCGCCCCCGAGGCGTCGCGGCTCCGCGAGCTGAAGATCATCGCGGCCGAGTGCCGCGCGGAGGCCGGACTCGCGCTCGGCTCCCACGCCGAGGTCGTGCCCGAGCTGGAACGCCAGGTCGCCGCCCATCCCCTGCGCGAGAACGCGGTACGGCTGCTCGCCCTCGCCTACTACCGCTCCGGGCGGCAGGCCGACGCCCTGGCGGCGCTGCGCAGGACCCGGGCCACCCTCGCCGACGAGCTGGGCGTGGACCCGGGCCCGGCCCTGAGAACCCTCGAAGCCGACATCCTCGCGCACAGCGACGCCCTTGAGGTGCCCCGGATCGCCGTGCCGATCCGTCCCACCGCGCCCCCGGCCGCGCCGTTCCGGATGATCGGCAGGACGGCGGAGCTGGCCCGGCTGGTCTCCGCCGCCGAGCAGGCCGGGCGCGGTTTCCGGGTGGCATGGCTCGGCGGGGATCCGGGCGCGGGCAAGAGCACGCTGGCCGAGGCCCTGCTGCGGCGGCTGAACGGCGAGGGCTGGCAGGTCGCGGTCGGCCGGTGCCCGGAGACGCTCGGCGGGGTGCCGCCCGCGTGGGCGTGGAGCGAGGTGCTGCGCGCCCTGTTCGCCGTCCGCCCCCCGGACCCCGGGACCGAGGCACGGCTCACGCCGCTGCTGAGGGAGGACGCCGCACAGGTGGGCCAGTTCTGGCTGGCCCAGGCGGTGGGCGACTACCTGGAGAACGTGCCGGGGCCGCTGCTGCTCGTGCTGGAGGACGTGCACCGCGCCGACGACGCGACCCTCCAGTTGCTGCGGCACCTGGCCGCCCGGCTGGCGAACACCCCGGTTCTGGTGGTCCTGACGCACCGGCCGTCCGAGGACGGCGAGGACCTGGTGGCGGCGCGGGCCGCCCTGGCCGTCCAGACGGCGGAGAACGTGGCCCTGCACGGGCTCGGCGAGGACGAGGTCCGCCGCCTGCTGCTGGAACGGTCCGGCGTCGCGGCCGACGCCCGGACCGTCCGTACGGTCACCGAGCGGACCGGTGGCAATCCGCTGTTCGTGGCCGAGACCGCCCGGCTGCTCGCGACCGAAGGAACCTCGGCCGCCCACTCGCTGCCCCCCGGCGTGCGCGATCTCATCCGCAGGAGGATCGCCCGCCTGCCCGCGGCGGCGCGCACGACCCTGCGCAACGCCGCCGTCATGGGCAGGGACGCCGACGCCGACGTGCTGATCGCCGTCGAGGACGCCGACGAGGAGGCCGTGCTCGACGGCCTGGAGGCGGGCGTGGTCGCCGGGCTGCTCACCGAGCCGAGCCCCGGCCGGGTCCGCTTCACGCACGTCCTGGTCCGCGAGACCCTTTACGAGGACATCCCCCGGCTGCGCCGCACCAGACTGCACGCCAAGGTCCTCACCGCGCTGGAACGGGTGCGGCCGGGCGACCTCGGCGCGCTCGGCTACCACGCGCTGGCCGCCGCCACGCCGGCCACGGCGGCCGAGGCCGCGCGGTACGCACGGCGGGCCGCGGCCCAGGCTTCGGCCGTCTACGCGCACAAGGAAGCGGCGACCCTGCTGGAGAACGCCCTCGGCGCCCTCGAACTCGGCGCGGAGCCCGCGGACGGCGCCCGGCTGGACCTGCTGTGCCGCCTGGTCTCCGCGCAGGCGAGCGCGGGCGACCTCGTGCGGGCGGCGGCCGGCCGCCGGCGGGCGCTGGCGCTCGCCCGGTCGCTCGGCGACCCCGCGGCGATCGCCCGCGCCGCGGTGGCCAACGACGCGCCCGTGATCTGGATCTCGCAGTCCGACTTCGGGTTCGACGCCGACCTGGTGGAATCGATCAGAAGCTGCCTGCCCGCCGCGACGGGCGAGCCGCGCTGCCGGCTGCTCGCCGCGATGGCCCAGGAACTGGTGGGCCACGACGACGAGGTGACGGACGGCGCGAGCGCCGAGGCCGTCGAGATCGCCCGCGAGATCGGCGACCCCCGGCTGCTGTGCCTGGCGCTCAACGCCCGCTACTGGGTGGCGTTCGTGCCCGGCCGCGCGGACGAGCTGGAGGCGCTCGGGCACGAGCTGCTGGAGACCTCCGCGCGCGGCGGCCTGCTCGGCTATCAGACGCTCGGCCACTACATGCTGTGCAACGTCGCGCTCGGGCGCAACGACTGGGCCACGGCCCAGCGGCACGCCGCGCGAGCCGTCGAATACTCGACGAGCGGCCAGCTCGGCCTCGCGCTGGTCGCCATCGCCTACCTCGACGCCCTGCGCCTCCTGCTGGACGGCGAGTTCGAGCGGGCCGAGGCGGCCTACACGGCCCTCGGCGACCGGATGGGCGAGGCCGGAAGCCCGAACGCCGCCGTCTTCGCGAGCATGTCCAGGCTGGCGGTACGCCTGGCGTGCGGCCGTGCCCACGAGTCGGTGGCCGAGTTGGCCGCCATCCGCGACCGCGTGCCGGGGGCGATCGACGAGTTCCACGTCAGCGCGCTGGTCGCCGCCGGGCGCCTGGACGAGGCCCGGGCCGCCTGGCCGGCGCGCCGCTGGCCGAGGCGGGACATCTTCCTGAGGATCAACCTGGCGCTGCGCGCGGGCAACGCGATGGCCCTCGGCTCCCGCGAGGTCGCCGAGGAGTGCCACCGCCTGCTCCTCCCCGCCCGGGAGGACATGATCGGCCTGCACACCTCCTCGATAACGCTCGGCCCCGCGGGGCTCACGCTCGGCCGGCTGGCGGAGTTCCTGCGCGATCCCGCCCGCGCCGCGGACCACTACGCGACGGCCGCCGACGTCGCGGGGCGGATCGGCTCGCCGCACTGGCGGGAGGAGGCCCTCGGGGCGCTCGCCGCGGTCCGGCGCCGCATGCGCCGCGTCGCCGGTCCCTGACGCGGGCGCATGCGGGCCGTCCGCTCGGCGTCAGCCGGACGTTCGCGACACGACCGGCCGCGGCACGGCGGCCCACGGGAGCCCGTCCGTCGGCCACACCTCGGACCGCCGCTTCAGCCCGGGCTCGGATCCGCCGCCCACGGGACAACGGAAGCCGCGCGGGGGCAGGGTCAGCGAGATCAGGTAGTCGTCGATGGGCACCGTGGCGCACTCCTCCTTGCCGTAGATGCGGTGACCCCAGCCCTCGTAGGTGAGCAGCCTCGCCTTGGGCCCGAGCTGGCGGGCCACATCGGCGGTCCAGGCGTACGGCGTGGAAGGGTCGTGGATGGAGGTGCCGAGCAGCAGCGGAGCGCTGCCCGTGTAGCGCGTACGGTGCTGAGGGTTGCTCGTCGGGTGGCCGAGGCAGACGGGCAGGTCCTCGATCGGCATCGGGTTCAGGCGCATGTCGGGGGCCACGCGCGCGTTGCTCCGGAGCAGCGCGGCGTACTCCTTGTAGTTCCGCACCCGCAGGTCGTAGTCCTCGCACAGGACCGCGGTGGGAAGCTGGGCGACGTCCCCCTCCACCGGCCCCCGGCCGGGCAGCGGAGGCAGCCACGACGACGGCGGCCCGCCGTCCAGGTAGCGCAGCATCTCGCTCAACAGCTGCCAGGCGGGCCCCTCGGTGCCGAGCACGCCCTGCCACAGGACCTGCACCTCGGTCATCGGACGGTCCGGGACCCCCGGGTAGTACAGCTCGCCCTCGCGCGCCTTGGCCAGCAGCCGCTCCCACACCACCCGCACGTCCTGGCCGTGCAAGGCACAGTTCGGCTCCTGGTCGCACCAGCCGGCGAACTCGTCGAAGGAGTCCTCGACGGCGGCCGCCTCGGTGTCGAGGAACGCCTTCACGCCGAGGCTGTGGTCCATGTTGCTGTCCAGGGCCAGGGCCCGGACGCGGTGCGGGAACAGCTCGGCGTACATCTGCCCGATCAGCGTGCCGTAGGAGACGCCGTAGTAGGTGAGCTTCTCCTCGCCGAGCGCGGCCCGGATCGCGTCCATGTCGCGGGCGACGTCGACCGAGTCGACGTGGTCGTACAGCGGGCCGGTGCGGGCCCGGCAGTCCTGGCGCAGCCTCTTGGCGTAGGCGGTCCACCTGTCGAAGTCCGCCTGGCTCTTCATGATCGCGTACGGCATCTGGTTGTACACCGACGCCGAGCAGACGACCGGGTGGCTGCGCGCCACGCCCCGGGGGTCGAACCCGACGAGGTCGAACCGCCGCTGGATCTCCTCGGTGAAGTAGCCCGGCGCGGAGTAGGCGAACTCGACACCGGACCCGCCGGGGCCTCCGGGGTTGATCAGCAGGGATCCGATCCGCGCGGCGGGATCGGTGGCCTTGCGGCGGGCGAGGGCGAGGTCGACGGTCGGCCCGTTCGGCCGGGACCAGTCGATGGGGACGGCCAGCGTGCCGCATTCGGCGGCGGGCTCCTCCTCGCAGGGCGCCCAGGTGATCCGGCCCTTCCCCGCGCCCCCCGGCGCCTCGTCACGGGTGTCCGCGCTCGCGGCGGTGGTGGCGGGTGACAGCGCCACCACCGAGACTAAAACGGCCGCGAGCAGGGAGTACTTAGGTCGCACGTCGCTCCGATCGTCGTCGGCCGGCCCTCCCGCGGCACCCGTCGGAACATCCCCGTCGACGGCCCCGTGACCGGCGGCGCGACAAGCGGCCGCCACGGGCGTGCCGGCGCGAAGCGCCCGGCCGAACCGAAATTCCCTTGGGCCGTCCTATCACGAAAGATCAGGAAATTTCCGCAGGATTCCGCTCGTGGTGTGGTGTTCCGCCCGGGCGCAGGGCCGCCAGCCGCCGCCGCCCGAGGCCACTGGCCGCGATGCCCACACCGGCCGCGCCGAGCGCGAGCAGGAAGGCCGAAAGGGGGCCGTACCGGTCGGCGAGCGTGCCCGACAGAAAGGCGCCGATCGCGTAGCCGACGACGACGGCGGAGGTGAGCACGGTCATGACCCACGAGATCTTCGCCACCGGCACCGTCATCTCGGCCTGGGTGTACGCCGTGACGAGGATCGGCGCGATGGTGACGCCGGGCAGCACGATCAGCAGCCCCAGCGGCCACAGCCCGCCGACCTGGAACCCGCCGACGATCGCGAGGGGCAGGGTGAGGACGGCCAGCAGCACGAAGCCCACCTGGAGCCGGCGGGCGAGCGGGAAGGACGCGGGCAGCATCGGGACGAGCACCCCGGCGAGTGCGCTGCTCAGCCCGAGCACCGCGTAGATCAGCCCGGCCGCCCCGTCGGCCCCGGCGTCGACCGCGCGCCACGTGACGCCGGCCTGCACCGCGCCGAAGTAGCACCCGAGGCCGGTCAGCCCGGCGGCGAGCAGGAACACCGGGACGCGCAGCACCGGGGCCGCGGCGTCCGCGCCCCTGCCCTGGCCCCGGGTGACGGCGGCGGCCGTGGGATGCAGGGCGAACGCCACGCACATCGTGACGGTGAGCCCGGCGGCCACCAGCACCGCCGCCGGGGGCGAGGTCGCCGTCGCGATGACGCCGACCAGCGCGGGCCCGAGGACGAACGCGAACTCGTCGCCGGTCCCCTCGAAGCTCATCGCCGCAGGGAAACGCGCCATGGGCAGCCGTCCGTGGTGGGCCAGCGCGGTCCAGCGGGCCCGGGACAGCGGGCCGACCTGCGGCACCGAGAAGCCCGCGACCACGGCCGCCAGCAGCGCCGCCCCCGTGGGCGCGTCCCGCTCGACGCACACCACCAGCAGGACGAGGGCCGCCGTGTGCAGCAGCGCCGCGGCCAGCCCGGCCGGCCGGTGCCCGTAGCGGTCCGCCGCCCGCCCGACGAGCGGGCCGCCGGCCGCCTGCCCCACGGCGAAGGCGGAGGCCGTGGCGCCGCCGAGCGCGAGGGACCCCGTGGCCCCGCTGACCAGCAGCAGCGCGCCGAGCTGGCCCATGCTCGCGGGGACGCGGCCGATCAGCGTGACCGCCAGGAACCAGGGACCGGTGGTGGCGGGCAGCGCCGAGTAGGCGCGCAGCGCGTCCCAGCGGCTCACCGCGAGGTGTCCCCGCCGTCGCCCGCGCGAAGGTCCACCCCGTACTCCATGAGCGCCTCGCGCGGGATCACCTCCAGCGCCCGGATGTTGGTCGCCGCGAGGTTCACCGGGCAGGCGCGGCCGGCCAGGTACGCCTCGTACCACTTCGACGCGATGACGCACCAGTGGTCGCCGGGCTTCAGCCCGGGGAAGGCGAGGTCGGGCCGGGGCGTCGCGATGTCGTTGCCGACCGTGGTCTGGAAGGCGATGAAGCCTTCGTCGACGATCGCGCAGACGGTGTGCCCCTTGGGGTTGTCCGGGCCGGTGTGGCAGTAGCCGTCCCGGCGGTATCCGGTGATCGGGTCGAAGCCGCACGGCTCGAGCGGCTCGCCGAAGAAGTTCAGCGCGGTCATCGTCCGCTCCTCACGGTGGGAAGTTCGTCCCGCGCCCCGGGAAGAGGCGGCGGCGGTGGGGGGCAGCGGAAGACGCGTTCCTCGAACTCGGCCGCGACACGGGCCAGGCGCGCGTCCGTGCCGGGCCGTCCGACCAGGAGCATGCCGACCGGCAGCCCGTCCACGAACCCGCAGGGGACGCTGAGCGCGGGGTGCCCGGTGAGGTTGAACACGCAGTTGTTGTCGTGCATCTCGAAGGGAAGATCGGTGTCGATCACCGCCGCGCGCGGGTCGGCCGGGAGCGGGTGCGGCGGCATCGGGACGGCCGGCAGGACGAGCAGGTCCACCTCACGCAGCGCGCGATCGACCTGCGCGCGCAGCCGCGCCCGCACCTGCTGCGCGTACGCCATGACCTTGCCGTGCGTGGCGTCCCGCAGCAGCGTGGCGCCGACCAGCGCCAGCACCCCGCCGACCGGGATGTCCTCGGGACTGCGGGCGAGCGCCCGGCCGAAGGCCTCCCCGAAGTTCGGGTGGTAGGGCCCGAGGTGGTTGTTGCCCTGGAGGCGGGACTCGAAGACGGTGGTGAGGCCGCCCTCGATCGAGATGGGCAGGTGGACGTCCCTCCCGTGCCGGTGCAACGGCACCGACACCTCGGACACGGTCAGCCCCAGCCGCTCCAGCGCCCACGCGGACTCGCCGACCACGCCGTCCACGCGCGGGTCCGAGCGGTCCGGCCAGCGGAATCCCTCGGCCAGGACGCCAGCGCGCAGCCCGGTGATCCCGCGGGCGTACCCGTCGGCGTACGACTCGTGCGCCGTGGGGGGCGTGGCGGCGGCCTCCAGGAAGGGGACGAGGTCGGCGGCCGTGCGGGTGAGCACGCCGATGTGGTCCAGCGTGCGCTCGGTCGGCATCGCGCCGTCGTACTCGACGACGCCGTACGTCGGTTTGAGGCCGAAGACGCCGCACCAGGCCGCGGGGTTGCGGACCGAGCCGCCGTGGTCGGTGCCGATGCCGTAGTCGGCCTGCCCGGTGGCCACCAGGACGGCGGCGCCGCTGGAGGATCCCCCGGCCGCGCGGCGCGGGTCCCACGGGTTGCCGACGGGGCCGTGCGCGCTGGTGAAGCTGGACCCGGAGTAGCACAGGTCCTCGCACACCGACGTGCCGGCGATGATCGCGCCGGCGTCCCGGAGCCGGCCGACGACCGCCGAGTCGGAGCCGGGGACGAAATCGGCCATGAGGCGGCTGCCCAGGGTCATCGGCACCCCGCGCACCGCGATCGACTCCTTGACGGTCACGGTCCGCCCGGCGAGCGGCCCGGTCCCGTGCCGCCCGGGGTCGTCGACCCGGTAGAGCCAGGCGCCGTGGGGGTTGTCCGGGCCGCGCGGGACCCGGGTGACCGCGACGGGCGGCGGCTCGGGGGCCCGCCCCTCGGTCGCCAGGGTCCGCACGCGGCCGTAGGTGTCCCGCATCCGGTCCAGGGCGGGGCCGAGCCGGCCCACCAGGTCGGGGTCGAGCCCCCACCGGGCCGCGACCGCGGCCAGATCGGCGGGCGTGAAGGCGGGGATGCCGGCGTCGCTCACGCGTGCGCCCCCTCGACGGCGGCGGCCCGTCCGGCGTGGCCGGCTTCCTCCAGCGCCCGGCTCGCCGCGGCGAACGGCTCCACCGGGATCGGGGTGATCCCCGCGCCGGCCCGGCCGCGTCCCGGCTCGCGGTGCGCGAGGCCGTTGTTGATGACGGGTTCGACGCCGGTGGCGCGCACCTTGTGCACGTCGATGCCGAGCGGCGTGCCGCGGAAGTCCTCGCCGGGGATGAGGAAACGCTCGCTGGTCCCGGCGCAGACGGTCCGCATGCGCCGGGTGATCTCGTGGGCCCGCGCCGCGTCGCCGCCGACGAAGGACATGATCGCGGGCGCCGCGGTCATCGCGAACGCGCCGAACCCGGCCGTCTCCGCGATCATCGAGTCGCCCATGGTCGGCGTGACGTCGTCGAGCGTGGCCCCCTCCACCAGCACCGGGTCGCCGACCGGCGCCGCCACGGTGAACCAGCGGTCGCCGAGCCCGCTGACGCGGATGCCGAACTCCCGCCCGTTGCTCGCCATGGCCGTGACGACCGGGCTGCCGGGGACGCCGCTCGCCGCCAGCGTGACGGCCTTGGCCGCCGAGATCGCGAAGGGCAGGGCGAAGTGCCCGTTGCCGGCGATGAACGCGACCACCTTCGCGAGGTCCTCGCGGTCGAGGCGGGTGCGCAGCAGGCCGGGGGTGAGCGCCACGAGCAGGGCCGCGGTGGTCGCGACCAGCCGGTTGTGGCAGTCGTCGCCCCGCCGCAGCCCTTCGGCCACCAGGGCGGGCAGGTCGAGGGGGTCGGAGCGCCGGACGGCCTCGTCCAGGGCCGGGGCGAGCACGTCGCCGAGCCACCGCAGCCGGGCCAGCGTCACGTCGTCGTACGACCCGTAGCGCATGGCCCCGCCGATGCCCTCGTTCAGCGGCGAGAACGTCGTGACGCCGCCGGCGGTCCCGGCGACCACGACGGGGGTGTTCGGCGTGATGATCCCGGCCATCGCGCCGACCGCGCCGGCGTCGTGACACGGGCTGATGCTCACCTCGCCACGGTCGATGATCGCCTCGGCCTCGGCGGCGGAGCCGGCCTCGCGCTCCAGCAGCAGGCCCGCGATGATCGCGCCGCGCATGGGCCCGGGGACGGCGGCGAGTTCGAGCGGCGGCCCGGCGTGCAGGAAGTGCCGCGGCCCGACCCGGTCGGTGGCGTCGCGTGCCTTGCGGACGTGGCGCAGATGGACCGCGGTGCCGTTCAGGGCGTCGAGGGTCTGCTGCGTGGGATCGGACATGGTGCTGCTCCTGGTGGGAGAACGGCATCGCGGCAGCGCGAGATGACGGTGGGTGGGGGACACGGCGGGAACGAAACGTCCGCCGCAGGAGGACAAGGTGAGACGCGGGGGCCACCCGCCGGGAACGTGCCTGGGTCGTGCTAGGCCGACGGGGCGCGTTGCTGCCGCTCGGCCAGGAGGTTCCGCACGATCTCGCGGTTCAGCCGGGCATGCCTGCGGGCATGCTCGGCGGCGAGGTCGGCCGCGCCCGAGGCGATCGCCTCGAACCACGCGGCGTGCTCCTCGAACAGGTCGTACGGGTCACCGGTCTGGCGCAGCAGCCAGTGGAGACGTCCCTGCAGCGGCTCCAGCACGGACTGGAGCAGGGTGTTGTGGGACAGCTTCAGGATCTCGTCGTGGAAGGCCTCGTTGGCCTTGCCGAGGGCGATGCGGTCCCCGGCGTCGAGGGCCTTGCGGCCACGGTCGAGGACGCTCCGGACGCGCCGCAGCTCGGCCTTGGTGGCCCGGGTGGCCGCCTGCTGGCTGGCCAGGACCTCCAGCGCCTCCCGCACGTCGAACAGCTCCTCGACGTCCTGGGCGGAGAGTTCCACCACGACCGCGCCCCGGCGGGGGACCGTCCTGACGAACCCCTCGGTCTCCAGCGCGCGGATCGCCTCGCGCACCGGCAGCCGGGAGACGCCGAGCTGGGCCGCGAGCTCGGTCTCGACGAGCCGGGTGCCGGCCGGGTACACGTCGTCGATGATGCGCTGGCGCAGCTCGTCGCGGACGCGGTCCCTGAGGGGCTTGTAGTCGGCGTCGATGTCGAAACTCGGCGCGTCAGCCTGCCTGCTCACAGGGCCGTCTCCCCGGTCTTCCGCCTCGGTCCAGGACCGCTCCCGACCGGCGCCGGCCGCTCGGCGCCCTCGAAAGGATAGCGCCGGCGGAAGTCGTCGGCCGCCGCGTCGAAGGTGGTGAACTCGACCCCGGGCAGGTCGAGCCAGCTCTCGAAGAGCCGTTCCAGCATCAACAGCACCTGCGGCCGTCCGGACACGTCGGGGTGCAGCGTCATGGGGAACACCGCGTAGTCGAGCTCACGGTAGACCCAGTCGAACTGGTCGCGCCAGAGCTGTTCGACGTCGCGGGGGCTGACGAAGCCGTGGCTGTTCGGGGACTTCTTGACGAACATCATCGGCGGCAGGTCGTCGACGTACCAGTTGCCGCAGAACTCCACGAGGTCGACCTCGTCGCCGTGCCGGAGGGGTTTCATCCAGTCGCCGGCGCGGCGGCTGTAGTCGATCTTCGTCCATTCGTCGCCCACGCGGGCGTAGAAGGGGTGGAAGTCGTTGTAGTTCTGCGAGTGGCCGTAGGAGAAGCCGTACTCCTTGAGGAGGTCGGTGGTGTTGCGGCTCATCTCCCACCACGGGGCGACGTAGCCGCGCGGCGGGCGTCCCCACAGCCGCCGGATCAGCTCGACGCAGTGGCCGAGCACGTCGCGTTCCTGCTCCAGGGACATGTCGATGGGGTTCTCGTGGGAGTAGCCGTGCGCCCCGATCTCGTGCCCCTTCTCGGCGACGGCCGCCATCTCGGCGGGGAAGGTCTCGATGGAGTGTCCCGGGATGAACCAGGTGCTGCGCAGGCCGTACCGCTCGAAGAGCTGGAGCAGGCGCGGGGTGCCCACCTCGCCGGCGAACACGCCCCGCTGGATGTCGTTGGGCGAGTCCTCGCCGCCGTAGGAGCCGAGCCAGCCGGCGACGGCGTCGACGTCGACGCCGATGAGGATCTTTATGTCCTTGGCCATGGGGTTTCTCATCTCTGGGTGAAAGCCGCGGGCGGGCGGGCGAGCAGCCCGCCGTACCCGGTGATCGGGGCCGTGTCCCCGGCCAGCGCGAGGGCGTGCCACAGCGTCGCCGCGACGCTGTCGACCACCAGGACGCCGGTCCGGCTCTCCCACCCGGCGGCGAGGTGCGCGGCGCGCACGTTGGTGCACACCACCGCGACGGCGTCGCAGCCGGCGGCGGCGAGCCCGTCGAAGGCGTCGTCGAGCTGCGCGGCCGTGACCAGCGCGAAGTCGTAGTTCGTGGTGAGGCCGACGTGGCGCGCCGCGTGGACGGGGAAGCCCTGGCCGGCGTAGTTCGCGGCGATGGCCGCGCCGACGTCCGGCGTGTACGGCGTGAGCAGGCCGAGGCGCCGGACCGCCCGGGTGCGCAGCGCCGTGAGGATGGCCAGCGTCGAGGTCGTCGCGGGCGTGCCCGCGGCCTGCGCCATGGCGCGGCACAGGCGCTCGTCCCGGTCGGGACCGAGCCAGGAGCCCGAGGTGCCGTTCCAGGCGACGACGTCCACGCGGGCGTCGCCGAGGAGCCGGGACGCCTCGACGAAGGAGTCCTGGCCGAACTGACGGGTGTCGGCGGGATCGAGGCTGATGCTCGTCACCCGGAGCCGCGTGAAGTGGACCGAGACGTCCTGCCGGGCGCCCAGCAGTTCGCCGGTCACGGGTTCCACAACGGTGTTGGACGACGGGGTGATCATGCCTATCCGCCGCGCGGTCGGCCGCACGATGCCTCCGCTCGGTGAGTCGTGAAGGGGGTCAACGGTGGTCAATCGGGGATCAATGGGGGATACGGTATACAGGATCCTAAGCAGCGATCGGCAGGGAAACAAGCCGTTGACAGTGGTATAGGGCGCCCTTAATCTCCATATACCGCAGTACCGGATCCCCCTCTTTCACGGCTCTCGACGGGAAACCTCGACCGTCGGATCAGCGAGGATTCCTGCACGTGCAGGTGTCTCAACACATCCGCCCATAGCTCCGGATCATGGCCCGCGTCGACGCCGCCGGAGGGACCAGGGCGCGTTCCGCTCAGTGCCCAGGAGACCGTCGTGTCACCTACCGTCCGCGCACCCCAGTCAACGGACTCCCGTCGTCACCCGGTCGACGAAGTCCTGCCCATCCCCCAGTTGTTCTTCTTCGGCCTGCAACACATGCTGATCATGTACGCGGGCTGCGTGGCCGTTCCGCTCGTGCTCGGCGCGGTGCTCAAACTCGACACGCACACCATCGCATTGATCGTCAACGCCGACCTGCTGGTGGCCGGAATCGCGACCATCATCCAGAGCCTCGGGCTGACCCGCTTCTTCGGCATCCGGATGCCGGTGGTCGCGGGCGCCTCGTTCACCTTCCTCACCCCGATGATCCTGATCGGCTCCGAGTACGGCCTGCCGACCATGTACGGCTCGATGATCGCGGCCGGCGTCTTCGGGATACTGATCGCCCGGCCGTTCTCCAAGGTGCTGCGGTTCTTCCCGACCCTGGTCACCGGCTGCGTCATCACGATCATCGGACTCTCGCTGATCAAGGTGAGCGCCGACCTGATCATCGGCTCCGACCCGGCCGCGCCGAACTACGCGAGCGTGCGGTACATCCTGCTGGCGTTCGCCGTCGTGGTGATCATCGTGCTGGTGAACCGCCTGTTCAAGGGGTTCGCCCGCAACGTCTCGGTGCTCTTCGGCCTCGCGCTCGGCGCCGTGATCTCCTGGTTCATGGGCCTCGCCGACTTCTCGTCCGTGGGCGGCGCCAAGTGGTTCGGCTTCTCCACGCCCCTGCAGTTCGGCGCGCCGGAGTTCCGGATCGTCCCGATCATCGCGATGTGCGTGGCCATGGTGGTGGTCTTCAGCGAGATGACCGCGTGCGTGCTCGCCATCGGGGACGCCGTCGGCAAGAAGGTCACCGACAAGGACATGGCCAGGGGCCTCGCCACCGACGGCCTCGCCGCCCTGCTCGCCGGGTTCATGAACTCCGTGCCGGACTCCACCTTCGGGCAGAACGTGGGACTGATCAGCCTCACCAAGGTCAAGAGCCGCTACGTCATCACGGTCACCGGCCTGCTCCTGCTGATCATGGGAGCCATCCCCAAGCTCGGCGAGCTCGTCGCCAGCCTGCCCGGCCCGGTGATCGGCGGCGCCGGCCTGGTGATGTTCGCGATGACCGCGGCCGTGGGCATCCAGATGCTGCAGAAGGTGAACTTCGAGGGCAACCAGAACCTGCTCATCGTCGCCGTCGCCCTCGGCGTCGGCATGCTGCCGGTCGCGGTGCCCACCATCTACCAGAACTTCCACCAGGACGCGCAGTTCATCCTCGGCAGCGCCATCACGGCCACCGTGCTCGTGGCGTTGCTGCTCAACCTGCTCTTCAACCACCTGCTGGTCCGCGAGGACCCACCCGCGGCCGAGGCCGCCCCGAGCGCCGACGCCCATGAGATCCCCCGGACGCCCGTCGTGGACGGCACCGGCTGACTCTCGCACCCCCCGGCGTCACCGCACAGATACCGCAGTACCCCTAAGGAGCACCACGATCATGGGTCAGGCGCCCGTTTCAGCGAACCTCCGGCGGATCCTCAAGGTCATCGAAGAGGGCTCCCGCGACATGGCCACCGGCTGGAACCTTCCCCGCGAGTGCTATGTCGATCCGGAGTTCTACGCCTTCGAGCAGGAGGCCGTCTTCATGCGGCAGTGGCTGTGCCTCGGCCGCGTCGACGAGATCCCGAAGCCGGGAGACTTCGTCCGCGTCGACATGGGCGACGAGCCCTTGATGATGGTCCGCGGCAAGGACATGGAGATCCGGGTCCTGACCCCGGTCTGCGCGCACCGGGCCCACCTGGTGTGCGAGGGGACGGGGAACACCGGCAGGCTGTTCCGCTGCCCGTTCCACGCCTGGACCTACGGGCTCGACGGCAACCTGATCGCGGCGCCGTCCATGAACGACACCATCGGCCTCAAGAACCTGAAGGGAGAGGCGTACCTTCCCTCGCACCGGGTCGAGATCTGGAACGGCTTCGTCTTCACCAACCTCGACCCGGACGCCAAGCCCCTCGCGCCCACGCTCACCAAGCTGACCGCCGAACTGGAGAACTACCACATCGGCGACATGGTGAGCATGCCGGTGGCCGAGCTGCGCGGCAACAACTGGAACTGGAAGTCCCAGCTGGAGAACGGCATCGAGCCGTACCACAGCGCCTACCTGCACGGCATGTTGCACGACTTCGCGCACGTCCGGCTGACCAGCTTCGTCGACATCAGCCCCGACGAGGGCGCGATCTACCACCCGACCGGCTTCTATCACGCCGACGCGGGTTTCAACCCCACCACCAAGGCCCTGCTCCCGGTGATCCCGACGCTCGGCGAGAAGGAGCGCAACCAGGTCATCTTCGCCTCGATCCCGCCGAACCTGGGCTTCGGGGCGGTGCCGGAGGGCCTGTTCTACTACCTCGTCCTGCCGGCCGGGCCCGAGCACATGAACCTGCGCATCGGCCACCTGTATCCGGAGGAGTCCACCAAGCACCCCCGCTTCGAGCAGCTCTACAAGATCGCCCAGGACGGCCTCGTCCTGTTCCACCAGCAGGACGCCAGCTCGGACCTCTCCCTGCAGAAGGGCATGCGCTCCCGTTTCCGCCGTCCCGGCCGCTACTCGTTCCAGGAGGAGTCGCTCCTCCAGTTCAACCAGTGGCTGCTGAAGCGCTACCAGGACTACGTGGACCTGGTCGACGGCGGCCTTGAGACCTCGGCCGCGCTCTGACGGCGAGACACCCCTTCGCGTGAGGAACGACATGAAGATCACTGTTGACCGCAACCTGTGCGACGGCAACGGCGTGTGCATGGGCATCGCCCCGGACGTCTTCGACATCGACGACGACCTGACCCTGCACATCGCCGACGAGATCCCCGACGACCCCGAGGTCCACGCCCAGGTCCGCCAGTCGGTCACCTCCTGCCCGGTCCTCGCCCTGACCCTGGTGGAATGAGCGTGGCCGGCGACACCTCACAGACCATCGTGGTGGCCGGCGGCTCCCTCGCCGGCCACACCGTGGTCGCCGAACTCGACCGGCGCGGCTTCACCGGCGACGTCGTCTGGGTACGGGGCCCGGAGGGCACGGCCCCGTACTCCCGGCCCGCCCTGTCCAAGGAGCTCATCCAGGGCAAGGTCACCCGGGACACGATCCGCCTGCCGGTCCCCGAGCGGTACGGCCTCCGACTGCGCGTCCTGGACCACGCGGTGTGCGCCCGGCTCGACCCGGACGCCGACCGTGTCCTGGTCACGCGTACCGCCGGCGCCGGGGAGGAATGGATCCCCTTCGACGCCCTGTTCGTCTGCACCGGCATGCGCGCCCGCGTCCCCGCCGCGTTCACGGGGCTGCCCGGCGTCCACTGCCTGCGCACCCTCGCCGACGCCGAGCGGATCAAGGAGCGGCTGGCCGGGCGGCCCCGTACGGTGGTCGTCGGCGCCGGGCTGATCGGCAGCGAGATGGCCGCCTCGCTGCGGTCCTGCGGGCTGCCCGTCGAACTGGTCGTGCAGGGACGGCTGCCGATGGAGCCGGTGTTCGGCGCCGAGCTCGGGCGGTTCTGCCTGGACCGGCACCACGCCCACGGCGTCACCACCCGCCTGGGCGCGACCGTCACCGGCCTGTCGGCGGCCGGGCCGCGCGGCCCGGTCACGCTGACCTACGACGACGGCGAGCGGACCTCGGCGGACCTGGTCGTCCTCGGGCTCGGCGCGGTGACCTCCTGCGACTGGCTGGACGGCGGCGGACTCGACCTCTCCGACGGCCTCGGCTGCGACGCGGCGCTGCGCACCGCGCGGCCGAACGTCTTCGCGGCCGGGGACGTCGCCAACTGGTGGCACCCGGTGTTCGGGCGCCGGATGCGCGTGGAGCACTGGAGCAACGCGTCGGCCCAGGCCCGGCACGCCGTCGAGAGCTGGTCGGCGGCTCAGGAGGGCCGGGAGCCCGCGCCGTTCGCGGACGTGCCGTATTTCTGGTCCGACCAATACGGGCTCAAGTACCAGATGGTCGGCCACGCGCACGGCCACGACGAGGTCCGCGTCGAGAGGACCGGGGCGGACGGGCACCCGTTCGTCACCTACTTCCGGGCGGGCCGGGTCGTCGCCGCCGCCGGGGTCAACGCGCCGCGTGCGGTGATGCGGATGAAGGCGCGCATCCAGTCGGAAGGCATGACCACCCAGGGGGTGTACGCAGGGTGAACGTCGATCCCGCCGCGGACGGCACAAGGCAGCCGAACGGCGGCGCCGCGCTGCCCGAGGTGATCAGCGACCACATGTGGTCGCTGCTGAGCGACCGGTACCGCACCAACCGTCGTGCCTCTCACGCGCCGGCCGAGGACGAGTACCTCCACGACCGGTCGTTCTGGCCGGCGTTCACCTTCGAAGGGGTGGAATACGCCGTCGAGGACGGCAAAGACCGGCTTCTAGTGACATTCCACGACTCAGATCTCCCGGACACCACCCTCGGCTTCCGGATCGACCTGGACACGGCCATGGCCGAGTGGACCCGGCGGGTGGGCGGGCGTGTTCCGCGGGAGCACCCGGAGATGTTCGCGGCCGAACTGATCTGGTTCATGGTCTGCTTCATCGGCGTCGCCGACCTCGACGGCGCCACCGGAACGCCGCAGTCGCCGTACTGGATCAACAACGGCTCCGAGATCTTCGGAAAGCTCAAGAACAACCCCAACATGGACACCTTCGAGTCCCACCACTGACGCCCGCCGCCCCTGCCCGGGCGTACAGAAAGGCCAGAACCACCCATGGCAGTTGTCGAGATCGAAAAGCCCCGCGACGGCGTCGCGATCATCCGGCTCAACCGGCCGGAGGTGCGGAACGCGCTCAACACCGAGGTGCGCGAGCTGCTCGCCGCGGCCATCGACACGCTCAACACCGATGACGACATCGGCGCGATCGTCCTGACCGGCGGCGACACCGTCTTCGCCGTCGGCGCCGACCTGAGCGAACAGGCCGAACGCGATGTGGTCGGCGCGATCCGCGCCTACACCCACCAGGCGTTCTGGTACAGCGCCAAGCCGGTGATCGCCGCCGTGAACGGAGACGCGTTCGGCGGCGGCAACGAGTTCATCCTGCAGTGCGACTTCGTGATCGCCGCGGAGAACGCGCGCTTCGCCCAGACCGAGGTCACCATCGGCCTGGTACCCGGCGGCGGCGCGACCCAGCGGCTGCCCCGGACCATCGGCCGGCAGAACGCGCTGTACGCCCTCCTCACCGGCACGCCCCTGAGCGCGGCCGACGCCCACCGCCTCGGCTACGTCTCCGAGGTCGTCGAGGGCAACGCCATCGACCGCGCCGTGGAACTGGCCGCACTGATCGCCTCCCGCCCACGCCTCGCCGTACGGCAGATCAAGGAGGTCGTCCGCCTCGGCCTGGACACCTCCTTCGAAGCCGGAATCGCCCTGGAACGCCGCGGCTACCAACTCATGTTCGGCACAAAGGACCTCCGCGAGGGCTTCGCCTCAGTACGCGAGGGCCGACAGCCCAAGTTCACCGGAGACTGACACCACGCCACAGTGTTCATCAGGCTTGCCCCCCGGACCGCGATCGGGTCCGGGGTCTCCTGCGGCGGAACGTGGAACGGCGCCCCATATTTCATCGCCGGTGCCCGCCGTCGCCTTGACACCGGCGGGCCGACTCACCGTTCACCACGAACAATGGGCAGACGCTCACCCTTGTAGCGCCTTTCGCGCGTGCCCGTCGACGGCCTTGACGAGATCGATGAATTCCGCGGTCGTCAGCTTCGCGTGCCCGATGTCCGAGTCCGCCCTGAAGGCCATGGCTCCGCGACCGTGGGCTGCTCGGCCTCGACGACCGTGTCTGCCCGTACCTCGTGCCGTCCTCCCCGAGGTGGTGCACCAGCGGTTTGCGGCGTTTGGGCTCGGGGGCGAGGTGTTCAGCGAGGATTTCCCCATGGTGGCCTTGACCGCACCAGCCGGCGCTGACTTCTCCGGCCTCAAGGCGCTCCTGGACCACGGGCAGGAGGACGGATGGTGGCACTACGAGCTCGGTTGCGTCACCGACGAGTGGCAAGACGCGTGGTCCTCGCGGCCTGCATCGAGGAGTTTCGATGAGGCCGGGAGTCGAAGCCTCTATGAAGGCATACCTTCCTGACCTGCAGCGACGTTACGGTTGGCGGCTGGTGACACATTTCTTAACGGCATCCCGCCTTCCACCGCAACGCCAACATCGCACCCAGCCGCTGACCGGCGAAGATGAGCATGACTCGGTGGACACGCGGGCGACGCCGGACGTTCAAAAATTGCCTTGCTCGCCGGGTTTCAAGATCAGTTAGTGTCCGCAGAGGCAAGATCCCTCCGAAAGGAAAACCCTTTTGCCTCTCGCATGGAAGCGCAGACTGGCCCTGGCCTGCGCCGCACTCACGCTGCCCCTGACGGCGACGGCGATTCCCGCCCAGGCGGAGACGGCGGGTCTGGCACCACTCCTCGAAGCCGGCCCGACGGCCGCCGGAGGAGACCGCTACATCGTGGTCGTCAAGAAATCGGCGGCCCTGTCCGGGGAGTTACGCGCGTCGCTGGAGCGTGACGCGGTCGTCGAAGGCGGCCAGATCACCCGCCGCTACGCCAAGGCCATCGCCGGGTTCGCCGCCGTCCTGCCCGACGACGCCCTCGACGCGGTCCGCGCCAACCCGGCCGTGGCCTACGTCGAGCCCGACTCGGCGATCAGCGGCCAGACGGTCCAGCCCAACCCGCCGAGCTGGGGCATCGACCGCGTCGACCAGCACAACCTGCCGCTGAACAACAGCTTCACCTACACCACGACCGGTGCGGGCAGCACGGCGTTCATCGTGGACAGCGGCATCCGCACCACGCACACCGAGTTCGGCGGGCGGGCGTCCTTCGGCGCCAACTTCGTCGAGGACGGCAGGACCGACGACTGCCTTGGCCACGGCACGCACGTGGCGGGCACGGTCGGCGGCGCCACCTACGGCATGGCCAAGGCGGTCAACCTGGTGGCCGTGCGCGTGCTCAACTGCAACAACAGCGGCCTGACCAGCGACCTGGTGGCGGGCATGGACTGGGTCGCGCTCAACCACCCGGCGCGCTCGGTGGCCAACTTCAGCCTCCAGGGCTACGGCACGGCCGCCAACGACGCCGCCGAGGGTCTGATCGACTCTGGCGTCCAGACCGTGTTCATCGCCAACAACTACAACACCGACGCCTGCACCAACGCGCCGCGCTCGCCGCGCGGAATCGTGGTCGGGGCGACGGACATCACCGACCAGAAGGCGACGTTCTCCTCCTACGGCACCTGCGTGGACGTGTTCGCGCCCGGCGTCTCCATCACCTCCTCGGTCAACACCGACGACAACGCCTCGGGCTCCTGGTCCGGCACGTCCATGGCCGCTCCGCACGTGACCGGCTGGGTCGCCCGCTACCTCCAGGACAACCCGACGGCGACGATGGCCGACACCAAGGCCGCGCTCATCAGCAGTTCCACCAAGAACGTGCTGACCAACATCGGCGACGGCTCGCCCAACCGGCTGCTGTACGCCGCGCCCGGCACCGCCCCGGAGGACACGGTCCCGCCGAGCACGCCGGGAACCCCGGTGGCGAGCAACCTGACCTCCCGCGCGGTCACGCTCACCTGGACCGCCTCCACCGACAACGTCGGTGTCATCGGCTACGACCTGTTCACCGGCTCGGGCCAGCCCGTCGGCACCTACCCTAGCGCCAGCGCGGCGCTCACCGGCCTCAGCCCGAACACCACCTACACCTACTACGTGCGGGCCCGTGACGACGCGGGCAACGTCTCGGACCCGTCCGGCACGGTCAGCCTGACCACTCCGGCCGATCCGGGCGTCGGCGCCTGCAAGGTGACCTACAGCCTGGCCTCGGAGTGGTCCAACGGCTTCAACGCCGACATCACCTACACCAACACCAGCCTGAACACGGTCACCGGCTGGACCATCGCCTGGTCCTTCTCGGCCGGCCAGCACGTGAACAGCGGCTGGAACGCCGTCTGGAGCCAGAACGGCGCCAACGTGAGGGCCGGCAACCTGATCTGGAACAAGACCGTGGCTCCCGGCGAGTCCGTCTCGGTCGGGATCAGCGGCAGTCACACCGGCACCAACCCGGCGCCGACCGCCTTCACCGTGAACGGCTCGGCCTGCACGGTGGGCTGACGGCACGGCAGTGAATGAGGGAGGCGGCGGGCCATGGTGCGCGCCGCCTCCTACCGTGTGCGGGGTCAGGGCGGTGACCTGCCGGGCCGTGGTGTGCGGGGTCCGGGCAGCGGCCTGCCCAGCCTCAGCCGCACCCGGTCGCCGCGCCGCAGGCTCTCGCGGATCGTCCAGACGCGCTCGTCCACGACGGTGCCGGCGCGACCTCGGCTTCGACGCCAGGCTTTGTTCTTGATCAATCGGAACTTCCACGGGCGGCGCCCGGCCCACCTCCACTCTGATCTCCGGCCGCCGCCACGACACGTTTTCACAGACCGTCGAGTAGGAGATCCCCTCCATCTCATACTCAGCCACCAGCCGGTCAAAGATCCGCTTACTGGTGTGCTGCTGCTTGCGTGGAGCGTGCAGATCGGCGAGCAGCATCCGGTCGATCGCCGGCTTGAAGACAACAGCAGGGGAAACCCGCCCGACGGATACGCGAAGGGCTACTTCACGCTCGGTGCGCCGGCCCCGCCCATCAACGGCTCCCAGGCGTTCTCCGCGACCGGTATCTACGCCGACGCCGACGACATCGTCCGCTGGGACCGCGCGTTCGGCACGTACCGGGTCGCGCCACCCGCCACCGTCAAGCAGGCGTTCAGGCCTCAGGCGTCGTGCCCCTCCAACGGCTGCCTGAACCTGCCCGACGACGACATCGCGGTGGTCGTCCTCAGCGAAGTCCAGGACACCGACACCAACGCCATCGCCCGCCATCTCGCCACGCTGTCCCTCGAAACCTCCGACTGCGACCCCTGAGAGGTCCGCACGATCATGGTTCTCTGTGCGCCACCGGGCAGCCGCCGGTCAGCTTCCCGAGGAAGGCGTTGGGGTCGTAGTAGTGCTCGACCTCCACCAGCCTGAGGTCGTCGGACACTTTCGCGACGCTGACGCCGTACATCTCGACCGTCTGCCCGTTGGGCGGGAAACCCTGGTATTCGCCGTCGAACACGCCCCAGTGACGCCCGACCGGTGGCGGGCTGAGCACCTCGAGCACCTCCCAGAAGAATCCGCCGGGAAACGCCGTGTGGAAGACGTGGTGTGAGAAATCGAAGGTGCGGCCCGCACCGTCAAGCACCCTTCAGAGGTCCACGTGTATTCACCTGTTCACCGTGGCTTCCAGCGTCATGGCACCGCGACGCCCTTCACGATTCGCCGTAGATCAGGCGCGGGGGCGGTGACCACGATGGCCAGGCCGGACACCGGAGTCCAGGTGAACTTCCGGCTGGTCGTAGAAATCCCCGTGTCGAGCAGATGCCCTTGTACCCCGGCGACGGTCGCCGGCTTCGGCTCGCCTCTGGACACGCTCTCCCACCAGACGCTGCTCAGGAGCCCCGCGCCACGCTGGATCGACACGGTGACGGCGTCCTTGCCGTCCGCGCCGGTCCATCGCCGGGTGGTGGAACGCCAGCGTGCCGCGACGGCGGTCTCCACAGGACCCGGCCGCAGATCCAGACCGGCGAGGGAGATCGCGATGCCGTCGACGGACTCGCCCTGGCTTTCTGGAGGCGACTGGATGCCCTCGGCGATCCGCACCAGGTCGCCCTCCGGCAGGTGGTCCCCTCGGATCCGCACGCCGATTCCCGGCTTGACCAGCCACAGCAACGCCGGGCCGCCCTGTCCGGTGGTCGCCGCGTAGGCCGGCCGGCCGCGCACCGAGGCCGGACGCACATCGGTCAGAACCTCCGGCGGCTGTCCGGCGGCACGCAACTTCTCCAGCGTCGCCGCGCCCCGGCCGTACACGACATCGATGGAGACGCGCCGACCGGCCCCATCTCGCCAGAACCGGGACAGCACGTCGGAATCCGCCCCCGTTCCTGAGACCCACATGCCGGCCGGCATGTAACTGACGCGGATTCCGGCGAAGGCGGGATTCCAGCCGACCAGTCTCAGCGCATCGGCGATTCGGTCGCGCTCTCCCTTCAGAGTCACCGAGACAGCGACTTTCAGCACAAGGCCGTAGTCAGCGACCCACATGGAGCTGGTGCCGTCCCCGGACACCACCGGATCGCTGCTGTAACGCGGCTCGACCGGTAAGTAGAGGACGTTCATGGCCAGGATGTCCAGAGCGTCGCGCACGGCGCCGTGCGTACGGTAGACCGTGACCTGGACGAAATCGCGGCCGGCCTGCCACCTCAGCGCCTCACCGCGCAGCCGGATCGCTCCGTTGCGGTCTTTCTCCTGCGCCCGCAGGCGTCGCGGGGCACCCAGCCCCTCCGGGATGTAGCCGATCCGTACACCATCGAGTTCCGGGGAGGTGGCGACCGGGTCGGGCCGGGTGACGATGTGCGACGACATGACACCGACCACCACCAGCACGGCGGCGGCCGCCGCGGTGACACTCGCCGCCAGCCTGCGCCGCCTTCTGCGCAGCGCCACTCGGGCCGTCACCCGTACGGCCAGCTCCGGTGCCCCCCGCACCGGCCGGGTCGCCTCGGTCATCCCCTGACGTAGCCGTTCCTCAATGCCGCGCACTGCTCGCCACCTCCTCACCCAGCAGCGCCCGCAGGCGTTTCAGCGCCTTGGACGTCTGGCTCTTGACCGTGCCGACGGAGCAGCCGAGCATCTTCGCGGTCTGGGCCTCGGTCATGTCATCCCAGATCCTGAGCACCACCACAGCGCGCTGACGGGGTGGCAACGCTCGTAAAGCGTCCATGACGACGTGCCGTAACTCGATGTCCTCCCGGGCGGCGGGTTGTTCGGGAGGGGTGTGCATCGGAATGAACCGCATGACCGCCAAACGCCGCCACCGGCTGATCGCCAGATTGACGATGATCCGCCGGATGTAGGGCTCCGGATCGCCGCCACGGCACAGCCTGTCCCACCGCAGACACGCCCGCTCCAGCGCGGTCTGCAGCAGATCTTCGGCTTCCTGGACCGAACCGCAGGTCAGATATGCCGTGCGTAACAGGCTCGTACTACGGGCGGCCACGAAGTCCGTGAACCCGTCCGTATCCGGCGTCACCGTACGCCCCTCGAAATCATGACCCCCTACACGCACAGCACACCGCGAAGGTTGCCTTGCAGCCCCAGCCCCAGCCCCAGCCCCAGGAGCGCTAACGTATGGCGCATGACGCCGCTTCGGCTCGTGACCGGCCGCGGGTAAGGCCGGCATGACCGCCATCGCCCGGTCGCCGTCGGCGGGCCGGGTTCTGGCCGGGGTCGCCGGAGGCGTCGCGGTGGCCGCCCTGCTCGCGTTCCGGCTGGCCGGCCACGACGGGTTCGCCACCGACCCGGTCGGCGTGCTCGCGCTGGCGGCGGGAGCGACCGGCGCGGCCGTTGCCGCCACCCGGCTCGCCAAGGTGAGTAACCGGCGGGCCGGCACGCTCGCGGCCTGGCTCTGCGCCGCCCTGCTCCTCTATCTCGTCCTGGCGGCCTGGGCGGTGTGGGGGGTCACGGCCGGGCACCCGACCGCCGCGCTCGCGGTCGCCGCCTGGAACTCGGCGTGGATCCCGCCGCTCGCCCTCATGCAGCTCACCGCGTCCGCGGCCATCCGGACCGGCGCGAAGACGCCCTGGACGCACCCGCTCCTGGCCGCGGCGATCGGCGCGGTCACGCTCGCCGACGCGCTGCTGACGACGGCGAGCGAACCGTTCACCGGCCTGCCGACCATCGCGCCGGAGTCCTGGCGGACGGCGCTCGAGCCGGTCGGCGCCCTCGCCACGCTGCTCGGCGTCCTGGCCCTCCTGCTCGTCCCGGTGACGCTGTGGCGTGCCGCGCTCGGCTCGGAGGGGTCCGCCCGCGCGCGGATCGGGGTCGCCGCGGCCGGGGCCACCGCCGCGCCGCTCACCGTCTGCTTCTGCCTCCTGCTCGCCATCGCCCGCGACCCCGGCGCCGTCGAGCCGTCGCTGGGCTCGGTCGCGTTCTTCGTCGCTCTCGCCGGAGCCTCGGCGTTCAGCACCGCCTGCGCGCTGATCGCCGCGCGCGGCGGCGTCGAGCGTCGCCAGGTGGCGATCGTCGTGCGCGGCACCGGGCTCGCCGGCGCTGCCCTGGCCGTGATCGGGACCGGGACGGTCATCGCGGCCCCCGGTCTCCGGCTCGGCGCGACCTCGGTCGCGTTCCTCGTCGCGGCCGTGACGGTCGTCGTCGGCGGCGGCGCCTGGGCCGGGACGGGACGACTCGCCCGGATCCTGGCCCCGCAGACCCCGGCGGCTGTGAACGACAAGGGTCTCGCGGCGCCTGCTGGAGGGGTGACGGTCACCGGCCTGACCCCGCGCGAGGCCGAGGTGCTCGCCGTCCTCGCCGAGGGCGCGAGCAACGCCGGGATCGCGGCCCAGCTCGTGGTGTCCGAGCGCACGGTCGACGCCCACCTCCGCGCGATCTTCGTCAAGCTCGGCCTCACGCCCGACGCCGAGACGAATCGTCGCGTGCGGGCCACGAGGATCTGGCTGGATCACGCCGCCGCGAACCAGGGGCCACAGGGGCTGAGCGAGGCCGGCTGAGCTGGTCTTCTCCGAAGATAGGTGCTGAGGCCGATGCCCGCGGGACGCCCCCGCGGTGACGGTGAGGACCGGCGCGAGCCGCGCACCGATCCAAGGAGGCATACGACCGTGACCGCATCCGAACTCCCCGGCACCGTCATCCCCCCGGCCGCCGAGCCGGTCCCGGCCCGCTCGGCCCAGCGGCGCGTCGCCCTCGTCGGGCTCTTCGTCCTGCTGCTGGTCTCGCTGGCCGGACGGACCGGGTTCGCGTTCTGGGAGCCGCCGTTCGACGGCACGGTCCGGTACGACGACGTACGCGCGCTGGGCGGTGCGTACTGGCCGATGAACCTGTACCTCGGCGGCCCCGGGTATGCGGTCTCCTGGGTCGCCTGCGCGGTCTTCCTCGTGCTGCTCGCCCGGGGCAGAGCCGGCGTGCTCAACCTGGCCGGCGCCCTGCTGGCCGGCATCGGCGGGATCCTCTTCGCCCTCACGATCACCGCCGAGGCGCTGCCGTTCGCGTACGCGGCCGACCCCGCGGTACTGCCGGAGGCCGAGGGCCGGCAGCTCTTCGACGTCCTCAACGCACACCTCGGTCAACTCCTCCCGGCGATCATCGGCACCCAGGTCGCCATCGCCCTCGGTGTGCTGTTCGCGCTCATCGGGACGCTGATCTCGAAGACGATGCCGCGCCCACTGTCGATCGCGGGCATCGCCTACGTCGTCGTGTTCGCCGGGCTGCCGACCGGGTCACTCGGCGCCGTGGCCGTCGCCGCCGGCTACCTGCTCCAGGTCGCGCTCATCGCCGCGATCGGCTGGTACGGGCTGCGCACCGCACTCGGCAGGCATTGACGGACAGGGACCAGTGGGCAGGGCGGGGATCTCGATGATGTTCCCGGGAGGGCGACCGGGGCCCGCTCAGGGGCGCCCGGCGTTCGCGCCGAGGGCGACGCCCGCGCGGAGGGCGGCCCGGAAGCCGGACGCGGCGGCGAGCTCCATGTTGCCGAGGTCGCCGAAGTAGTCACCGCAGAAGTGGACGCCGACGTCGGTGCGGCGGCTGTGGCGGAGCATCGGCTCGAAGGAGAAACCGGGCCGGCGGTAGGGAATGCCGTGTTCCCAGCGCTGGATCCTGATCTCGCCGAGGTTGCCGCGCAGCTGAGGGAACACCGCGACGAGGTCGTCGGCGTAGCGCGACTCCACGCCGCTGTCCTCCAGGTCCAGCATCCTGCGTGCTCCGTCGCCTCCGGCGTACACCATGAGACTGCCGCCGGGACGCCGGGCGCGACCGACGCGCAGGGGGTTGGCGTGGTTGAACAGCATGTCGAAGGACTGTTCGGTGGCGGTGAGCGCGTAGATGTGGTCCCACGGCATCGGGCCGCGCTCGGTGGTGATGACGCCGGCACTGACGAAGGGGCCGTACCTGACGTCGGCCAGCACGTCGGCGACGTCACCCGGCAGGCCCTCGACGACGCGGTGCGAGACGTACGCGGGCGTGGCCATGATCACCTGGCGGGCGCGCAGCGTCTTCTCCTCTCCGTTCTCGCGCAGGGTGACCGTGACGTGACCGCCCGCCTCGCGGACCCTGGTCACGGAGGCGCCGTAGCGCACCAGGTGCCCGAGCTCGGCGGCCATCGCCTCGCCGAGCCGGCCCGAGCCGCCGTGGAGGTTGTACGACAGCAGGCTCTTGCGACCCGCCCACACGCCACCGAACAGCGCGCCGCCGGTGCCGGCGCTCTGGTCCTCCAGCTCGGAGGCGGCGCGGTGCCCGGCCGCGCGGAAGATGCCGTCCACCCGGGCCGGCGGGCGGCCGATCAGCTCGCGGAACGACCGGTTGGCCAGGTAGCCGCCGAAGCGGGTGGCCGCCCAGCCGGGCCGTTCCCGCTGGGTGTCCTGCCACACCTTGACCGCGCCCACCGCGCGCAGGCCGACGTTGGCGAGGGCGACCCGCTCGCGCAGCGACAGGGGCAGGGTGAACGGGTAGGTCTCGACGCGTTTGTTGGCGTACACCCTGCCGGCGAAGGTCAGCGCGAACTTGGCCCCCGGGATGCCGATGGTCTCCAGCCCGAGGGCCGACGTCATCCGCTCGACGTGCGAGCCCGCGCCCGGGAACAGGTGGGCGCCGAGGTTCATCCAGTAGTCGCCGCGCGGCAGCGACATCAGCCGTCCGCCCAGCCGCTCGTCGGCCTCCAGCAGCACCACGTCGCGGTGCCGTAGCTGCCAGAGCGCCGACAGCCCGGCGACTCCCCCGCCGACGATGATGACGTCGTGGTTCTCGGCATTCATGATGTCTTCGCACTCCTTGGAGGTCACGCGGCCATGGGAGGTCAGGCGGCGCTGCCTTCGAATTTCGTGTGCTCGGCCAGGAACTTCCTGGTCAGCTGCTCCTGCGGGTTCTCGGCGATCTGCGCTGGGGAGCCCCGCTCGATGACCTTGCCCTCGGCGATCATCAGGACGGTGTCGGCCACGTCGAGGGCGAACTTCACCTCGTGCGTGACGATGATCATCGTCATGCCCTCGGCGCTGAGGTCCTTCATGACGTTGAGCACGTCCATGGTGGACTCGGGGTCGAGTGCCGAGGTCGGCTCGTCGAACAGCAGCGCCAGCGGGTTCATCGCGAGCGCGCGGGCCAGCGCGACCCGCTGTAGCTGGCCGCCGGACAGCTGGCCGGGCATCGACAGGGCCTTCTCCACCAGGCCGACCTTGCCGAGCAGCCGGATCGCGGTGTCCACCGCCTCCTCGTGGCCGGTGCGCAGGCTGCGCACCATGGGCAGGGCGACGTTCTCGACCACCGACAGGTGCGGGAACACGTTCAGCCCCTGGAACAGCATGCCGACCTTCCGGCGCAGCGCGACCAGGTCACGTCCCCTCGCCGCCTTGCGGCCGGCGAACGCGGCCGTCCCGCCGACGGTGATGGTGCCGCTGGTGGGGGTCTCCAGGAGGTTGACGCAGCGCAGCATGGTGCTCTTTCCGCTGCCGCTGCGGCCCAGCACGGCGACGACCTCGCCGGACTGGACGTCGAGGTCGACGCCGCGCAGCACCTCGAGGCCGCCGAACGACTTGTGCAGGTCTCTGATCTGGATCGTCGGTTCGCTCATCAGCCGACCTTCTCCCCGGTGGTCACGGTGACGTCCTGTGCGAGCCTCGCCCCGGTGATCCTGCGCAGCTTGCGGCTCGTCGGGGACAGCGCGGTGCCTTCGCGCAGGTGGGATTCGAGGTAGCCCGCCAGGCGGGCGAGCGGCCAGCTCATCGCCACGTAGATCAGGCCGATCACGATGTAGACCTCCAGCGGCTGGAAGGTCTCGGACGTGATGATCGTCGCCTGGGTCATCAGCTCACCGCCGCCGATGGTGACCAGCAGCGCGGTCCCCTTCAGCAGGTCCACCAGCATGGTGGCGGTGGCGGGCAGCGCCAGCCGTACGGCCTGCGGGAGTTGCACTGTCAGCAGGACCCGCGCCGAGGTCAGGCCGAGCGCGTGCGCCGCCTCGGTCTGCCCTCGCGAGACGCCCTGCAGCCCGCCGCGGAAGATCTCCGCCAGGTAGGCGCCGTAGAACAGCGCCAGGGCGACCCAGCCGGCGGTGAAAGCGTCCAGGACGAGCCCGATGCCGGTGAGACCGAAGTAGATGATGAAGATGCCGGTGATCATCGGCAGGTTCTTGAAGAGCTCGGTGTAGAGGTAACCCGCCGCGTTGACCACCCGGTTCTGCGACATCCGCAGCACCGCGACGACGAACCCGACCAGACAGGCGCCCGTGAAACCGATCGCGGTGAGCTGTACCGACTTGACGAGCCCGTCGACCAGGACGGGAGCATACCCGCCCCAGTCGACCGAGAGCAGACTCACTTACCGCCTCCGAGCGTGGGCGCCGTCCACGTGTCGGGACGGTCGACGCCCTTGCGGACCTTGGTCATCTCCGGGGTGGCGGTCAGGAAGTCGTCGGCGTTCACGCCCCACTTCTTGAGCACCTCACTGGAGGCCTTCGAGGCGAACCAGCCGTTGGTGATCTTGTCCAGCTTGCCGCACAGCTTCTCGGCCTTCTTCGAGCAGTACCAGACCACCTGGTACGGCCGGAAGCCCTGAAGGCCGGGGTTGGCGGCGACCTCCTCGTCCGTGGGCGGCGTCATCGTCTGGACCTCGAAGCCCTTCAGGTCGGGGCGGGTGTCGCGCAGATAGACGGCGGTCAGCGGGTCGATGTTGATCGCGTCCAGCCGGCCCGCGGCCAGGTCGCTGATGGCCTGCGCCCACGCCGGGTAGGTGCGGGCCTTGGCGCCCGGGGTGGCGCGCACCGCCTCGTCGTTGATCGATCCGGTGACGGCGCCGACGTTGAGGCCCTTGAGGTCGGCGACCGAGGTCGCCTTGACCCCGGGACGGGTCAGCATCAGGGCGGGGCTGTAGTAGACGGGGTCGCTCATCACGCCCACCTGGGAGCGGTCCTTGGTCCAGGAGATACCGCCGATCCCGATGTCGTAGCGGCCCGCCTGGACGCCGGCGATCATCGCCGAGAACTCCATGCCCTGCGGCTTCACCTCAAGGCCGAGCTCCTTGGCGGCAAGCGCGAACAGGTCGCCGTCGACACCGGTCAGAGCGCCCTTGTCAAGGCCGACGTACGGCATCAGGCCGTTCATGAAGCCGACCGACACCTCACCTGACCTGACCAGTCCGAGGTCCTCGGCGGCGGCGGTGCCGGTGCCCGAGCCGGAACCGGAGCCCGAGCCGGAACCCGAGCCACAGGCGGTGAGTCCCAGTGTGGTGGCGAGCGTCAGGCCCACGGCCGCGACGAGTTTGCGAGATCTCGCGAGGTTCAGGGTGCGCGTCATTTCGGTACCTCGTGTCCTTTGTCAACGAACCAGCTGCCACAGGTGCGGGGCACCGTCCCCCACCGTCCGCCGGGCTCGCGGTGGTCGTAGGCATATGTGGATCGCCGGCTTGTTCCTGGGGCGGAGCGATCACTATGTCCACGCGGCCGATCAAGGCCCGTTTCAGCCCGATCTCGTTGTGGTAATTCGAGGGATTTTGCCCGCGAACATGTGGGTAACGTAGGAATCCGTGGGAAATTTGTCAATGTGACCAGCATCACAATGACCAGGAACCTCCGGCGAATCATGGGTATCTTGCATGTGACCAGGCTGAACACCAGGGGCCCCGGGAGCTTCAAGGCCGGTCACATTGACAGCAACGCGCCACACAACCCACAATATCGGTCATGATCGGTCAAAGATTCCTCCGCCCGACGCGGAGGTGGTCCGGGTGCTAGCGGCGGAACGCCAGGACCGGATCCTCACCCTCCTGGCCCCCACCGGACACGCCCGCACCGAGGAGCTGGCCCGCTCCCTCGGCGTCTCGGACGAGACGGTCCGGCGAGACCTGTCCGCTCTCGAACGGCAGGGCCTGCTGGTGCGCGTGCACGGCGGAGCGACGCTGCGCACCTCGATGGCCGGTGAGGAGGCGTCCTTCCTCGACCGCGCGACCCTGGCCACGGAGGAGAAGGTCACCATCGGCCGCAGCGCGGCCTCGCTGGTGCGCCCCGGGATGACGGTGATGATCGACGTCGGCACCACCGCGCTGGAGGTCGCCCGGTCACTGCCGAACGACTACCACGGCACCGTCGTCACCTGCTCGCTGCTGGTCGCCTCCGAGCTCGCCGGACGGGCCAGGATCGAGGTGCTGGTCTCGGGTGGCCGGGTGCGCGCCGGCGACCTGGCGCTGTCCAACGCGACGACGCTCGGCTTCTTCCAGGACCTGCGGCCCGACATCGCCTTCCTCGGCTCCGGCGGGGTGAGCGCCGACGCCGGGCTGACCGACTTCCACGTGGACGAGGTCGCGACCAAGCGCGCCGTGCTCGCCACCTCGGCTCGCTCGTACGTGCTGGCCGACTCCACCAAGCACGGCCGGGTCGCCGCGTTCCGTGTCTGCGACCTCGGCGGTTTCACCGGGCTGATCGCCGGCGCGATCACCGACGAGGCGCTGGCCGAGGCGCTGCGGGGGGTCGGCTGTCATGTGGTGACCGGCAACGACCTGTCCGCCCGGCCATGACCGTGATTCTGGCCGTCGACCAGGGCACCTCCGGCACGAAGGCCCTGGTGCACGACGGTGAGCGCACGCTGTCGGTGGTGGAGGTCCCCGTGCGGCCCGCCTACCTGGACGGCGGGCGCGTCGAGGTGGACCCGCTCGAGCTGCTCCAATCCGTGCGGCAGGCCGGGATCCGCGCGCTGCGCGAAGCCGGAGACCCGCCGCTGGCCGCCGTCTCGCTGGCCAACCAGGGAGAGTCGGTGCTCGCCTGGGATCCCTCGACGGGCCGCCCGCTGTCGACGGTGCTGGTCTGGCAGGACGGCCGCGCCCAGGACGTCTGCGCCGGCATGGGCGAGCACACCGAGCTCATCCGGCGACGCACCGGGCTCGTGCTCGACCCCTACTTCTCGGCCCCGAAGATGGCCTGGCTGCGCCGGCACGCCACCCGCGAGGGCGTCGTCACCACCACCGACTCGTGGCTGGTCCACCAGCTGACCGGCGAGTTCGTCACCGACGCGACGACCGCGAGCCGGTCCCTGCTGCTGGACCTCGACGAGGTCGCCTGGGATCCCGAACTGCTGGCCCTGTTCGGCCTCGACGACGAGGCGCTGCCCCGGGTGGCGCGCTGCGACGAGGTGGTGGGCGGCACGTCGATGTTCGGCGCGTCGGGGTCCGGCGCGGAGGTCCCGGTCGCCGGGCTGGTCGTGGACCAGCAGGCCGCGCTGGTCGCAGAACGATGCCTCGACCCCGGCATGGTGAAGTGCACGTACGGCACCGGTGCGTTCCTGCTCGGCGCCACCGGCGACCGTGCGGTGCGGTCCGCGCACGGGCTCACCTCATCGCTCGCCTGGTCGCTGCGCGCGTCCACCGGCTACTGCCTGGACGGCCAGGTCTACACAGCCGGCTCCGCCGTACGGTGGCTGGTCGATCTGGGCCTGCTGTCCGCGCCGGACGCGCTCGACGCCGAGGCGGCCGGCGACTCCGGTGGGGCCTGCTTCGTACCCGGCCTGGCCGGTCTGGCGCAGCCGTGGCGCAACCCTGAGCCGTGCGGCGCGTTCACCGGCCTCGGCCTGGCCACCACGCGGGGCCGGCTGGTCCGCGCCGTGGTCGAGGGCCTGGCGGCGCAGGTCGCCACCCTGGCCCGGGCGATGAGCGCCGACATCGGCGTGCCGGTGACCCGGCTGCGGGTGGACGGCGGGCTGACCCGCTCGCACACCCTGATGCAGGCCCAGGCCGACCTGCTGCAGGTCCCGGTGGACGTCTACCCGTCGCCACACGCCACCGCGCTCGGCACTGCGGCTCTCGCCCGGCTGGCGCTCGACGACGAGCTGTCCCTGCCGGCCGCGATCGACGGGTGGTCCCCGGCCGTGTCCTTCGAGCCGGCCTGGACCGAGCGGCGGGCCGCCGAGGCGATGGCGCGCTGGGAGAAGGCTGCTCGTTCGGCGGCGGCCCGGAGGGACGACACATGAGGATCCATGACGTCGCGATCATCGGGGCCGGGGTGGTCGGGTGCGCCGTGGCCCGTGAGCTGGCCGCGTTCGAGCTGGACGTGGCGCTGGTCGAGGCCCGTGACGACGTGGGCGACGCCACCAGCAAGGCCAACACCGCGCTCCTGCACACCGGCTTCGACGCCACCCCCGGCACGCTGGAGTCCCGGCTGGTGGCTCGTGGCTACGCGCAGCTGTCGCGGTATGCCGGCGAGACGGGCATCTCGGTCGAGCCGACCGGGGCCCTTCTGGTCGCCTGGGACGAGGACCAGCTCGCCGCGCTGCCGGGACTCGGGGACAAGGCCGTCGCCAACGGCTACCACGCCGCCGAGATCGTCGGCCGCGACACCGTCTACGAGACCGTCCCCGCCCTCGGACCAGGCGCCCTCGGCGGGATGACCGTGCCCGGCGAGTCGATCGTCGATCCGTGGTCCACCACGCTCGCCTTCGCCTACGACGCGCTGGCCCGAGGCGTCGACCTGCGACTCGGCGCCCGCGTCGAGTCGGTGGACGCCGGGCCGGACCTGACCACGCTGCACACCTCGCGGGGCGACATCACGGCCCGGTGGGTGGTCAACGCGGCCGGGCTCGGCGCGGACGTCATCGACGGCCTCTTCGGCCACCGGCGGTTCTCCGTGACGGCCCGGCGAGGCGAACTGATCGTGTTCGACACGGCTGCCCGGCCGCTGGCGCCGAAGATCGTGCTGCCGGTGCCGACCTCACGCGGCAAGGGGGTGCTGATCAGCCCGACCGTGTTCGGCAACGTGATGCTCGGTCCTACCTCCGAAGACCTGCAGGACCGCACCGACACCTCCACCTCCGAGGCCGGCATCGCATCGCTGCTGGAGAAGGGCCGCCGGATCATGCCGTCACTCCTGGAGGAAGAGATCACCACCTCCTACGCCGGACTCCGCGCCGCCACCGAGCACGGCGACTACGTCGTCGACGTGGACGCCGGGCAGCGCTACGCGTGCCTCGGCGGGATCCGCTCCACCGGGCTCACCGCGAGCATGAGCATCGCCGAGCACCTGCGTGACCTGCTCGACGAGGCCGGGCTGCCGCTCAAGCCGCGCTCCGATCTGCCACCGCCGGTGCGGGTGCCGGTGCTCGGCGAGGCGTTCACCCGGCCGTACCAGAGTGACGAGCTGATCAGAGCGGACGCCGAGTACGGGCGGATCGTGTGCTTCTGCGAGAAGGTGACGAGGGGCGAGGTCCGCGACGCGTTCGCCGCGCCGATTCCGCCGCACGATCTGAACGGACTGCGCCGCCGCACCCGCGCGACGCTGGGCCGCTGCCAGGGGTTCTTCTGCGGCGCCGAAGTCGGCCGGCTGTTCGCCGAGGCCACCGGAACGGAGGCCTGAGGCATGGAGACGATGAGGCCCGCGGTGGCCGTCGTCGGCGCGGGGCCCGCCGGGCTGACCGCCGCCGCCGCGCTGGCCGGTCTGGTCGACGGCGAGATCCTGGTGCTGGAGCGCGAACAAGTGCCGGGAGGCATCCCCCGGCACAGCGACCACACCGGCTACGGCCTCCGCGACCTGCACCGGGTGATGAGCGGGCCGGCATACGCCCGGCTGCTGCACCGCCGCGCCGAGCGAGCCGGGGCGCGCGTCCTCACCGAAGCCACGGTCACCCGGGTGTCCGACGGCCGCGAGCTGGAGGTGACCACTCCGTCCGGGCTGGTGCGCGTCGAGCCCCGCGCGCTCGTGCTGGCCACCGGCGCCCGCGAACGGCCGAGGCCGGCCCGGCTGATCACCGGTGACCGAGGCGCCGGGGTCTACACCACCGGCCACCTGCAGAACCTGGTCCACCTCCATCACGGGCGGCCCGGAAAGCGGGCGGTCATCGTCGGGGCCGAGCTGGTGAGCTGGTCGGCGGTGCTGACCCTGCGCGAGGCGGGCTGCCGCACCGTGCTGATGACCACGCAGCAACCGGTCCCGGAGTCCTACGCCGCCTTCCACCTGCCGGGCCGGGCCCTGCTCCGGGTTCCCGTGGCCACCCGCACCCGCCTGGTCTCCATCGAGGGCGACGCCGGCCGGGTGAGCGCCGTGGTCGTCGAGCAGGCCGGCACCGGACGGCGGCGCCGGGTCGAGTGCGACACCGTAGTGGTGACCGGCGACTGGATCCCCGACCACGAGCTCGCCCGGGGCACCGGTCTCCGTCTCGACCCGAGCAGCCGTGGCCCGGTCGTGGACACCGCGCTGCGCACCAGCCGCCCGGGCGTCTTCGCCGCCGGCAACCTGATCCATCCCGTCGACACCGCCGACATCGCCGCCCTGGACGGCCGGCACGTGGCCGCCGCCGTCCATCGCTGGCTGGCCGACGATCAGCCCGGCGAGATCGCGTTCGACATCCAGGTGGACGCCCCCCTGCGCTGGGTGGCCCCGTCGATGGTCCGCCGCGGCGACCCACCTCCCTCCCGAGGCCGCCTGCTGCTGTGGACCGACACCCTGGTCCGCTCGCCCGTCGTACAGGTCCACCAGGCCGGCCGCCTGCTCACCCGTCGCCGTGTCCCGTGGCCCGCCTCCCCCGGCCGGGTGTTCCGCGTCCCCTGGTCGTCGCTCGCGCGGGCCGTGCCCGGCGCGGGGCCGGTACGGCTCTCGCTAGCGGGATGAAGCCTTCACGACTCGTCGTACACATCTCTATGTATTGGACATATCCATGAGCAGTAAGGTTGGCGCCGGCGTATGAGCGCACTCTCGTCGGTCACCGTCATCGGAGGCGGCGCGGTCGGCCTGGCCACCGCCTACTACCTGCGGAAAGCCGATCTCGACGTCACGATCATCGAGTCGGGCCGGCCCGGCTGTTCGACCTCATGGGGCAACGGCGGCTGGCTCAGCCCGGTGCTGAGCATCCCGACGCCCGGACCGGGCGTGCCGCGCATGGGCGTCGCCGAGTCGTTCCAGCGTGACTCCGCCGTGGCGATCCGGCCGCTCACCGCGCCCAGCATGATCCCGTGGCTGCTGAGGTTCGCCCGCCACTGCACCCGGTCCTCCTTCGAGAGCGGCTCGGCCCGGCTGGGCGCGCTGTCACGCGAGATGTTCGACGGTTTCGACGAACTCGCCGACCTCGGCGTGCCGGTCGAGGTGCCGCGCAAGGGCAATCTGCGCGCCTGCCTGACCGAGGCCGAGGCCCGCCACCAACTCGCCGAGCTGGCCCCGATGCGCGCCGCCGGGTACGCCGTACCGACGCGGATCATGGGCCACGAGGAGATCCACGAGCTGGAGCCGGAGCTGTCGGACCAGGTGCGCAGCGGATTCAACCTGACCGAGGAGCGGCACGTCGATCCGGGGGCGTTCTGCAACACGCTGGCCGAGTACCTGGTCAAGCGGGGCGTGCGCCTGCACACCGGCACCCGGGTGACCGCGGTGCACGCCTCCGGCGGCCGGGTCACCGCCGTCGAGACCACCGGCGGGCAGGTGCGGGCCGACGCGCTGGTGATCGCCGCCGGGCTGGACACCCGCCGCATCGCCGCCTGGCTCGGCGCCCGGCTGCCCATGCGGGGCGGCAAGGGATACAGCTTCTTCGTGCCGTCCGAACACTCCCCCGCCCACCCTCTCTACCTGTCGCACACCAAGGTCGGGGTGACCCCGCTGAAGGGTGGTTACCGGGTACTGGGCGGCATGGAGATCGCCGACGAGACACTGCGGATCAACCCGCGGATGGTCCGCGGCATGGTCCGCGTCGCCCGCCGCTACCTGCGGCACATGCCGGCGAACGAGTCGGTGCGGGAACTGCCCCACCTGTGGGCGGGCCTCCGCCCGATGACCCCTGACGGCCTCCCGATCATCGACCACCTCCCCAACCTGTCCAACGCCTACGTCAACACCGGCCACGGCATGCTCGGCGTCGGCCTGTCCATGGTCTCGGGCGCCGCCCTGACGGATTTCATGCTGAACGGCATCCGCCCCGACGTCCTCTCCCCCTTCGGCGCGACCCGCTTCTGAGCCCCTTCCGGTGGGCGAACCATTCTGACGGGCGATCCCTGAAGCGTCTCAGCCGTATCGCTCGATGAGCGCGTTGGCGATCAAGGTGAGGTGGTGCCGCACACCAGGTGGGCCGGTCACTTCGAGCCATTCGACCAGTCCGGCGAGCTCGCCCGCGAGCGCGTACTCGTTGTAGCCGCGGATCACGACCTCGATGCGGCCGTCGCTCGTGGAACCTCCAACCTCAAGCCGGTCCCCAAGTCCCATTCGGAGCTTGCCGATCCCTTCGGGAGTGCACACGGCCTGGACTTCGAGGGGTGTTCGCCTTCGGCCGACCTCGTCGGCGATCTCCCTCCAGCTCTCGGCAAGGTCGAACCCCTCGGGCCGGTGCACGGGATCGTCGGTCGGCTCGACGGATGACACGCGGTCGATCCGGAACGTCCTCCGACCGGCGTCAGCGTTAGCGACGAGGTACCACGTCGGTCCTTTGGCGACGATGCCCAGCGGGTGGACGGTTCTCTCGGTTTCGGTGCCTTCGCGGTCGACGTAGCCGAGCCGCACCTGGACACCGCGGATCACCGCGTCCTGGAGTTCGTCGAGGAAGCGAGGTGGCCGGTGCTCGATCCGACTCGACCCCCATCGTTGCGGGTCCATGACCAACGACGACGCCGCCGCCTCCGCCTGCACCCGGAAGGGCTCCGGCAGGGCATGGACGAGCTTGCGCAGAGCCGCTTTCACGGTCGGCGTCGCAGCCGAGGCCGGGCTGGCGACCAGGAACAGGGCGCGGGCCTCACTCGCGGTCAGCCCGGACAGGTCGGTGCGGGCGCCGCCCACGAGGCGCCAGCCGCCGCTTCGGCCCTGCATGGAGTACACGGGCACCCCGGCCATGGCCAGGGCGTCGAGGTCACGGCGGGCGGTGCGCTCGGAGACCTCCAGCTCTCGGGCGACCTCTGCCGCTGTCACCTGCTCGCGCCGTTGCAGCAAGAGGAGGATGGCCACCAGCCGGTCGGTTCGCACGCCGACAACACTTTCACAGAAAACCGGTCATGAGGTGACCGGTTTCGGTTGCCAAGATGACGACATGACCTCACCGACGAGGTCGACCGCAAGCGAACCCCCCTCCCGGCCCATCAGTGGTGCGCCGACGCCATCTTCGGGAACCTTCGCCGCCCGATCACCCCGAAAGACAGAGAGGAAACGCAATGCTCAATCCAACCGAATTCCCCAAGCCCACCCTTATTCCGGTCAACGGTGTGGAACTCGAAGTCTTCGAAGCGGGCCGGGAAAATGCGGGAAAACCCATCGTGCTCTGCCACGGCTGGCCGGAGCACGCCTTCTCCTGGCGCCACCAGATGCCCGCCCTCGCCGCGGCCGGCTACCACGTCATCGCACCGAACCAGCGCGGCTACGGCAACTCATCCCGCCCGACCGAAGTGACGGACTACGACATCGAACACCTGTCGGGTGACCTCGTCGCACTCCTCGACCACTATGGATACGAAGACGCCACCTTCGTCGGCCATGACTGGGGTGCGTTCGTCGTCTGGGGACTGACCCTGTTGCACCCGAACCGTGTGAACAAGGTGATCAACCTGAGCCTGCCCTACCCCGAGCGCGGGGAGAAGCCCTGGATCGAGTTCATGGAGGACATGCTCGGCGGCGACTTCTACTTCGTCCACTTCAATCGACAGCCGGGCGTCGCGGACGCCGTATTCGAAGACAACACATTCCAGTTCCTCCGCAACCTGTACCGCAAGAACGAGCCCCCCAGAGAGCCTCAGCCGGGCATGGCGCTGATCGATCTCGCCAGAGCGGAAACACCACGCGGTGAGCCCATCATGAGCGACGGCGAACTGGCCGTCCTGGTCTCCGCCTTCGAATCATCGGGATTCACGGGCAGCATCAACTGGTACAGGAACCTCGACCGCAACTGGCACCTGCTGGCGGACGTGGACCCGATCATCCGACAGCCCGCACTCATGATCTATGGCGACAGGGACCTGGTCGCACGGGGTGAGAACCTGGCGGAGTTCGTGCCCAACGTGGAGGTGGTCAGCCTTGATTCCGGTCACTGGATCCAGCAAGAGAAGCCAGAAGAAACGACCCAAGCGATTCTGAAGTGGCTGGAACAGCAGGATGCCACCTGACCGCGATATGACAGACCGGCATTCGGGAAGTGGCCGTTCCGCTCGACACCGAAGACTTCCGTGACCTCTGCGCAACCCCGGCCGTCGGCGTCCGAGCACCCCGCCACGTGGAGGTTCGGCTACCCGATCTACCATGTCGAGACTCGACCGCAATGGCGATCGTGGCTCGAGCAGAACCACACGTCGACCCGCGGCGTGTGGCTGTGCTCGTGGCGGACCGGCACCGGCCGACCACGATGCCCCTACCCCGAAGTAGTCGAAGAAGCGATCTGCTTCGGGTGGATCGATTCGACCGCCAACCTCCTCGACGACGACCGCGGCCTCCAGCTGATCACCCCGCGAAAAGCCAAAAGCCCTTGGTCCCGACTCAACCGCCAACGCGCCGCCGAAATGGAACGTCGCGGCCTCATGACGGACGCCGGGCGAGCAGCGATCGACGCGGCGAAGACGAACGGATGGTGGACCATCTCCGACCAAGTCGAAGCCCTCGAAGAACCCGCCGACCTCGCCACCTCACTCGACCAACACCCTCAAGCACGAGCCAACTGGGACCGCTTTCCCCCGAGCGCCCGCAAGCAGACGCTGTGGTGGATCGCCAGCGCGGCACGGCCATCAACGCGGGCCGGCCGAATCGCGGCCGCCGTCGCTGAGGCAGCGAACGGGCGCCAAGCCGGTCACGTCCTGCGAAGTGGTGTATGAGTCAGTCTTCGCGTGATCTGTTTCTGCAGGTTAAGCGGTGAGTGTGTCGGGGAGTCGATGCGTGGTCGGCGTGTCGCCGTGGATGAGTTTCAGTCGTGCTTTGGCCAGGACTTCCACGCCCATGTAGCGGCGGGCTTCGCTCCATTCGTCGGTCTGTTCCGACAGCACCGCGCCGATGAGGCGGATGATGGCGGGCCGGTCGGGGAAGATGCCGACGACGTCGGTGCGGCGGCGGATCTCCTTGTTCAGCCGTTCCTGGGGGTTGTTGAACCAGATCTGTTTCCAGATCTCTTTGGGGAAGGCAGCGAAGGCCAGCAGGTCCTCGCGGGAGGTCTCCAGGTGATCGGCGGCGGCTGGGTACTTGGTGGCCAGAGCGTCGATGACCCACTGGTGCTGGGCGAGCACGGCTTCGGGACCGTCTTGGTCGAAGATGGTGCGTACCAGGGTGGCGACCCAGGGCTGGGCGGATTTGGGGACGCAGGTGAGCAGGTTGCGCAGGTAGTGGGTGCGGCAACGCTGCCAGGACGCTCCTGGCAGGCAGGCGCCGATGGCGTCCACCAGCCCGGCGTGTGCGTCGGAGATGACCAGGTGGACCCCGGACAGGCCGCGGGCGACCAGGCCGCGCAAGAAGGACAGCCAGCCGGCGCCGTCTTCACGGCTGCTGATCTCCAGGCCGAGGATCTCCCGCTGCCCGTTGGCGTTGACGGCGGTGGCGACCAGGACGTGCACGTTGATGATCCGGCCGCCTTCTCGGACTTTCTGGGTCAGGGCGTCCAGCCACAGGAAGGTGTAAGGCCCGGCGTCCAGGGTGCGGGTCCGGAACGCCTCGACCTGGGTGTCCAGGGTCTTGGCCATCTGACTGACCTGGCTTTTGGAGATGCCGGTGATGCCCAGTTGCTCGACCAGCTTGTCCACCCGGCGGGTGGAGACTCCCAGCAGGTAGGAGGTGGCCACGACGCTGATGAGCGCCTGCTCGGCCCGGCGGCGGCGCTCCAGCAGCCAGTCGGGGAAGTAGGACCCCTGCCGGAGCGGGATCGCCAGCTCGACGGTGCCGGCCCGAGTATCCCAGTCACGGGTGCGATATCCGTTGCGGGAGTTGGTGCGCTCGCTGCTGCGCTCGCCGTATCCGGCCCCGCACCGGCTGTCGGCCTCGGCCGACATCAACGCTTCGGCCATGGTCTTCACCATGGATCGCAACAGATCCGGATCCTGCTGTTCGATCTGCTTCGCCAACCAGCCGGCGGGGTCCACACTGTCGTTCACGGCCATCGCCTTGTTCTCCTTCGGTCTTGATCGCAATCACGAAGGATCACGCGATGGCCGTCCTCATTTCACGACGCCACGCTTGTCATCAGGGGAAACTCTTACACCACGTCCGTGGACGCAACCGCCAAGCCCAGGGCTGACCTCGGCCCCGAAGACTCCGAGTGGCGTCGTCGATTTGCCGAGTGAGGGTGTGTCAGGACATGGTGGGGCCGGGTTCCGGGTGCGGCGAGTAGCGATCAAGCAGTTCAACCTACCTAGGCGAACACAGGCCGCGATCTACCAGGCACGGTGCATCCCCATCCGACCAAAGCCAGCAACGACGCACGTCTCGCACGAGACACTTCAAAAACCGATAGCGCGTCGGCGGCGCGGCCGGACCGGCCGAAGAGCCACATCGCGGCCAGCGACCGCCCGACCGTGGTCGTCGCCTCGGTAGATGGAGTTGTCCAGGACGGTTGAGTGCAGGTGGATTTGGGCGTGGAGGGGAGCGTAGGAGGGTGAGGACGTTGCGCATTTCGGCGCTCATGACGTCTTCGCCGATGGCTTCTTCGGCTCCCGTCGTACGGCGTCCTCACCCGTCAAATCGCCGGCACGCTTCGGCCGTCTGCGCGCCAACCACCTGAGCGCAGCTTGGCAGACGTTACTGTCACTGAAGATCAAAAACGCCCCGTAGCACGAATGCTCGGGGCGTTTTGGCTGCTTTTGAGGTGGTCAGGGGCGGGGTCGAACCGCCGACCTTCCGCTTTTCAGGCGGAACAACCACCCTGCTCCCCTACCGAAGACCAAGGTCAGAGGGTGGTGAACGGCTGCCGTCGCATGCCCTTGGTGGCGGATGTTGCTGTCACCGCTGCTGTCATGACGGGCCATCGCCTGCGGCGCCAGGAAGTCCAGTACCGCTTCCCCGCCGCGGGTGTGCCCGGCGGTGAAGTTCCTCGTCGATCTGGTCAGTCCGTCGCCCGATCTTCATCTATGCGTTGCAATACACCTCGAGACCGGCATTCGCGATCTCGCGGAGATAGACCTCGGTACTGGCCAGGAGTTCCATCTGCTTACGTCTGGCTCTGGTCTGGCTCAGACCAGGCTGCGCGATGGCGATGGTGAGGTGCGGCTTACGAGTCCTGGCCGTGTCGCGCAAGCGGACGAGTCTTTCGGAGGTGCCGGCCTCGATGCCGCTGTGACCGTATTTCCTTTGCCTGTTCCGGGCGCGGTTAATCAGGGTGTTCAGCATGGCGGTAATGTCGCGGCGGTAGGCGGCTGACTTGTTGGCCTGGCCGCACACTTCGTAGAGATCTTCTACCCGTGCGCCTGCCTGCGGCTCCGATGAGTACTTGCAGTGCACGAGCAGGATATGCAGCTCGCGCTCCGTCTCGCGGAGAGCAACGATGTCGGCGATCTCGCCGGAGCCGTCGTCATCGACGACCACATCCCAGGGGCCACGCGCCAGGACCACTTGGATCATCCGTGCCTGGATGGAGTCGGCGTCGCGGGTGCGTCCCTGCGACTCCTTGGTGATGTCGATGCCCGTCCAGTCCGGTACTTGAAGCCGGGCAGAATCGAAGGGTGGGATGTCGCGTACGGGATGCAGGAGGCGGGCGGGCGCGCAGACAAGGGTGTCGTTCTCGAAGAGGACCTGGAGCACGTTGTCGCGGCGAGCGAAGAACTCGGTGGCGGAGAGGTCGCGACGGGACGTGGAGATCATCACTTCACCGTCGCCCGCGGCTCTGACCCGCATCAGGCCGTCTTCGATGAAGATGGCGTAGGGCACCTGCCAGGCAGGCGTGCGGATGACGAAGTGGACGGCTTCGTCTGGGACGTGGGGTGTCACCTCAAGCTCGGCTTCCAGGAAGGAATAGGAGACGCCGCCGTAGGAAAGCTGGACGGAGTCCTCATTACGGGCCAGGAGTGCCAGCGGCCACTCCACAGCCAGGACGGTCAGCTCCGGCCAGTCCTCGAGGTCCTCGGGCTGGATGAAGTTGTCCATGACATGGGCGATGTTGATGCTGTCGTCGAGCAGCTTCAGCCCCATCTCATTGCACCAGTCGACCCAGTGCTTGAGCGACTCGGCGGTTCGGCGGCTCCAGATCCGGCCCTTGAGTGAGGCTCCGACGCTGGTGCGGACGCCGGCGGCGAACCCGGTCGCGAAGATGTTGGTCTGAGCCTTGGTGTGTTTCTCGGCATCGGCGAAGCCCTCCGCGACGTCGGCTCCGACGTGCATGGAGAAGCGCCGGTTACGGTTCCTGACGTCCAGGACACCGACGTTCGTGGGCACGAGCCGGTCGATGCCGCCCATGACGCGGTAGACCCGCTTGCCGGTGATGCGGTCCGCGGTCTGCCCGCACACGGCCGTGGCCAGGTCCTCGTGGAGGCTGTCGTTGTTGGTGCTGTTGATGTACAGCAGGCCGTGGGCTTCGTCCCAGGACATGACGTAAAGGTGGTGAACGACTTCTTCCACGGCGGGAAGCTGGCCCCACTGGACGGGAGCCTGCTCCTGGGTGACGAACCAGAGCACACGATCGCGCCTGTTGACGGCGATGGGGTAGGTGAGCAGATTCTCCTCAGGGAAGACCTGGTAGACCTTCGTCGGGGTCCAGTCATGGCAGCCGGTTCTGTACACCACCGCGCTCATCTTCGGCAGCACCGACTTGATGGACACCTCTTCCGGCCCGGAGCCGAATGCGGCCTCGAAGTCGCTGACGTCCTCCTGCTCGCCGACGGCCTGCTGGGACAGGTCGCGGACGATGAGATTCCAGTCGGCATCCTCCGCATAAAGCTGACGAAGCTGCTCGTCGAAGGGTGCGTCGGATCGTGAGGCCACCACGGTCGCGTTGCCCACCGTCGTTGAGGACACGCGGGCAAAACGGCCGATGAACTGCAGCGTGATGCCGAGGCTCTTATGCGTGTCGTGGAGTGCCGCGACCTTGAGCTGCGGCAGGTCGAAACCTTCTCCCAGCATCCCCACGCAGATGATCACGTGGGAGTGGCGTTGATCGAGTGCGTCGAGGGCGGCCTTGGCCTTCCTGCCGCTGAGCTTGCTGTGGATGACCATGGGGTTGAGGTCCGGCGCGAGCCCCTCGTACAGGTTCAGCAGCTCGTTGGCCCGATTGATCGAGCTGGTCCGCGCCATGAGGAGGTGATCGCGGCCGTTGTCGAGGTCGGTGCGCAGGCACGACAGGGCGCGTTCGGCGATGTCCCTGTCCGGGTCGTCGAAGCTCAGCACGGAGATGTAGTCGATGCCGGCGAAATATCCCTGAGCCTGCGCTTCGCGCAGCGGAAAGGCGTAAACAACTCGTCCGCCAAGGGGGCGCCCGTCCGTCCGGAAGGGGGTGGCGGTGAACTGGACGACGGGCCGGCCGTCGAAGGCGTCGCGGATCTCGCTCCAGGTTCTGGCCGCCACGTGGTGTGCCTCGTCGATGAACAGGTGGCTGAACTCGGCCAGGAAGACGGTCCGGACGTCCTCGGAGAAGCCCGCAAGGGCGGCGGGGGTAGTGACCACCACGTTGCACGCCTGCGCGAAGGAGCGGGCGCTGTCGCCCGACTCGAAGTGGTGCTCCACGCGGCCTACCACAGGGCGTTCGAACGGGCCGGTGACGATGCCCAGTTCAGGCAGGATGCCAAGGGCCTCGAACTTGCCCGCAGTCTGACCGCGCAGCACGTCGGAGGGTACGAGGACCAGCAAGCGCTCCGGGCGCGCGGCTGCATAGATCGCCACCATAGTGTCGGTCTTGCCCGTGCCGGTGGGCATCACGACCGTTGCCGGGTGCTGGCTTCCGGTGGTCCAGTGGGCGAAGACGGCCAGGAGAGCGCCAGTCTGGGGTGCACGCAACCCTCGCGGGCTCTGCGCGTCGAGGCCGGGTAGGCGAAAGGCTCCCTCGAGAGATGCCCTTACTTCGGCTGGAGCGTGCGCCGCGGCGGGACCGCCCCAGGCGAACCGCTCCTTCTTCCGGACGAGGTGCACGTATTCCGGGGCGGGACCTTTGATGACAGGCCAGCGCTGGTCCTCCGCGACCGCCCATACTGACTGGTTCTCATTGACAAGACGGGCCTTGCGTGGTGGACAAAGGAGCTGGCGTGCGATGTTCTTGTCAACTTTGATCGAATCGGACCATCGAGAAGGCAATTCGATCGATAGCCCCTCGACGTCAACGTACTGTTCCATGTGTCTCCCGCGAGACGCACCAACGGGCGCATCCCCCTCAGGAGCACCACTTGTTGACCCAGATGATAGGCCCGCAGGTGCATGATCACGACTTGGGCGGCCTTTTCAGCTAAATGATCAATGCAGGTCAAGGTGAAATTTCGGGACATATTCCACGTTATGGCTGAAATGGGATCAAGCTAACTTCGGCGTAGGACGGCCCAGCTACCCCAGCTAGCCTCAGCCTGCGCATCCCCAAGTCCTCAGCCACCGAGGCCAGCGTCCGTCCCGGATCGGACCGAGGGCGTCCGCCTTGAACACCGGCAGGTACGACTCATCGCCACGTGGAAGTCCTTGTCTCCAGATCTCCATCATCAGGCACTAAAGGTGTCCACACCTCGGGGGTAGGGCCGAGTTTGTCATCGAGCACAGTAGTGCCCAATTGAGGTTATGCAGGTTGTCTTCGCTGCACTCATCGCTATCGCAGGAACCCTTCCAGGTTCACTCACGACCTTCCTCTTTCCAGGCGGACCGATCGCCTCGCTCGTTACATCAACACCATGGTCAGACGCATGTGGGTGCACGCGTGGATGCGGCGAGGTGTAGGGACGCTGCTGTCATCTCGGCCGTGGTCACCCGCCGGTAAGGCCGACTGGTTGGGGGTCCTACCGGCGATCACTAGCCGTACGACGAGCACCGCAGTCGGCGATCGTCACGGCCTCAGCCACCGTCGCCTTCTGGTCCGTAGCCGAGTGGAGAACATGTACCCGTGTCTCGATCTCTCTTCCCCCTGCTCAGAGCCCAGCTTTATGTGACTGCCGTCCAGCAGGCGTCCCACCAGTCAGGACACTGGGCTGCCGCCACCGCCACGGTCGCAAGATCACACGGTTGGCCGTAGCTGCAGCTTCCTCCGCAGCACCTAGCTCTGATGACCCTCCACAGCAACTAGCCGGCCCCTACTTCAAGATCCAAGCAGTGTTTGCGCAGCTAGGCTCAGCATCGCAACTGTGCAAACCTGTCCTTGCAATCGGACATTGAGGCAGCATTCTTCAGGCATGAGAGAAGATGTGTCTCACCTCGTCCTGTCGATGGGAAAGCTGATGAGTGACGTCAATGTCCTTGCACTCCTTCTACTCATGTGCACGCTTGGCGGGAACAAGCCAGAACAGGTGGAGGAGCAGTGGTGGGATAGACATGAGATCGCAAGTTACCTGAAAGTGAAGCCAGCGACCGTCAGTTCCTATATCCACCGGCAGCAATTCCCCAAGCACGAGGAATTCCGAGGGCGAAAGCAAGTCTGGAGACGGACGACCATCGAGACATGGCGAGGCCAACAACGCGGTTCCGTCATAGTGGCTGAGACTGTGGAGGTCCGTAGTCCTGATAGTCCCAGGGAACCGACAGTTCAGAATCCCGATGGCACCTTCGGCCATCTAACGGACCATGATACGGCCTACGGGGTCGTTCAAGCCCGGCTCGACCTATGTGAAGCTGCTCGCTCTCTATCTGAGAGCGCTAAGCAGCTTGCCGCCATCCCGACTAACGAACAACCTGATACATCTACCAAAATTCTGAAGCAAGCGAAGGATTTGCGACTTAAAGCCGAGGAAATCATCGACAAAGCGGCCGTGTATAAGCGCATGTGTGGGGCACCGCGGCCAGGTGTATATCAATCCATCGGCTTCACATCAGAGGCAGCGCGCCGCGATTATCAAAAAGCAGGCCAACGCATTCACAACCGACTCCACATTGGGAATGTCGAAGCTCTAGAAAAGTTGCAAGATAAGCAAGCAAAGGAACTGGATCGCTGGCATGGCGAGACGGGTTCAAGTACGGCTCAGGGGATCCGCCGCCTGCGTCTCCTTATTACTTTAAATAGACTGCGGAAGCAAGAGCTCGCCATGAATGCGTCCAACCTCCAGCAAGCGAAGCAATTGCATCGAATCATTAGACACCAGGCCGTGATTTATGCGGAACTCACAAGATTGGATGGCGCAGAGATCGAGTGGTTTGCGGCCGCAAGTAGTGCTAGAGATAAAGCGGAGGATCTTCGGGCATATATCCACCAACAACTCAAAGACGATTTAAATCTTGGACCGGCCTAAATCGCTACCGGTCGCATTAACATAAATCCTGTGTGCAGTCATCTGCATCCAAAGAGGGTGATCACTAATGGAATGGCTTAGCTGTGCAGTAAAAGAAGCAGGACGGACGGTCCGGATGTCGTTGGACAGTTGGCCGCGAACCGCCCGCCTGTGCGTCATCACCACGTTCGTTGTGATGGGGGCCGCAACCTTGTTGTCGATTCGCTAGGCAAGACACTACCGATAGATCCGGAAGTGTGGGGCAGTGGCTCAACTCGCGATCAGGGGGCGTTTAGGATGTTCAAGTGCGCGGTCAAGGGCGGGGCGAACTGCCCATCTTCCGCTTTTCAAGCGGACCCCCCTGCTCCTCCACCGTTGACCGCGGCTAGAGGGTGGTGAACGGCTACCGCCGGCCACCCTTGATAGCCGACGTTACTGTCATCGCTGCTGTCACGGCGAGCCGCCACCCTGAAGGATCTCGATGGTGTCGAGTACATCGGCGACCACATGGCCAGCCTGGTGGTCGACGCCGGGCCAGATGCCCCGGTCGATCCAGATGGTCTGGAGACCTGCCCCGCGTCCGCCTGCAATGTCCCTTCCAACACCTGCGGTCGGCATCGCACGAGGTGCGGCATGCGCCGCCGATAGCGGGCCCACAGCTGAAAACGCGGGTTCCGATGATCTTGAACGTGTCACGACCTTCGCCATGCCTCTGGTCTGGCGCTTTGCCGGTTGATGCTAGATGCCGCTCATTGCCGTGGTTGGGGTCTGGTGAGGCGTTGGCGTACTTGGTGGCGGACGATGCGTTCGGCGAGTTCTTGGGGGGTGTCGGCGGTGAGGGTGGTGGTGCGGCCGTGGAGGGCGTACCAGCGGTAGGCAAAGGGGTTGTAGAGGAAGGCCCAGTGGGGGAAGCGTTCGCGGAGGGCGCGTAAGGCCGATGGTGTGTCGTTCATGGGGTGGGTGGGGGTAGCTCGGCCCAGACGATGCGGCCGGCGGCGTCGCCTTTGACTCCCCAGGTTGTGGTGAGGGCGGTGACGAGGTGGAGTCCTCGTCCGCCTTCGCGGGTGGAGGTGCGGGCGCCGAACGCGATGGGGCCGCCTTGGTCGGCGATCTCGATGTAGGCGGTTCCATCGGGGTGGTGCTTGACGGTGGCGGTGAAGGTTCCGCCGGGTTGTCCGGTGTGGGTGTGCTCGACGGCGTTGGTGGCGAGTTCGCTGGCGATGAGATCGGCGTCGGCGTGGTCGGGGAGATGGGTCTTGACGAAGCGGCGGACCGCGCGCACCTGCTCCACTCGTCCGAGGAAGGTTTGTTGCCATTCTCCGGTGCCTTTGCGGCTGTTTGTGGGTGCGGTCACGTGGGCTCACCTCGCGATCAAGCAGGTCAGGGGCACTGCATCTATGCCTGATACTTAAAGTACGAGTACAGTACTTAGAGTGCAAGCCACTTGCAGTACTTGCCACGCACAATAAGTACTGCTCTGGTAGAGGCTGCGACGAAGGAGGAGTTCATGTTCGGTCTGGTGGTCCGATTCACCTGTAAGGACGAGGCGAGCGCGGCGGCGTTCGATCAACTGGTCGCCGAGACCATCGAGAAGATCCGCACAGAAGAGCCGGGGACACTGGTGTACGCGTCCCACCTGGTGGAGGGCCAGCCGCTCCAGCGGATCTTCTACGAGCTGTACCGGGACCGGGCGGCCTTCGACACCCACGAGGAGCAGGAGCACACCCGGCGGTTCCTCGGGGCGCGGGATGAGCTGCTGGCCTCGGTCGAGGTCGACTGGCTGTCGCTCCAGACCGGTAAGGGAACGGCAGGGTGAGCACCGAATACCAACGGGCACTAGGCCGGCGGATCGCCCAGGAACGTAAGCGACGCGGCCTGTCGCAACCGGAGCTGGCGCGGCTGGTCGACCGGTCGGTGGCGTGGATCTCCCAGGTAGAGCGCGGTGTCCGCAAGGTCGACCGCATGTCGGTCCTGGAGAAGGTCGCCGAGGCTCTGGACATCCCGTTGTCGGAGCTGGCGGCGGAGGCGCCGGTCGTCGCGGCCTCCGCTGAGGAGATACCGGGAACGGCGAGTCTGCGTCTGGTGCTCTCGGGGGCCCATTCGCTGCGGGCCATGCTGCACTCGGCGCCTGTCCCGCCTACATCGGAGATCAAGCCGCGGGTCGATCGGGCTTGGGAGCTGACGCACGAGAGCCGGTATGTCGAGCTGGCCGACCTGCTGCGCGGGTTGGTGCCCGCGTTGGAGACCGCTGCCCGCTCGGCTCCCGAGGAGCGGCGGGCGGAGCTGTTCCAACTGCTGGCGGTGACCTATCAGGCGTGCTCGGCGGCGCTGGCCAAGCTCGGCGAGCCGGAGGCGGCGTGGATCGCCGCTGATCGGGCGATCGTCGCGGCGGAACGAGCGGGCGATCCGCTGATGATGGCGGCCGGCGCTTTCCGGCTCGGCTTCGTCTTCTTGGGCGCGCGTCACTTCGACCAGGTGGAGGAGACGGCGCGGACGGCCTCGGAGGCGCTGTGGTTCCTGGTCGATGAGGGCAAGCCGGAGGCCATGTCGTTGTGGGGTGGTCTTACCCTGCAACGGGCCGTGGCCGCGTCCCGGTTGAACGAGGCCACTACCGCCTATGAACATCTGGCGCGGGCTCGTGAGGTCGCGGAGCGGCTGGGAGAGGGGCGCAACGACTACAACACCGAGTTCGGGCCGGCCAACGTCACGCTGCATGAGGTGGCCGTGGGGGTCGAGCTGGGCGATGCCGGTCACGCGCTTCGGGTCGGGACGGCGGTGGACACCTCGGCGCTGTCACCTGAGCGGCGTGCCCGGCTTTATGTCGACCTGGCTCGCGCTCATGCGCAGCGCCGTCAGGTCGAGGAGGCCGTATCCGCCCTCCTGGAGGCTGAGACGATCACGCCGGAGCAGATACGGAACCACCGAATCACCTACCAGTTGGTGTCCGATTTGCTGACCATGCAAGACCCGCCCTCTCCTGAGCTGCGGGAACTCGCCGACCGGATCGGCGTGTAGAAAAAATACGTGCACTAATACTAAAAGTACTAGCAGATACTCGCGGTGCGAGGTAGCGTTTGTGTTGTCGCTGAAGCTCTCCTGGACAGGAGGTGACAGCCCAACACAAACGCTCTTCTGCGTTTCAGGGCCAGAAACAGAACGACCGCTCACCCCGGAGCGGTACAGGCCACACATGAAAGTGGCCTGAGCGGGAGACCCGCCCAGGCCGGATGCGGTCAGCACCCTAGTTGGCGCTTCGATGCTATCGCCTCCGGATTCTGACGGCGCGTGATCTCCCTCGTCCCCCACGCCTGCTCAGCAGGCAGACGAGAGGTGTGTTCAGCATGCGCAACATCCCCATCCCGGTCGACGTCTCCCGGCTCCAGTTCATCTGCGTGAAGGCTCCGTGCCCGCGCATCATGAACAAGGAGACCGGCGAACTCAAGACCGACAAGACCACCGGCCAGACCGTCTATGAGGTGCTGTTCTCCGTGGAGGACGCCTTCGGCAAAATCGAGCTGGTCAAGATCGGCGTCGTCGGAGAGCCCTCGGTCCACCCCGGCAACGAGGTCAAGCCTGTCGGCCTGGTCGGCTACGTGTGGGAACTGTCGGGACGCTGGGGCATCGCCTACCGCGCCACCTCGCTCCTGCCCGCCATCATCGCGGAGGCTCGCGGTGTCTGACCATCTCCTCCTCACCCTCGGAGTCCTGGCCGCCTCGGCGGCCGGGCTCTGGGCCTGGCGCCGCTGGCACTACCCGTCCTTCTGGCTGTGCCTGCGCTACCCGATGACCGCCATCACGATCCGCCTCACCTGGCGCAAGGTCGCCCTCGGCTGCGGCCTGACCAAGAAGCGGCAGCGCTTCTGGTTCACCACCGTCCCCGGCCTGATCTCCTCCACCGGCCTCGTCCGCGTCAAACGGCGGTTGCAACGGGTCGCGGTCGACACCAAGCCGTGGATGTGGCTGCCCATGCCGACCCGTCACGGCTGGCGCGTCACCATTCGCCTCCTGGAAGGTCAGATCCCCGAGGACTACGCCCAGGTCGCCGAACGGCTCGCGCACTCCTGGCGCGTCCACGCCGTACGTGTCTCCTCCAAGAAGCGCGGTCGCGTCACCCTGGCCGCGACCATCCGCGATCCGCTGGTCAGAATCGACCAGCTCCCCGTCTCCACCGAACTGCTCAAGGTCACCGTCGGCCGGTTAGAGACCGGCTCCCCCTGGGTCATCGACTTCCGCACCGTCCCGCACTGGCTCAACGCCGGCGCCACCCAATCGGGAAAGTCGAACCTCGCCAACGCCCTGATCATCGGACTGTCCCCGCAACCGGTGGCAATGGTCGGCTTCGACCTCAAAGGCGGCGTGGAGTTCACGCCGTACGAACCCCGCCTGTCGGCCCTGGCCACCTCGCGCGCCGAATGCGTCAACCTGCTCGATGACCTGGTCTCGCTCATGGTGGACCGGATGGCCGCCTGCCGCACGGCCGGAGCGCGCAACATCTGGCAGTTGCCCGACACCCGGCGACCGGTCCCCGTGGTGGTCCTGGTCGATGAGCTGGCAGAGCTGTACCTGATGGCCGACAAGTCCGAGAAAGACGAAATAGCCAAGACCTCGACAGCGCTGCTGCGAGTCGCCCAGCTTGGACGGGCATTCGGGATCTACCTGTTCTGCTGTGGCCAGCGCATCGGCTCCGACCTCGGCCCCGGAGTGACCGCGCTGCGTGCCCAGTGCTCGGGGCGGATCTGCCATCGCGTCAACGATCCCGAGACCGCGACCATGACCCTCGGCGACCTCGACCCCGCGGCCCTGGTCTCCGCGCGGGCCATCGCCTCCGAGACCCCCGGTGTCGCGATCGTGGCTGGCCAGGACGGCCAGTGGTATCGGGCACGCTCCTTCTACGTCTCTGAGCAAGCCGCCGAAGTCGCCACCCGCACCTACGCCGGTCTCACTCCGTCCTGGGCCGAAGTCATGGCCGGTACCCATTGCGCCGAGTTGAGCGATGCCGACCTCGCCGAGTTCCTCGCCCCTGAAACCGCCGTCCTGGAGGGCTGACCGGCATGCGACGCCTCGCCTCCTGGCTACTGGACTCCGGCCCCGTCATCGTCCTGGCACTGATCGCGGGCGCCGGCTCCTTCTCCCACGTACGACAGACAGCGGTGGAGCACGGGCAGACGGGCCCAATGGCCTGGGCGGTGGCCGTATGCGTCGACCTCACCTGCGTCATGGCCGCCCGCGAACGTCAACGCGACAAGAAGACCGGCCGCCACCGCACCGGCCCGCTCTCCTGGCCCACCTGCGTCCTGGTCGCCGGAATCATCCTGTCCCTGGCCGCCAACCTCCACCAAGCCGAACCCTCGGTGTGGGGCTGGCTGACCGCCGCGACACCCGCGGCAGCCTTCCTCGTCGCCGTCTCGATGCTGGAACGACGCGCGACCGGCCCCCGCGCCGAACCCTCCCCGGCCTCGGCCGTCGCCGCGCCGGCCACTGCGCTTCCCACCCTCCTACCTGCCTCCGACCGCGCCCAGGGCGACGTCACCGAACCCTCTCCCGCGCTCCTCGACTACGCCCGGCGCGTGGTCGACGAGCACAGCGCCAAGCACGGCAAGCCCATCACCCTCGACCTGCTGCGCGCTCGGCTAGGCGTATCGCGCCAACTCGCCGCCGACCTACTCCACCACCTGCGCACCGCACCGGAAACACCGTGAAGGGAGCACCATCCATGTCTGTCGACCCCGACCACCGGACGGCCTTCATCACCGGACTACGACGGCTGGCCACCTTCCTGGAGGCCAATCCCGAAGTCCCCGTGCCCAGGTACTCCACCACCATCGGCTACTGCGCCGAGCGCACGGCCGATGCGGAGATGTGCGCTGAGATCGACCGGATCGCCGCGTTGTGCGGCACGAAGATCGACTCCGGCGCCCTGGCTCACGACCACTACTTGACCGCTCTGCACTTCGGGCCGGTCCGCTACGAGGCGTTCGCGATCCTCGCCGACGCCCGCGCCAGGCACGAAGCATTCAGCACCTACCACGGCTGCGTCATCCCCGACCACACGGCCGTCTCCACCGCCTGACCAAGGGGCCACCACCATGGGCGCCCATCTCGACGACCATTCACAACACGCCCCGGCTCAGGAGACCCCAGAACGGACGATGACCGAACCGCTTCCGGTGGTCCGCTACCGCTGCGCCACCTGCGGCGGGACTGGCGTCGACAGCATGGCCGACACCTGCCGCGACTGCGACGGCACCGGAGCAGACAACCACGGGGCCTAGAGCCTCGGCGCCCCCGGCGTGGCCACACAACCGCCAAGTTCCGCGCCACGTCGGGGGCCATCCCCAACCGAACCCGCAAAGACCCGGAAGGGACACGCCCATCATCCCCAACCCCCGCGCTCAGCACGCGGTAACCGGCATCATCGCCCGACTCCACGACCCCCAATACGACCGCTGGGCCGCCCAAATCCGCGCGACCGGCGGATGCCGCCAACCCATCCACCTACGCGGACGGGTCCGGCACATCGACGCCGCGACCGGCCACGTCCTGCACACCTACAACACCAACCGCGAACCCGGCGGCGTCCTGCGCGTCCAGTGCAAGACCCGGCGCGCCTCCCGCTGCCCCGCCTGCGCCGAGATCTACCGCGCCGACACCTACCAGCTCATCCGCGCGGGCCTGGCCGGCGGCAAAGGCGTCCCCGAGACCGTCAGTGCTCACCCCGCGCTGTTCGTCACCCTCACCGCCCCGTCCTTCGGCGCGGTCCACACCCGGCGCGAGCACGGCGGCAAGGTCCTGCCCTGCCACCCCCGGCGCGACGCGGGCACCTGCCCGCACGGACGTCCCCTGTCCTGCACCGCCCGGCACGGGGCCGAAGAAAACCGCCTGGGCGAACCGCTCTGCCCGGACTGTTACGACTACGGCTCAAGCGTGCTGTTCAACGCCCTGGCCCCTGAGCTGTGGCGCCGCTTCACCCTCGCGCTGCGTCGCCACCTGGCCAAGCTCCACGGCCTGACGGTCAAGGGACTGGCCGAACATCTGGTCATCTCCTTCGCCAAAGTCGCCGAGTACCAACGGCGCGGCGTCGTCCACTTCCACGCCGTGATCCGCCTCGACGGACCCGGCGGACCACACACCCCGCCTCCGGCGTGGGCTGACCGTGACACCCTGGCGCAAGCCGTACGGCACGCGGCCAGTGCGGTCAGCGTCCCCGTTCCAGCGCTGGCCGGTGAGCCTGCCCGCGTCCTGCGCTGGGGCGCACAGCTCGACGTCCGGCCCATCGCCATGGACAGAGAACTGACAGAGCAGGCGGTCGCCGGCTATATCGCCAAGTACGCCACCAAAGCCGCCGAATGCGTCGGCACCGTCGACCGGCGCATCAACTCACCCGAAGAGGTCACCGGGCTGGGCCTGCGTGACCACGCCCGGCGGCTGATCGCCGAGTGCTTCCGCCTGGCCGAACTCGACCGGCTCAACGAGCTACGGCTTGCCCAGTGGGCTCACATGCTCGGCTTCCGCGGCCACTTCTCCACCAAGTCACGGCGCTACTCCACCACCCTGGGCGCCCTGCGCGCCGCTCGCGTCGACCACATGCGCGACGAGGAGATCAGCACCGGACGCCTGCCCCTGTTCGACGAGGACACCGTCCTCGTCGTCGCGCACTGGGAGTACGCCGGTAAGGGCCTGTCCATCGGCGACTCCGTCCTAGCTGCCGCCCTGATCGGAATGCCCCTGCCGGAAGACACAACCCATATGGAGCCCTCAGATGGATGACCTCGTGCTCACCCTCGACGAGGCCGCTGAGCGGCTTCGCATCAGCCGATGGATCCTCTACACCCTGATCCACTCCAACCAGCTCAAGACCATAAAGATCGGCCGCCGTCGCCTGGTCCCGGTCGACTCGCTGGTCGAGTGCATCGATTCTCTCAAGGCGGTGGCGTGATGGCCAAGACGACCGTTGGCCTCCCTGACGAGGAACCTAGGCGCCGTTCGGGACGGCGGATCAGGAAGCGGTCGAACGGGGAGGGCAGCATCTGGCCCCGTAAGGACGGCCGGTACGGCTACGCGGTCTTCGTCCCTACGACTGGCGGCGCGGTCAAGCGGGTGCAGGGATCAGCCCGGTCTCAGGACGAGGCCCGAAAGAAGCTCACGGAGCTCCTCAAGAACGCCGACGAGGGGATCCCCGTCTCGTCGGAGAACTGGACGCTCGGCGACTACCTGAACTACTGGCTCAAGCACATCGTCAAAGAAGAACGGCGTCCGAAGACGTACCAGGGCTATGAGAGCGTCGTCCGTCTCCACCTGGTTCCTGGCCTCGGTAGCCGGCGGCTGAACAAGCTCAATGCTCAGGATGTTCGCCTCTTCGTCACCCGCACTCGCACCGAGTGTCAGTGCTGTAAGCACGGTTGGGACGCCTCCCGTGAGGTGCCCGTCTGCTGTGCTGCCAAGAAAGGCCAGTGCTGCGAGTCGCGGCTGTCGACCCGGATGGTTCAGTCTGTCCATGCCGTGCTTCGAAACGCCTTGGAGTGCGCCGTCAGAGAGGAGATCATCCCCCGGAACGCGGCCAAGCTCGTCAAAGTCCCCGTGCCGAAGTACAAGGTGAACCGTGGTCTCACCGTGCCCCAAGCCCGTGCAGTGCTCAAGGCTGCACAGGAACATCGGCTCTACGCCTTGTACGTCCTGGCGCTCTGCCTCGGCCTGCGACGCGGCGAACTGCTCGGGCTCCGCTGGGAAGACGTCGACCTCGACGGCGAAAAGTTGGAAGTCGTGCAGACCCTTCAGCGTGTCGCTGGCCGCCTTCAGTTCGTCCGGCCGAAGACCGAAGACTCAGCGCGTACCGTCCCGCTCCCCTCGATCTGCGTGGAAGCTCTCAGAGAGCACCGTAAGCGGCAGTTCGCCGAACGGTCCGACCGCTGGCAGGAGTGGGAGGAATACGGCCTCGTCTTCCCCTCCCGCCGTGGGACGCCCATGGAGCCAGACAACCTCCGGCGTAGCTGGGGAGCGATCCGCACGGCGGCCGGCCTCGGCGACATGCGCTTTCACGACCTACGGCACACCTGCGTCACGCTCCTACTCAACCTCGGCGTACCGCCCCAGGTCGTCCGCGACATCGTCGGCCACAGCGACATCGAAGTAACCATGACCATCTACGCTCACGCCTCCCTGGATGACAAGCGCACCGCCCTCGGCAAGCTCGGAGAGGCACTGGGCTGATCGCAAGCGGTTAAGGGCCTCGTCACTAAAACAGTCGAGGCCCTTAGTCATATGCGTACATACTGCAGCTATGACGAACAACGAACCATTCATTAGCGGGATCTTCGACGACTTCGAACCGCTAGAAGCCCTATGGCCGACTGCCGACGACGATCTTCTCGCCGAAGATCCCGATTGGTGGTTCGTGGCCTGCCTCGATTTCCAGAAGGGCGAGTGGCATGGCTACACGGAAGGCTTCAAGGAAGCTGCAGATGTGATCTTTCAGCACATATCCGGCACCCGAGCCGGTCAGGATCTTCTCGTCTTTCCATTCGCTTTTTGCTGGAGACACCACACTGAGCTAGTACTGAAAAAGTTGATCAACGACCTTCGCCGCTGGTTTGGCGAGCCCTCAGAGGCTCAGTTGCGAACCCACAACATCAGACCGCTTTGGGAACGGGCGCGCCCCCTGCTGAAGCGCTGGGATGCGGTGTCTGATGATGACCTAGACAACGTCCAGAGGATCCTCCTCCAGTTGGATCAGCTCGATCCGACCTCCGCCGAGCACTTCCGCTATCCCGTCACCAATCACGGAGCTCCTACGCTTCCCAACCTCGGCCGTCTCCACATCAGACGGTTCCATGAAGCTATGGGCCGGGTGTCCAGCTTCCTCGATGCGGCGGACGGCTACTTAGCCGAGATGACTTCTCAGCGCGCTGAGTACGAAGCCGAGATGGCACGCGAAGTCGACTGGTACTAGCGCCCGAACGTGCGACTCGTTGCTGTCAGGGTTGCTGTCACTGGAGATCAAAAACGCCCCGTAGCCGGATGGCTCGGGGCGTTTTGGCTGTTCAGGAGGGGTGGTCAGGGGCGGGGTCGAACCGCCGACCTTCCGCTTTTCAGGCGGACGCTCGTACCGACTGAGCTACCTGACCCGGTGGTGGTGTTACACCTACCAGAGCGGTCCTGACGGGACTTGAACCCGCGACCTCCACCTTGACAGGGTGGCGAGCACTCCAAACTGCTCTACAGGACCTTGCTAGCTGCCCGGAGCGCCGCTCCTGGCTCTTTGCGCTCGCTTAGCCTACCAGTTCTTCGGTGGTCTTCGACCTTCCGTCGTGCTGGTGAGCCGTGGCTCGCGCGTGCCCCCAACGGGATTCGAACCCGTGCCGCCGCCTTGAAAGGGCGGTGTCCTAGGCCGCTAGACGATGGGGGCTCAGGACTCTCGCCCTGGATCCGTGACGTCTTCCGTCGGGGACTTCTGAAGCATAGGGGACTTCGCGCCCCGATGCCAAAGCGGTCACCGTCTGGTCGGCGTCACGGTGGCGGTGCCCCCTCCCGTTGGCGACGGGGTGGGAACCGGCTCTGGCAGAATTGTACGACCTGGGGCGGCTTCCAGGTGACGCTGTATCTGCACCCACTGCTCCCCGAGCCCGCCGAGGGTGACGTCGTCCCAGGCCTGCAGGCGGTGTGTGGTCCGGTCGAAGTAGAGAACGGACGCCTGGATCGGCGTGGGATCGTCGTGTTCGAGGCCGCGCAGCCCGGCGCCGCCCGTGGAACCCTGGATGATCAGCCGCGTGCCCGAGGGCATCATCTCGGTCGAGCGCTGGTGGACGTGGCCGGCCAGCACGAGCGGCACGGCCCCGCCGAACGCCCGTCCGATGGTGGGGTCGTGGACGGCGACCAGGTCAGCGACCGTCTTCCCCGCGGCCTTGTCGGCCGCAGGACCGGCCCCAGGGGACGGCGTGGGGGTCGGGGCGGCCTTGCCGCGGGAGGCCTTGGACGAGGACGGCTTGCGGCCGGTCGTGTCGAGCGCCAGCCGTTCGGCGTGGGCGCGTCCGAGCTGGGCGAGCATCGAGGCGTCCGAGTTGACGTCGACAGATTTGTCCGGTGTGAAGCGGGGGTCGCCGACCCCGTAGATCCGGAGGCCCTCGACGGTCTTGGCGCCGCCGTCGAGCACGACGGCGTTCTTCTGCTCGGCGACGGCCCGCTGCGTCCCCATGGAGTCGTGGTTGCCGCGTACGTAGACGTACGGCACTCCCAGCTTGCCGATTTCCTCGACGAACCTGTTCTCGGCCTTGGTCCCGTGATCGGCGATGTCGCCGGTGTCGACCACTAGGTTGATCTTGAACTGTTCCTTCAGGGAGCGGATCGTGTTCCACGCGAGGGGGTTGAGGTGGATGTCGGACACGTGCAGGACCCGCAGCGTGTTCGGGTCGGGCGAGTACACCGGCAGCGTGGTCCCCGCGTGGTAGAGCTGGGAGACGTTGGTCACCAGCTTGGCGAGCTGGTTCCGGTACTCGGAGAAGCGGGTCACGATCGACTCCGCGCTGCCGATGAGCGAGGGCACGCCGGTGAGCAGCCCGGTGTAGCGCGGCTCGGCGATGGAGCGGGGGTTGAAGGTCGCCGCGGAGAGGGCCGTGACGAGGCCCACGGCCAGGAGGCTGCCGAGGGACGTCCACAGGGCGCGCCGCCATGCGCGGAAGACGACCAGGCCCGCCAGGAAGCCCCCGGCCACGGCGCAGAGGGCGGACCTGATGATCAGCTCGCGCAGGCCGGCCTGGAGGTCGGCCTCGATGAGGTCGGGCAGGGTCTCGGCCCAGCGCGGGCTCTCGAGCAGCTGCTGGGCGACGTCGGCGTGGATGCCGTCCAGGCTCAGGCGGAGCCGGATCGGGCCGTGATGAGAATCGAATCTGAGCGTGCCGAGCGGGCGGACGTCCAGGACGGTCTGGCCTTGCCAGGACGGCTGCAGGCTCATCCCTATCTGCGCCGGACCCACCGCGGTGCTCACACTGGCGCCCATCGCGATCCCGAGCCAGGCCCCCGCCAACGCGACGAGGCCGATCAGAAGGACCCGGCCGGTCCCGCGTACGGCACGTCTCTCGTTCAGCCGCCGCGCGGCTTCCCTCCAGCGCATGGAATTCATCGCCTTACTGCCTACCCGAAAACGCGGGCGCACTCATAGCAGTCGCGAGTCAACAGGCGTGTCGGGATCCGTCAGGACGGCGGGACCGCTGGTCCGGGCGCGACTCCTGGTTCGCGCGCCGCGGCCGGGCGGTGACACGATTGAAGGGTGATCGACGTATCGCGGGAGAAGTTCGAGGAGCTTGTGGCCGAGGCGCTGGACACGATCCCGCCCGAGCTGGCCAAGGTCATGGAGAACGTGGTCATCGTCGTAGTGGACGATCCCCCCGAATCCGGACTTCTCGGGCTGTACACCGGGATCCCCCTCACCGAGCGCGGCGAGTGGTACTCGGGGGTGCTGCCGGACAGGATCGAGATCTACCGCAACTCGATCCTGGAGATCTGCGACACGGAGCACGATGTCATCGAGGAGGTGCGGATAACGGTAGTCCACGAAATAGCACACCATTTCGGCATCAATGATGACCGCCTCCACGAACTGGGCTGGTGAGTCCGCGGCCGCGACAAGCTGGGATTCCAGCTATTGCCTCTAATGCCGGGACAGCACACCACCTCCGGCATCATTTTTCTGTGAATAGCCGGTCAGAACGAACTGCCGCGCCATTCCTCGCGCGCTCGGGCTTCGCCAACCGCGAGCGGATCAGGCACCGTCGGTGACATACTGAACACGGTGTGTCAGTACGGCCCAGCGAGCCCAGCGGAGACATATGGCGGCGACGAGGCCAGGTCGGCTGCCGGGGCGGCACCGCCGCGCATCCGAAAGCCAGGCCACGTACAGCGAGGTCATCGCCATCGGCGAGTTCCGTTCGCTATGGCTCGGTCAGTGCCTCTCACTTCTGGGCGACCAGCTCGCCCAGGTCGCGCTGGCGCTCCTCGTCTACGAGAGAACCCGCTCCCCGCTCGCCACCGCCGCCGTCTACGCCCTCACCTACCTGCCGACCATCGTCGGCGGCCCGCTTCTCGCGGGGCTCGCCGACCGGTACGGCCGCCGCGGCATCATGATCACATGCGACCTCGTGCGGGCGCTGCTCGTCGGCCTCATGGCCGTCCCCAGCATGCCGTTCCCGGTCCTGTGCGGGCTCGTCTTCTGCGTGGTGCTGCTCAGCTCGCCGTTCACGGCCGCCCGCGCGGCGCTCCTCCCCGACATCCTCGAAGGGGACCGTTACGTCGCCGGCTCGGCCCTGCAGAACATGACCAACCAGGCGGTCCAGATGCTCGGGTTCGCCGCCGGAGCCGCCGTGATCGCCGCCATAGGGCCGTACTCCGGCCTGGCGCTCGACGCCGTCACCTTCCTGGCGTCCGCTCTGATCATCGCGGCCGGTGTGCGCCGCCGTCCTCCGCCTGACCCCGAGGACGGCGTCCACGCCTCCATGTGGAGCTCCACGAAGGCCGGGGCCCGCCTCGTCTTCGGCGACCGGCGGCTCAGAACCCTGGTGATGTTCGCCTGGCTCTGCGGCTTCTACGTGCTTCCCGAGGGCATCGCCGTGCCGTACGCCGCCACTCTGGGGGAGGATTCGCGGGACGTCACGCTGATCACCGGGCTCCTCATGGCGGCCATGCCGACGGGCACGGTCATCGGGGCCGCCGTCTTCAGCCGCCTCGTGACCCCTACGGGACGCCTGCGCGTGATGGGGTGGATGGCCATGCTCAGCTGCGCCCCGCTCATCGGATGCGCGCTACGGCCGCCGCTGGCCGTCGTCCTCTTCCTGTGGGTCCTCGCGGGAATGGGAGGCGCCTACCAGCTCGCCGCGAACGCGGCCTTCGTCCAATGCGTGCCGCCGAACCGGCGGGCGCAGGCGTTCGGGCTCGTGCAGTCGGGGCTGCTCGCGGCCCAGGGCATCGGCATCCTCGCCGGAGGCGCCGCCGCCCAGGCGCTGGGCCCAGAGCCGGTGGTCGCGCTCGCCGGAGCCTCCGGGCTCACGGTCGCGGCGCTGCTCGCCATGCTCTGGGCCGAGTCCCGTGCCGAGATAATCACCAAGGTCCGCACCCAGGCGGGCTAGAGGTTCGTGGGACGCTCGTCCGCCGGCGAGCCCGCACGGCCCTGCTGCTGTCCCGGCGCGGGGTACTGGTCGGCGTACGACGGCGCGGCGTCCTGCGGGGTACGGGCGCCACGGGCGCTCTTCACGCCCTGCTCCCAGTACGCCGCGGCCTGGTGCCACGCCGACCCGGGGTCGCTCTTCTGCTTGCCGATCAGGTCCTGGACGATCGAGGTCGGCTTGTTCTCCTCGGGGATCAGCAGCCACGCGACGGCGTAGATGCCGACCCCGAGCCCACCGAAGAAGGTGGCGACCGCGAGCCCGATCCGCAGGACGTTGGCGTCGACACCGATGAACTCGGCGGCGCCGGAGCAGACACCGGCGACGATCCTGCCCTCACGGGTGCGGCGCAGTTGCTTGGCTGTGGAGTGGCCGTGGATGTTCATCTCGTTCATGTCTCAAGACTGCCCTTAGGGCCGCTCCTCGCACATCGGGATTCCCCCTGGCCATACCCTGGTGACGCCCTGAACCCCCCTCGCCCCTTCCCCGACGCTTCGACCCACCCCTGACAGGGAACCAGTTGAGTGACACCCCGGCCACCGGACGCACCCACATCCCCCGGCAACCGGCAAGCCACTCGCACGATGCGCGGTACTCTCGTACCCTGCAACACGTACCGGGCCGCTAGCTCAATGGCAGAGCTGCGGACTTTTAATCCGTAGGTTCAGGGTTCGAGTCCCTGGCGGCCCACCTGCACAAACACCCACGGGCCGGTCTGCCTGCAAGGGTGTTTGCTAACAGTTCTGCTAACAACGGTCTACAGGCCGTCTCAGCGCGCGGGCGAGACGTCGGCCGCCGACGCCACCAGCGATCGGATCACGTGCGCGTAGCCCTGAGCGTGATCACGGGGTCGGCATGACCGAGGTGGGCAGAACCTCATGCGCCACCACACCGGCGAGCAGCAGCATGGTCGCGAGGACATACCTACTCTCCAGCATGGCTGTCTACGTAGCTTGGGTAGGACGTGTTGGCCGCCCTAGGTGGGTCCGGACGCCGCTGCACAGCTTCTCTGACGCCCCCTGAAGCCGCTGCAGCGCTGTCCCTAACCTACATTCGGCCATGGCCACCATAAGATGCTCATCTGGTGAGACGTAACCGACGCTGAGCCCGGACCGCCATCAGCACGACGATCGCCTTGGCAACCAGCCATTATTGGGACGGGGAGATCGAAAGTCCGGTGAGTCGTTCTTCAACGCCACCCATCGAGTCATCAACTGTGTTGGGCACCGCTTACGCATGCAGATCTAGGCCTCAAGTGGGGGCAGACATGTGGCCGTAGTTAAACTGTGATCCGCACGGCGCTACGGGTAACTTGCGATACTCTACCTAGAGCCGAAAGACCACGTTGAGGTGACTCGCGATCGCTTCAACGTGGTCTCAGGCATGCCAATCATCGGAGGAACTCGCGCTCCCCCCTCACACCCTAGAAAGAGTACACCCTATTTACCCCGCGGACGTCATGATCAAATAAGCGTGTACATTTGGCTGGACGTCTACGGGTTTGCGTGGGTTCCTTCGGTCCCAACGACCGGAGGTATGGTGAACATCTCTTCTTTGGCTCAGGACGACTCGCTCCTCTTAGCGGCACTGATCATGATGCTGCTTTGGCTCGTGAGTCTGATCCGCTCTCTCCTTAGAGCTCTCAGCGCAGTTACGGGCAAGGTCAAGTGGCGGCGCATCACCGTCCTGCTTGCAGCGCCTAACGGAGCATCCGGGGCCCTCGGGTAACCGCCCCGGCAAATGCGTGACCGGTAGACGCAGAGCGATCCCGGCTCTTGGCTGTACATCCATCGCTACAGCCAAGAGCCGGGCAGCCACCACAGCCATGGTGCGAAGGAAATCGCCCTCTACGGGGCCGGTCTCAGCGCGCGTGGGCGAAGATGTCAGCCGCCGACGCTTCGGCAGATCGAATCACGTGCGCATAGACCCTGAGTGTGATCGCGGGATCGGCGTGGCCGAGGCGTGCGGCGACCACATGCACCGGAACGCCAGCGAGCAGGAGTGTGGTCGCGTGAACGTGGCGAAGGTCGTGCAGGCGGGCGAGCGGGAGCGGTGGTGACGGCGTTCGTCCCTTGGCAGGGGCGTTGTACGCCTTCACAAGATCTCTGATGAGCTGGGTGACGGTGTCGGGGTAGATCGGCCGCCCGAGGCCCGTAGTGAAGACGTAGGGGTCCTTCTCTCCCTGCCATTCGTCGTCCGCGGTGTCCTCGTCGACCTCCTGCCGTGACTTGTGTGCCTTGAGGACGGCAACGGTCTCGTCGTCGAGGCTGACGACGCGGATCCGCCCGCTCTTCGTGGTTCCCTCGATGCGTTCGCCGTCGATGATGCCGGCCGACCCGGCAATGGTGATCACCTTGCCATCGAGGTTGACGTTCGACCAGCGGAGGTTGACCAGCTCACCACGTCGAGCACCGGTGTACGCGGCCAGGTGGAAGAAGGCGAACAGCCGGTGCGACCGCGCGATGGACAGGAAGGTCCGAAGCTGGTCAGGAGTCCAGACGCTCCCCGGTTCGGTATAGGTGTGTTTCGGCCGCTTGGCCCGCTCGACTGGATTGGAGGTGAGCAGTTCTTCCACTTTCACCGCGTCACCGAACGCCTTGCGCAACACGGCGTGCACGTGGTTGACCGATCGTGTCGACAGCGGTTTCCCATCCTTGCTGCCTTTGGTTCGCAGGTGGCCGTACAGCTTGGTGATCGTGCTCGGCCGGACCGCCTGTAACCGCATGTTGCCGATGTTGGGCCGCACGTAGAGCCGAATGATCATCTTGTAGTCCTTGAGGGTCCGCGGCTTGATCTCCATCGCGTGCGTCTCGATCCAGTCATCGAGATACTCAGCCACGGTGACCCTGTTCCGGTCGACGTAATCGCCACGACGTGCCTTCACCCGGGCCTCGTCCCGTGCTTCCTTGGCCTCGTCCTCGGTCACGAATCCGCCCACCCACTTGGGTTTGCTTATTCCGGTCTCCGGGTCTTTGACACGAATGACGTACGACCAGGTGTTCCCGCGCTTCATAACGCCGTCCCGCAATTTGGTCTGCGGCTTGGCCCCCTTCTTCTTGCTGGCCGGCTCATCTCCTGCCCGACCGTTCGGAGGAGTAGCGGAAGATCTGGTCACGCCGCGTTCTCCCTTTCCGTGAGCAGGCCCGCGATGTAGGCCTCAAGGCCAGCAACGGGGACGCGCCGGGATCGGTCGATGTGGAGGTAAGGAACGGCGCCGGAATTCATGAGCTGGTAGAGCTTGGCGCGGGAAATCGACAGCGCTTCCACCGCTTCAGACACGGTCAGCAGGAGCTTGGTCACGCGCTCACCCCCTCGACTGCCGCAACAGATCCGCCGGTCAATGCATCGGCAAGGACGGCGTCACCGGCGGGCAGCCCTCTTCCGACGTAGCGCCAGCGGGCGACCTTGAGAGGGGTGTCGTCCGAGAACAAGGGAAGATGGCCGGTGGCGATTTCCTGTTGCCGGACGTGGTCCATGCGGATGGTGCGGAGTTGGCCCAGGGTGAGGGAGTAGCGGCGGCTTCGGGTGGAGTAGTGGCCGCGGTAGCCGAGCATATGGGCCCAGTGGGTGAGGCGGAGTTCGGCCAGACGGGGCAGGGCTCCGAGGCGGAAGCACTCGGCGATCAGTCGGCGGGGGTGGTCGCGCAGGCCGAGGGCGTCGAGGTCCTCCAGGGGACGGATGGGGTGGTCGAGAGTACCGAAGCATTCGGCGGCTTTGGTGGCGTACTTGGCGATGTAGGCGGCGATGTTCTGTTCGGACAGGCCGCCGTTGGTGGTGATGGGGCGAATGTCGAGCTGGCGCCCCCACCGCAGGACCTGCACCGGGTCGTGGGCGGTGGTGGAGATACGGACGGAGACGGCCAGGGCAGCGCCTTGTACGGCTGTGGTCAAGACGTCGCTGGTGGCCCAGGGTGGTGGCGGTGAGGGTGGTCCATCAGGCCCGTCGAGGCGGATGACGGCGTGCAGGTGGACGACGCCACGGCGCTGGTATTCGGCGACCTTGGCGAAGGAGACGACCAGGTGTTGGCGAAGTTCGCACAGCCTGAGTCCACCGACTGTGGCGAGTCGGCGGCGGAGGGCGTCGGCGAAGCGGGCCCACAACAGGGAGGCGGTGGCGTTGAACAGCACCGAGCCGGTGTAGTCGTAGCAGTCCGGGCACAGGGGTTCGCCGAGCTGCGGATCGTCGCCGGTGTGGCGGGCGATGCAGGAGCTGACGCGTCCGTGTGGGCAGGGCCTGGCGTCACGCCGGGGGCGGCAGGGCGAGACCTTGCCGCCCTGCTCTCGTCTGGTGTGCACGAGACCGAAGGAGGGCGCGGTCAGGGTGACGAACAGGCACGGATGTTCGCTGACCGAGGCCGGGACGCCCTTGCCACCGATTAGACCGGCGCGGATGAGCTGGTAGGTGTCGCCACGGTAGGTCTTGGCGCAGGCAGGGCAGCGGCTGGCTCGGCGGGTCTTACAGGGCAGGCGCAGGATGCCGCCGGGTTCGGTGTGCGTGGTGTAGGTGTGCAGGCGCTTGCCGGTGGCGGGGTCGACGTGGGTGACGGTGCCGCGTATGTTGATGGGTTGGCGGCATCCCCCGGTCCTGCGGATCTGGGCGGCCCACCGGTCGTAGTCGGGTGCGTCGAGGCGGGCGATCATCCCTGCGATGGCGTGCGGGGCAATGGATGTTGCGGGCAAGATGGAGTCCTCCTTTCACTCGTTCGGGTGGAGGGATGGCCCCCGACCTGGCGTGTGTCTTGGCGGATGTGCGGCCAGGCCGGGGGCGCCGGGGCTATGCCCCGTGGTCGTCGATGCCGGTGCCGAAGCAGTCGGCGCAGGTGGCGCCGAGGCTGTCGAGTCCGGTGCCGTTGCAGGTACAGCAGCGGTAGCGGATGACGATCACCTCATACGCCAGGTCGCTCTCACTCATCAGGGCTGTCGGGGATAACGCATCCGGCGTAACTCGTTTCTGCGGTGAAGCGGGCGCGAACCTTGGCCAGGACGGCCGCGGCACGGTACTCGACAGGGCCGAATCGGATCGAGGTGCGGTAGTGGCCGCCGGGTATCCCGTTGGGGTCTACCTCGCTGCCCAGGTAGGCGGCGATCTTGTCGACTTCCTCACGCATCTGATCGTCGGTGGCGCGCTCGGGCATGTAGTAGGCGGTGACGGCCTGGCAGGGGGTGGGGAAGCCGGGGTTGGTGTCGAGGAAGTCGGCCAGGTCGCGAAGGCCGGAGATGTAGGCGGTCCGGTCATAGGTCATGTGGTGTTCCCCCTTCGTCAGGTGGTCAGGTCGATACGTTCGCGGTTCCCAGGTGGCGGAGCAGGTCGGATGCGAGCTGGTTGGACACGCCGAGTCGGGCGCGCAGGGCGTCCCTGCTGATCGGTTTGTGGTGCTGGGCCTGGTGGTCGGTGGCGACCTTGCGGGCGTAGTCGAGCAGTTCCGGAGACGGTCCTGATGGCTCGTCTTGGCCGTCCTGGTGGCCTGGGACGAGCGCCGGGGCCGTCAAGGACGATGGGACGGATGCCGTTGAGGACGGGGACGAGGTGGCCGTCACCGAGGACGGAACCGTAGACGGCATGGGACGGGGTACGGACGAGCGGCGTTCGAGCATCGACACGGCGACCAGGACCGCGCCCGAAGCCGCCAAACCGCAGCGCCCCATCGGACGGGACATCAAAGCCGTCTACCCCCACCGCTGGACAGTCCCCCAGCCCCTCTGGCGCCAGCTCTTCGCCTCCGCCCGCCACCAGATTGACATCCTGGTCTACAGCGGCCTGTTCCTCGCCGAGAACGCCGGCATCCTCCAGATCATCACCGAACGAGCCCAAGCCGGCGCCCAGGTCCGCATCATGCTCGGCGACCCCACCAGCCCCCACGTCACCGCCCGCGGAGCAGACGAAGGCATCGGCCCCGACCTCATGATCGCCCGCATCAAGAACGCCATCAAACTCTACGAACCGCTCCAGGCCACCGAAGGCGTAGAGGTCCGCCTACACCGCACGGTCCTCTACAACTCCATCTACCGCGCAGACGACAACCTCCTGATCAACCTCCACGCCTACGCCACCCCCGCCGCCCAAGCCCCCGTCATGCACATCCAAGCCAGCGACGACACCAGCACCGCAACGACCTACCTCACCAGCATCGACCACACCTGGGCCCGTGCCGCCCCATTCGGGCAGGCCGACGACCAAGGCACCTGATCAAGATCAGAAAGTAACTTATCTGTACGTCTGTGTACGTCTGTCAAGGGTAGCCCGCCTACGGCGGCCTGCCGCGCGTCGGGCAGCCGCTGGCCGCGCTGCGGCTCTCCGGCCGGTCGCGGCCAGCACTGCCCGCGCGCTCAGTCATCAGATGGGACGGGCCAGAAGAAAAGGCGCACCAATCGGCAGAAACATCGCTAAGCTTGCATGCCATGAGCTGGTCACTGAGCCGCCTTAAGCCTCGTGAGCCAGAATTGCTTGATGCGACGTTCTTGTCGGCTGGACGAGCGCTCTACCTGGCTAACGCATTCGAGTCGAAATGCCAATTTGTGCTAAGAATCTCGAATCTCATTGCGGTCGTGCAAGACGATCCGGTCCTGAGCCTACAAGAGGCAATTTCATCGCTTCCTGGCGAAAAGATGCTGGGGCCTACGTTGAAGGAGCTTACCCAGCACGCGTTAGGAGGGTTCAACTCCGAGGATATCGATGTTCTAGACAAGGCGCGGAAGGCTCGGAATTTCATCGCTCACGAAGGCGTAGCGATTGGGGCGATGTGGGCTGCGAGAAGCAATCAAATCCTGGATCACATGCTTCGTCTGCGTGCTGCCGTAACAGATCTGGCGCATGGAGATAACATCATTTCGCAGTGGTGTCACGGTATCGAAGAGCCAAAAGGGCCTCTGCCAAGCTTCTTCATCGAAGCGTACCCAACGATGATCGATAACTGGGTCTTTGGTCACTTTGGCGAGCTGCTCGATGTCCTTGGTTCCGGTGACTCATCAGATTAAGGAAAATAAGCTGGATGCACGGCCGAACAGCAGCGCCAGCGCTCGACCGCAGCTCTCCGTTTCACTCATCTAGTGATCGGGTTGAGGCCGTGACGATCGCTGGCTTTGGTTCTCGCCATAGAGGCTGGGGCGATCGACTGCCGCGGACCGACTTCGTCGGTCCTTGCCACCGGATGATCGTGCTGTTCAAGTGTGCTGGGAAGCGATGAGTGCATGGCGCGCGTGGACAACGCAGCATCCTGTGCTCTTGGCATGCGTCCCGTCCCGCCTAATCCCACCAATTCGCCTGTCCGCCTCATACGGAAGCCGATCTACTGCTTCCCGATCGCTTGGCCGTGGTCACCTAAAGGCGTGTCCTAATTCTCAGACTCTCGGTTCTGTGTTTCGCGACGACCAGGCCTTGACTTTCCCTCCAGATAATAGCCGGACCAGCCGAGGATCAAACTGGCTATCTGAGAGAATTCTCGACCAAGATCTCGCAATTCGTCGACTTCGAAAAACGTCTGATTTAGGCTGCCGGTCCTGCGATTCTTGGTCCAGGTGGCATCCCGCTCATCTCCTATGACGCGAAGCCCATGAACATGCTGGTTCCTTTGAGGAAAGGCTGCACGGCATCGACCTATTATCGCCGCCATCTCCTGCGCTGCCTCGTCGCTAAAAGGTCCTGCTTCAACGATGCGCTTGATTACATCCAAACTGCCAGATGCAGAGAGGCTGGCAGTTACAAGAGGTGTGTACGGGTTTTGGATCAGGCGTCGAATGGTCTGATCAAGAAAGAACTCCACCATTGCAGCGTTTCGGACCATATATCCGAGGGCCGCATCAGTTTCTTCCTGACGATCGCTGAGATTCGGAGAGTTGGGAGTTGTATCAGATGCCATGCGTACATTATGCCGGATGTCGAGTGCCTCGGGCGTGATTACGAGAAATCCTACGTAGTGATGCATATGGACAGCCACCCCTGACCTCCACTGGGGTCATCGGCGCTAGGGCGGTCGGCCCGCCTGAAAAGCGGAAGGCGGTAGTTCGGCTCTGCCCTAACTACCATACCTGAAAGCCCAAAAGCCCCGAGCGGATCAGGCCAAGGGCTTTGATACTGACAGCGGAGCCGTAGATCAGGTGTGGTCGAACTAACGCTCTCGCACCCTCCGTAGGGCTTGGAGAACCATTCCTCGCTCACAACCTGTTTGCGACGATAGTTCAGGAAGTCAAGCGACCGTCTACTTTTGGACCGGGAATGGAGTTCCTTCGGCTGGCACCTTGGGCAGCTCCGTCAGCGTCTTGCGGGCAGGAACGACATGTATAGGTTGGCTAAATGTACTAATGCGTAATCGTATGATCAACGCCGCAGTCGTGAATCACCTCCCATGCTGCACGAAAGATACGGTCATAGGATTGGATTTCCACGCGATTGTGCGCTTCAAGCTCCCTAATTCGATCGTCACCGTTTAAATCGTGGAATTTCTTCTCGCTTCTGCCGATGATAATCACGCCTCGGAAATTCGGTGCGAGACGGGGATATCCTTCAAGGGAGGTGCCGTTTGAGCCTCGCCGTTCGATCCATCCTCGCCACCGGCTGATCTGATCGATGCCTTCTCTGAGCTGTTCGTCAGGCTTAGCTTGACCCGGCTTCGCAGTGTCGACGAAGAGGGTGGATTTCGGACTCTGGAGTTCAATTAGCGTCCACGCTAATCCACCGCTATCCATCCGCGCGATTGCGAAGTCTGGTACGTAATTCGCTCCGAGGCGCGGGGATGCTTTGAACCAACGGCAGCCGTATGCTACGTCTGTATTCACGAGCAGGTGGGGCCGTTCTTTGAGAAATGCTTGCATTGGGGCCTCGTTACTCGCCGATTCGATTTCGGATCTAAGGGCCACCAGATCCCCAGCGGTAATGCGATGCCGATAATCACATAAACGAACAAACCCGGTGCGAGTTAATGTGTGATCGTAGTGATGAACATATTGCTGGTATTGTGTATTTACGTCCATTGGCAACCTTTCGGTCTGGTTGTGCTCGGCATCGACTGCGGTTGCGAGCGGCTGCGCACCGTCCAGAATGACCACTAGGCGCCCTTCGGGATCAGCAAGTTCACTACTGATGTGAAAGCGTTACCTATCAGTGATGGTGAGTGGCGGAAATCTGTGTAGGTGTGCCAGTGCGTCCATCACGTCAGTTACGACACGATCCTGCTGATGTGGAAGGATCGGGTTGAGCTCCGTGGTTGACCCACATCGTGCTTAGGCCGGCTGTGCGACCGCCGATGATGTCCTTGATGGGATTATCGCCCACCATCCAGCCGCCGTTTCTCAACGATGCCCCGCACCGATGCGCGGCGGTCTCGAACAGGCTGACATCTGGCTTGCGGACCCCTTCGGCGCATTGCTGCACAGTGCCACGCTACTTGGCGGCCTTGGGGCTGAGGTGGGACGATCGCCGACTTCGGGTCTCCTCGTAGGTGGTTCGGGCGATCGGCTGCCGCACCGCCCCGGTGCTGGGCCCTGGCAGGCCTGCGCTCCGGGGCCGACTTGCCATCGGGAGAGCGGATTGCGGCTGTCACTCGCGGTCGGGATCTTGCTAACGGAGGTGCTAACAACGTCCGTGGACACCGACAGATGAGCATGGAAAATGATCAATTTTGTACGCCCTCTGGGCTGGGCGCGGCCGCAGCAGTGGACGTCCATGGACGATCTTCGGCCGACTTTTAATCCGTAGGTTCAGGGTTCGAGTCCCTGGCGGCCCACCAGCCAAAACACCTGTCGTGGATCTTGATTTTCCCGCCACTACAGCCATCCACTACAGCCAAGAGGGCCGGACTCCTGCTCAGGGAGACCGACCCTCGTTCTCGTGTCCTCATGCGAACAACTTCTTGGCCACCGCATCGACGGCCGCCCGCTCCACCTCGGGCAGCACATGCGCGTACGTGTTCATAGTGAGCCCGATCTGACTGTGCCCCAGGGTCTTTATCACCGTCCTCGGCGAGGCCCCACAGGCGATCAGGAACGACGCGCAGGCGTGGCGAAGGTCGTGCAGCCGCAGCCAGTCAAGCGGCGGCGCGCCGCGCCGCCGTACGCCCCGCGCGCGCATGCGGCCTGGGGGTCGGTCACGGCGCGGGCACCGCGCGGGGCATCCCCGTAGGCGCCCCCCGCCGTACCTCGGTGCCTCGCCAACCAACGGCCCGCCGCCGCCCAGGCGCTCCGAGCCTCCTCGGATGCATTCCCTTGTACCTGCTCGCATCGATCACGTTCCGCATTCACGTGGTGCAGCGTCCAGAAAGCCAGGCCCATAGCGACCGCCAGAGTGAGCACCCAAAGAGCGAGCCCCACTGGCAGCGACAGGGGCATAAACGCCGCCGCCATCGCACTTGTGGCCGCTGAGATGAAAAGAGAAGCCTCCGCTGGCGCATGAGCCAAGTGTGCACCTTGGTGGCTTTGATTGAAGGGTCGTAGGTGGCCGAGGTATGGGTGAGCCGTCACACCACTACAGGTTGCGATCGCGCTGTGGCTGGTCACTATACGGGGTTGAGGGCGATCGAGGGTCCGGGACTTCGTTCCTCAGCCCCGGCCTATCGGATGGCCAGGTTGCGGTAAGCGGCCGTGCCGGGGGTTATGGATGACAGACGGGACGATCGGGCAGATGAAGTAGTGCGGATATGTCGGCAGAGCCCACCTTTTTCGCCTACTGTTCGCCCATGCCCCTCAATCAACGAACGCGCCGCCTGCTGACAGGCCAGGTCACGCTCTCCAGGGGAATAGGTCTCGCTCTAATAGGTTTTGCTCTAGTTATAGGCAGCCTCGTAGCGATCCACCTACGACTTGGTAGCGTCCGCCTCACGCTGGCAGAGGGACACGCCATGCTGAACGGGCCAGGTGTCAGCGGTTCCTTCCAGACGGACAACGGTCTGACCGCCCTCGTCCCGGGAGAGGTGCCATGGACCGATCGAGAGGGCAACCAGCATCACGGAGACCGACCCGAATGCCTCTGGGATGAAGATCCGTCCGACAAGATGAATCGAAGCGGGGGAGCCCGCGTGGAAGCGGGATACAGGTGGGTTGACATCCCGGGTGGGGGTTCTTATCCCCTGGTCATGTGGCTTCGCTCGCTGCCCATAGCCTGCCGATTGTGCAATGCCTTGGCTGTACAGCTACAGCCAAGAGGGCGGCCGACGGCGGAAGTCCGCGAACGTCCACGGACACCACGCCCGCAGGTCGGAGCTCCCTAGCTTGATCGAATCGTCTTCTTTTAATCCGTAGGTTCAGGGTTCGAGTCCCTGGCGGCCCACCACCAATGAACTGGGCAGACGCTCAGATCCCATGATCCGGAAGTGCCTGCCCAGGGTTGCAGTTCGGGTTGCAGTTGTTAGAAGCGGGTTGCAGTCGCCGGCCTCAGTCATCCCACAGCGCCCGGACCCATCCGCGCCGCCGCATCGCTTGCCAGCTTCGACGTGACGTGGGTGTACCGCTTGGTCGTGGTGAGCTGTGAATGGCCGAGGATCTCTTGCACGACGCTGATATCCACGCCTTGCTCCAGGAGCAACGTGGCCGCCGTGTGGCGGGCATCGTGTACGCGGGCATCCTTGCTGACCTGGGCGGCCCGGAGAAGGTCTTTCCACTCGTCCCAGTCGTCCCCGGGATCGATCGGGGAGCCATCCACCCGCATCCAGACGAGATCCATACCGCGCCACTTCTTGCCCGCGGCTTTCTCCTCGGAACGCTGTGCCGCCTGATGCAGCTTCAGCAGCGGGATAAGCGGCGGTGGAATCAACACCGTCCGTCTTCCCTTGCCCTTTGGCTTCACGAACGCCCAGCCCCCGATCCGATCAGGGCAGGACGGAGCGTGACCGGCGCAATCGGGAGGACAGAATCTTGGGCACTTGCCCCCGTGTTCCCGGCACCTCGGAGGGCACCGCCGAAGACACACATGCCGCCGGCCAGACGTCCGCTTGGCCTTTGCGCAGTCTTTCGGACATGGGTACTGGTGCAGCCGTTCACCGCACGCATGGGGATCGTCGCACCCATGACGGAAACGCTGCCGCTTGATCTGCCAGAAGACCTGGATAACGCCCCTGTCCAGATCGATGTACTTCCATCGCAGCCCGAGTGCCTCACACTGCCGAAGTCCTAGAGCGAGGGCCACAGACCACCGCGTACCGTTTCGCCGGTCTTTGGCGCTCTCCAGTACGGCACGCGCCTCAGCGGCCGTCAGGGGCTCGATCTCGACTTCCTCACCGGTCGGGGCGTCGATGAGCGTGCAGACGTTCCGAGCGATCACCTCACGGCGTACGGCGATCTTCAGGCCCTGGACAGAATGCGGGGAATCTGCAACGCCCTGTTCTCGGCGAGATTCTGCTTTCCGAGCCAGACGTGTAAGCGTCAAGGCGACGGTTCTCCGCGCCGCCGCACGGCCCGCCGCCCGCTGCACCAAGCACCCGCCGCACCAAGCCACACCCGCTGACCAGAGACGCGCCGTCGCTCCACCGACCGTCCTCATGGTTCGCTTGGGCAGACAGCCTCAAACCGGTGAGGTCGGGAGCTAGGTACTGGCGGATGTTCTCGTAACATGCATGCGATCATGGGTGAATGGACGATGATCCGTTGTTTGAGTCAGTTCGTCAAATAATCAATCTGCGTGATCCTGAGGGATTGCTGGAGGCCGGTGCGCCTCTTGATGAGTACGACTCCGAGGTTAAGGACCTCGTCGTGTTGGTACGAGGGAAAGAAGTGATCACCGCGGATTCCGTCGCTGCGGTCTTTGATCGTTGGTTCGGCGGGTCATTTTGGACAGCCCACCGCCCGACCGAGGTAGACCAGGTCGCCACTGAGCTGGAGTCGATGCGCCGAAGGCTCCAGAGCTGATGGCCAGCGCGGTACTGCGGTTCCGTCCTCCTCGCTGCTCAAGTTTCCCGGTTGAGGCCGCAGCCTCAGGATCACGGGACGAATGGTCCTGATAAAGGAAGCGGTCGCCAGTGATCACCACCCGGCACGGGTTGCAGTTCGGGTTGCAATTCAGGGGATCCAAAGTCGTTCAAGGTGGACCACGTATGCCCGCTGACCTGCATTGAACTGTCTAGAACCATGATCGTCCGAGCTTTGATCCGTAGGTTCAGGGTTCGAGTCCGTGGCGGCCCACCAGCCAAAACACCCCGGAACGGTGACCGTGCGAGGGTGTTTGCTAACACTCCCGTTAACAGCCGCCCACGGGGTCGGCTTCAGCGTTTAAGCGAACACGTCGGCCGCCGATGCTCGCAGCCGGCAAGCGCCTGCTCGAGCAGGGGGATCGCGCGGGCTAGGTCGCCCGTCGACCGGTAGGCACCAGCGAGGTTGTTGCGGCTGGCAAGGGTGTGGGGGTGGTCGGCGCCCAGCATGCCGGGATCAGTGCGGTGATCAGCGGCTATGGTCACCGGCTGTGCCGTTGTGGGAGGTAGAGCCCTCGGTGCCGTGGTGGGGCGCGGGGCCGTGCCAGTCGAGGCATATGACGGTGGCGTCGTCGGGCATGTGACCGTCGCAGGCCCGCAGCACCGCAGCGGTCAGCGCTTGGACGACCTGTCTGGGGTGCAGGTCGTGGGTCTCACGCAGGAGGGCGGGCAGGTCGACGGCTTCGGCCACGCGCTCCTGCATGCCGTCGGTCAGCAGGATCAGCCGGTCCCCGGGGCGCAGGTCCAGCTGCTGGACGTGGTAGGAGCCAAGATCGTCCACGCCGAAGGGGAGGTCGGCGTCGAGGGGCACCTCCGTCACCGCGCCGTCGCGCAGGCGCAGCGGGTGCGGGTGACCGGCGTTGACCAGCTCGACCTTGGTCCCGTCCAGGCGGATGCGCAGCAGTTGCCCGGTGGTCAAAGCGCCGCGGGCGTGGTCGATCAGGGCCTGGTTGGTGCGGCGTGCCTGCTCGGCGATGCCGGCCTCCGCGCGGCGGGCTCCGCGCAGGGCGTTCACCGTGAGGGTGGCCAGCAGCGCCGCGTCGACGTCATGACCCATGGCGTCGGTGATCGAGACGTGCAGGGTCTCACGGTCGAGGGTGTAGTCGTAGGTGTCGCCGCCGATGGCGTCGGCGGGCACCAAGCCCGCGGCGAGGGTGAAGGTGTTGGCCTCACAGCAGGAGGCGTCCGGCAGGAGCTGGTGCTGGATCTCGGCGGCCAGGCTGAGCGGCGTGGTGCGCCGGCCCCACTGGTAGAGGTCGGTGAAGCGCCGATCGGTGACGATGATGTAGGCCAGCGCGTGCGCGGCCTCGGCCACTTGGTCCAGCACTTCCGCGTCGCAGTGGGGCAGGGTCACCTCCAGGACGCCGATCGTGTCGCCGCGGTTGGTGACCGGCGCGATCACCCGCTGCGTCGTTCCACCGTCCGGCACCTGGTACGGGTCCTGCGTGCACAGCACCCTCTCGTAGTCGCTGCCGTCGAGCAGGACGCGCTCGGCATGGTCTCCGTTCTGGGACTCGGGGGTCTCACTCACCCGCACCAGCTCGTGTTCGATGAAGTCGACGTGCAGGAAGGACACCCGCTCGGCTCCGAACCGCTCCCGCAGGTTCCGCGCCACCACATCCAGCGACTCCATCGGCGCGGCGTCCTCAGCCTCTTGGAGCACCTCCGCCAGATGCAATCGACGCTCGCCCATACCTCCAGCCTTCCCTCTGGTCGCACCGGATCACATAGGTGGTCCCGGAGCGGTCTGGATGGCAAAGCGACGAAGACCGAAAGGAGCGTATCGAGCGCCCGGTCCGATTACTCCAGACGTTCGGCGTGTTGGCATGGTCTAACGCTGTAGCTCGTAGGGTGCCGCGCACGCTTGTGAGCGAGGGACTCGCATAGCTCGGACAGGGTCGGGAACCTATGTGCGAGAACAGGCGCAACGGCAGGTCTTGGCGCGTAGCTGGCACCGCAACGCTCAGGGTGGCAGTCCCTTCGCGATCGAAATGGCGAGGCAGGCCCGCATCGGATTCCGGGACTACACCAGCCGCACGGCTACTGCTTCAGATGACGTACGCCGCCGCCTGGGTCTGGGAGGCCCCGACGGTGACAAGCCAGACGTGATCGAGACAAAGTATCTGTTTCGAGGGGACAGCGAACCTGTACAGCTGGCAACCTCGTGGGAGCCCCTGGCGCTGATCCGTGAAACGCCGATCATGCTGCCCGAGGAGGGGCCGCACGCCGGCAAAGGCGTCGTCGATCGGATGCGGCAGATCGAGATCACGGTCACGCACGCGGCAGAGTTGGTGTCCGCGCGTCTCGTCAGCACACCGGAAACCCGGCTGCTGGATGTGCCACCCGGAGACATCGTCTTGACCATCGAGCGCACGTACTATGCCGACGCCCAACCGGTTGAGACGGCGGACATCGTCATATCGGTTGCGCGGTACGCGGTGCTGTACGGCACGTCGACCTGGGATGCGCCGCTGGGCAATTGCGGGTGAAGGTTTCTCGTCGTCACCTGCTTCTCGATGAACTGCTTGGGCATCCAGATGGCGTAGAAGATGGTCTTGTTCTCGGCCCAGGTCCGAAGCATCTCCCCCGGCGTAGGGCGGCGGATCGTAGTAGGTCGCCTTTTCTCGAAGATCGTCACGCTCGGGACCCGCGCCACCGTCCGCAAGACCCTGACCGCCTGGAACCTTGACCACCTGGCCGTCGCGGTCGACGCGTGCGATGTGCGTCTGGCCGCCGCCGGCGAGCAGGTAGTAGACCCGCGTCCGGCACTTGCACGTCCACAGCGTGGACGACGTCGGCTGGTCAGTTGCGGGGGGCGGATTCGGCGGTGGCTTTGAGGTCGTTGAGCCAGGTTTCGAGGCCCATGTCTGAATTGGGGTTGGCTTGGGGGCCGGTGTGGCTTTCTTCGGTGCGGACGAGGGTGCCGCCGGGGACTTTGATGAAATTCCAGACATGGATGCCGTCGATGTGGAATCCGGGGCCGTCGGCAGGTCCGGTCCAGCGGATGCACTTGCCGTACTGGAGTTGCCGGACAGTTGAGGTGATGATCACCGTGGGGGGCGGGGACGGGGGGTCGGGGGGTAGGTGAATGGTCGCCTGGAACTGTGAGTGCTTGCGCAGTGGGCCCGAGTCGAGGCGCTTCATGGTCATGGGGGCGACGGGTTTCTGCCAGGAGGGCCAGCCTTCCACGTCGGTCTGCAGGTCCCAGATCGTGCGGAGCGGCGCCTGGATGAAGATCTCGGTCCGGTAGCGGGCCTTGGCGGCCGGGTCGACGCCTTTGCCTTGGCAGGTCAGTGAGGCCGGGCTGGTGCCGTGGCCGGGGGTGGTGGCCTGGGCGGGTGCGGCAGGGGTGCCGAGGACACCGGCGACAGCCAGCGGGACCGCGAGCAGGGCGGCACGCGCGCCGGTCCGGCGGCGCGGGGTTCGTGAGGTGGCCGAGCGAGTACCGAACATCCTTCTCCTCTGTTCATCGACCGGTCCGGCCGGTCGAGTTAGCATCACTAGCAATAGTTAGAGCTTATAACGAAACGTGGTGAGGAACAACAGGAGAAGCGAGAAGCCGTAACCGGCGTGGGTGTGTCTGCCGAAACCACATCCATGCAGTTCGAGCGCGAGATCAGGTGTACGACGGCAGCGCTGACGGCGACGTCCCCGAACTGCCGCGGTTGATCCCGCTCAGCGACCTCGGTCTTGAGCGAGATGGAAGCCGTACTGCAGAACGATCGATCGTGCTGACAAGGCAGAGGTCTACGGCCCATAGCGAGCCCGGTTGCACAGCCACGAGTACAGCCAAGGGAGGGCGAACGGTAGCGGAACGCGGCGGACGTCCACGGCCACCGTCCTCGCAGGTCAGAGCCTCTGACCTTGATCGAATCGATTTCTTCTGATCCGTGAGTTCAGGGTTCGAGTCCCTGGCGACACACCATCAATGAATTGGGCAGACTCCTGGATCTCATGATCGGGAAGCCCTCGCAGGGCTGCAGTTGCTAGCACGAGGTTGCAGGCGCCGGCCTCAACATCTCAGAGCGCCGGGCCCACCGACCCGGGTGGCACCAGCGCCGTCACCGCAGTCGGCCAGTACGCCTACGGGGCTCGGCGAGCATCGACGTCAACCTCGGCGTCCAATCTCACCTGGGCATATTGGTGCCTGATCCCACTCACCCTGACCGCCAACAACACCGGCCCTGACGCGGTCACCTCGGTCACCTGCATCTGCGGGTGAGCCGACCGTGAGCACCCTCGGCCAGCTCGGTCAGGGGGTACGGCGGCTCTGGACGAAAGCTTCGGTGCTTTACCTTCCGCTCTCCAAACTGCGGGTCGCATTCGGCCTGGCAGCGCTCCTGGCTACTTTGATAGCCGAGATCCGTCTATCGGGCTAGACAATAGAGGGCGACGATCTTACAGTGCTCCTATGAACTCACGCCGCGAGAAGATCTTTGACGAGGTCGGCTCCGACACCTTGGAGAACCTCGGTGAGGGTGAAGCCACCACCTACCACGCCACCCTCGCTCGTACAGGAAAGCAGTGGACCGCCACCGTCCGGGACCTTCCCGGCGGGCGCCTCGTCCGAGTTCAGGGTGCGAGTTGGAGTGAGGTCAAGCAGAACGTCGTCGATTGCATTTTTGAGCTGCTTCCGACTGAGCCCAGTGTCATCGCTCTCCAGGCTCTGCCCGCCGATCCCGAAGCCGCGGCCGCGCTGGCGGCCGTCTCACAAGCTCGTGCTGGGCGCGTCGACGCCGAGCAAGCCGAGCGGGAGGCGGTTCGGCGTGCCGCTCGGCTTCTGATCGACAAGGGGTGGAGCACTCGCGACACGGGCAGTGCGCTGGGCTTGTCCCACCAGCGCATCTCCCAACTCGTTCCCCGCACCACCGGGTAAGGGGACTCCTTCACCTCATCGCGACCTCGGTGACGGTGGCGCGCACGCGTAGCGCAGGTGTACGCCGGACATCTCGCCGGAACTCGTTCACAGGTATCAGGACGACGACGCTCCGTCCGTGAGCGTGTGTGCGCCACATCCGGCGTTGGTTCGAGCTGGTACGCACCGGTTTCACTGCTATGGTCGCGCGCATGCGATCGAGTTACCTCGCTTGGGACGGTGCGGTGGACCTGTTCGAGCGGCGTGGGCTGCCGGAGGGGACGTACGAGAACCTGTACGAGGAGGAGTACGTCCTGGTGCCGGGGCCCGCCACGGTGAGCGGTGAACTCGCCCTCGACGAGCACGAGCGGACGCCGTGGCGGAAGGGTACGCCCGAGGCGGCGACCGGGTACGTCGTGGACGGCGACCTGGTCGTCGACGGGAACATCACCAATGTGGACGACGGAGCCGCCGCGCTGATCGTCCTCGGGGACCTGCGGGCGAGGAACATCTACCTGGCCGGTGACGCGAAGCTGATCGTGCGCGGCCACGTGACGGCCGAGACCTTCGTCGGCGACATGACCGACAAGCTGGTGATGATCCACGGAGACCTGCGCGTCACCGTCTCGATCTTCTGGAACGAGTTCTGTCCTGACCTGGTCGCCGGCACCCTCCACGGCAGGACCCTCGCCCCCGCCTACCTCGACCTGTCCACCGCCTCCATCGGCGGTCTGGACGACCCGGCGCCCGAGGCCCCGCTCAGCAGCCTGCTCGTGCCTGAGCTGCTGGTCGACGGCACCCCTGGCCCGGACGACCTCGCCGAGATCGGCGTTCGCGGCGACGCCCTGCGCGACCGCCTGCTGGCGGGCGTCCCCCTCACCGCGACCGCCTGATTCGTTCGAAGGACAACCCGGTCACCCGGTTGTCAGGCGCTCGCCGAGCCGGACGACCGCGAACTCGACCTGGCCCTGGCCCTCCTCCCAGTTGGCGATCAGCGTGCAGCCCTCGTCGGCGAGCAGGTCGCCGCCGGACCGCTCGGTTCGCAGGTACATCAGCCCCTCGTCGCCGTCGGTGCAGAAGAAGCTCAGGTGGGCGACGAGCTCGGGTGGCGTGAGGTCGGCGAGGGCCTCCTGCCACTCCTCGGCCGCCTCCGCCTCGAAGGGGATGAGGCTTTCCGGGCCCGTGCCGAGCGCGGTGGCGACCCGCATCGCGTCGAAGAGGGTGCCGTCGGAGACGAGTCTGGGATAACAGACGGTCCAGGTGTCGCGCAGATCGGACGCGGCGAGGTCGTGCCGCGCCAGCAGCGGAGCCAGGTCGCCGCCGAGGACGAGCCGGTCCGCGAAGCACGCCGCCGCCAGATCCGCCTCGAACTCCGGCGGCAGCCCGGCCTTGTCGAACTCGAAGACCGACCGGCTCGCGTCGAACTCCGGCAGCGGCTCCTCCAGGTCGAAGATCGGGCAGTCCCAGACGACCGGCTCGGCGCCGCGGAGGGCTGCCGGGTTCACCCAGGCCGAGTCCCGCGCGAAGCCGAGCTCGTTGATGAGGTTGCCGCCGAAGAACGTCGCATAGACGGCGTCGGCGTCGAAACTCGCCAGCGGACGGCCGAGCAGGATCTCGAAGGCTCCGGTCAGCTGGTCGCGCCACGGGCCCGAAATGTTGGTGGAAGCGGAATTCATGCCGGGACCATATAGGCCGGATCCGTCATTCCGTGGCGGATCCGCCCGAGGCGGGCCGGTTCAGCTCCTGGGTTGTGCGGCCGGTGAGTTCCTCGACGGTGACCTGCCGGGTGGAGCCGTCGCGGAGCGTCAGGGTGGCGCCGCGGATCTCCGGCGCGGTCGCCGCGTTCTCCCGGCTTTCGGTCGTCGGAGCGTCGGGCCACCATACGGCGACGTGTCCCTCCCGGACGGTCGCGGTCACCGGCCCCTTGGCCACGGTGTCGAAGACGACCCCGACGACATCGGCGCCGACGCGCCCGCTGACGCCCCGGATGCTGCCCGACGACGTGCTCAACACCCCTCCCAGCGCGACGAGCACCGACTTAGGCGCCACGGCCGGCGCCGGGGGTGACTGCGGAGTCGCGAGGCTGCCGCCCATGCCCACGACCGATCCGTCGCGCACGTAGCACGTCGACTCGCTCGGGCTCGGCGCGCGATCGGTCAGGTAGACCAGGACCAGGGAACCACGCGCCTCGGTGATCACCGGACGCATCCTCGACCGGTCCGCGCCCTCGACGGGCGCAGGGTCGTCGAGGACCGCCTTGACGCACGCCGTCTCGGCCTGGTGTGCCGCGCTTGTGGACAGGGCTTGTGGTGTCGCCGACCAGGCCAGCGCCTGACCGCCGCGGAACAAGGACGGGCCGACGACGAAACCGGCGGTGATGGTGGCCGCGACGGCGCCGAAGACGGCTGCTCGTCGTGCCGCCGTCAGCAGCCGTCGGGGCTGCGGGGGCACCGCCGTCGTTACGGATGTCTGGTCCTCGGCCCCGGAGAGCACCCGACGCAGCACGGCCTGCGCCTTGGCGTCAGAGCCGGTGACGAGGCCGGGGCTTGTCACGGCCGGGTCGAGGCCGGTGAGGATCTGGTCGAGCCGGCCGTCGGTGAACGTGTTCTCGGTGTCGTTCATGTCGAACTCCCTCGGGGCGTGGCGGGGACCGCACGGCTGGCAGGGGTCTGGGGCAAGGCCTTGGCGTGGGCGCGCAGGGCCTTGCGGGCACGGCTCAGGCGCAGGCGGTAGGCGACCGGGGAGATGCCCAGGACCTGGGCCGCGCGGGGCGCGTCCAGCCCGTCCCACACGGTCAGGGCCAGCGCCTCCTGATGTGCCGCGGACAGCCGGGACCACGCCCGGGCCAGGTCGACCCGCCGGGCGACCAGATCGGGGTCGAGGTCCGCGACGTGACCGTGAGCCGTCGGGTCCTCGGAGACGCGCACGGCCAGCGCCTGTCGTCTCCGCTCGCCTCGGATGCTGGCCATCAGGGTCAGGCGGGCGATGCCGAACAGCCAGGCGCGTGCGTCGTCCACATGGGCCGGGACGTCGTCGAGACGGCGCCAGGCCACGACGAACACTTCGGCGGCGACGTCTTCGGCGTGGCTCGGATGGACCCGGCGTTCGGCGAAACGCAGCACGGCCGGATAGGTCGCCGTGAAGAGATCGGCGAACCGTCGCTCCCGCTCCGGCGGTCCGGTGTCGTGGATACTCATGCCCCTTCATGTCGAGTTCCCGCCCGGCTGTGTCAACGCCGGCCCGAAATCGACTATCTGTGATGGCTCGGGTCCGCCGAGTAGCGGTCACGGATGAGCGACGGGGAAGATCGACGGGCCTCAGCGAGCATGGACGGGCATCGGCTGGGCTGGATTCTCGAAGTGTTCGACTTGATGATGTTCCCGGTCGCGGGGTAGTTCCTCTGGGGATCCGCGTTGGTCCACAACGATCATGCCCGGCGCCGTACGCCACGACCGTCATCGCGACCAGGCACAGTCGCACGGCCGGCGCGAAGTCCAGGTCGAAGATCATCGGTAGCGCGCTCAGCGACGTGACGGCCAGAAGCAGCCAGCCGGCTGTCTCGGCACGGGGATCCCGCGCGATGCGTGCGGGTGAAGAAGTCACCCGGGAGCGAGGACCGATGTCTCCCGGCGAGATCACATGTCGCCGGCTTTCGCCGTCCATCTCCATATTCATACTCATCATCGAGCGGATTTCTCGGCGATCAGTGATCACCGATTCGTAGAGCCTTTTACTCCGTCGCCGGCCCGGCTCAGTCATCTCGGAGCGGTCGGTCTGGTTCACGGTCGCCGGGGGTTGTCGGTCTTCGCCGGAGATAGATAATCTTGGGCCATGACTGCCGGGTCGGCCTTGCGCCGCGCACAGGACGGGTACCCGGCCACTGCTTGATCACCGTGCGGGCGAGAGGCCCGCCCTTCGTTGCGAGAAGTGCCACGGCCGCTCGTAACGGAAGGAGGTGAAATCTATGAGCTGGCAGGATTTTCTCGTTCGTCACAAGATCGGTGACGTCATCGAGGGCGTGGTGACCCAGCAGGTGCCGTTCGGGTCGTTCGTCGAATCCGACGGGTTCACCGGTCTCGCGTACCAGCAGACCTGGCCGGTCGGTACCCGCGTCTCGGTCCGGATTCTCGCGATCGACGCGGAGAAGCAACGGTTCAGCCTGGCCTCGGCCTGAGTAAGCGCTGATCCGGGGGAAGAGCGCTCCCCCGGATCAGCGCCCACCGCATTATTCATCGAGACCCCGGCCGGGCGGCGACGAGTTTCGGTCGTGGAAGTGGTCTCACTCGTGAATCGACCGGAAAGAGTGGTCGTCGTCCTCCTCGCAGGTGACGCCCGGGGCGGGGAGCGCGTAGCCGGGGATGGACGGCCATCGGACGGTCAGGACGACCGACTCCTCCTCGGCGTGCCAGGAGTGGTCGACGCCGTGGCCCCAGACCACGTAGTCGCCCTGCTCGGTCAGGAGCACGCTACGGCCAGGGAGGTCGACGCGGAAACGGCCGCTGATCAGGATGAGGAGCGCGGTGCGCTTCTCCTCGGTGACCCATTGGGCACGCCGGTCCCCGGCGGGATGCGCGTACCACTTGATCTCGACGTCGTCGCTGTGCCGTACGTCATCGACGGGCTTGAAATGACCGAGCAGCCAGCCACGGTCGGTGACCGAATCGAGGTTGGCGTTCCCCACGTAGACGTTCTCTGTCACGGACGTGGACGCTAGCACCGCCCCCGTCGAGGAGATGAGACGACGTCCTCCCACGTGGACGCCAGGACGGGCAGGGCGGCGGGGGTGCCGCCGCCCTGCGCTGGGGCGTCAGTGGGAGAACGCCTGGAACTCGGCCGCCCGCACCTCGTCGCGCCTGGGGCTGGCCGTCGTGCAGTCGGTCGGCTCGCTCGGGTCGCTGAGTTGCTGGCCCGCGTACAGCGGGTTGCCGGTGCACTGCGAGGTGAGCGCGCGCAGCATCAGGTGCGTGGCGTCGGTCGCCGGCACGCGGAACGACCTGATGATCAGCTCGGTGCTCATCGGCCGGGGACGGACCGCGGGGAACGCGTCCGGCCGGCTGGTGTGGATGGAGTGGAAGTTGGCCGTGTCGGCGCAGCCGGCGCGGCACGCGAGCACCTCGAAGGAGCGCAGGGCCGTGAAGCGGTCCTGGGAGCCGGGGTCGACCGGGTCCGCCCAGTCGAGCCTGAGCATGGCGCTGACCTGGACCCGGCGGACGGTGACCGGACGGTCGCCCGCCAGGTCCACGACGACCGACTTGCCGGCGACCGGGCCGCTTCTGGAGACCCAGTTGGACGCCTCGGTGTCGTCGATCAGCTTGTCCTGGTTCTCGCCGTCACCGGAGACCGTCGCCCCGCCGGCGGCCGAGGCGAGGTTGCGCGACAGGGGTGCCCGGAGCCGTTGTGTCCGGCCGGGCTTGACGGCGGTGGTGAGCCGGGTGTGGCCGTAGCCGGCGCCGACGACCAGGAGGCGGTAGGTGCCGGGCGTCATCTCGACGGTGTCGCCGAGCGGGGTCGCCGGATCGGTGTCGGCGACGGGGAGCGCGCGGGCCTCGTAGTCGCCGACGTAGAGCCGCAGCACCGCCCCGGCGTCGTCGGAGGTCAGACGGAGGGAGCCGTTCTCGCCCTTGGGGTTCACGAAACTCGGCGCCGGATCCTGGTCGTTCGGATCGGTGCCGTCCGCGCCTTCACCCATGCCGCGCCCCGCGAACACCCGCCAGATGATGTCCTGGTTCGCGCCGCCGAACCGGATGCGGTCGGCGGCGAGCAGGGCGTCGCGCTCGTCGACGAAGCCGTCCGCGCTCGAGTCCGTCAGCAGCAGCGCGTCGAAGAGAAGCTGGACCCACCGCCGGTTCCCCGGGCACCGATCGATGGGCCGCAGGCCGTCGGCGCAGGCCCGCTGCTGGGCGAGGGTGCCCTTGCCGTACCGCTTGAGGAAGGCCGTGTGCAGCTCGAACTGGGTCGCCGACCAGATCTCACCCTCCGAATGGGTCTGCAGACCCCACAGGTCGTATCCGATGTCGCTGAAGTTGAGCGGCGACTTCGACATGTCGTAGTTCCTGATGCCGTGCCCGGTGTCGCCGGTGCCATAGCCGCCGATGACGTACGGCGTGTCACCGGACGGGAGGAAGCCGTACTCGCTGAGGAACTCTATGGCGAACAGGTCGCCGGTGGACTCCGCCAGCCCTCCGCCCTGCCAACTGGCCCATCCGGCGTCCGGTCCGCCAACCATGCGGCTCGATATCGCGTGGGTGTATTCGTGGCCGATGACCGTCATGTCGTAGTCGCTGTCCACGCAGGGGGTGTAAAAGCCGGCGCCGAACGGCCCCCACAGCCCCATGCTGATGACCGGCGAGATGCCGTCAGGGGTGTTGATCTGAGCGGCCGTACCCCGGCTGCCCACCGCGGCGCCCGACTGGGCGTTCGCCAGCTCGGGATCCCCGCCCCGCCCGCCGCGGTCGCCGTTGTCGGCTTGCATGTTCCATGCGGTCTCGGTGAAGCCGAGCCGGTAGGACCAGTCGTGCAGGCGGTTGACCGCCGCGTGCAGGTTGGCGACCGCCGCCTCCAGGCCGCCCTTGTCCGGCCGGGTGATGGTCGCCGGGTCGCACCTGGACTCGTACCAGGCGTTCGTCCAGGGGTAGGTGTAGTCGCGGCTGGGCGACGGCGCGTTGCCGCGGGTGCCGCCGCCATGCTGATCCTCGTACGCCTGGGCGTCGAAGGTCCGCACGGCGTTCCCCATGCTGGTGAAGGTCGGGGTGTTCGTGACGGGGTCCACGTCCCAGGCCCGTCCGCTCCCCGGGTCACCACCGGTCACGAGGTCACAGCGGGGGCCGGGCGCGTGGCACAGGCGCCGCCGGGTGTCGGCCGAGGAGTAGTCGCTCGGCGGGTTCGCGGGGAAGACCGTCCAGGACGGGTTACCGGGGTCGGCGTGCGCGAAGCCGTCCACGAGGTTGTCGCGGACCAGGATCGCGCCGCTGGCCGCGTCCACGTGCGTGGTGTATCCGGCGATGGCGCCGTCCTGACCCGCCGCGATCAGCACGACCTGGTACGCGCGGTGCACCCCGTCGGGCGCCGGGACGGCCACGGGCGTGACGCGCTTGGCCGTGAGCGCCGCGAGGTCGATGCCGCCGTCCTTCGCGGCGATGTCCACGGCCTGCTTCTCGGCGATCGCGGCGGCCGGCGGCGACGCCGTGTCCCGCGAGAGCGAGGAGGTCACGTACTCCACCTTCCCGCCCACGACCCCCACGATGACCATGCCGTCCACTCCCGCGGGCAGACCGCCGAAGCGCTGCCGCAGCAGGACGGCGTGGCCGGGGCCGATCGGGTTGACCCCGACCCGCTCCAGCGCGTCCACCTCCGCGGCGGACAGGCCGAAGAGGTCCTCATGGCTCTTGAGGTACGCGCGGGCGGCCTGGACCGGGTCGGCGCCCAGGTGTTCGGCCAGCGGTGTGGACCCGGTGATGACGGCCGGGGTGCCGAGCGCGTTCCAGCGCACCTGGGTGCCCGTCCCGGCGCCGCGCGCGGCCAGGCCGGTCGACGGGGGCGGGACGCTGCCCCGCCGATTGTCGAGGTCGGGCTTGCCGTGCCCCGCGGCCCGGGCGTCCTGGATCGTCTCGGCGCTGGACGCGCGCTTCGCGGCCTCGGCGGGCCGGGTGATGCCGGTGGTCGTCGCGAGGGGGAGAGCCACCGTCGCGACGCCTATTACGGCGACGGCGGCGCGTAACCAAGGTCTGGTCGACACGTTTCCCTCCTGAATCCGCAGATGATGTCATTTCACGCCAGGCGTATCACGGCCATGAAATCCCTACAACATCCGATAAATCCTCAAAAACCAGCACATCGGGGGTCGCGGGATGGATATCAAGGCAGCACGAATTCCCCGCCCGGCCCCCTGTGCCGCTGCAAAATCAGCATTCAATGGTCAAGCCTGTGATTCCCTATGCGCCTCCTCGGCTCGGCGGTGTTCGTCGATCACCCCGTCGGGCCTTTCGACGGCCGGTAGCGATCACGGATCATGCGGGGGCTTCGTCAGGTCCGGCGCCATCCGGCGTGACGGACCGGGATGTCCTGGCGTAGTGATCACGCTACGCAGGAGGGCATACCGAGTTCCTCAGCAGAAGTACTGAACTCACGCGCATCCGGGATGCCGGGCTCGGGCACGCCGGGGCCGTCTCCCCGGCGGCGGGCGTCCCGGCCCGTCAGAGGGGGCATGCGGCGCCGCATCAGGTATCGGTGATCGCCGAAGGCCTTTAGCGACGGAACATATCGCGTTGAATTGGCACGCGGGCCGCCCGTTGTGGACGGTTCCAATACATCCCTCGGACCGTGCGGGCGGTCGCGGCACCGGCCGGCCGTACTCCCCCTGCGCCCGTTGTTCGTTATATGCCATCGCGTCCCGATCTTGCCGATCCGGCGTCAACAGGGGCGCGCGCAATAACGGAAAGCGCCGAGTGGCCGACGCTGCGCGATGATCGCAGTTGACGACGCCCATTTCGACCCGATCCGGCGTTCAAAACCGGCGGAAATCGTGGTCGCGCTGTCGCGGAATGTGATTCAAGTAAGTGCGATGGCGAGAGGTCGCGGGCTCCACTATACTGCGGTGACCCGTTGAGCAGAGCTCTCGGAATTGCTCGCGTTATATCCGAGTTAGGATTATTTAATGCAGCCCTTTTTAGGACGTATCTCGGCCGTCACCGCAGCCACGCTGACCGCCTTCCTGGTCAGCGCGGGGTGTTCCGGTGGCACCCAGGAGTGCCTGGACGCGGGCGGTATCGTCACCGACACCGTGCAGAAGGCCACCGCCGCCTCCGAGAACCCCGCGGCGATGGAAAAGGCTCTGAACGACGGAGCCGCCAAGCTGGCCGCGCTCGGCGAGAAGGCCGGTGACGACGATCTCAAGAAGGCCGCCGCCGAGGTCGCGGAGAAGCTGAAGAACCTCGACGTCACCAACGACGACACCGCCATCAAGGCACTGGAGAAGTTGGGGACCGACTCCGCGAAGTGGGCGAGTCAGCTCATCGACGCCTGCTGATTCACCGCTCCAAGGCGCCCGCGTCCCGGTGGTCCGGGTGAACAGGACGGACGCGCAACGCCCTCTTGGCCGCTCGATACGAGGACGGCCAAGAGGGCGTTTTCCGTGCGGACGGTCGGCCACAGCGGTATTCGGTTCTCAAATACAGCGCCATGGCATTCTTCGCGCCTGCGGTCAGGGGCGTTTCACCGAGACCGCGTTATAGGGAGTCGTGGGAGTGGGCGGCGTGGAGAAGCGGGCGTTGGGGAGGTAAAGGCGGTCACGGAAGGCGGCGATCGTCGTGGGGACGTCGAAGCGCGGGTCCGTGAGCTTGCCGACGACCTTGCCGGTGGTGGCGTGGCGGTCCAGTTCGACGGAGGTCACCGTGTTGAGGCTGTTCTGGACGACGCGGAGCGTGCGGCCCTGGAGGAGCAGGCCGTCCCCGTTGACCAGGGTCTCGGCGCCGATGTCCACCAGGGTCGCCACACCGGTCGAGGGATCGACGCGGAACAGCTTGCCGGTGCTGGACTGGACGATCACCAGGGCCTTGTGGTCCGGGGTCGGCGTGATGCCGTTGGCGTTGAAGCCGTTCGTGTAGACGATGTCGCCGCTCAGCGGCACCTTCACCGCCTCGTCCGGCAGGGCTCCCCTGTGCCCGAACGGCAGCTTGTACAGGACGGGGTTGATGGAGTCGGTGAAGTACGCGGCGTCGGGGGTGACGATGACGTCGTTGACGAACGCGGCGCCGCCGGCGAGCTGGTAGCTCTTGATGACCTCGCCGCTGCGGGCGTCGATCACGCGGGCGTTGCCGCCGTTGCCTCCGGCCACGAAGAGCCGGCCGCGCGGGTCGACCTTGAGGCCGAGGGACGGGGTGCCCGGCCCGGGGTTGATGATCTTTCCTTCTCCGGTGCGCAGGTCGGCGCGGTAGATCGCGCCGTTCGCACGTGAGCCGAAGTACGCGGCCGGTCCCGGGCCGATGGCGATCCCTTCCGGCTGGAAACCGTTCGGCAGGGAGAACTCCGGCGGGTAGGCGGGCTTGCTCGCGGAGGCGGACGCGGGGCTCGCGGCTCCGGTCGCGGCCTCGGCCGTCGCGACGGCCGGGGTCGACACGAGGAGGGCGAGGAACCCCGTTACGAAAGCTGCCACCTTCATTGGACGACATCCCATCTGTCAGGGGGTGCGGCGGTTACCGACGTGCGCGGCCGGGCGGCGCGTTACGTACCACGCCCGGTCGTCGTGCCTGTGTGAGTCGTCGTGCCATGAGACCGTCGGCCCGGTGGATCGGCGGACGGTGACGCAGGCGGCGTTCTGCCCCGCGAAGTCCTATTCCAAACGTGGCGGAGTGGCGGATGGGGACGGCGATCGGCTGGGAGTCAGGAGATGCGACGGACCTGCTCGCCACAGCCGCCCGCCGACGTGGGGATTCGGCGACGCATTCCCGGGGCCGTCATCGCCGTCCGCGCCGGCGCAGACGGTTCCAGTCATCCGTGCCGTGTGTGCCGCCCGTGCCGTCGGTGCCGTCGGTGCCGTGCACGTCGTCATCCACGTCACGGGTGTCGTCGGCTTCCTCGTCGATCGCGGCGGTTTCCGCGGGGCCACCCGACCTTCGGGCCCGGTGGGTCATCCCGTCCGGTTCGCGGAACGAGCCTTTCTCGGCCTTCTTTCCCACCGCGGGCACCCGGCGATCGTCCATTCGGATGTAGTACCAGGCGTAGCGCTCCTCCACGTCATCGCATTCGTCGTCGGACACCCGGGTACGCGTCTTCTTCAATACGCAGATCTCGACCCGGTCCTCGATGTCGTCGACGATCACGGCGGGCCCCTCGCCGCCGTTCCCGCGCGCCCGGACGAGAGTGCCGGACGGCTGCTCGAACGAGCCGTGCGCGGCCTTCGCGCCGACGGCGGGCACCTTGGCCCTGATCGGCAGGTAGTACCAGGCGACCCCGGGGAGGCACACTAATCGCATCGTCATCCGTGTCAAAGGTTCCCCCATGCGTCATCGAAACCATCGGATACGTCAACGTGGACGGCAAGGGGTCGAGTTCCATGGACGGTCGCGGGGACGGAAAGTGACGTACGGGAAAACACTTGGTGCCTAATGGGCTATATGAGGTAATAAAAGGGCTATAAATCATGATCTAGAACTTCGTCCTGTTACGATGCGCCAATGGCGGCTAGGGAAGAACTCACCCCCAAGGCTCTCGACCGGATCCCTGGCTGGTTCTGGGGTACGGACCAGCGTCTTTTCACCTGGCTCCTTTCGGAGAAGGCCGCCGACGAGCCTCCGGGCGACCTGCTCGAACTCGGCGCCTATATGGGCAAGAGCGCGATCCTGATCGGCGCCCACCTGCGCGAGGGCGAGACCTTCACCGTGTGCGACCTCTTCGAGTCCGACGCGCCCGAGGAGACCAACAACACCGAGACCAGCCGCTCCTACAGCACGCTCACCCGGGACAGGTTCGAGGAGAACTACCTCGCCTTCCACGACGCGCTGCCGAGGATCGTGCACGGTCCGACGTCGGTGATCCTCGACCACGTCGCGCCGGGCTCGTGCAGGTTCGTCCACGTCGACGCGTCCCACCTCTACACGCACGTCCGGGGCGACGTGCTGGCGGCGCGGCAGGTGCTGAGGCCGGACGGCGTCGTGGTGTTCGACGACTACCGCAGCGTCCACACGCCGGGCGTCGCGTTCGCGGTGTGGGAGGCGGTGGCCAACCTCGGCCTGGAGCCCGTCGCGATCAGCACGCAGAAGCTGTACGGCACGTGGGGCGACCCCGAGCCGCTGCGGGCGCGCCTGCGGACGTGGCTGGAGAAGAGCTCCGACCTGTGGTTCACCGTCGACCCGCTCGGGGACCGGGATCTGCTGCGCGTCAACGAGAAGAAGAAGCCCGCGGAGCCTCCGGTGGACGCGGCGAGCCTGCGCCGCCTCAGTTCCGAGCTGAAGCGCACGTCCGAGGACCTGAAGCGGTCGCTCGCCGAGTCCCGCGCCACCACCACGGCGCTGCGCAAGGCGACCTCGGAGATCAGCCTGGCCGGCCCGGTCGCCCAGCGCGCCGTCCGCTGGACCCGCAGGCGCCTCGGCAGGAGGAGCACGAAGGAGTCCTGACCGGCCCCGCCCGGCGAGAAGAGCGACGGGGCCGACCCTACGACCGAGGTCAGGCGGGGCGTCACGGTGACCCCGGGGGCGCGGGCCCGGGGTCACCTGCTCCGCGGAGGCGGGCGTCAGGCGAACTTCTGGACGGTGAGGGTGTAGGTGGCCGTGCCGGTCCTGCCGTCGGCGGAGGTGGCCCGCACCGTGACGGGGTAGGTGCCCGGCGGGGTCTGGAAGCCGGTCATGAGGGTGATGCCGCTGCGGCCGCCCTGGCCGATGGTGGACGGGGTGATGAACGACTGCGCTCCGGCGGGCAGGCCGGACACCGTGATCTTCAGGTTGCCGGTGCCGCCGGAGGCGGTGGCGGAGAGGTTCGCGAAGAAGCCCTGGGTCACCGTGCCGGAGGCGGGGCTGAGCGTGACCTTCACCTCGCCCGTCGGCGGCTGTCCGCCCTCGACGGTGAGGGTGACGTTCGCCGTGCCGGTCTTACCGCCCGCGGTGGTGCCGGTGACCTTGACCTGGTAGGCGCCGGACGGCGTGGTGGCGGCGGTCTCGATGGTGAGCTTGGCGTTCTGGCCGGTCATGATCTTGCTGGGCTGGAAGACCGCCTTGGCGCCGGACGGCAGCCCGGTAGCGGTGAGGTCGATGGACTCCGCGTCCCCGTCGGGCAGGCTGGTGACCGTGGTGGAGATGTACTTGCCCGAGGACACCTTGAGGCCGTCCGGGGTGACGGCGAGCTCGAAGGCGCCGGGGTCGCCGGGGTCCGTGCCGCCGGCCTGCTCCTTGACCCAGTCGCCCATGTCGTTGGTGAGGCGGCCGTAGACGCTGTACCACTTGAAGTCGCTGCGGCTCCATGACGCCACTCCCACGATCTTGCCGTCGACGACGAGCGGGCCGCCGCTGTCGCCGGGCAGGATGGTGACACGGCCGTCGGAGTAGCCGGCGCAGATCATGGTGGCCGACTTGAAGCCCGCGCCGACGCCCTGGCAGAGGCGGTCGCCGTCCACGATGGGCAGCGTGGCCTTGTCGAGGGTCACGTCCTGGGAGGTGTCGTTGAAGTCCTTCTTGCCGTAGCCGAAGCCCTGGCCGTTCTTGCCCGGGGTGGCGAGGTCGGCGTCGGCGGAGGTGGCGTACTGGGCGTACCTGCCGCCGCGGACCGGGATGTCGTCGGCGACGGTCACGACGGCCACGTCGTAGCCCTGGTCGAAGTTCACGTACTTCGGGTGCTTCTTGTACTCGACGACGCGGGTGCGGAAGCCGCCGCCGGCGTTGAGGTCGTCGAGCCCGTACAGGAACGTCTTGTCGCCCTCGGCGTCGGCGCAGTGCGCGGCGATGAGTATCTTGCGCGGGGCGATCACCGAGCCGGTGCAGGACTGGCCCTGGGGGCGGGAGCCGCCCGAGCGCAGGCCCGCGATGATGGCGGGGAACTCGTCGACGGTGGCGTCCTGGCCGCCGTAGAAGGAGGCGCCGCCGCCGGACGAGGGCGTGGGCACCGTACCGCCCTCGTAGTTGGCCGCGGTCCTGGTCACGGGAAGCGTGGGCTCGCCCTGCGCGTGGGCCGGGAACGCCCCGATCGGGACCAGGACCGCCGCGGCGACGGCCAGGGGGATGAGGCCCCGGAGGTGGGGAGAATTCACGTGTAGTCCTTTCCTTACTCCTCGGGGGAGGAGGAGGCGGGATGCTGCGGACTACTGTCAGCCAGGGCCCTTGCCCGAACAATCAGGGGAAATATGCGTAGGTATACGTACCTTTGAGGACGTGCTCGGGTGCCTCGCGGGATCACCCGTCGAGAAGGTCGTTCCTGGAGCGCTTGCCCAGCTTGCGCAGAGTACGGGCCACGTGCTGCTCGACCGTGCGCGGGGACAGGAACAGCACCTCCGCGATCTCCCGGTTCGTCCGCCCCCGGGCGAGCAGCCGGGCCACGTCCTGCTCCCTGGGCGACAAGGTGTCCCCGTATCCGCGCCTCCCCCGCCGCGACGAGCGCGTGACGCCGTGGACGCGCAGGTGGTGCCCGCACCGGTCGGCGTCCCAGGTGGCGCCCATCGCGGCGAACGCGTCGGCCAGCGCGGCCAGCTCCTCGGCGGCGCCGGGGGACCCGTTCTCCAAGCGGCACACCCACAGGCGCTCGGCCGCCAGGGCCGCGTAGTACGGCGCGGGCAGCTCCCCGTAGGCCCGCCGGGCCCGCTCGTAGTGCCGCAGCGCGAGCCCCACCTCGCCCTTGGCCTCGGCGAGCAGCGCGCTCGCCATCTCCAGCGCCGCCTTGGCCATGGGCGCGTCCCTGTCCGCCACGCCGCGGGCGAGGTCGCCCGCCAGGGTCTGCGCCTCGCCGAACCTGCCGCATTCGAGCAGGACGGACACCGCCACCGGGACCAGCTCCCCCGCCCAGGCCCACACCTCTTTGCGCCGCACGATCTCCAGGCCGCGCCGCGCGTCGGCGAGCGCGGCATCGGTCTCTCCCCGGGCGAGCCGCACCTTGGCGAGGGCGGCGAAACCGCTCACCACGACCGGGGTGATGGAGTCGTGCGGCGCGGCCACGCCGGTGGCGTTCAGCCACCCCTCGGCCTCGTCCCAGTCGCCGCGCGCGCCGGCCAGCCAGCCGAGCACCAGGGACAGCTCGCTGGCGTTGGGCAGCAGGTCGTGGTACTCGTCCAGCATGCCGAGGGCGCGCTCCTCCAGGCCGTCCCACTCGCCGAGCAGCCAGTCCAGCCGCGCGGTCGTGGCACGTCCGGTGCTGACGACGAACGGCGCGCCGACCTCGACGGCCATCCGGAGCCCCTCCCGCAGCAGCGGCCCGGCCTCCCGGTGGTGGCCGGTGCAGGCGCAGGCGTCGGCGAGGTTGCAGTGCAGGCGCGACAGGTTGCGCTGCTCGGCGGGGGTCATGGCCGCGTCCCGCGCCGGCGGCGCGAACGCGCGCAGCGCGCCCGGCTCCCCCACCTGCACCAGCGCCGGCGCGTAGTTGGCCAGCATCGTGAGCCGTAGCTCCTCGCCGGTCGCCTCGTCGATCATCGCGCCGAGGCGCTCGGTCCACGGCCTGATCCGAGGCAGCGGGGTCGTGCCGAAGTACGGCAGGGCGAGCACGGCGACGCCGCGGCCCAGCAGGTCGGGGCGCTCGTCCAGCTCGCCGATCGCGGTCTCGATGGCGTCGAGGCCCGCCTGCAGCCCGCCGGCCTGGCGGATCAGCAGCAGCCCGAGGAACAGCCGCACCTCGCCGCGCGCCGCGGTGGACAGCCGGGGGTCGCCGAGGACCCTCTCCAGCGTGGCGGCGGGGTCGTGCTGGTCGAGCCCGGTGTGCGCGATCTCGCCGAGCTTGACCGCCAGGCGGTCGACGTCGGCCGCGGTCAGTTCGGGCATCAGCAGCAGGCGCTGCAACTGCTGGGTGGCGGTGGAGGCGTCGCCCTCGCGGATGGCCCGGTCGGCGGCCTCCTCGCCGTACCGCAGCGCGTCCCCGGCGCGGCCGGCCCGGTGGCTGTGGTCGGCGAGCCGGACGAGCGGCCTCGGCTCGCGGCGCCGCAGCGCCTCGATGGCACGGGCGTGCAGCCGCCTGCGCTCGAACCCGGCCATGGTGTCGTACACGGCCTGCTGGGCGAGGGTGTGCCGGTACCCGTACAGGCAGTCGTCGGCCTCGTGCAGCACGCCGCTGCTCAGCGCGGCGGCCAGCGCGGCCCGGGAGCGCTGCCCGGTCAGCCCGGCCACCTCCTGCAACAGCTCGACGGTCGCGGGCACGCCGAGCACGGCCGCGGCCTCGGCGAGCCGCACCGCCGCGATGGGCAGCCCCGCGAGCCGTTCCGCCATGGCCTCGCGCAGCAGGACCGGCACCTCGACGTTCTCCAAGAGCTGCCGCGCGGCCGGGCCCTCCAGGCGCGACGTGCCCGCCGGGTCGCCGAGCGCCCGCATGGTCTCCTCGACGACGAACGGCAGGCCGGCGGTGCGCTCGTACAGCTTGGTCGCGAAGTCCAGGGTGATGGAGCGCCCGCCGTGCATGGAGGACGCCAGCGCGCGCACCTCGGCCAGGTCGAGGGGCTTCAGGCTCACCAGGACGCTGGTCGCGCCGGGCGGGGGACGGTAGGCGCTGCCGAGCGGCACCCCGCCGGGCGCCTCCTCACGGCGGTAGGTCACGACGATCGCGAGGTTCTGCGGCAGGTCGGCCATCAGGAAGCTCAGCAGGCTGCGCGAGCCGTCGTCGGTCCAGTGCAGGTCCTCGACGAGCAGCATCGCGGGGCCGACGGCGGACAGCAGCTCGCGCACCGCGCGGTACACCCGGTGGCGTTCCGAGCGCGGGTCGCCGGTGGGCTCGGGCGGGTCGGGCAGGAATTCGGACAGCTCGGGCAGCAGGGCGTGCAGCATACCGGTGACCGGGCTCAGCCGGTCGCGGTCGAAGGGCGGCGGATGGCCGCGCAGGGTGCCGAGCGCCTCCAGGATCGGGCCGTAGCGGAACGGCTCGCGCAGCGGCTGGCAGTACCCCGGGAGGATCCGCAGACGCCTCAGTGCCGGTTGGGCGATCAGCTCGCGGACCAGGCGGCTCTTGCCGACGCCGGCCTCGCCCTCGATCATCGCGACGGCCGGGGGCGAGACGAGCGCGGCGGTCAGCTCCTCCAGCTCGCTCCGGCGTCCGATCAGGATCGGCGACGCCGTCTGTGACCGTCCAGGTGTTCGCTGCCTCGGAGCTGCGGCCATTCCGTGTCCCGTCCGCGTCGCCTTGCTGAACCCCGTGGACTGCCGAGCTTAGGACTTCTGGTTCGTATTTGGAATATCGGATGTTTCACCGAATCACGTATCCCTACCTACGGCCCTACGGATTGATCGGCCACGCCCCGGAGCCGGATGGTGCTTCGCATACGACCGCCGGTCGCCGCCCGCGCGGCGGTCACTTTCTGGAGCCGGGCCACCGCTCGGCCGTAGGAAACGGAGAACCCCCCATGAGAGATCATCCCTCCTGGCGGCACGGCGCGCTCGCCGGCCTCCTGGCGGCAGGAACGGCGCTGCTGGGGCTGGGGTCCACACCGGCGCAGGCCGCTCAGGACCCGATCCGCAACGCGAACCGCCCCGGTTCCGTCCCCGGCGCCTACATCGTCGTCCTGAAGGACACCACCGCCCTCGCCGAGGTCACCACCGCGAAGGCGAAGGACCTGACGGCCAGGCACGGCGGCCGGCTGACCTACGTCTACACCGCCGGGCTGCGCGGCTTCGCGGTGAAGATGAGCGAGCAGGCCGCCGCGCGCCTGGCCGCGGAGCCGGGCGTCGCGTACGTGGAACAGGACGGCCGCGCCCACATCGCCGACACCCAGACCAACCCGCCCTCCTGGGGCCTGGACCGGGTCGACCAGCGCGCCCTGCCGGTGGACAAGGGCTACACCTACGGGAACAAGGCGGAGAACGTCACCGCGTACATCCTGGACACGGGCCTCTACAAGGCGCACGGCGACTTCGGCGGGCGGGCCTCGGACGGGTACGACTTCATCGACGACGACGCGATCGCCAACGACTGCCACGGGCACGGCACCCACGTCTCCGGCACCGTCGGCAGCGCCACGTACGGCGTCGCCAAGGGCGTCAGGCTGGTCGGCGTCCGGGTGCTGGACTGCTCGGGCAACGGCGAGTGGTCGCAGGTCATCGCCGGTATCGACTGGATGGTCAAGAACGTCAGGAAGCCCGCCGTGGCGAACATGAGCCTGAGCGGGGACCCGGACTCCTCGGTGGACGACGCCGTCGCGCGGGCCACCTCCGCGGGCATCACCATGGCCGTCGCGGGCGGCAACAACAACGGCGCCGACTCCTGCTCCTACAGCCCGGCGCGGGCGCCGTCGGCGATCACGGCCGGCGCGACCGACTCCTCCGACACCAGGTCCTCCTTCTCCAACGTCGGCACCTGCCTGGACGTCTTCGCGCCCGGGTCGAGCATCGTCTCCACCGCCAACTCCGGCGGCACCGCGACGATGAGCGGCACCTCGATGGCGTCGCCGCACGTCGCCGGGGCCGCGGCGCTGTACCTGTCGGCCAACCCGTCGGCCACGCCCGCCGAGGTGACCAAGGCGCTGACCGGCAACGCGACCCCGAACGTGGTCAAGAGCCCCGGCTCCGGGTCGCCGAACAAGCTGCTCTACACCGGGTTCATCGGCGGCGGCGGCCCCAACCCGCCGACGTGCGCGGGCGGCGGCAACGACGCCGACGTGGCGATCCCCGACGCGGGCTCCGCCGTGAACAGCCCGGTGACGATCCAGAACTGCGAGGGCAAGGGCACGACCTCGACCTCCGTGAAGGTGGACGTCGTCCACTCCTTCACCTCCGACCTCGCCATCGACCTGGTGGGGCCGAGCGGCGCCGTCTTCACGCTCAAGAAGCCGGGCGGCGTCGGCACGGCCGACGGGGTTCACCAGACGTACACGGTGAACACCTCGGCGGAGAACAGGAACGGCGCCTGGCAACTGCGGGTGCGCGACCTGTACTCCTACGACGCCGGGACCATCGACGCCTGGTCGATCACCTTCTGAGTTCCGGTTGAGTTCCCGGCCTGCCCTCGACCCTGCCGGAGAAGTGGTGGAAGCGATGCGGAAGAGCACGTCGGCGCCGGTGGAGACGCGTTCGCGCACGGCTCGGGAGTCCGGGCCTCGTGTCGTGCTCCACCCGCTCGGGCTGCGGACGTTCCCCGGCGAGCGGTCGGCCGTGGGGGCCGTCCGCCGGTGGGCGCGGCGCGTGCTGGCCCGCGGGATGGCGGGCGAGCGGCTGGACGACGCGGTGCTGCTGCTCAGCGAGCTGGCCGCCAACGCCGTCGTCCACGCGCCGGAGGGCGGCCGGAGACCGGTGACCGTACGGCTGTCCGCCACGGCCGGACGGCTGCTCGCCGAGGTGTCCCACCCCGGGAACGGCGCCCCCGCCCTCCGCGTGGCCGCTCCCGGCAGCCCCGGGGGGCGGGGGCTGCTGCTGGTGGACCTGCTGTCGTCCGGCTGGGGCGTCCACCGGACCGGCGCGACGACGACGGTGTGGTTCCTGATCGGCCCGTGGGTTCAGCACGGGCGGGACGGGGCCCGGTCGGAGGCGGGCCAGAGGTAGGGGAGGTCGTCCGGGGTGCCGGCGAAGATCGGGCCGTAGAAGGACGGGTCCTTGCGGACCAGGGCCGACCTGTGGCTGAGGTGCAGCGCCCGGTCGCCCAGCCACGGGGGCAGCTCGCCCGCCTCGCCGAGGCGCGGCTGGGTGCGGGGCTCGGCGACGGCGTGGCATTCGGCGAGCTCGCGCAGCATCTTGGCGGCGCAGGTGTCGGCCCGGCCGAGCGAGCACCAGTGCGCGCAGACCTCCAGGCCGTACCTGACCAGGGCCTCCTCGTAGCCCGCCCACATGCGGACGACGGGGTGGTGGCGCCAGCCGTACCCGGGGACGGTGAGGGCCCGCAGGACCTGGAGGGCCTCGACCCGCTGCTTGCCGAGGCGACGGGGGTCCAGCACGCGGGCTGTGGCCGCGAAATCTGGATAAGGGAGGAATGTCTGCATCATTCCCTCCGGCCGTCAAGGTCGTCACGGGACCGGTGGCGTTCCTCACCCACAGTAGGCGAAGTGGCGGCCGGGACGATGTTCCAGCAGGATGTGGGCGTATCGCCGGGCCGCGAGCGCCGCGAAGGAGACACATGAACGCCCAGGAGACGCCGGACGACGGCGCCTACACCGCCACGCGCCTGTCCCTGCACGCGGTCGCCGAACTGCTGCTGGCCGGGCCGCAGTACCGGACCAGCGGGACCATCAGGCTGCGGGTCACCCCAGAGGGCTTCGGGACCGTCGCGGCGCCGGATCTGCGGGTCGAGGGGGACGTCCTGGTCGCGGGCGCCACGCGGCTGCCGCTGGACGGACGGTCCCTGAAGGAGCTCGGCGCGGCCACCGGGGCCGGGGCCGGCGCCCCCGAGGGGCTCTACCACGACGGCTCCGGGGCGTCCGCCGGCGACGTGCTGCGGGTGGAGGCCGGCGCGGCCCGGTACCTGCAGCGGTGCCTGGCCCTCGGGGACGAGGCGCTGCGCGCGTTCGCGCCCGGCGAGACGCCGGTGCTGTGGCCGGAGCACTTCGACATCGGGATCCTGCTCGACCAGGTGGCCTACGGCGTGTCGTGCGGGGACACCTACCTCGGTGTGCCGTACGCCTACGTGGTGCCGTGGGAGGCGCGGAGCGGGGAGTTCTGGAACGCCCCGTTCGGGGCCGCGCGCCCGATGAGCGAGGTCTCCGATGTGCCCGGCTTCTTCGCCGAAGGCCGGCGACGCCTTACCTCCGACGGACCAGAATAGAACTCATGAGCGAATGGCAGGAGACGCGGGAACGCCTGCGCGCGTTCGCCCTGGGCCTTCCCGGGGCGCACGAGGACTTCCCGTGGGGCGAGAGCGTCGTCAAGGTCAACAAGAAGGTCTTCGTGTTCCTCGGGCTGGAGGAGCCCACCGAGAAGTGGCGGCCGCAGTTCTCGGTGAAGCTCGGCGGGTCCCATGGCCACGCGCTGAGCGTCCCCGGCGCGGCGCCGACCAGCCACGGCCTCGGGCGCTCGGGGTGGGTGACGGTCCCGTTCACCGACGACATGCCGGACGGCGAGGTGCTGGACGACTGGGTCGAGGAGAGTTACCGCATCGTCGCCCCCAAACGCCTCGTCGCCGAGCTCGACGCCTCCCGCGCCGGATGACGTCCCATCTGCGGGGAAGTCGGGCGGCATGAGGAACGACCACGTCCCCGGGGCGGCGCCGGGCGCCGGTGGCGAGGGCGCGGCCGAGGCGCTGGTGCTGACCGGGGGGCTCGGGTCGGGCAAGACGACGCTGGCGATCGCGGTCGGCGCGTCGCTCGGGGACGTGCCGCACGCCGTCGTCGATCTCGACTGGCTCTGCTGGTGCGCGGGCGCGGACGTGCACGAGATGCTCACGGTGAACCTCCGCGCGGTGGCCTCGGCCTACGCCGCCGCCGGGATCAGGCGGCTGGTGCTGGCGCGGGGCCTGCTCGAGCCGTCCCACCTCGACGCGGTACGCCGGGCGCTGCCCGGTGCGGCGATCACCGTGGTCCGCCTGGCCGTCTCGCCGGACACCGCGCGCGAGCGCCTGCGCGCCCGCGACCGGGGCGCGACCCTTGAGGAGCACCTGGCCGAGCTGGAGGCGTTCCAGCACGCGGTCGAACGCGCGGGTCTGGAGGACGCGGTCGTCCACAACGACGGCCGCCCTGTGGACGAGGTGGCCCGCGAGATCCTCACCCTGTGGACGACCGTCCCGGCTCCCTGACCCCCTCGGCGCGGGAGCCGGGTCGATGACTGTTGCTCCTGGGCCTGCCCGTGCCGGTGGGGACATTGGGAAGGATGGGGGTGTGCGGCTTGAATTACAGATCTGGGGATATGTCGTTCTAGCTACATTTCTGTGCCTGCCGGTGCCGGCGCTCCTCGCGTACGGGGTGGCCGTCCTGCGGGCGCGGCGGGGTGACCCGCATCCGTACCGTACGGCGTACGCGGAGGTGTTCGCCGTCGCCGGGACGATCCCATGGCTGTGGATGATCCTGACGCCCGGCAGGGCCTCCGGCGTGACGCTGCTCCCGTTCAGCGATCTGGCGGAGCTCGCGACGGCGCCGCCCGGAACGGTGTCGGCGCAGGTCGGGGGCAACCTTCTGGTGTTCGCGTCCCTCGGCGCGCTGCTGCCCGTGCGCTCGTCCCGCTTCGCCGGGGTGTGGCGGGTGACCCTGCTCGCGGCGGCTCTCTCGGTGACCGTGGAGGTCGCGCAGTACGTCCTCGACCTCGGCCGGGTGTCCTCGACGGACGACGTCCTGCTCAACTCCGCGGGTGCCGCGCTGGCGAGTCTGGCCACGCTGCGATGGCACGCGCGACCCGCGGTTGCCGAAAGCGGTCCACGGTAACAACCCCAGAACGCCCCGCGGATCACCACACAGGCACGATCCGCGCAAAAGAAGCACGGGACCAACCTCCGTATCTGTGCGATCGTGGACAAGGCGGGGCAAGTTCTCTGGAGACGCGGGCCGCTTTGGTGACTGAGGGTGGTAGAGCGTGATTGAAGGATCCCCGGTACCACATGAACCCCCGATCTATCGCCGCATCGCCGACCGTCTACGCCAGGCGATCCTGTCCGGCGAGCTGCGGGACGGGGACCGGCTGCCGGGCGAGAACGCCCTCATGTCCGAGTACGGCATCGCGAGAGCCACGGCCAGGCAGGCGCTGGCCGTCCTCATCAACGAAGGGGTGGCCGTGCCCAAACGCGGGTCGGGGGTCTACGTACGCCAGTTCCGGCCGATCCGGCGGCACGGGTCGCGCCGCCTGGCGCGGGAGCAGTGGGGCGCGGGCAGGGCGATCTGGGACTCCGACGTCAGCGGCCGGCCGTACACCGTGGACGAGCTGCTCATCGCGCGCGAACCGGTGGCCGAGGACGTCGGGCGGGTGCTGGACTGCGACGAGGTGTGGGTGCGGCGGCGGCGCTACTCGGTGGACGGCAGGCCGGTGCAGCTCGCGGCCTCGCACTTCCCCGCCGCGCTGGTGGAGGGCACGCCGGTGACCACGCCCGACACCGGCGCGGGCGGCGTCTACGCCCGGCTGCGCGACCTCGGCCACGCGCCCGTGCACTTCACCGAGGAGGTGCGGGCCCGCATGCCCGCGCCCGAGGAGGCGGCGCGGCTGCGCCTGCCCGCGGGGACGCCGGTGATCGAGGTGTGCCGTACGGCGTTCGCGGCCGGCGGCGCGGCGGTCGAGCTCAACAAGATGATCATGGACGCCGCGTCGTATGTACTTCAGTACGACTTCGACGCGTGAGTCAAGGCGTCACGTCAAGCGTTAGGTTGACCTGTCCCCACCGAACATTGATTTCTCTAGAGATGTCCCGCAACGTGAGGGTGAAAGGTACAAACCTGGCGCTGTGAGGGGTGGACGGGATGTCGTTCGATCGGCACCTCGCCGAAATCGCCCGGGAGTTCCCCGACTGGACCATATGGCGGAGCGACGCCGGGCGATGGTGGGCCACCCGGCACCGCCTGCTCACCGAGGAGGAACGCGACGCGGGGTGCGCCATGACCATCGACGCCGACGACGCCGAGGGTCTGCGCGAACGGCTGCTCGACCAGCAGGAGCGCGGCTCGCCGGACGACACCGCGACCGGCACTGGGACCGGCACTGGGACCGGCACCGCGACCGACACCGGGGCCGACACCGAGACCTGATCGCCCGCGACGCCGGCCGACAGGACGCACGGAAACCTCCGACCCGATCGGGGGCGGAGGTTTCCGTGCCGGCCGCGGATCCGGCCGTCGCCTCGTGACGCGGGGCCCGGGCACTCCCGCTCAGTTCGGCACCCCGGGCCCCGCTCCGCCCTACGGCCGGTGCGCGGTCAGGCCGTCCTCACCGGCGCGGTCGGCGCCCGTCACGACGTGGACGTCGTGGACGTCGTTGACCTCGAAGAACCCGCGGACGCGGCCCTGGGACGGGCCCTCGTGGTCGTTGGCCTGGTGCGTGTCGTTCGCCCCGTGCCCGCGGGCCAGGCCGTTCGCCCCGGCCGTGTCGTCCGTACCGGCCGCGTCGTGCCGCCGGAACTCCACGTACTCTTCCTCGTGCTCCCGGTCGTCCTCGGCCTTGGCGTCGGAGATCGCCAGGGAACCGCCCTCGCGGCGCGCGTCCTCGCCCGTACGCGCGCCGGCCGCGTCCTGATCGTCCCCGCCCGCGGCCTTCTCCGCCGTGACCCGGTCCGCCCGGTCGTCCGCGTCGGTCACGGCGTCCGTGTCGTTCGTGTCGGCCGTGTCGTTCGTGTCGTCGGCGCCGGCCCTGTCGTCGGCGTCGTCGAGGACCACCCGGACGGCCTCGCGCTCCTCCGCCGTGGCGCCGGGCTCGTCCGTGATCACCGGGCGCGGCGGCAGGACGGCGGCCTCGTCGATCAGCGGGCCCGCCGAGTTCTCGCGCTGCAGCAGGTCGCTGAGCACGGACCCCATCTCGTTGAGGCGGCGCATGACCTCGCTGTGGGTGTCGGTGAGGAAGGTGACCCGGCGGCCGGTGTGGTCGTCCAGCGACGTGGCACGCCGCTGCGCCGAGGACAGCGTCTCGGCGGCCTCGGCGGAGGCGGACTCGCGGGTCGCCTCGGCCTGGGCGTTGGCCTCGTTCACCAGGCGCTCGGCCTCGTGCTGGGCGGCCGTCAGCGTGCGGTCGGACTCGGCGCGCGCGGTGCGCAGCGTCTCCTCCGCCTCGGCGCGCGCGGTGCCGAGCGTCTCCTCGGCGTCCGCCCCGGCCTGGGCCAGCAGCCGCTCGGCGGACTCGGTGGCCTCGTGGACGCGGCGCTCCGCCTCGGCCTGCGCGGCCGACAGGATGCGCTCGGACTCGGCGGTGGCCTCCTCACGGGTCTTGGTCGCGTCGGCGTCGGCGGCCTCGCGCTTGGACTTGGCCTCCTCCTCCGCGAGCTTCAGTATCGCGCTCAACCGCTGGCCCAGCTCGTCATAGTCCTGGGGGGCCTCGGCCAGGCGGCGCCGGGCCTCCGCGAGCTCGATGCGGCCCTGCTCGGCCTGATCGATGGCCCTCGCCAGACGTTCCTCAAGATCACGGATCTGGTTGCGCGTTCGGACCATGTGATCGTGGACCTGCCTGCGGCTGTATCCACGCATCACGACCTCAAAGCCGAGGTCCTCGTGCATCATGTCGGGGAAGCTGTCGTGCTGGTTCGTCATGGCTGAGCCCTGGGGGTCTGGATTCGAGTGGGGGTCGTGCAAACGACACGTCAGGACACGACTTTCCTGCCAACCGCCCAAGTCCGCAACCCGAACGCATGGCCTCATGCGGTCTTATGACCGCCTACCAGCAGCAAGGGTCCTGAAACCGGCGGATGCCCCCATGAGATCCTCGAAGGCATGAACGAGCCCCCTTTCCCGCCGTACATCGCGTCGCTGGACGCCGACACGCCGTCCATCCACCCGGAGGCGTACGTCGCGCCGACCGCCGTCGTGGTGGGCCGGGTGCGGCTGGCGCGCGCCGCGAGCGTCTGGTACGGCGCCGTGCTGCGCGGCGACGACGAGGCGATCGAGGTCGGCGAGGAGTGCAACATCCAGGACCTGTGCTGCCTGCACGCCGACCCGGGGCTGCCGGCCGTGCTGGAGGACCGGGTCAGCCTGGGGCACCGGGCCGTGGTGCACGGGGCGCACGTCGAGGCCGGGGCGCTGGTCGGCATCGGCGCGATCGTGCTGAACGGCGCGAGGGTGGGCGCGGGGTCGCTGATCGCGGCCGGGTGCGTGGTGCCGCCGGGCCGGCGCGTCCCCGCGGGGGTGCTGTTCGCCGGGGTGCCGGGGAGCGTCGTGCGGGAGCTGACGGACGCCGACCGCGCCACGTTCGCACGGACGCCGGACAATTACATGGCGAAGGCCGCCCGCCACCGCGCCGCCTCCCCGGTGCGGGGGGCGTGAGGCCGGGCGCGGCCGCCGTCCGGGAGCCGTTTCCACGCCACCAGTAGCATGGCCGCCGTGCAGTGGGACCCCTTCGCGGCGATCGAGCGGGATGTCCGCGCCATGGTCGCGGACCCGCGGTGGGCCGACGTCCCCCCTGCCACGCAGCTCCAGGCGATGGCGGCGCGCCTGCTGCGCACCGAGGACGGCGCCTGCTGGATGTTCGGCGCGCACGCCCGCTGGTACCGCGCCGACGACTCCGAGGCGGCCTGGCACCTGTCGGCCCCTCCGGCCGCGCCCGCCGTCCGCGCCGCGGCGCGCCCGCCCCAGCCGGGCGTCCCGATCCCCGAGGGGCTGCTGCCCGGCCCCGCGGACGTGACCGCCGGCCGCGGCTCCACCCAGGCGTTCGTGGGGCCCGACGTCTCCCGCGAGATCACCGAGCGGGTGCGGGGGCTGCTGACCGAGGCCTGCCGCCCGCGGGAGGACGCGCCGCTGGTGTCGGGGCCGCTGCGCGACCTCTTCTACGGGGACGTCACGGCGGGGGTCGCGGCGATCTGGGGCACGGTCATGTGGTGCGCCTACGCCCCGGCGTTCGACGGCAACGAGGTCCTGCTGTCGATGTTCGGCGAGTTCCTGAGGCGTCCGCTGCCCGGGGACGACTGGGTGCGGTGGCTGCCGCCCACGCCGCTGGAGGCGCTGACCGCCCTCTACTGCGAGCCGCTCGGGCGCGGCGCCCAGGGCGCGGCGCTGCGGCTGGCCGCCCTGATGGCCGACACCGCCCGCGTGCTGCTCCCGGACGGCCGTTTCACCCCGCGCGCGAGCGCCCTGATCGCGATGCTGGAGCCGCTGCTGGCCCGCCCATGGCTGGACCACGCGGCCCGGGACGCGGCGGCGCTCAGGGACGCCTGGCTCGCCCGCTGCCCGCGAGGCCTCGCGGCGGGCGTGCTGGCGGAGACCTCGCCGGAGGACCACTTCCGGCACACGCTGTACGACCTGGTGGAGGCGCTGGCGTTCGCCGCGGGCCACGGCGCCGATCCGCGCGCGGTGGCGGCGGCGCTGCTGGCCGCCGACGTCCACGAGGTGGCACCGGAGGCGGCGGCCCGGCTGTACCCCTACCTGGACCCCGAGCTGCGGCGGGCGTACTATCTGGCGCTCGTCGAGCCGGACCACCCGCTGCGCGGCTGCTGGCCCGAGGAGGGCGAACCCGCCGACGCCCTGCGCCCGCCCGACCGCGCGTCGGCGGCGGCGCTGCTGGGGGCGGGGTACGCGACGGGGCTGGCGTGGTGCGGGCTGACCGGCACCGAGCCGCCCGCACGCGGGTTCCCGGCGTCGGCGGCGACGGTGAGCTGCCTGATCGGCCAGCGGGACGACCCGCTGCCCGCGGTGCTCCCCGAGAGCACGGACGCGTCGTCCGGCGCCACAGAGACCTCAGACGAATGGATTCACCACACCTGACCGGGGTGTCATGATCTAAACGTTAAAACCAGCTATTTGATACTTACCTCTCGTATATCATTCCCCATCCCCCTATCGGCGGCTTTGACCGAATTGTGATCTACGATCCTGGAAATGGTTCCCCGAGTACACGGGCGGCCCCGGCGAATGGTCCCGATGGGCCATGTCGTCGAAAGCCGCCCGGTCGTAACCTCGAAGTGGGTGTGGGCTGCGGAAGGAAGGACGACGCGGTGGGGCACGACAACCTGGACTCACGGGTCCATGACCGTGTCGCGTTGGACGAGATCGCGCTCTACGCGGAGGTGCTCAGCGCCGTCGCCGTCAGCGAGCGACAGCTGACCTTGGATGAGCTCGACAACGCGCTCGGATTGCGTACTTCGGTAAGTCGCTGAAGAAGCTCACAGAACTGGTCCCGGACTCCTCGGGGGTTCGGGACGGTTTTGTGAAAAGGCCCCTTACCACCCCACCCCATACCACCCGACGGGACTAGTCCGGCCGGGCCGCCGGACGGTCGTACGGCCCTACGAGCGCACTAGCCTCGCGATGGCCGCCGACGCCTCCTTGACCTTCGCCTCGGCCTCGGGGCCGCCGCCCGCGATCGCGTCCGTGACGCAGTGGCCGATGTGGTCCTCCAGAAGGCCCAGGGCCACCGCCTGCAGGGCGCGTGTGGCCGCCGACACCTGCGTGAGGACGTCGATGCAGTAAGAGTCTTCCTCGACCATGCGCTGCAGGCCGCGGATCTGTCCCTCGATCCGCCGAAGTCTGGTCAGATACGCCTGCTTGTCTCCGCTGTACCCGTGCATAGCATCTACCATACCGGTTCGGGGTATACCACAGCGGTGCGCGCGCCGGACGGCCGGGGTGCCCTCACCGTCCCGATGCCACCTTGGCACCGCGTCCCCGCAGGTCGTCGGCCAGGTACTCCCACTGCGCCGCGACCACCGACCCGGCGTGCCTGGCCGCCGACTCCAGGGCCCCCGCCGCGAGCACCATGCGCCGCCGCTCGTCGTCGATCAGCGTCAGCATCGCGCGCGCGAACGCCTCGACCTCGTCCTCGCCCCGCGGCACGAGCACGCTGTCGCGGCCGGGGGTGACGAACTCGCCCGCGCCGCGCGCCCCCGCGAAGCCGACCACGGGGACACCGCAGCCCAGCGCCTCGATCACCGTCATGCCCGGGCTCTCGGCCAGCGAGGTCACCGCCACCAGCGACGCCTTGGCGAACTCGCCCTGCAGGTCGGGCGTCGTGCCCATGAAGTACACGTTGTTGTGCAGGTTCAGCCGGCCGACGAGCGCGCGCAGCCGCTTCTCCTCCGGCCCGCCGCCGTACAGCCGCAGCCGCCAGTCGGGACGCTTGTCCGCGACGATCGCGAAGGCGTGGACGAGCTGGTCGAACGCCTTGCCGGGCAGCCATCTGCCGCCGGCGGAGACGATGCGGTTGTCCATGCGCGAGCGCGGCCACGGGCCCTGGGGCAGCGCGTCCGGCACGACTTCGAGGCGCGGGCGCGCGACGCCGTCGAAGACGCGGGCGAAGTCGTCCCTGGCCGTCTCCGTCGAGGTCACCACGGCGTCCAGCTTGGGGTAGAAGCGCCGGACCGGCGCGGGGACGGCCGGCCGCGTCCACTCCCTGGCCAGCCGCAGGATCTCCCGGGGAACGTGCCGCGCCGCCTGCACGCTCAGCGCCGCCCGGGTGGTGACCAGGACGTCCGCGCGCAGCCCGCGCAGGGCGCGCCACAGGGCCATCTCGGTGCGCATCTGGCCGCCGGGCAGGATGTGCCGGACACCGGGGCGCGCGTCGATCAGCCAGCGCATCGACAGACGCCGGTCCACCGGGAAGAACGGGGTCTCGCGGACCCTCCTGACGCTGATGATCTCGACCTCGTGCCGGGACGCCAGCCCCGCGGCGAGGTTGAGCACCGCCCGGGTGTCACCGCGCATGCCGTACGCCGAGGGCACGAGGAAGCAGATCTTCATCCCCCCACCTCGAGACGCAGCTCGTCGTCGGAGGTGTAGCACGGGCGGACGGGGACGCCGTCCACCCGGGTGTCGGGATACTGGACCCTGCGCCCCTTGCCGTCCACGTCGTCGATGCGCGCCCCGAGCGGCAGCGGGGCCTCCAGGCCGTCCACCTCCAGCGAGGGTTCCCACAACCCCTCGTACTCGGGCGTCGCGGCCAGCACGTCGCACAACGACAGGGCGGCGTGGAAGCGGACGCCCTTCACGGTCGCGGTGGCCGTCACGGCCGTCTCCGGGCCCTCCGCGCGGCGCAGGGCGAGGCGCGCGGTGTGGTGGGAGTCGTCGTCCACGAAGCCGGTGTAGGCGAGCAGGCCGGTGACCTCGAAGCGGCCCTCGCGGAACCACACCGCCCGGACGTCCGCCCCCGGCTCGACGTGCGCGACCTTGACCGCGAGGTAGCCGTTGCGCGTCCGGTAGGCGCGGTAGGCCAACGTGCGCCGGCTGAGGGCGTAGGCGTCCAGGCGGTCCAGCGAGAAGCCCGGGTCCACGCACTGCACCCGCGTGCGCCTGGGCCCGCGGTCCGGGGACCGTTCCCGCACGGGGGCACGCGCGACCCCCTCGGGGCCGCCGGGCGGGTCGTCGTGTTCGAGATAGGCGTCCCAGCGGCCAGGGGTCAGGGCGAGCGGCGCGAGCGACACCGCGACGGAGGCCTCGCGCACCTCGGCGCCCGGGGCGCCGAGCGCCACCGCGACCTCGGCGCCGCCGCCTCGCTGGCGCAGGACGAGCCGGGTGCCCTCGGCCAGAGGATCGCTGATGGCGAGCCTGAGCGAGAGGACATCCGCCATCGTGACCTCGGCGTCGGTTACGACAACGCGCACCGGGCCCCCTCCCCGTTGATTGAGCCGCGCGACGTTGAGGTTACCGTAATCCGTCCGTTATGAGGAGAAAGGATTTCCAGGCCATTTCAATCTGGCCACATTGGTCACAGGCCGTCCCGCCCGCCCTGGCCGGTTCCGTCAGGCTCCGACAGGCTCGCCCTGCTGCCCCTTTTGGTCCTTTTGTCCCTTCACCGAGGTGATCAGGAGCTGGGCGACGTCGACGACTTCGAGGGTTTCCTTGGCCTGGCCGGTGTTCTTCTTCTCGTTGATCGCGTCCCCCAGCATCACCAGGCAGAACGGGCACGCCGTGGACACGGTGTCGGGATCGGTGGTCAGCGCCTCATCCACCCGCTCGGTGTTGATCCGCTTACCGATCCGCTCCTCCATCCACATCCGCGCCCCACCCGCGCCACAACAGAACCCCCGCTCCTTGCAGCGGTGCATCTCCTGGGTCCGCACCCCCGGCACCGTGGCCATGATGTCGCGCGGCTGGGCGTACACCTTGTTGTGCCGCCCCAGGAAACACGGATCGTGATAGGTGATCTTCTCCTCGATCGGCGTCACCGGCGTCAGCTTGCCCGCCTCCACCAGGTGCGCCAGCAGCTGGGTGTGGTGTACCACCTCGAAGTGACCGCCGAGCTGCGGGTATTCGTTGGCCAGGGTGTTGAAGCAGTGCGGGCAGGTCGCCACGATCTTCTTCACCCCCGCCTCGTTCAACGTCTCGATGTTCTGCCGGGCCAGCATGTCGAACACGAACTCCATCCCAAGCCGGCGAGCCGGATCCCCGGTACACGCCTCGCTCGGCCCCAGCACCGCGAACCTCACCCCCGCGATGTGCAGCAGCTCGGCCACGGCCTTGGTGGTCTTCCTGGCCCGGTCCTCCAGCGCGCCGGCGCAGCCCACCCAGAACAGGTACTCCACGTCCTCGGGCATCTTGTCGTCGACCATCGTGACCTCGATGGGGTCGACCTCGCGGGAGGCCAGCTCCTCGATCCACTCGGCGCGCTTGCCCTCCGGCAGGCCCCACGGGTTGCCCTTGTTCTCCAGGTTCTTCAGCATCACCCCCGCCTCGGAGGGGAAGCTCGACTCGATCATGACCTGGTAGCGGCGCATGTCGATGATGTGATCGATGTGCTCGATGTCCACCGGGCACTGCTCCACACACGCCCCGCAGTTGGTACACGACCACAACACATCCGGATGGATCACACCCTCCTCGCCGACCAAGGGCTTGCCCGCCAGGGCGAGGACGTCCTCGGGAAGCTTGGCGCGCTCCTCCTCACCGGCCAGCAGGTATGGAGCGATGGCGAAGGCGTGGTCGCGCTGGTCGAGGATCAGCATCTTGGGCGACAGCGGCTTGTCGGTGTTCCAGGCGGGGCACTGCGACTGGCACCGGCCGCACTCGGTGCAGGTGTAGAAGTCGAGGAACCCCTTCCACGTGGTGTCCTCGATCTTGCCGCGGCCGAAGACGTCGGTGTCGGGGTCGGCTTCCTCGAAGTCCAGCACCTTGCCATGGCTGCGCATCTCCGGCACCGCCCCCATGCCGTCCGGACGGCGGGAGAACAGCACGTTCAGCGGCGCGGTGAAGATGTGCAGGTGCTTGGAGTTCACCACGATGACCAGGAACACCAGCATCACGCCGATGTGCAGCAGCAGCCCCACCGGCTCCAGCGCCTCGTTGACGCCCACGCCGAGCGGGCGCAGCGCGGCGGCGACGGCCTCGGAGGCGAACGCCCCGGAGTCGTAGGGGAAGTTGCCCGTGTTGATCGACGCGCCGCGGAACAGGAACAGCGTCCAGATCACGTTGAAGATCATGAAAAGGATCAGCCAGGCGCCGCCCAGGTGCGAGCCGGAGAACCGGGAGTCGCGGCCGAGCTTCTTGGGCGAGTTCTTCAGGCGGATGGCCGCGAAGGACACCAGGCCGAGGACGCAGGCGACGGCGATGAGGTCCTGGAGGAACCCGAGCACCGGCCAGGTCCCGATGAGCGGGATGTGGAAGTCGGGCTCGCCGGTGATCGCGCCCTGGATCAGCGCGCCGTACGCCTCGACGTAGACGGTGATCAGGATGACGAACGCCCAGAACACCACGAAGTGAGCGACGCCCGACGGCGTCCACTTCAGCAGCTTCTTCTGCGCGAACACCTCGACGACCTGGGCCTTGAGCTCCGCGCCCGCGTTGTCCCTGGCGTAGCGCACGCGTTCGGGGGCCGGCTGGCCGCTCGTCGCGAGACCGTAGAGCCAGTGCGCGCGGCGACCGGCGAGGACGACGGCCACCGCCGTCATCACGAGCCCGATGATCGCTACCAGGAGCACGGGTCCTCCAAAGTGTGCGTTGGTCGCCCAGCGTAGACGTGCCGGTCATCCAGCGTGACGGTGAAACCACTGCGAATGGTACCCGCAGGTAACTTGTGGGTTGACCAGGGCTTCGACCCGCCGGACGGTCCGATATTAGAACAATGCTCTACGAAGGCCGGGCGGCGGGGGCGATCACGCCTCGCCGAGGTAGCGCTGGATCGTCGGCGCCAGCAGGGCGACCAGTTCCTCGACGTCGACGGACGCCACCGGCTCCACCCGGAGGACGTACCGCATCAGGACCACGCCAAACATCTGCGCGAACGCCGCCTCCATGCGGACCAGCGGCACGCCGAGCCCCGCGGCGACCCGGCGGAGCAGCGCGTGGGTCATGAACTCGCGGATCATCGCGACGATCTTGTCGTTGGTCATCGCGCTGCGCATCAGCGCCAGGATCGGCTCGCGCGCCTGGGCGTCCGCGGTCATCGTGAGGACGAACCGGGCGACCCGTTCGCCGATCTGCTCGCGGGGCCCCTCCATGACCAGCGGAAGCACCTTGGACGGGTCCACGGGGAGCTGGAGGGCCGCGACGAAGATGCCCTCCTTGGTGTCGAAGTAGTGGTGCACCAGGGCGGGGTCCACCCCGGCCTCGCGGGCGATCCCCCGGATCGTCGCCTTGTCGAACCCCTTCTCCGCGAAGATCTTGCGGGCCGCGGTCACGATGTCGCCGCGGGTGTCCGCCGAGCCGGGGCGCCGCCCCGGACGCCGTCGTTCCCCCGTCACCCCTCCGCCTTCCGCGCCGTCGTCACCGACCGATCGGATCATGCCCGCAAGACCCGATCATGTCGAGGACGAGGCGGCGAAGTGAAGGCGGGCGAAGGCGAGGCCCTCGGCGAGGTCGTCGATGCGCTCGGTGCGCCCGGCGGCCTTGCGGGTGTTGATCTCCAGCACGATGAGGCCGCCGTACCCGGCGGTGGCCAGGCGCTCCAGCACCCGCGCGCACGGCTGGCTCCCCCGCCCCGGCACCAGGTGCTCGTCCTTGTTGGTGGTGCCCACGCCGTCGGCGAGGTGGAGGTGCGCGAGACGGTCGCCGAGCTTCTCCGCCATCTGCAGAGCGTCGGACCCCGACACGGCGGTGTGGGACAGGTCCAGCGTGACCTGGGGGAAGTCGTAGTCGACGACGTCCCACCCCGGGGAGTAGGGGACGACCTCGGCGCCGCGGGCGCGCAGGGGGAACATGTTCTCGACCGCGAAGACCACGTCGGTCTCGTCGCGCATGCGGGCGAGGCCGGTCTCGAAGTCGCGGGCGTACTCGCGCTGCCAGCGGAACGGCGGGTGCACCACGACCGTGCGGGCGCCGAGCCGCTCGGCGGCCTTGCGCGCCCGGACGAGCTTGGCCCACGGGTCACGGCCCCACACCCGCTGGGTGACGAGAAGACAGGGGGCGTGGACGGCCAGCACCGGCACGCCGTAGTGGTCCGAGAGGCGTTCGAGCACGTCGATGTCCTGGCTGACCGGGTCGGCGCCGACCATGACCTCGACACCGTCGTAACCGAGGCGCGCGGCCAGCTCGAAGGCGTCCGGAGTGCGCTCGGGATACACCGACGCGGTGGACAGTGCGATCTTGGCGTTGGGGACACGGATGACGTCGGTCACATCTGCCAGCCTAAGCCGGGTCGCGCCCAGGTCGCGTTGCGCAACCCGGATGCAGCGCAGATCACAGTCGCGTGCTCGGCGTTATGCCTGGTCTAGCGTATGTCCCATGGCGAGGATCGTCGACGGGGCCATTCCCAGCCCCAACATCTGGAACTCCCCCCGCACCTACGAGCTGGAGAACCGCGCCGTCGACCCCGACGGCGCGGCCGAGGCCGCGATGGCGGCGATCCGGCCGTGGACGGGCGGCGCCGTCCTCGACATCGGCTGCGGCACCGGCTTCCATCTGCCCGGTCTCGCCGCGACCGCCGCCCAGGTCGTCGGCATCGAGCCCCACGCCGGGCTCGCGGCCCTCGCCGCCGACCGCTGCCGGGCGCTGCCCCACGTGACGGTCCGCACCGCCGCCGCCCAGGCCCTGCCCGTCCCCGACGCCTCGATCGACGTCGCCTTCGCCCGGTGGGCGTACTTCTTCGGACCCGGCTGCGAGCCCGGCCTGCGCGAGCTGTCGCGGGTGATGCGGCGGGGCGGCGCCGCGTTCGTCATCGACCTGGACGCGGGCCGCGGCGACTTCGGGGCCTGGTTCAGCCGTACGGTGCCGAGCTACTCCGCGCCGGCCGTGGAGGCCTTCTGGGCGCGGCAGGGATGGGAGCGGAAGGAGCTGGACCTGCGCATGGTGTTCTCCTCCCGCGCCGACCTGGAGGCGGTGCTGCGCATCGAGTTCGCCCCCGCCGTCGCCGAGGAGGCCATCGCGCGCACCGAAGGGCTGGAGGTCGCCTACCCGAACATCCTGCGCTGGCGTCTCTACTGACCCCTCGCCCTGTCCTTCCGCCGGCCGGGACGTTCCGGCTTGACCTTGACGTTGACGTCAAGGGTTAGCGTGAGCGCGGATCAGGGAGGGCCTTATGCGCATCGGGGAGCTGGCGCGGCGCGCGGGGGTGAGCACGCGGGCGCTGCGCTACTACGAGCAGCAGGGGCTGCTGAGCGCCCGCCGCTCGTCCAACGGCTACCGGGAGTACGACGAGGCCGACCTGAAGCTCGTGGCGGAGATCCGCTCGCTGCTCACGGTGGGCTTCACGCTGGAGGACGCGCGGCCGTTCGTGAACTGCCTGCGCGCCGGCAACGAGTCGGGGAACGCCTGCCCGGAGTCCGTGGAGGTCTACCGGCGCAAGCTCGCCGAGATCGACGAGCAGATCCGCACCCTGTTCGGCCGCCGCGCCGAGGTGGCGGCCCAACTCGCCGAGGCGTGCCCGGGATGCGCGCTCAGAACCGGAGGAACAAGATGATCACGCTGACCGCGGAGAACTTCGCCGAGCAGGTCCTGGAGAGCGACAAGCCCGTGCTCGTGGACTTCTGGACCGAATGGTGCCCGCCGTGCCGCATGGTCGCCCCGATCCTCGAAGAGATCGCCAAGGAGTACGAGGGCCGCCTGACCGTGGCCAAGCTGAACGCCGACGACCATCCCGAGATCGCCTCCCGCTACGGGGTCATGGGCTTTCCCACCATGAACCTCTACCGGAACGGCGAGGTGGTGCGCCGGGTGGTCGGCGCCAAGCCCAAGCGCCTGCTGCTGGCGGAGCTGGACGGCGGGTTCTGACCGGCTGACGCGGCCCGTGCCGATGGGAAATGTCGGTGCGGGCCGCTAACGTGCCCCCATGACCAAGACGCAGAAGGCCGGGTACCGCTGCGGGGAGTGCGGCTGGCGCACGCCCAAGTGGGTCGGCCGCTGCGGCGAGTGCCAGGCCTGGGGCTCGGTCGGCGAAGAGGGCGGCCGGTCCGGCGTCCACGTCGTCCAGGGCGGCGCCGTGACCGCCCCCGCGCTCCCGATCGGCGAGGTCAAGGCCGAGTTCGCCCGCGCGCGCACCACCGGGGTCGGCGAGCTCGACCGGGTGCTCGGCGGCGGCCTGGTGCCCGGCGCCGTCGTGCTCCTCGCCGGCGAGCCGGGCATCGGCAAGTCCACCCTGCTGCTGGAGGCCGCGGCGAGCATGGCCCGCCACGAGACCGTCCTGTACGTCACCGGCGAGGAGTCCGCCGCCCAGGTCCGCATGCGCGCCGACCGCATCGGCGCCATCCAGGACCGTCTCTACCTCGCCGCGGAGACCGATCTGGGCGCCCTGGTCAGCCACGTCGAGCGGGTCCAGCCGCGCCTTCTGATCGTCGACTCCGTGCAGACCATCGGCTCCGCCCAGGCCACCGGGGTGCCGGGCGGGGTCACCCAGGTCCGCGAGGTGACGGGCAACCTGGTCCGCCTGGCCAAGGAGCGCGGCCTGTCCACCGTCCTGGTCGGCCACGTCACCAAGGACGGCTCGATCGCGGGCCCCCGCGTGCTGGAACACCTGGTCGACGTCGTGCTCCACTTCGAGGGCGACCGCCACTCCCGGCTGCGCATGGTGCGGTGCATCAAGAACCGGTTCGGGCCCACCGAGGAGGTCGGCTGCTTCGACCTCAACGAGCGGGGCATCCAGGGGCTGCCCGACCCGAGCGGCCTGTTCGTCTCGCGCCGCGCCGAGCCCGTGCCCGGCACCTGCGTCACCGTCACCGTCGAGGGCACGCGTCCCCTTCCGGCCGAGGTGCAGGCGCTGGTCGGCCCCACCGAGGCGCAGCAGGTCCGCCGCTCCACCTCCGGCCTCGACCCGTTCCGCGTGACCATGATCCTCGCCGTGCTGGAGCGCCGGCTGAACGCCCGCCTGAGCGGCTGCGACGTCTTCACCGCGACCGTGGGCGGCATCCGTCTCAACGACCCCGCCGTCGATCTGGCGGTGATGCTCGCGGTCGCGAGCGCGGCGGGCGACCGTCCCCTTCCCCCGGGGCTGATCGTCCTCGGCGAGGTCGGCCTGGCGGGCGAGCTGCGCCCGGTGCGGGACGTCCGGCGCCGGGTGGCCGAGGCCGCGCGGCTGGGCTTCTCGCACGCCCTGGTCCCCACCGGCTCCCTCGAACAGGACACCGCGGCCGCCTCTCCGGAGGGCCGCGAGGGCCGCAAACCCGTGCCCGTGGCCAGGTCCCCTCTCCGCACGACGAACTTCGCGCACGGTTTCGACGTCACAGAGGCAGAGAACGTCTGGGACGCGCTGACGCACGTCACGTGAGCCGTACGGCGCGCGGCCCGGACCGGTGTCCGCGCGCCGCCGCTAAACTGGGCGCGTCAGCGACCAGCGGGGGTCATGTGGCGAACAATTCCAAGGGCATCGACGACCGCCGGAGATCCACCCTTGCCGCCCTCGCTCCAGGCACCGAACTACGCGACGGCCTGGAGCGTATTCTCCGTGGGCACACCGGCGGGCTCATCGTCCTCAACTATCACAAAGGCGTCGAAGAGGTGTGCACGGGCGGGTTCACGCTCGACGTCGAGTTCTCCGCGACGCGGCTGCGCGAGCTGGCCAAGATGGACGGCGCCATCGTACTCGACTCCGCGGCCAACAAGATCGTACGGGCGGCGGTGCACCTCGTGCCCGATCCGTCCATCCCCACCAACGAGTCGGGCACCCGCCACCGCACGGCCCAGCGGGTGGCCAGGCAGACCGGCTCGCCGGTGGTCTCCATCAGCAAATCGATGCGGATCATCGCGCTCTACCTGGACGGCGTCCGCTACGTCCTGGAGGAGTCCGCGGCGATCCTGTCGAAGGCCAACCAGGCCCTGGCGACGCTCGAACGCTACAAGATGCGCCTGGACGAGGTCTCCGGCACGCTGTCGGCCCTGGAGATCGAGGACCTCGTCACCGCGCGCGACGTCGCGGTCGTCGTCCAGCGGCTCGAGATGGTGCGCCGCATCGCGGGCGAGATCGAGGGCTACGTCGTCGAGCTCGGCACCGACGGGCGGCTGCTGTCCCTGCAGCTCGCCGAGCTGGTCGCGGGGGTCGAGGAGGACCGCGACCTGATCATGCGCGACTACCTGCCCGCCGAGGCCGGACGCCGGTCGCGTTCGGTGGCCGACTCGCTCGCCGAGCTGGACCGGCTGTCCCCCGGCGACCTGCTCGACCTCACGGCGGTCGGGCACGTCCTCGGCCACGCCGGCTCCGAGGCCATGGACCGGCCGGTCAGCCCGCGCGGGTTCCGCCTGCTGGCCAAGGTGCCCCGGCTGCCCGCGACCGTCGTGGACCGTCTCGTGGACCACTTCGGCGGCCTGCAGAAGCTCCTGGCCGCCGGCATCGACGACCTGCAGTCGGTGGGCGGCGTGGGCGAGTCCCGGGCGCGCAGCGTCCGCGAGGGCCTCTCCCGCCTCGCCGAGGCGTCCATCCTGGAGCGGTACGTCTAGAACGCTCCCAAGCGCGGCCTGGCCCGCCGTCAGGCGCGGCGAAGGTGGAACACCACCTTGGGACTCCTCAGGACGCCCAGGCGCGCCTGGGCGACGTACGTGCCCGGGCGCGCCTTCGGGCGCGCGGCGTGACAGTCGGGGGCGGAGCGGTGGCGGTCCCAGCGGATCGCCCGCAGGTGCGGGACGCCGCGCCGGAGCCGGCGCATCTCCTTGCGCTCGCCGCTCAGGCAGTCGGCCGTGGACCAGACGCGGTCGTCGCCGGAGGTGATGCGGACCTCCATCGCCCGCGGCCCGACGTCCACCGCGCAGTCGACGCGGCCGGTGTTGACGAGGGTGAGCATGAACGCCGGCGCCCCCTTGCCGGTGTAGACCTCGGACTCGCCGTGCAGGCTGAGCACCAGGTCGGCCCGCTCGCACGGGTCCCCGGGCCGCGGGACGCGGGTGGGGGCGGGCGTCGCCGACGGGTGCGGGGGCGCGGCGGCCTTGGCGGGAGGCGCCGCCGTGACGGACGGCGAAGGCGTCGCCGTGACGCCCGCGGGCCCGCCTTTCGGTACGGCGCCGTCGTGGCGGCGCCGGGCGTCGGACCCCGACCCGCTGGACGCGCTCGTGCAGGCCCATGCGACGACGGCGACCACGACGAGGGCGCCGGTGAGCACCGAAACCCTGCGGCGCCAGTAGACCTCGGGGCCCTCTACGCCGACGTCACCACGGAACGTGTCCGGATCCATACTGACAGTATGGTGAGTTGTGGCTCGCCGGGCGTGTCAACCCGCCGATCCGGGAAAGGCCGCCCGCGCCACGCCCGACATATCCCCCCGCGCCGCGCTCATGATTGGCAGGAGAACGGACGCGGGCGGGGCGGGGAGGTTCTAGGCTCGGCGGCGTGGCCATCGGACTGCATCAGCCCATCCTCGACTGGTACGCGGCGAACGCGCGCGATCTCCCGTGGCGGCGGCCCGAGGCGAGCCCCTGGGCCGTCCTGGTCAGCGAGATCATGCTGCAGCAGACGCCCGTCGTCAGGGTCCTCCCGATCTGGGCGGAGTGGATGGCGCGCTGGCCCACGCCCGCCGCGCTCGCGGCCGAGCCGCCCGGCGAGGCCGTGCGCCACTGGGGGCGCCTCGGATACCCGCGGCGCGCCCTGAACCTGCACGCCTGCGCCCGCGCGATCACCACCGACCACGGCGGCGAGGTGCCCTCGGCGTACGAGGAGCTTCGCCGGCTGCCCGGCATCGGCGACTACACCGCCGCCGCGGTGGCGAGCTTCGCGTTCGGGCGCAGCCACGCGGTGCTGGACACCAACGTGCGACGGGTGCTGGCGCGGGCCGTACGCGGCGAGGAGTACCCGCCCACGGCGACCACCGCCGCCGAGCGCCGGCTGGCCGAGTCGCTGATCCCGGCCGTGGACGCCCCCCGGTGGGCCGTCGCCGTCATGGAGCTCGGCGCGCTGGTCTGCACGGCCCGCGCCCCGCGCTGCGCCGACTGCCCCGTGGCGGCGCGCTGCGCCTGGCGCCTCGCGGGCCGGCCGGCCTACCAGGGCCCGGAGCGGCGGGGACAGACCTACACCGGGACGGACCGCCAGTGCCGCGGCCGCCTGCTGGCGGTGCTCAGAGACGCCCACGGCCCCGTGCCGAAGGCCGCGCTCGACGCCGTCTGGGACGACGCCGTCCAACGCGAACGGGCCCTGGACGGCCTGGTCACCGACGGCCTGGCCGAACCGCTCCCCGACGACACCTACCGCCTGCCGGCCTGAGGCGATCGGCCCGCGGGAACAAGGCTCCCGCGGGTGCCGGCGTCCGGGCGCCGGAGGGTCAGGCGGCGAGTTTCAGGCCCAGGGCGGTGAGGTTGCGGCGGGTCCAGTCCAGTTCGTCGGCGAGGGTGGCCACCAGGGCCGCGGGGCCCTTGTCCTTGGCGGGGACGGCCAGACCGTGCGCCTCGACCTCGATGTGGGCGCCGCCGCTGCCGGGACCGGCCAGGATCGTGGCCAGGGTGTTCTCCAGGATGGACTCGGTGCCGGGCGCCTCGCCGGTGTGGTTGTGGACGTGGCCGAGCTTGACCACGGTCGCCCCGGCGGCGGCCACGCCGCGCAGCGCCGCGCCCGGCTCCTCGACGCCGCAGGTCAGGTGGCAGGCGTCCAGGCAGACGCCCAGGTACTCGGAGTCGATGCCGCACACCCGCCGCACCACCTGTTCGGTGGTCTCCAGCACGCATCCCGGCCAGGGCTGGAAGCCCACCCTGATGGTCTTGCCGGTGACGCTGTGCAGGCCGCGCAGCTCGCGGGAGAGGCGGTCCAGGCGACGGGAGGCGATGGCGTGCAGGTCGGCGGGCCAGTCGCGCCGCCACCCGATGGGAATGGTGGAGATGCTGCCGAACCTGACGTCCTCCGGCAGCAGGAAGGCGAGGATCTTCGCCAGGGCCATCGTGTACCGGTAGCGCTCGGGCTTGGCCCAGTCGGGGCCCGGGCTGTCCTGGCCCATGCCCCGGCCGCCCGCGCCGTTGAGGCTCACGACCTCGAGCCCGCGCTCCTCCAGGGAGCGGCGCAGCCGGACCAGCTCGATCCGGTCGGCGGTGAGATGGTCGGCGACGGCGGGGGCCAGCCACAGGCCGATGCCGAGCCGCTCGACGCCGAGGCGCCGGCGCACCGGGACGGCGTAGCGGGTCAGGTGCGCGATGAGGTTCTCCAGGTCCTCCGCGGGGTGCACGCCCGCGTTGTAGGACACGTGAACGAGCGTGCCGTCCTCATGACACAGACGCATGTGGGTGCCTCCCAGACGTACTACTCTTTGCGGCCCCCGGGGCTCCGCGCGGGACTCGGGCCCGCGCGGCGGAGGTCTCTTTCTGCCGGGAATCCGGCCTGGCCCGCCCGAGTCTGTCCGGCACGGGCCGGCGGGCGCGTCCGCCCGGCAGGTGATCCGCCGCTACGACAGCGGGTGGATCCCGGTGAGCCGCACCGTACTGAGTGGATCTTGTGAACCACTTGGTCGAGACTTGGCCTGATTCGCTCTACGGAGTGTAGTACTACCTTCGGTGGTGTCATAGCGAATCACACCAAAGTGATCTCATGAAATACGAAAGACCCCTCGTGAGTGGTGCTCACGAGGGGTCTTTCGCGAGTCTCGGATCCCTGCGGGAGGGACTCGGGACGTCCCTACGGGCGCGTGCGGTCCGCCGGACCGGCCGAGGCCCCGGCGCGGCTGCTCGCGGGCGCGGCGTCGGCGATGGCCGCCGCCGAGTCCGGGATCTCCGGCTGGGCCTTCTGCTCACCGGTGAAGGTGAACGTCGCGGCCTCGCCCTCGCCCTGGATCGCGATCTTCACGATCTGGCCCGGGCGGAGGTCGCCGTACAGGATCTTCTCCGACAGGGCGTCCTCCAGCTCGCGCTGGATGGTGCGGCGCAGCGGCCGCGCGCCGAGGACGGGGTCGTAGCCACGGTCGGCCAGCAGCTGCTTGGCCTCCTGCGTGAGCTCCAGGCCCATGTCGCGGTCCTTCAGCCGGGCGTCCACCTGGGCGAGCATCAGATCGACGATCTGGATGATCTCGTTCGGCGTGAGCTGGTGGAAGACCACGGTGTCGTCGACGCGGTTCAGGAACTCGGGCCGGAAGTGCTGCTTGAGCTCTTCCTGGACCTTGGCCTTCATGCGGTCGTAGTTGCCCTCGACGTCGTTCGTCTTCGCGAACCCGACCCCGATGCCCTTGGAGATGTCCCGGGTTCCGAGGTTGGTCGTCATGATGATGACGGTGTTCTTGAAGTCGACGACGCGGCCCTGGGCGTCGGTCAGGCGACCGTCCTCCAGGATCTGGAGCAGCGAGTTGAAGATGTCCGGGTGGGCCTTCTCGATCTCGTCGAACAGGACCACGGAGAACGGCTTGCGTCGGACCTTCTCGGTGAGCTGACCGCCCTCTTCGTACCCGACGTAGCCGGGCGGGGAGCCGAACAGCCGCGAGACGGTGTGCTTCTCCATGAACTCGGACATGTCCAGCATGATCAGAGCGTCCTCGTCGCCGAAGAGGAACTCGGCGAGCGCCTTGGACAGCTCCGTCTTCCCGACGCCCGAGGGGCCGGCGAAGATGAACGAGCCACCCGGCCTGCGGGGGTCCTTCAGACCCGCGCGGGTGCGGCGGATCGCCCGGGACAGACCCTTGATGGCGTCGTCCTGGCCGATGATGCGCTTGTGGAGCTCGTCCTCCATGCGGAGCAGCCGCTGGGACTCCTCCTCGGTGAGCTTGAAGACCGGGATGCCGGTGGCCGTGGCGAGGACCTCGGCGATGAGCTCCTCGGTGACCTCGGCGACGACGTCCATGTCGCCGGCCTTCCACTCCTTCTCGCGCCGGTCGCGCTTGAGCTGGAGCTGCTTCTCCTGGTCGCGGAGGGCCGCGGCCTTCTCGAAGTCCTGCGCGTCGATCGCGGACTCCTTGTCGCGGCGCACCTGGGCGATCTTCTCGTCGAACTCGCGCAGGTCCGGCGGGGCGGTCATGCGGCGGATGCGCATGCGCGAGCCGGCCTCGTCGATGAGGTCGATCGCCTTGTCCGGCAGGAACCGGTCGCTGATGTAGCGGTCGGCCAGCTGGGCGGCGGCGACAAGGGCGGCGTCGGTGATCGTCACGCGGTGGTGGGCCTCGTAACGGTCGCGCAGACCCTTGAGAATCTCGATCGTGTGGCTCAGCGAGGGCTCGGCGACCTGGATCGGCTGGAAGCGGCGCTCAAGGGCGGCGTCCTTCTCCAGGTGCTTGCGGTACTCGTCGAGCGTGGTGGCGCCGATGGTCTGGAGCTCGCCGCGGGCCAGCATCGGCTTGAGGATGCTGGCGGCGTCGATCGCGCCCTCGGCGGCGCCCGCGCCGACCAGCGTGTGCAGCTCGTCGATGAACAGGATGATGTCGCCGCGGGTGCGGATCTCCTTGAGGACCTTCTTCAGGCGCTCTTCGAAGTCACCGCGGTAACGCGAGCCGGCCACCAGCGCGCCGAGGTCGAGGGTGTAGAGCTGCTTGTCCTTCAGGGTCTCGGGCACCTCGCCCTTGACGATCTTCTGGGACAGCCCCTCCACCACGGCCGTCTTGCCGACGCCGGGCTCTCCGACCAGAACGGGGTTGTTCTTGGTCCTGCGGGACAGGACCTGCATGACCCGCTCGATCTCCTTGTCACGCCCGATCACCGGATCAAGCTTGCCCTCACGGGCGGCCTGGGTCAGGTTGCGGCCAAACTGGTCCAGCACAAGCGAGGTCGACGGAGCGGACTCCTGGGGACCCCCCGCGGCCGCGGGCTCCTTGCCCTGATAGCCGTGGAGCAACTGGATGACCTGCTGACGAACCCGGTTGAGATCGGCGCCGAGCTTCACCAGCACCTGAGCGGCAACGCCCTCGCCCTCACGGATGAGGCCGAGGAGGATGTGCTCCGTGCCGATGTAGTTGTGGCCCAGCTGCAGGGCTTCGCGGAGCGACAGCTCAAGGACCTTCTTGGCGCGCGGGGTGAAGGGGATGTGCCCCGACGGCGCAGACTGGCCCTGGCCGATGATCTCCTCGACCTGCTGACGCACACCTTCAAGACTGATGCCGAGGCTCTCAAGAGCCTTGGCGGCAACGCCTTCGCCCTCATGGATCAAGCCAAGAAGAATGTGCTCAGTGCCGATGTAGTTGTGGTTGAGCATCCGAGCCTCTTCTTGGGCCAGGACGACAACCCGCCGTGCGCGGTCAGTGAACCTTTCGAACATCTCGTCGCTCCTCACAGAGCGGTCAGGCTGCTCGGGATATCCGGGCCCGCCGCATCCGCATGCTAGCCCCGACCGGTGACCGCTCTATACACCAGACGTTCCCCGAGAGCAGGGCGTTCACGCTCCATCCAACTACTGTTGGGGGGCTACGTGTTCCCACTACGCCGGAAGCGAACGACGTTTAACACCACGGATATCCGTGGACCCCTGGAGCACGTGCCGGACGATCACTCTCAGGTAAACGCGATCATGCGGCCATGGCGGTGATTGGCCGTCACCGCCACAGCCGACTGATCGCAAACACCGTCAGTGTGCCGCTTCGTACTGCTCCACCACGGAGGAGGCAATACGGCCGCGCTCACTCACGGAGATGCCGTGGGCCTTGGCCCAGGCCCGGATCTCCGAACTCTTTTCCCTCGAAGGCCGCTGCCCGCCGCCACGCTTACGGCCCCGTGCCGGTGCGGCCTCGGCCTTACGGGCACCGGACACGAAAGCGGACAGCGCGTCGCGCAGCTTCTTGGCGTTGTCGTCGCTCAGGTCTATCTCGTAGGCGGAGCCATCAATCGCGAAGGAGACAGTCTGATTGGCCTCGCCGCCATCGAGGTCGTCGATGAGTATCTTCTGGATCTGCGTGGCCATCTGGCAATCCTTTCGCAGAGCATTGTTCGATTCGCCAGCTAAACATATACCCACAAACCCTTGTTGACAATTCAAGAGCCGTGTCGATTGAAGGGAAGGCGGACCGGGCCCCCACGGGGTCAGCCGGAAGGCTCGGACTTCTCCTGAGGTTCCGCCGCCTCCCGCCGGCCCGCGCCTTCGGAACGCATCAGCTTGACGACGGCTGCGATGACCACCGCAGCGACCACGCCGGGCGGTATCAAGGCGGACAATACATCGCTCATTGATCCTCGCTCCACGCGGGGGGCGGGCATTCACCTGTCCCCTACGCTAATTGTCACACGGTGCCCCGTGGTCCTGTACCACGGTCGCCTGATCGGGGAGTCAGGATCCGACTCTATCCCCACAGGAGGTCAGGGCAGGTTGCGGGGCGGCGCCCAAAGCCCTCCGAAGGACCGTTCCAGGGCTTTCCCGATCTCGTCAGCCGTCTTACCGGATGTCCGCGTAATGACGATCCCCTGAAAACAGGGACGCGGCGCCCGCGGTACGCCCGCCCACGCCGAAAATGCCGATCCCATCGGGCCTCCATGACGACAACGGCGCCCGCGGGCGTACCGCGCGGCACCGGAGGCGGTGGCTTGTCCGTTCTTTAGCACCACGACCGCGTGGGCGAAGTGAGACCGGCCATCCGGGCATGGGAATGTGGCGGAGAAGCGCCGCCACGCGGAAGTCGGCGGGGTGCTTCGCGGCGCCGCGGAATCGTGCGGGCGCCGCCGCCGATCCCGGCAAGACGGATCTTCATCACCTTCTTCCCCGAGCCGGGCGGCCCGTGGAATGCGACGCATAGTCGTAGGCGGTATACGCGCCGAACGCATTGGCGCCGTCGCGGGACGCGCGGGCGCGATCGGTTCCGCCTTTGCCGGCGGGGGAATCGCGGGAGAGAAGTAAGGCCGGCGGGCGTCAGGGCCGGCTGCGGGAGGGCACGAACCTTCCTTGGAACCCTTGGAAGCCTTGGGACCCTTGCAACATGGTCCCGGACGGGCCGCGCGGCGAGCCGCCGCGCCTTTGCGCTACGGAGGCGGGCGGCGTGGCGACACCCGCGGGAGGGGAAACGGGCCTTCGGGTACGGGGATGGCCGCACGAGAAGCCCTGAGGGGCTCCGTGCGCCTCTTGAGGGGATAAGGGCGGCATGTTGGGGTGACCGGCCGGCGGGGACGGTTCTGCGGTCATCTCATCGCCTTTCGCGGCAAGCGAAGGTGGTTCTGGTTCGTGCAAGGTCCTATCGCACATACAGGTCTGTCCGTTACCGATTCGCCAAGCTCGGCATCACGATTCGGGGACGACGGCCGTACCCCGCGCTCCGGCGGCACTGCCCCGAAGGTCTCCGGACATGCGTCGGGGCCGGAGGACGCGCCTCCGGCCCCGGACGTGACCCGCTTGCCGGGCCTTACTTGACCTTGATGACGATCGTGTTCGCGACCTTGTCGTGCAGGCACTGCTGCAGCGGCTTGTCCCAGAACTGCCACAGGACGTTCACGAGGGCGAAGATGCTGGCGAGCCAGCCGACGACGGGGATCCACCGGATGAGCTGCGGGCCCATCATGACGACCGCCCGCTTGCCGACGACGTCGGTGGCGAGCCGCGAGTCCACCGCGCCGCCGACCGGGACGACCTTGATGCCCATGGCGATCTTGCCGAGCGTCTGGCCGCGCTGCTTCAGCATGAGGAACTCGTACGCCACGTAGGCGACGCCGATGAGGAGCGCGCTCACCAGGGAGGCGACGAACACGCCGCTCTCCACGACCGAGAGGCCCGTGGAGGGATCCATCGACGCGCTGGTGACCAGGATCGCGGTGACGATGGCGCTGAGGATGAACGTGGGGATCGCCAGGATCACGCCGTCGATGAGGCGGGCGACGAGCCGCTGCCACCACTCGGCCAGAGGAGCCGGCGCGCCCGGGGGAACCGCGCCCGCCACGCCGTAAGGCTGCTGGTAGCCGCCGGGGGTCTGCGGGTACCCCGCCTGACCGTACCCCGGGGCGGAGTAGCCGGGCTGCTGGCCGTAACCGGGCTGGGCGTACTGCGCCTGCTGGCCGTAACCCTGCTCGCCGTAACCCTGCTGCCCGTACTGGCCCTGCTGCCCGTAATCCTGGCCCTGCTGGCCGTACTGGGACTGCTGGCCGTAACCCTGCTGACCCTGCTGGCCTTGCTGACCCTGCTGCCCGTACTGGGACTGCTGGCCATAGCCCTGCTCGCCATAACTCTGCTGCCCGTACTGGGCCTGCTGCCCGTAATCCTGGCCCTGCTGGCCGTACTGGGACTGCTGGCCGTAACCCTGCTGACCCTGCTGGCCTTGCTGACCCTGCTGCCCGTACTGGGACTGCTGGCCATAGCCCTGCTGCTGGCCGTATCCCTGGTCGCCGTAGCCCTGCTGGCCGGACTGACCGTACGACGCCTGCTGCTGGTCATAACCCTGCTGGTCATAGCCCTGCTGGCCGTAGCCCGAGCTCGCCTGGGACTGGCCGTACCCCTGCTGCCCGTAACCCTGCTGCTGGCCGTACTGCTGGCCAGAGCCCTGCTGCTGGCCGTATCCCTGGTCGCCATAGCCCTGCTGGCCCTGGCCGTACTGCGACTGCCCGTAGCCCTGCTGGCCATAGGACTGCTGGCCGTACTGGTTGGACTGGCTGGACTGGTTGGGGTGTTCCGATGTCGGCTGGGGACGGTGGACGACCGTCACCTCCGGATCGGCGCCGGGGAGCGACCGATCTGCGTTGTGCTGCCCATACGGGGAGCCGGAGGACGCGTTGCCCCCCGGCTCATCGCGTGGGTACGGCGGCTGTCCGGTGCTCACCGTGTCACCTCACTTCGGCTTCGCATGCGACATATGTCAGACACGCATGCTGTGGTGTTGCCCAACGTAGCGACAGCGGCATCAACAGTCACCTTTCCATCAGGTCACCACGCTGGTCAGAGCGTGGGACCAAATGGAGAAGCATGCGCGTGTTGCCGAGGGTGTTGGGCTTGACATGTTCAAGATCGAGAAATTCGGCTACGCCCTCATCGTAGGAGTCGAGCAACTCGGCGTACACCTCAGGAGAGACCGGAGTGCCCTGGATCGGGATGAACCCATGCTTGGCGAAGAAATCCACCTCGAAGGTCAGGCAGAACACCCGCCGCAAGCCGAGTTCGCGCGCCCCCTCGATGAGCGCGGAGACGATCATATGCCCGATGCCCAGGCCGCGGCAGGAGTCGTCGACCGCGACGGTGCGGATCTCGGCGAGATCCTCCCAGAGGACGTGGAGGGCGCCGCAGCCCACCACCACGCCGTCCCGCTCGGCCACCCAGAACTCCTGGACGTCCTCATAAAGGGTGACGGTCGACTTGCGCAGCAGACGGGGGCCGTCGCCGGAATAGGCGTCGACCAGACGCCTGATCCGCCGGACGTCGGGCGTGCGGGCGCGTCGCACCACGAGCGTGCCGCCGGACGGCACGAACTCCACGACCTGCTCCATGAAGCGCCAGCGTATCCGGCCCGGCGAGCGGCCCGCCTGCCGTGCCGTCCCACAGCCGCGCATAACGGGCCGTCCGAAACCGGGGGCGTGTGCGCACGCGGGTGACCCCAGGTGAGGTTGCGCACACTTGGTGCCCATGGGATCCACCTGGGCATCGTTTGAGGTTCCGCACAGTCGCCCACCTGCGGGCGCCGACGCCAAGACACGGCCGAAGAGCCGTAAACGCACGGTAAAGTGGGTCGGTCAGCCGTCCGGGCGTGATCGTCCTGTGACGGCTCAGTTGTGAAAGCTCAACAGAATCCGCAGTTCTGGTTGAGCAGGAACCCGCGCTGCACTAGTGTCCAGCGTCGATGCCGGTCATCGCCCCCGCGGTGGCCGCGCCGCCTAATCCCGGCCGCGTCCCCGTGCGGCAGGGAGCCGGGGACCCAACCGGCGCGCGGGCCGAGCCCACGCGAGCCGTCGTTCCTGGGGTGAATCCGAGAGGGAGGCATGGAGGTTCTCCATGATCGCGAACTCGGTAGGGCTGCTCCGGCCCGAACCCGTCAGCTAACCCGGTAAGCGGCCGAGGAGAGGAGCTTGTTGGTGCAGCCTAGGCGCACGCCTGGAAAGAGCGCGGGCAGGCACGCCCGCCCCCGCGAACACACGACGCGTGCCCGGCTCGCCGGCGCGATGCCCCGGCGGCTGACACGCCGCATCGCGCTCATCGCCACCGCCCTGACGGTGCTCACCTTCGGCACCCCGCTCGTGGCGGCCACCGCCGAGCCCAAGCCGAGCCTCAGCCAGCTCAAGAAGCAGGTCGAGGACCTGTACGACCAGATCGAGTCGCTCACCGAGCAGTACAACGGCCAGAAGGAGCGGCTCAAGCAGGCCCAGCGCTCGGCGGACCTGGCCAAGAAGACGCTCACCAAGAGCCAGACCGACCTCGAGGAGAAGCGCCGCAGGGCGGGCCTGCTCGCCCAGGACGCCTACATGACGGGCGGGGTGGGCTCCTCCCTGGCGCTGGCCATGTCCGGCGATCCTGACGGCTATCTGGACCGCGCGGCGACCACCTACGCCCTGCAGATGCAGCAGGGTGAGGAGGTCGCGCAGATCACCAAGGCCATGGAGATCGCCGAGCGTGCGAAGGCGAGCGCCAAGGCGCGCGAGGTCGAGGTCAAGAAGCTGGTCACCAGCCTGTCCACCCAGCGCGACAAGATCCGCGGGCTGATCGCCAAGACCGAGAGCTCGCTGTTCAAGCGCGCCCTCGCGCAGACCGGTCAGTCGGGCGGCAGGGCGACCCGCATCGACATCCCGATCCCGGGGACCGGCAAGGCCGCCGAGGCCACCAAGTGGGCGCTGACCCAGCAGCTCAGGCCGTACGTCTGGGGCGCCGCGGGCCCGAGCACCTTCGACTGCTCCGGCCTGGTGATGTGGGCCTACCAGAAGGTGGGCATCAGCCTGCCGCACTACACCGGCGACCAGTGGACCGCGGGCACCCACGTCTCGCGCGAGGATATGCGCCCGGGTGACCTGGTCTTCTTCTACAGCGACCTGCACCACGTCGGCATCTACATCGGAGGCGGCATGATGGTGCACGCCCCGCGCACAGGTGACGTGGTGAGGGTCGCCCCGCTCGGCAACCGTCCGTTCGCCGGGGCCGTGCGCATCGCCGACTGACACGGCGACGGCGCGGGAAGTGGCGGGCGGGCCGGGGGCGCCGGGGGCTAGATCAGCCGCCGGCGCGCCGCCCAGGCCACGGCCTCGATGGCGGTGGCCACGCCGATGCGGTCGCAGATGCCCCGGAGGCGGCGCCGGACCGTCCTGCCGCTCACGTCCAGCCGCCGGCCGACACGGTCGACGGTGACGCCCTTGGCCAGTTCGGCGAGCAAGAGAAGATCATCATCGCTCAATCCCACGCCGTCTGATCCCGGGTGAATGTCATTCCCTCGGGAAACCAGATCCGGATACGCCATCGGGTGTCCTCCCCCACGACGAACTCGGCAACATACTCGAATGCTTCTAGCCCGCCCGTCAGGAACGGTAAACGCCACGTTCAAAGGTCGTCAAGCACCGGCCCCGCATAGTCGTTACCACCACGATTGACATACCAGTGCATATGTGAACTACTCATGACATGTTCGCGAACCCATAGCCGGAGGTCGACCCGCAAAACGATCTTGGACGGCACCGGCGCCGGGACGCGGCGAGGGCCCCGCGGCGCTGGTCCGTGGCAGGTCGGCGGGCAGGACACGCCGGATCACCCCACGCCGGGCATATAAGATCAACGCCTCTCCAGCCATAATTCCGCGTGAAATCACAGGTCCTTTCCCACCTTTTTCGGCTGGACACGGAGGCGTGCGCGCGGTGTCACGGGGGTCATTCCCCTCTGGGTCACCGGCGGCGTAATCGGCCCGCGACCCTGGGGCGCGGCTTCGATATCGATCTCCACCAGGCGGCCGATCATCACGCGCACGTCATCGGCGCGCCGCGAACGGGCGGGTCTTCGTTATCGGCGCGCGACCGACCGAAAGCATCGTCGACGCGTCGAATCCCGGGAGGCACGGCGCCCCGGGCCGGGGCGCCCGGCCGGAACGTCAGTTGGTGTTGCGGTTGTAGATCAGCCGCAGGCCGATGAGCGTCAGCCACGGCTCGTGGACGTCGATCGAGCGGGCCTCGTCCACGACCGGCGAGGCGAGCGACCCGGTGGCCACCACCGTGACGTCGTCGGGGTCGGTGGCCAGCTCGGGGGCCATGCGCTCGACGATGCCGTCCACCTGGCCGGCGAAGCCGTAGATGATGCCGGCCTGCAGGGCCTCGACGGTGTTCTTGGCGATCACCGAGCGGGGGCGCACCAGTTCCACCTTGTGCAGCTGCGCGCCCGCCGCGGCCAGGGCGTCCACGGAGATGTCGATCCCGGGGGCGGTGACGGACCCGACGTACTCGCCCTTGGCCGAAACCGCGTCGAAGGACGTCGCGGTGCCGAAGTCGACGATCACGCAGGGCCCGCCGTAGAGGGTGATGGCGGCGAGCGCGTTGACGATGCGGTCGCTGCCGACCTCCTTGGGGTTGTCCATGCGCACGGGGACCCCGGTGCGCACGCCCGGCTCGACGATGACGGCGTTCACGTCGCCGTAATAACGCCGGCACATCTCGCGCATCTCGTTGAGCACGGACGGGACGGTGGAGCAGATGGCGATGCCGCTGATGTCGGCGCCCTTGAGCAGGGGGCTCTGGCCGAGCAGCCCCTGCAGGACGACCGCGATCTCGTCGGCGGTGCGCCGCGCGTCGGTGGCGAGGCGCCAGTGCTCGATGACCTCTTCACCCTCGAAGAGTCCCAGCACGGTGTGGGTGTTGCCGACGTCGATCGTGAGCAGCATCAAGCCCCCCGAAGGTCCAGAGCGAGGTCGAGCGCGGGGGCGGAGTGGGTCAGAGCCCCCACGGCTAGGTAGTCAACACCGGTTTCCGCCACTTCACGCGCGGATTCCAGCGTGAGACCGCCGCTGGCCTCCAGGCGCGCCCTGCCGTCCACCAGGCGTACGGCCAGCGCCAGGTCCTCGACGGTGAAGTTGTCCAACAGGATCTCCTCCGCCCCTTCCGCCAGCACGGGTTCGAGTTGGTCGATCCGGTCGATCTCCACCTCGATCGGCAGTCCGGGGTACGCCTGCCGTACCGCGCGGAACGCCTCGGCGACCCCACCCGCCGCCACCACGTGATTGTCCTTGATCAAGGCCGCGTCCGAAAGGGACATTCTGTGGTTGGTCCCGCCGCCGCACCTGACGGCGTACTTCTCCAGGGCGCGCAGCCCCGCGATGGTCTTGCGGGTGTCCCGCACGCGGGCCTTGGCGCCGTTCACGGCCCGCACCCAGCGGTGGGTCAGCGTGGCGATCCCCGACAGGTGGGTGAGCAGGTTGAGCGCGGTGCGCTCGGCGGTCAGCAGGTCGCGGGCCGGGCCGGTGACCGTCATCAGCACGTCGCCGCGCGCCACCCGCTCGCCGTCCTTGACGTGACGCTCGGCGCTCAGCCGTCCCGAGGAGGCGGCGGCGAACACCGCCTCGGCGACGGGCAGGCCGGCCACCACGCCGTCGGCGCGGGCCACGACGTCGGCGACGGCCGTCCTGCCGGCGGGGACGGTGGCGATCGTGGTGACGTCGCCCTCCTCCGCGAGGTCCTCGGCGAGTGCGGCGGCGACCACCGCGGCCACCGCCTCGGGGTCGAGGCCCGCCAGCGCCAGGTCGGCCTCCAGGTTCTCGCCGAGCGCGCTCGCCGCCCTGCCGTCGTCGTGCCGCCGGTAGGTCATGGTCAGTCCTTCCTCGCCCAGGGTCAGGTCCAGGTGCCCGAGCCATCGGGCGTCGTCTCGCTCGGGGAAATCCTCGCGCCAGTGGGAGCCGCGGGTCTCCTGGCGGGCGCCGGCCGCCGCGACGAGCGCGGTGGCCACGGTGAGCAGGTTGGTGGCCTCCCAGGCCTCCATGCAGGGTTCCACGGCCACCGGGGTCCAGCGGGCGTCCAGCAGGCCCCTGGCGACCTCCGACAGGCTCTCGGCGCCGCGCAGGACGCTCGCGCCCGCGCTCATCCGGCCCTGGACGCGCGCCCGCGCCCGGGGGTCGACGAGCCCGGAGGGGCGGCCGTCGTCCACCGGCTCGCCGGGGGTCCACCGGGTGGCGGCGAGGTCGGCGGCGATGCGCTCGGCGAAGACCAGGCCCTCCAGCAGGGAGTTGGAGGCGAGGCGGTTGGCCCCGTGCACGCCCGTGCAGGCGACCTCGCCGCAGGCGTACAGGCCGGGGACGCTGGTGCGGCCGCGGGGGTCGGTGAGGACGCCGCCGCTGGCGTAGTGGGCGGCGGGCGCGACGGGGATCGGCTCGTGGACCGGGTCGATGCCGTGCTCGCGGCACACGGCGTAGATGGTGGGGAAGCGGGTGCGCCACATCTCCTCGCCGAAGTGCCGCGCGTCGAGGTGGACGTGCTCCGCGCCGGTCTCCAGCATCCTGCGCATGATCGCCTTGGCGACGACGTCGCGGGGCGCGAGTTCGGCGAGTTCGTGGACGCCGCGCATGAACCGCTCGCCGGCGTCGTCGAGCAGGACCGCGCCCTCCCCGCGCACGGCCTCGGAGACGAGCGGCTGCTGGCCGGTGGCGCCGGGGCCGAGCCACAGCACGGTGGGGTGGAACTGGACGAACTCCAGGTCGCGCACGACCGCCCCGGCGCGCAGGGCGAGCGCCACGCCGTCCCCGGTGGAGACCAGCGGGTTGGTGGTGGCCGCGTAGACCTGGCCCATGCCTCCGGTGGCGAGGACGACGGCGTCCGCGCGCACCGCGCCCACGCCGTCGCGCGCGCCCTCGCCCATGACGTGCAGGGTGATCCCGCAGGCGGCGCCGGCGGCGTCCTTGAGCAGGTCGAGGACCAGGGCGTGCTCGATGATCTCGATACGGCCCGTGGCGCGCACGGCCTCGATCAGGGCGCGCTGGACCTCGGCGCCGGTGGCGTCCCCGCCGGCGTGGACGATGCGGTTGCGGTGGTGCCCGCCCTCCCGGGTGAGCTGGAGGTCGCCGGCGGGGTCCCTGTCGAAGCGGGCGCCGTGCGCCATGAGCCGCCGCAGCGCGGGCGGCCCCTCGGTGACCAGAGTACGGACGGCGGGCAGGTCGCACAGGCCGGCGCCGGCGACGAGCGTGTCGCCGAGGTGCTCCTCCGGGGAGTCCGCCGGGTCGAGCACGGCGGCGATGCCGCCCTGGGCCCAGCGCGTGGATCCGGCGGACAGCACGTCCTTGGTGACCACGAGGACCTTGGCGTCCGGGACGAGCTCGGCGTGGCGCAGGGCCACGGTGAGGCCCGCGACGCCGGACCCGACGACGACGACGTCGGCGCGCGCGGTCCAGCCGGGCGCGGGTGCGGTGAGCCGCCGGGGGATGGGCGGGTGGGACATGGATACTCCCCTCATTTCGTCAAGATGACGATAAACGATGAGGCGAAGGTGGGGCGGAGAGGGGTGGGACGAACGGTGTTGTCGCAGGTGAGAGCCCAAGGTACCCGACCCGCGGCGCCCCCGTTTACGGGGCCAGGGTGAGCACCGCGTTGTCGATCAGGCGGGTGGCGCCGACCCGTCCCGCCACGACGAGCACCGCCTCCCCCTGGTGCCCGTCGCCGACGGCGGCGAACGTCGCGGGATCGACCAGGCTGCAGTAGTCCAGCGCGAGCGGAGGGTCGGCCTCGGCCGCGGCGTCCAGGACGGCGTGCGCGGCGTGCAGGATGTCCTTGGGGCGCCTGTGTGCCGCGCCCTCGCGCAGCGCCGCCGACAGCGACAGGGCGGTGACGCGGTCGGCCTCGGACAGGTAGCGGTTCCGGCTGGACAGGGCCAGCCCGTCGGGCTCGCGCACGGTCGGCGCGCCGACGATCGTGATCGGCAGGTTCAGGTCGGCGACCATGCGGCGGATCAGCGCGAGCTGCTGGGCGTCCTTCCGCCCGAACACGGCGACGTCCGGCGCGACCAGGTTGAAGAGCTTCAGCACGACCGTCAGCACGCCGTCGAAGTGGCCCGGGCGGAACGCGCCCTCCACGATCGTGCCCATCTGGCCGGCCGAGACGCCGACCTGGCGGTCGGGGAGGTACATCTCGCCGGCGGAGGGGGCGAAGACCACGCGCACGCCCTCGGCCGCGCACACCTCCAGGTCGGCGTCGAACGTCCGGGGATAGCGGGCGAGATCCTCGTTCGGCCCGAACTGGAGCGGGTTGACGAAGATGCTCACCGCGACGTGCTCGGCCCGCTCGCGGGCCAGGCGGATCAGCGCGCGATGCCCCTCGTGCAGCGCGCCCATGGTCGGCACCAGGGCGAGGGCGTCCTGGCCACCCGGCCGCGCGGAGGCGCCGTCCTCGCCGATGCCGAGCGCGGCGCGGGCCGCGAGGAGCTCGGAGCGGTCATGCGCGACGATCACGTCCACGCGTCGCCTCCTCGGTACGCGGGCCGGGCGCCGGGCCCGGCCGTCATGTCCACGTGTTGCCGCCGAGGGCGTCGAGCAGCCGCTCGGCCGTCTCGGGTTTGAGCAGCCCGGCCGCGAGCGCGCGGTCGGCGGTGAGCCTGGCGAGGGCGATGTAGGCGTCGGCGGCCTCGGGCGCGGCGACGATCAGCGCGTCCACGTGCTTGCGCACGGTGCCCGCGTCGCCGCGCACGACCGGCCCGGTGAGCCCGGACAGGCCGAGGCGCAGCGCGTTGTCCAGGGCGGCCCCGAGCAGCGGGCCGAGCATGCGGCCCGGGTGCTCCACCCCGATCTTCCTCAGCAGTTCCTGGGACTCGGCTATCAGCGTGACCATGTGGTTGGCGGCCCCCGCCAGGGCCGCGTGGTAGAGCGGGCGGTCCTCGTCGGGGATCCACACCGGCTCGCCGCCCATCTCGATGACCAGGGCCTCGGCGACCGGCCTGAGCGTCTCGGGCGCGGTGACGCCGAACGAGCAGCCCTCGACGCGGCGCAGATCGTCGTCCCTGCCGGTGAACGTCATCACGGGGTGGAGCGCGAAGGGCACCGCGCCCGCGGCCGTCGCGGGGTCGAGCACGCCGAGGCCGTAGGCGCCGCTGGTGTGCACGAGCATCTTGCCGCGCAGGTCGGCGCCTGTCGCGGCGAGGCCGGAGACCAGGCCGGGCAGCACGTCGTCGGGCACGGTGAGCAGCACGAGCTCGGCGTCGCGGATGACGTCGTCCGGCCGGGAGAGAGAGACGCCGAGACGGTCGGCGGCCCGGCGGCCCGAGGCCTCGGAGACCCCGGCCGCCCCCGTCACGTGGTGCCCGGCCTGGGCGAGCGCCGCGCCGAGCACCGAGCCCACCCGCCCGGCGCCGACGACGCCGACCGCGAGGCGCCCCGGGCGGTCGCTTGTCCGCATCACGTTCCCGTTCCCGTTCACGTTCGACGTATCAGCCTCAGACGCCCCAGCGTAACGGGCGCCCCTCCGGTCATCGCCGCCCGGCTCCCCCGGCCGCTCGATCCGCGCCCGGCGTCCTGGTTGGTAACGTCCGATGCCGTGTGGGTGACCTGGCGGGAGGCCTTCCGGCGCGCGCTGTACGGCGCGGACGGGTTCTACATGCGCGAGCGGCCCTCCGGCCACTTCCGCACCTCGGTCGGCGCCTCCCCCGCGTTCGCCGCCGCGGTGCTGCGCCTGCTGACCCGGGTGGACGACGACCTGGGCCGTCCCGACCCGCTCGACCTCGTGGACGTCGGCTCGGGCGACGGCGCGCTCGTGACCGAGGTGCTGCGCGCGTGCGAGCCCGGCCTCGCGCGGCGGCTGCGGGTGACGGCCGTCGATCTGTCCCCGCGCCCCGAGGGGTTGCCCGAGGCCGTCGCCTGGACGCCCGCGCTCCCTGAGGAGATCACCGGGCTGGTGGTGGCGAACGAGTGGCTGGACAACGTGCCGCTCGACGTCGCCGAGCAGACGCCCGAGGGGCCGCGGCTGGTCCTGGTCGATCCCGGGACGGGCGAGGAGCGGCTGGACGGCCCGCCGGAGGAGCCCGACCTGCGGTGGCTGGAGCGCTGGTGGCCGCTCGCCGCGACGGGCCTGCGCGCCGAGATCGGCAGGCCGCGCGACGAGGCGTGGGCCGGGGTGATCTCCCGGCTGTCGCGGGGGGTGGCGGTGGCGGCCGATTATGCACACCCTGTGGATAACCGGCCGCCGTACGGCACGCTGACGGGGTACCGCGACGGGACCTGGGTGCCGCCGATACCCGACGGATCCTGCGATATCACCGCGCACGTGGCGCTGGACGCGTGCGCGGCGGCGGGCGAGCGGGCGGGCGCGATATCCACAACGTTGACCACGCAACGACGCGCGCTGCGCGATCTCGGGGTCACCGGCCGGCGTCCGCCGCTGAGCCTGGCGTCCACCGATCCCGGCGGCTACCTGAGGGCGCTGACGCGGGCGTCCGAGGACGCCGAGCTGATCGACCCGGCGGGCCTCGGCGGCTTCGGCTGGCTCGCCCAGGGCAGGCCGTGAGCCGGCCCAGGGCACACCACCACCGCCCGTCCGGCCATGACGTGAGCCGCGCCTTCGGGGACGCGCGGGTCAGCCCGTGGTGACCTTCAGCGACTCCAGGCCGCGGATCACGAAGTTGGGCTTCCAGGACGGCTCCTCGGCGAGTTCGAGTCCGGGCGCCGCGGCGAGCAGGGCGCCGAACGACTCGATCAGCTCCACCCGGGCCAGCGGCGCGCCCAGGCAGAAGTGGATGCCCGCCCCGAATGAGATGTGCGGATTGTCCGCACGGCCCACGTCCAGCCGCTCCGGGTCGTCGAACACCTCGGGGTCGTGGTTGGCCGAGCCGAACAGCAGGGCCACCTCCACCCCCTTGGGGATGTCCACCCCGCCGATGGTGACGTCCTGGAGCGCCCACCGCTCGAACATCTGCAGCGGGGTGTCGTAGCGCATCAGCTCCTCCACCGCCGTGGGCAGCAGCGAGGGGTCGGCGCGCAGCCGCTCCAGCTCGGCCGGGTTGCGAAACAGCGCCCACCAGCCGTTGGCGGTGACGTTGACCGTGGCCTCGTGCCCGGCGTTCAGCAGCAGCACGCACGTGCCGATGAGCTCTTCCTCGGTCAGCCTGTCCCCTTCGTCGGCGACCTGGGCCAGCGCGCTGATCAGGTCGTCGCCGGGGTCGGCGCGGCGGGCGGCGGCGAGCCCGGACAGGTAGTCCGAGAACTCCGACGCGGCCCGCACCGCGGTGTGCTGGACCTCCACCGAGGGGTTCAGCTCGTACATGCCGCAGATGTCGGCCGACCAGGGGCGCAGCAGGTGGCGGTCGGACTCGGGCACGCCCAGCATCTCGGCAATCACCGTCACCGGCAGCGGCTCGGCCACCTCGCCGATCAGGTCGCCGCCGCCGCGCTCGACGAACGCGGCCACCAGCTCGCGGGCGACGCGCCGTACGCGGGGACGCAGTTCCTCCACCATGCGCGGGGTGAACGCCTTGGAGACGAGGCGGCGCAGCCGGGTGTGGACGGGAGGCTCGACGTCCAGCATGCCGGCGCGGATGACGCGCCAGAACGGCTCCTGGAAGGCGGGCTCGGGCGCGCGGCCGAAGTCCTCGTGCGAGGCCACGTGCAGGTATGAGCGGCCGAGCCTGCGGTCGCGCAGGGCGGCGTTGACGTCGGCGTGCCGGGCCACCAGCCACTGGCCGGTGGGCTCGAAGAAGCTGACCGGCGCGCGGTCGCGAAGCTCGCGGTACACGTCGTAGGGGTGCGCGACGAAGGCGGGGTTCCATGGGTCGAAGTGCACAAAGTCATCGTATGCACCAGATGTCGGGCCGGTGCCCCGCCCGGGAGAACACCTCCCGGGCGGGGCCGGCCGGTCTCAGCGCACCGCGTCCGGTTCCGCGGACTCCTCGGGGCTTTCCCGCGGCTCCACCGGCCGCCGCCCCGCCTTCCTGCGCACCCGGATGTTCAGCAGCTCCACGACCAGCGAGAACGCCATCGCGAAGTAGATGTAGCCCTTGGAGATGTGCTGGTCGAAGCCCTCGGCGATCAGCACGACGCCGATCAGGACGAGGAAGGACAGCGCCAGCATCTTGATGCTCGGGTGCCGCTCGACGAACTCACCGATCGGCCGCGCCGCCACCAGCATCACCAGGACCGCGACGATCACCGCGGCGATCATGACGCCGAGCTCGTCCACCATGCCCACCGCCGTGATCACCGAGTCCAGGGAGAACACGACGTCCAGCAGCATGATCTGCACGATCACCGCGCCGAAGGAGGCCGCCGCCCGCCCGGCTGAGTGGCCGGAAGAGCCCTCCATGCTGTCGCCGATCTCGAACACGCTCTTGCCCAGCAGGAACAGCCCACCGAGGATCAAGATCAGATCTCGCCCGGATATGCCGTGCCCGAAGACCTCGAACAACGGTTCCGTCAGCCGGACGACCCAGGACAGGCCCAGCAGCAGGGCCAGGCGGCTGAGCAGCGCCAGCGAGAGACCCAGCTTGCGCGCCCTGTCCCGCTGCTCGGCGGGGAGCTTCCCCGCCAGGATCGAGATGAAGATGATGTTGTCGATACCGAGAACGATCTCCAGGGCGACCAGGGTCAGGAACCCGATCCAGATCGTGGGGTCGGCGACCCAATCCATGCGAGAACTCCTCCAGCGGTCGCTCCGTGCCCGAATTTCGGTCCGCCCGAGGGCGGACCGTTCCCTGTCCAACGGACGGGGGTTCGCCAGAGTTCGCCCCAATCGCCACCCCTACACCGGGGTGTCAGAGGTTGCGAGGACGGCCGGGGCGTGGGTTATAGTCCCGGTGTAGGTCATGAGTGCCAGCGCCAAGCCCCGGCTCGCTGGCCGGCAACCCTCGCGCTCGCGGCGGGGTGCCCCGGGTGAAGACCAGGTCCGGCACGTGGTGTGCCAGGCAAGCGCGGGCTCCGTCATCTCAACGCCATGACCGGGGGCCCCTGACCCGAGGAGGCCGGCGTTGTCCGTCGTCACCGACCTGACCACCCCTTCCAGCTCGTCCCCCGTTCCCCCCGGCGACTCCGAGTCCCGGCTCGACGCGCGCTCCCGTCCCGGCGTCCCCGCGGTGCTCGGCGACGACCTGGAGGTCCCCGTCAAGGGCGGCAGGCTGGTCCGGTACGCCAACTTCGACTACGCCGCCAGCGCCCCCTGTCTGGAGCCGGTGAGCGCCGCCGTCGCCGCCGCGCTCCCGGCCTACTCCAGCGTGCACCGCGGCGCCGGGTACGCCTCCCAGCTCACCACCGCCCGCTACGAGCAGGCCCGCCACACCGTCCGGGCCTTCGCGGGCGCCCGCCCCGGCGACGCCGTGGTGTTCACCCGCAACACCACCGACGCGACGAACCTGCTGGCCCGGTGCCTGCCCGAGGGCACCACCGTCGTGGTCTTCGAGACCGAGCACCACGCGTCCCTGCTCCCCTGGGCCGACGCCGTGCGCCTCGCGCCGCCCGCCTTCCCCGGCGAGGCCGTCCGCGCGGCCGACGAGGCCCTCGCGGCGATCGACGGGCCCAAGCTGCTCGTCGTGACCGCCGCCTCCAACGTCACCGGCGAGCTGTGGCCGATCGCCGCGCTCGCGCACATCGCGCACCGGCACGGCGCGCGGATCTTCGTGGACGCCGCCCAGCTCGTCCCGCACCGCAGGCTCAACCTGACCGCCCTCGACCTGGACTACGTCGCCTTCTCCGGGCACAAGCTGTACGCCCCGTTCGGCGCGGGCGCGCTGATCGGCCGTGCCGACTGGCTCGCCGCCGCCGACCCGTACCTGCGCGGCGGCGGGGCGTCCAGGAACGTCAACGGAGGCACGGCGGGGGACGCGCCGTTCGCCACCGAGTGGAGCCCCGACGCCGAGCAGCGGCACGAGGCCGGCACCCCGAACGTCCTCGGCGCGGTCGCGCTGGCCGCCGCCTGCGACGCGCTGTCCGCCACCGGCTGGACCTCCCTGATCAAGGAGGAGGAGCGCCTCATCGGCCTGCTGCGCGAGGGGCTCGCGAAGATCGGCGGCGTGCACGAGCTCTCGCTGTGGGGCCCCGGGCACCCGCGCGTCGGCATCGTCTCGTTCGTGGTGGACGGCTGGAGCGCGCGCGAGGTCGCCGAGGCCCTGTCGTCGGAGTACGGCATCGGCGTCCGCGACGGCAGGTTCTGCGCCCACCCCTTCGTCCGCCACCTGCTCGAGGAGGCCGGCCGGCTCGACGAGGGCACGTGCGCGGACGGCACCGCGGGCGCCGTGCGGGCCTCCATCGGCATCGGCACCACCGAGGAGCACGTGCGCCGCCTGGTCGCCGCCCTGTCGGATCTCGTCTCCCGGCGGTGACATGACAGCATGGGGTCCATGACCGGACCTCATGCCACCGGAGGGCCCATCGAACGGGTCGTGGGCATCGGCGCCGGGGCCAAGGAGCTCGCCACCGAGGACATGATCCTCAACATCGGCCCCCAGCACCCCTCGACCCACGGGGTGCTGCGCCTCCGGCTCACCGTGGACGGCGAGCGCATCGCCTCGGCGGAGCCGATCGTCGGGTACATGCACCGAGGCGCCGAGAAGCTGTTCGAGGTGCGCGACTACCGGCAGATCATCGTGCTGGCCAACCGGCACGACTGGCTGTCGGCCTTCGCCAACGAGCTCGGCGTCGTGCTCGCCGTCGAGCGCATGCTCGGCATGGAGGTCCCGGTGCGGGCGGTCTGGGCGCGCACGCTGCTCGCCGAGCTGAACCGCGTGCTCAACCACCTGATGTTCCTCGGCTCCTACCCCCTGGAGCTCGGCGCGATCACGCCCATCTTCTACGCCTTCCGCGAGCGCGAGATGCTGCAGGCGGTGATGGAGGAGATCTCCGGCGGCCGCATGCACTACATGTTCAACCGGGTCGGCGGGCTCAAGGAGGATCTGCCGTACGGGTGGCTGGACCGGGTCGCCGCGACGGTCGGCGACACGCGCGGGCGGCTGTCCGACATCGAGAACCTGATCTACGGCAACGAGATCTTCCTCGCGCGCACCCGCGGCGTCGGCGTGCTCGACCGCGAGACGATCCTGCAGTACGGGGTGAGCGGGCCGATCGCCCGCGCCTCGGGCGTGGACCTGGACCTGCGCCGCGACGAGCCCTACCTGGCCTACGGCGAGCTGCCCGTGAAGGTGGCCACGCGCACGGCCGGCGACTGCCACGCCCGCTTCGAGGTGCTGCTCGACCAGGTCAAGCACTCCCTCGACCTGGCCGACGCCTGCGTCGACCGGCTGCGGTCGCTGCCGCCGGGACCGATCAACCAGCGGCTGCCCAAGGTGCTCAAGGTGCCCGAGGGCCACACCTACGCCTGGACCGAGAGCCCGCTCGGGCTCAACGGCTACTACCTGGTGTCACGCGGCGAGAAGACGCCGTGGCGGCTCAAACTGCGCAGCGCCTCCTACAACAACGTGCAGGTGCTCAGAGAGATGCTGCCGGGGCACCTCATCGCCGACATGGTGGCCATCCTCGGGTCGATGTTCTTCGTCGTCGGCGACATCGACAAGTGACCGTTCACCAGGCCCGGCGCGAATCGCAGGTTTAGACGTCCCGCTGTGGCGCAGAAGACCTGTGCGTAAAGGGACAGGGTGGAAGAGACAAGGGTGACTCCTTGCGGTGGCGGGGCCCGGCGGTCGGACCGGGCCCCGTCGCATGTCCGGGCTCAGGAACGCTTCTCGTCGTCCTCGGGACCCTTCGGCACGCGGCAGCAGTGTTCGAGGAACAGGGCCGCGCAGACCAGCACGACGCAGGAGATCAGCGAGCCGCCGGCCAGGAAGAAGTCGCGCCGGGGGGTGTCCTGGTCCAGCAACGGCAGGACGTAGAACACGAAGCCCGCGAAGACCCCGGCGCAGGCCGCCCCCACGTACGCCGACGCCTTGGCCAGGGCGGCCAGCCGGGCCACCGCGAGCGGCTCCACCGGCTTGGTGTCGGGTTTGCGCTCGATGCGCGCGCGGGTCATCCATCCGCTGTACGCCTCGCCGACGGCGAGCAGGAGCACCGTGGGGATGGCCGTCCACGGGACGGTCGGCAGCCGCGAGTAGACCTGCCGCAGCACGAGCCACGTCACCAGGGCGAACGCGACCACCAGCACGACGAGCACGCCGGGACGGCTCGGTCTCACGTGATCCTCCTCATCGTTGCCACCGGCACCCCGGCCTCCTTCACGTGCGAGGCCCCCGGCGGACGGCTCCGGCGGCGTCATCGTGAGAGTAAAGCCCATCGTGGCGAGACCTATTCCGGACACGGCCACGCGGGGGGTGGGGGCGGTCAGCTGGGCGGCTGGAGCGCCAGGTCGGCGCGCAGGCGCACGCCCCCCTGGTCGAGGTCGGCGAGCAGCCCGGCCACCGAGCCGCGGCCGGGCAGCACCGCCCCGGGATCGGCCTGGGACCATGGCACCAGGACGAACGCCCGCTCGTGGGCCAGGGGATGCGGGAGCGTCAGCTCGGGGTCGTCGGAGAGCAGGTCGCCGACCATGATCAGATCGACGTCCAGCGTGCGCGGGCCCCACGGCTCGGTGCGCACCCGGCCGAACGCGCTCTCCACGCCGAGCGCGCGCTCCAGGAGCGCCTTCGGGCCGAGCGTCATGGTGTTCGCGATCACCACGGCGTTGAGATAGGGGCGCTGGTCCGGCGGACCTCCGACCGGGTCGGTCTCGTACACCGGGGACACCGCCGCGAACTCGAGCCCGGGGGCGTCGAACAGCGCGTCGATGGCGCCCTGAAGCGTGTCGAAGCGGCGGCCGACGTTGCTGCCGAGCGCCAAGACCACCTTCATCCGCGCATCCTCCTGATCGTCACGACCACGTCGCCGAACGGGAGCGGGATCGGCGCCGCGGGCTTGTGCACGCTGACCTCGGCCGCCTCGACCGGCCCGCTCGCCAGGCACGCGTCCGCCAGGCGCTCGGCCAGGGTCTCGATGAGGTCGACCGGCTCCCCCTCGACGATGGCGGCCAGCCGGAGGGCCAGCTCGCCGTAGTCGACGGTCTTGGACAGGTCGTCGGCGGCGGCCGCGGGGGCGGTGTCCAGGAACAGCGTGACGTCCACCACGAACTCCTGGCCGAGCTCGCGCTCGGCGGGCAGGCAGCCGTGCCTGCCCCGCGCACGCAGCCCCACGAGGCTGATCGTGTCGTCCCCACTCATCGAACCGCTCCCGTTCCGACGCGCCCCGGAACCTCCGGAGCAGCTACCACGCTAACCAGGCCCGGGACGTGCTCGAACCTCACCACGTGCGCGCGGAGGCGGGCAGCGGTCATTCATCCGCCTGCTCGTCGTCGTCATCGGCCTGCAGGACGGGGGAACCGTGGTACAGCCAGAGGCGCCAGCCCGCGGGGGTGCGGATGAAAGTGCTCGTCGCGACCACGCGGCCGGCGGCGAAGGTGGCGTCCTCGGTGTCCGCGGCGGTGAGGATGTTCTCGGCGCAGGTCAGCACGGCGACGTCGCCCGCGACGGTGGTGCGGACGTCGGTCAGCACGAACTGGATGTAGGTGGTGTTGGCCATGATCAGCGCCCAGGAGCGCAGCACCTCGGCCCTGCCGGTGACCATCGACCAGCCGGGGTGGACGCACATCGCCACCCGGCCGTTCTCGTCCTCGGCCCAGATCTCGGTCATGCGGTCCAGGTCGCCGCTCTCGATGGCGGTGTAGAACGCCTCGTTGAGCTTCTCGATCTCCGCGGCTGTGGTGCTCATCGTCTCCCGCCCTTCCAGGCCGCAGCGACGCGGACGGCGTCGGCGTTGGGACGCACATGGTGAACGCGGACGCACCAGGCGCCGGCCTGGGCGGCGAGCGCCGTGACGGCCAGAGTGGCGTCGTCGCTGCCGCTGAACGGCCTCGGCGTGCCGTCCGGGCCGGCCAGCAGGCGGCCCAGGAAGCGCTTGCGCGACGCGCCGATGATGATCGGGTAGCCCAGCCGGTTCAGCTCGCCGATGTTCGCGAGCAGGGACCAGTCGTGCTCCGCCTTCTTGGCGAAGCCCAGGCCGGGATCGATGATGATCTGGTTCTCCGCGACGCCCTCGGCCAGGACCGCGTCGACCCGTTTGCGCAGCTCCTCGGTGACCTCGCCGACCACGTCGGAGTACATCGCGCGCGTGTCCATGTCGTGGCTATGGCCGCGCCAGTGCATGACGACGTAGGGCACCCCGGAGGCCGCCACGAGGCGGGACATCGCCGGGTCGGCCAGGCCGCCGCTCACGTCGTTGACCAGGCGGGCGCCCGCGGCCACCGCGGCCTCGGCCACCTCGGCCCGCATCGTGTCGACGCTGACGACCACGCCCTGCCCGGCCAGGGCGCGGATCACCGGCACGACGCGGCGCAGCTCCTCGTCCAGCGAGACCCGCGCGGCGCCCGGCCGGGTGGACTCGCCGCCGACGTCGACGATGTCGGCGCCCTGGGCGACCAGGTCGAGGCCGTGGCGCACCGCGACCTCGGGGTCGAACCACTGGCCGCCGTCGGAGAAGGAATCGGGGGTGACGTTGACCACGCCCATCACCAGGCAGCGCCCCGGATCGGGCAGGCCCGGCACCGTCCATGTGGTCATGGCGTCCAGCCTAGGCGGTTGCCGATGACGATCTGCGCCATGGGTCCGGGTTGTGGATAACGAATCAGCCCGACTTGCGCGTGAGATCTCATATCCGGCAAAACCCGGCACAGGTCGACCGGCGATTTCGCGCGACCGGGCACCCGGACGGCTCGTCAGCGGTGGCCGAGGATGAGCGCCATGGCCTCGGCGCGCGTCTTGTCGCTGTCGCGGAAGTCGCCGCGCACGGCCGAGGTGATGGTCTTGGCGCCCGGCTTGCGCACGCCCCGCATGGTCATGCACAGGTGTTCGGCCTCGATGACCACGATGACCCCCCGAGGGGCGAGGACGTCCATCAGCGCGTCGGCGATCTGGGAGGTCATGCGCTCCTGGACCTGGGGGCGCCGGGCGTAGACGTCCACGAGCCTGGCCAGCTTGGACAGGCCGGTGATCTGCCCCTTGTCGTTCGGGACGTAACCGACGTGCGCGACGCCGTGGAACGGCACGAGGTGGTGCTCGCAGGTCGAGAAGACCTCGATGTCCTTGACGAGCACCATCTCGTCGTGGTCGGCGTCGAAGATCGTCGTCAGCACGTCCTCGGGGGACTGCCCGAGGCCGGCGAACTGCTCGGCGTACGCGCGGGCGACCCGGGCCGGGGTGTCGAGAAGGCCGTCCCGGTCCGGATCCTCGCCGATCGCGAGAAGGATCTCGCGAACGGCCTTCTCGATCCGGTCCGAGTCGACCTTCAATGGTTCCACGCTCACCCGTTACGCCTCGTCCTTGGGCGCCGGGTGATCGTTCCTGATCAGAGCGCCGGAGCCGGCCTGGTTGCCCGCGGGGAGCGCGGCGCCGTTGCCATTGCCCGCGACCTCCTTGGGCGTGAGGATCGGCGGACGGTCGGACGGGAGCCGCTTGCCGTACCCGGAGTAGGACGGGCGCTTCTCCTTGACGACGACCGGCGCGAAGATCTCAAGGACCTGCTCGCGCGACAGCGTCTCCTTCTCCATGAGCTCGAGCACCAGGTTGTCCAGCACGTCGCGGTACTGGACGAGGATCTCCCACGCCTGGTCGTGCGCGGACTCGATGAGGCGGCGGACCTCTTCGTCGATCGTGGAGGCGATCTTCTCGGAGTAGTCGCGCTCGTGGCCCATGTCACGGCCGAGGAAGACTTCGCTGTTGCCGGTGCCGAACTTGCGGGCGCCGAGGTGCTCGCTCATGCCGTACTCGGTGACCATGCGGCGGGCGATGGAGGTGGCCTTCTCGATGTCGTTGGCCGCGCCGGTCGTGGGCTCGTGGAAGACGAGCTCCTCGGCCGTGCGCCCGCCGAGCAGCATGGCGAGCTGGTCCATCATCTCCGAGCGGGTGGCCAGGAACTTGTCCTCCATGGGGAGGGTCATCGTGTAGCCCAGCGCCCGGCCGCGGGACAAGATCGTGATCTTGTGCACGGGGTCGGAGTTCGGCAGGGCGTGCGCCACCAGGGCGTGGCCGCCCTCGTGGTAGGCGATGATCTTCTTCTCCTGGTCGGACATGACCCGGCTCTTGCGCTCCGGGCCCGCCATGACGCGGTCGATGGACTCCTCGAGGGTGTTCATCGAGATCAGCTTCTGGTCCTGGCGCGCGGTGAGCAGCGCGGCCTCGTTGATGACGTTGGCGAGGTCGGCGCCGGTGAAGCCGGGAGTCCTGCGGGCGATGACGTCGAGGTCGACGTCCTGCGCGAAGGGCTTGCCGCGCCCGTGGACGCGCAGGATGCCCTTGCGGCCCTCCAGGTCCGGGCGGTCGATGACGACCTGCCGGTCGAACCGGCCGGGACGCAGCAGCGCGGGGTCGAGGATGTCGGGACGGTTGGTCGCCGCGATGAGGATCACGCCGCCCTTGACGTCGAAGCCGTCCATCTCGACCAGGAGCTGGTTCAGCGTCTGCTCGCGCTCGTCGTGCCCGCCGCCGAGGCCCGCGCCGCGGTGCCGGCCGACGGCGTCGATCTCGTCGATGAAGATGATCGCCGGGGCGTTCGCCTTGGCCTGCTCGAACAGGTCGCGGACGCGGGAGGCGCCGACGCCGACGAACATCTCGACGAAGTCGGAACCGGAGATCGAGTAGAACGGGACCCCCGCCTCGCCGGCCACCGCGCGGGCGAGCAGCGTCTTGCCGGTGCCGGGCGGGCCGTACAGCAGCACACCCTTGGGGATCTTGGCGCCGATGGCCTGGAACTTGGCCGGGGCCTGCAGGAACTCCTTGATCTCCTGGAGCTCCTCGATGGCCTCGTCCGCGCCGGCGACGTCGGCGAACGTGGTCTTGGGCGTGTCCTTGGTGATGAGCTTCGCCCGGGACTTGCCGAAGTTCATGACGCGGGAGCCGCCGCCCTGCATCTGGTTCATGATGAACAAGAAGATGAGGACGATGACGACGATCGGCAGGAAGCTCACCAGCAGGCCGACGAGGAAGTTCTCCGTCGGCACGGTGATCTTGTAGCCACCGGGCAGCTTGCCCGCCTTCACCTGCGTCTGGAGCATCTTCTGAAGCTCGACGCCCTGCCCCTGGACCCAGTACGCGTAGAAGCGATCTTCACCACGGATCTTCTGCGTGGTCTTGATCTCGATGCGCTGGTCCTTGTCGACGATCACCGCGTTGTCGACGGCCCCGTTCTCGATCTGGGTGATGACGAACGAGGTGTCTCGCTGGGCATAGTTGCTGTTGCCGCTCCAGAATGTGGAGGCGAGCAGGAGCAGCACGACGATGCCCAGGATCCACAGCAGTGGCCCACGTGTAAATCGCTTGAGATCCATCCGATGCGGAACCCCTGCGGGCCCGTCCCTTCCTGAACACGGCCTGGCCCCCGGGCGGACCCGGGGTTAGCGGCATCCAACCGCTCCTACTGACGACCCGAAGGGATGATCCCTCCGAGACATCCGAAGGTACACCGGGGCGCCGCGCAGGGTCACTGCTCCGGCGACACCGGCTTTGTCCTACCAACGTACGTCAGGCCGCCCGGTGTTCCCCACGACGAGTCCCAATAAGGGGCCGACTCTCCGGTTGCGGGCCCGGAAATTCGCTCAGGGCTTACTCGCCACCGTAGACATGCCGCGCGAGCGTGCCGATGAACGGCAGATTGCGGTACCGCTCGGCGTAGTCCAGGCCGTACCCGATCACGAACTCGTTGGGGATGTCGAAGCCGACGTACTTGACGTCGATCGGCACCTTCACCGCGTCCGGCTTGCGGAGCAGCGTGCATATCTCGACCGACGCGGGGTTGCGCGAGCGCAGGTTGTGCACCAGCCACGACAACGTCAGCCCGGAGTCGATGATGTCCTCCACCACCAGGACGTGCCGCCCGGCGATGTCGGTGTCGAGGTCCTTCAGCGTGCGGACGACGCCCGAGGACTTGGTGCCCGCGCCGTAGGAGGACACGGCCATCCAGTCCATCTGGACGTCGATGTGCAGCGCGCGCGCCAGATCGGCCATGACCATGACCGCCCCCTTGAGCACCCCGACGATCAGAAGCTCCTTGCCCGCGTAGTCCGCGTCGATCTTGCCGGCTAGCTCCTTGACCTTCGCCTGAAGTTCTTCCTCGGAAATGAGGACCTTTTCAAGGTCCGTGCCCATGTCGGCTGCGTCCACCAGGGGTTTTCCTTCACAAGAGGGTGCTGGCGAACACCAGGGTGCCATACCGCCGGACCACTCCGACCCCCCCGGGCAGCTCCACGACGCGCTGGCCGCGCCACTGCGTGACCAGCCGGTCCACCTCCGCGATGTGCACGGCGGCCAGCGCCGACGCCGTCGCCCCCGCCGCCAGCCCCGCCCGCTGGATCACCCGGCGGCGCACCGCCCCTGGCAGGTCCTCGACACCGCCCACGTCCAGCTCGACGCCGGCGCCGGTGACCCGCGCGCACGCCGCGTACGCCTCCTCGGCCCAGGCGTCGAGCGCGTCGGCGTCGTCCCTGCACAGGCTCGCCGTCCGGGCGAGCGCCTCGGTGACGCCGGGCCCGAGCGCCCGCTCCAGCACCGGCAGCACGTCGTGCCGGACCCGCGCGCGGGCGTAGGCGGCGTCGGCGTTGTGCGGGTCCTCCCACGGGGACAGGCCGAGCGCGTCGCAGGCCGCCCGGGTCGCGCGGCGGCCGACGCCGAGCAGCGGCCTGCGGTAGAGCCCCGCCGCCGCGGGCATCCCGGCGAGCGAGCGCGTGCCGCTCCCCCGTGACAGCCGCAGCAGCACGGTCTCGGCCTGGTCGTCACGCGTGTGGCCGAGCAGCACCGTGGCGGCGCCGAGCCGGTCGGCGGCGCGCGTCAGCGCCTCGTACCTGGCCTCGCGCGCCGCCGCCTCGGGGCCGCCCGCGCGGCCGACGGTGACCGTGAGCGCCTCGGCCGGCTCGAGGCCGAGCGAGGCGGCCAGCTCCGCGACCTCGCGGGCGCGCCGCGCGGAGCCCTCCTGCAGGCCGTGGTCCACGGTGAGGAGCCCCGCGCGCAGCCCCATGCGCGGCGCGGCGAAACCCAGGCACGCCGCGAGCGCGAGCGAGTCGGCCCCGCCGCTGCACGCGGCCAGCACCAGGGCGCCGGACGGCAGGCCGGCGAGCGACAGGCGTACGGCGCGGCGGATCTCCGCGACGGCGGGATGAGGCCCCATGTTCCTAGTCTGGCGGCGTGCGGGGCCGCCGGATCACCGCCGCCCGCGGAAGGTCAGATGTGCCCGTTGGCGGCGGGCAGCTCGGGCGCGTGGAGCACGCGCGAGATCCACCGCTCGGGCTCGCGGATCTCGGCATGGGTGGGCAGCGTGGCGGGCGAGCCCCACACGCGGTTGAACCCGTCGATGCCCGCCTCGGCGACGACCTTGCGGACGAACGCCGCGCCCTCGGCGTACTGCTTCATCTTGAGGTCGATGCCGAGCAGACGCCTCAGCGTCTTGTCGAAGCGGGAGCCGCCCTCGCGCCGGTGCTGGAACCGGGACCGGATCTCGGCCACCGATGGCACCACCGCGGGCCCTACGGCGTCCATGACGTAGTCGCCGTGCCCCTCGACCAGCGTCATCACGGCGGTCAGCCGGTCGAGGATCTCCTTCTGCTCGGGGGTCTGGATGGCGTCGATCAGGTTGCCCTCGCCGCCCTTGATGGCGTCGGCGACGGCGTCGGACGCGGCGCGCATGCGGTCGAGCAGGGTGCCGAGATCGAGGTCGGAGGCGAGCAGGAACTCGGTCATCTGCGACCGGACGTACTCGCGCAGCCACGACACGCCCGTGAACTGCACCCGGTGGGTCTCCTCGTGGAGGCAGACCCAGAGGCGGAAGTCGCGAGGGTTCACGCCGAGCTCACGCTCGGTGTTGACGATGTTGGGGGCGACGAGCGTGAGCCGGCCCGTGGGGGCGCGGCCGCTCGGGTCCGGTGGGAGGAACAGCTCGTACTGGCCGAGCACGCGCGTGGCCAGGAAGGCGAGCACCGCCCCGACCTCGACGCCGGTCACCCGCGAGCCGACCGCGCCGACGATCGCGGGGATCTGGGAGCGGCGGGCGTTCATGCGCTCGGTCAAAGGCTCGAGCACGACGCGGAACCCGTCGACGTTGGCGCGGATCCACCCCGGGCGGTCCACGATGGTCGCGGCCTCCGGTTCGGCCGCGCCGTCGATGCGGGCGAACTCCTGAACGTGGCCCTCGGCCTCACGCGACAGCCGCCGGAGCTCACTGACGGCGTGCCTGGCCTCCTCGCGGCTGACCTGAGGGCCCGGGCGGACGAGGCGGACGCCGGTCGAAACGGCAAGATCCCAGTCGATCACCTGCATGTTCACCACCGTACGTCGTCGGGCCGCGTCATGAGCACCCGCACCCGGAGACGGTCGCGGCCAGCCTGTCCAGAGCCTGCACGGCGCCGGCGGGATCCCGGACGTCGTCGGCCATGAACGCGAAGGCCACGAGCCGGCCGTCGATGGTCCTGGCGAGACCCGTCAAGGTGTTCACTCCGTTCAGCGTGCCCGTTTTGGCCCTCACCACTCCCGCCGCGGCCTTCGCCACGCCCTTGTCGTACCGGCCGCCGAGCGTGCCGGTGAACCCGGCGACGGGCAGGCCGCTGATCACGGCCTTCAGGTGCGGGTTGGCCGGCGACGCGGCCAAGGCGACGAGGCGGGCCAGCGCGGCCGGGGTGATCCGGTTGCGGACCGACAGGCCGCTGCCGTCGCTGACCTGGACGCCCGCGGCGACGCCGAGCCGCCCCAGCGTGGACGTCACGGCCTTGGACGCGCCCGCGAAGCTGCCCGGCGCCCCCTGCTTGAGCGCCACCAGGTGGGCGAGGGCCTCGGCGAGGTCGTTGTCGCTCTCGGTCAGCATGTGCTCGACCAGCTCGTACACCGCCGGGGACTCCACCCGGGCGACCTCCTTGGCCCCGGCGGGAGCCGGCAGCCGCTTGACCGACTTGCCGACCTTGACACCCTCCCGGGCGAGCAGGACGGCGAAGGCACCGGCGGCCGTCCTCGACGGGTCGGCGAAGCGCGGGGAGTTCTCGTGGCCGGGGTTCTCCCGCCCCTCGTCCATGGTCAGCGCGGAGACCGGCGCGACGCTGCCCTCGGGCACGTACCCCGGCTTCCAGCCGGGCGCGGTGCGCGGGCCCGAGTACAGGGAGTCGTCATAGGTGAGCGTGACCGAGGTGACGCCCGCCGCCTTCAGGGTCCGGGCGGTGCGGGCGGCCAGCGTCGCCATGGAGGCGAATCGGGGACGGCCGGGCCCGCGCTCGGCCTTGGGGCTCGCCAGCGTGGGATCGCCGCCGCCGACCAGCGTCACCACGCCGGGCTTGGGCTGGACGACGCGGGTCGCGATCCTGGCGTCGGGACCGGCGGCGGAGAGCACGGCGACGGCCGTGACGACCTTGGTGGTGGAGGCGGGGGTGATGCCGGTGTCGGCCTTGCTGCCGTACAGCACGCTCCCCCCGGCGATGTCGACGACCACCGCGCCCACGCTGCGGCCGAGCGCGGCGTCACCCATCGCGCGGGTGAGCCGGGCCGCCAAAGTACCCTTTCCCGGGAGAGATCCATCAGGGGCCGGTGCGAGCACGGGGCCCGAGGTCACGATGGCGACGGGTGCCCGCGTCGGCGTGGCGGCCTTGACCGGCGGGCTCGCGGCGTCAGCGCCCACCCCTCCGGCCGCGAGGACGTACGCGCCCACGGCGCAGACGAACGCCTGCAGCAGGGCGAGTGTCGCCACCGCGGCCACGCGCTCGTGTCGTACCACCTCGCCGGCCCCCTTCTCACATGCGTCATCCTGGAAATACGCCTACGAGACATTAACGCCCGTCCGGAGCGTCCGGACGGCTGAGCGGAGGAACCGCGGTGGAGTTCGACGTTGTCGTTGAGATCCCGAAAGGGCAACGCAACAAGTACGAGGTTGATCACAAGACGGGCAGGATCCGCCTGGACCGCCTGCTCTTCACTTCCACGCAGTACCCCGCCGACTACGGCTTCATCGAGGACACGTTGGGAGAGGACGGCGACCCCCTCGACGCGCTCGTCCTCCTGCAGGAACCTACCTTCCCCGGCTGCCTGATCCGATGCCGCGCGGTCGGCATGTTCCGGATGACCGACGAGAAGGGCGGCGACGACAAGGTGCTCTGCGTGCCGGCCACGGACCCGCGCATGGAGCACATCCGCGACATCCACCACGTCCCGGAGTTCGACCGGCTGGAGATCCAGCACTTCTTCGAGGTCTACAAGGACCTGGAGCCGGGCAAGTCGGTCGAGGGCGCCAACTGGGTCGGCCGCGTGGAGGCCGAGATGGAGATCCAGCGCTCGGCCAAGCGCCACCTCGACCACGAGGCGCACGCCGAGCCCGAGGTCGAGGTCGAGGTCGAAGGGCCCGCCGAGGACGGCGAGCACTGACCTCCGCCCGCCGGGCGGCACGTGGATCAGGCAGGCGCGGGGACGGTCACCACGGCGTGATCAGCCCAGGCGGAACAGCCGGGAGATCCACGGCCGCACGCCCGCCATCTGGGGCATGGGACCGCGGGGGTAGGTGAAGACCGGCACCTCGTGCCCGTACGAGGCGTGCAACTCCGCCGCCTTGCACCAGTCGGCGATCGTGCGGCAGGCCGCCCAGGCGGCGCCGAGCGCCGCGCGGGCCTCGGCCTGGCGGTCCCAGACGCGCATCAGGGTGACCGTGGCCTGCGCCGCCGCGAAGCCGTCGTCGGGGTAGGCGGTGCCGGCGAGGTACGGCGCCATGACCTGGCCGGCGAACCGCGTGCCCATGATCCACGTCCAGTCGGCGACGACCAGGCCGAGCGCGGCTCCCGGGATCGCGTCGGCGGCCGCGTACATGAGCCGCTGGCGCGGGCCGGTCAGGCGTCGCCCCGGCCACAGCCACGCCACCTCCTCGGGGCGGTGGCCCGCGGCCAGCCAGGACAGCACGGTGAGGCCGCGCGCGGTCTGCAGGCGGCACAGCTCCAGGACGTCGCGCAGCATGCGGGGGCCCGGGTCCAGCCAGACGGGCCAGGCGGCGTGGTGGGCGCGCGGCACGAGCGCGGCCAGTTCGGCGGGCACCGGGTGCGGGAAGACCCGGCGGCCGAGGTGGGAGTCGTCGCGGGCGGTGAACACGGCGGCGGGCCGCCGTCAGCGGCCGGCTCGCGCCTCGCCGCCCCGGCGGCGCCCCTCGGGCCAGGGGTGCTCATCCTTGTCCGGGGCCTGCGGGGCCGGGGCGGTCGTGGACGAGCTCTGGGCGGGCGGGGCGGGCGCGGTGGCGGCCGGGGGCGGCGTGCGGCGGCAGGGCTCCGGCGCCGGACGGTGCCGGTGGCCGGCCGGGGGCGCGGGGCGGTCCTGCGGGCGGCGGCGCGGCGGCCGGGGGCGGTGCCCTGGCGGCGGCACGGTCGGCGCGGCGGTCGGCCGCGGAGAAACGGGCGGGGCGGTGGTGACCGGCGGAGTGGGAGCGGGCGCGGTGGGGACCGGCGGGGCCGGCGCCGTGGGGGCGGGGCGGGGCGACGGCGTGCGCGGCGCGGGGGCCGGGCGCGGCGTGCGGACGGCCGGCCCCGGAGGCGTCGCGGGGCGGACGGGCACGGCGGCGTCCTGCCGGGCGACCGCCTGCCGCGTGGCTCCGGGGACGTGTTCGCCGCCGGGCAGGCGCTCGCGGCCGGGCAGGCGCTCGCGGCCGCTGGGCGAGGGATCCGGGGGCGTGGTGGAGGGCGGCGTGCCGGCGGCCGTGGCCGTGATCCGCGCGGCGGCCTCCGCCGGAGAGGACGCGGGAAGGACGCCGTACGCGGTCTGGGAGAGCCCCTCGCCCCGGCTCAGCGCGCTCACCAGGACGAGTGCGGCGACGGCCATCGCGACCGCCGCCACAGCGCCCGCAAGAAGCCGAGGCCGCCACCCACCCCCTTTGATCTCCGGTACGGGAAACCCGTCGCCGTCGAGCAGGCCGGTGCGCCTGGCCACCAGCCTGCGGTACGGCACGAGCTCGGGGTCGATGAAGCAGCTCATCACCCGCACGCGGAGGGTCTGCGGCAGGACCGGCCGGGGCAGCAGCGAGAACACCTTGGCCACCGACACCTGGCGCTCGCGGTAGGGGCCGCAGACGGGGCAGTGCCCGGCGTGCTCGACCAGCCGCTCGCGGGCCTCCTCGTCCGGGCCGGCGGCGAGGATGCGTGTCCTGTCGGGGCAGTCCTGGGCGGTGCCGCTCGTGAGGATCTCGACGGTGACGAGGTCCTGCAGGCGGGTGCGGGCTGCCTCGCGCAGCTCGTCCGCCCGCGCGGGCGGCAGGCCGAGCACGGCGGCGAGATCGCTCTCGGCGATGGAGTGGCGGACGAGGAGCTCCAGGGCCTCGCGCTCGTCGTCCGGCAGCGCGCCGACCGCGGCGACGGCCACGCGGCGCAGGTCGCCGTCGGGGACCGCGGCCGACTCCGCGGTGTCCTGGGCGGAGAAGTCCGGCGGCACGGCGCGCCGGCGCAGGCATTCGCCGTGGGCCAGGGCGTAGAGCCAGGGCCGCATCCGCCCGGGGTCCGCCAGGCTCTCGATGTGCGCCTCGGCCGCGATCAAGGTGTCCCGCAGCGCGACCTGCGCGCTGTCGGGGCTGCCGAGCATGGCCGACGCGTACGCGTAGAGGTCGTCCGCGTAGGTGTCGTAGAGGGCAGCGAGGGCACCGGGATCGCGGGCGCGGAGTGCCTCGACCAGGTCGCGGTCATTCATGTAACCGACAGTAAAGGCTCGGTAACTGCTCGCTCCACCGTTTCCCGGACAATGACCTGCCTTGTATTAATACCGTAATGAAAGTCAGGAAGATTGTTCGGGACGGCGCGCCCCCCATGCCGCCATCAGACTCGATATATCACCAGATGAGCAGGCAGAACAATACGGCGAACGACGGCGCGCCGGTATGAAAAGTCATTCACATATCGCGACATCGGCCTCACGGCACGGCGAATTCCCCCGGCCTATATGAAACATATTCACAAAAGCCCGGTACCCGGTCAGGCGATGGCGTGCAGCCCCGCCTGGTCGCACCCGCGCACGAGGCCCTCCAGCCCGAACGCCTCGGCGGGCCCCACCGCCCCCTGGGCCGCCACGCCCTCGACCCCGGCCGTGATCGCGCCCCACGCCAGCACGCGCGCGGTGAAGTCGTACGGATCGCCGCCGTGCAGCTCGATCGAGGCCAGCCGCACCCCGTCACGGTCGAACGCCTCCGCGACGACCTGGGACGAGACCTCCTCGGCGGGCGCCGTCGAAGAGCCGTCCCTGCCTCCCGACTGGAGCACGCGGTCGGCGACGAGCTCGGTGACCCGCTTGGCGCCCGGGATCGCGGCGATGAACGGCGTCGCCCTGGCGACCGCGCCCGCCGGCCTGGTGAGCGCGCCGAACCACCCCAGGTAGACGTTCACCTCACGGAGCCCGGCGTGCGTCCTCGGGAGCGCGAAATGCTCGGAGGCGCCGACCGACAACGCCTGCCTGCGCCTGCCGTTCACCGAGAAAACGCGGGTACGCCCGTGCTCGCGGAGAATACGGCCCTCACGAAAGCCGTACATAGGGTCCAGGAGCATTCCGAGGATCGACGCCCGCGTGCCCGCGCTCGACCGCCGCACCATATTGCCCTGCACGAAATACCCAATATCCACGCGTACGGCTTCGGGCCCCGCTTTGCGCAGCGCGAGCCCCGCGGCGAGATTGCCCGGCACGTAGTCATATCCGAACGCGGTGAGAAGCGTCGCCCCGGAGGCAGCCGCCGCCGGGCCGTACCGCTGGAAGATGCGGCGGATGAACATCGGCTCCCCGGTGGAGTCCAGGTAGACGCCCCCGGCCTCGATCGCCGCCTCGACCGCGGGCTCCCCCCACCGGGCGAACGGCCCCACGGTCGAGATCAGCACACCGCCCGGCTCGATGATCCGCCGGATCGTCGCGGGCCTGGTCACGTCGGCCACCGCGGTCGGCAGCTCCACCGGCAGCGAGGAGGCCAGCGACTCCAGCCGCGCCGGGTCGCGTCCCGCCAGGACCGGACGGGCGCCGCGGGCCAGCAGCGCCTCGACCGTGAGCCTGCCCGTGTAACCGGTGGCGCCGAAGATGACTATCCGGGGGGAGGTCATGTAAGTACCGTAACCCGCGGGGGATTTCAAGATCCATAGCGGGGCTGGCCGGTCTCCGCCTGAAGCGGACCCGGAGGTCGACGCGGTCAGCCCGGCGCTCACGGCCGGCTGTCGACGGGCATCGCCTGATACCCGCGGTCCCTGACGAACGGCGGGGTCCTCGGCTTGACCGTGCTCGGCGGCACCGCGCCGCTCATGGCCAGCTCCTCGTACGGCCGCGCGCTGGACCCCCAGGTCCGCGCGGCGATGTCCGTGCGCGCCACCTGCCCGCCGCCGCTGAGGCTGTCCACCGTCAGCACGAACCGGCGCGGCGACCCGGCGCGCACGTCGTCCACGTAGGTGCTGCCGCCGCCGACCAGCCTGCCGGCCTGGTCGCGCAGCAGCGCGGTCACGACCAGGCTCGTCGCCGCCTTCGCGTACGGGTTGCCGACCGCGCCGGTGACCAGGTAGGTGCCGTTGCCGAGCTTCTCGGTGTTGGCCCCGGAGACGGGGAACGGCACGAACGCGGACGGGATCCGCGCCGCGCGCCGCCACTGGGCCGGACGGAACGACACCTTCACGTCCACGGGCGCGGAGGCGGCGGTGGCCTGGCCGGTGAACTTCAGCGAGCCCCACGGCGGCACGGCGTCCAGAGGCTGCTGCATGCGGACCACCTCCTTGCCGGAGGCGTCCTTGCCCACCACGGTCGCCGCGACGTTCTCGCCGAAGTGCCACCGGTTCGGGTTGCTGATCACGCCGGCCCACGTCACCACGTACCCGCCGGTCCCCTGGGCGACCGACGAGGTCTGCTCCTTGAGCACGAGCGGCTTCAGCGGCCGCTCGCGCCGCGGCTCCTCGCCACCGCACCCGGCCAGCCCGGCGAGCGAGACCGCCACGCCGAGAGCGAGTCCGAGTGCTGTCGAGTTTCGACTACGCTGGGTCACAAGGCCGTCATAGCCCGGTTAGTCGGGCGTGACTCCTCCGACACGCGCAACCCGTACGGATTCTTTAACGGCGGCACACCCGGGCCGCGCGCTCAGCGCTCGCGCGCCACCCGGGTCTCGTCCCACACCGGTTCCGGCGATTCGTAGACGCGGCCGTCCGCGCCGAACACCAGATAACGGTCGAAGTCCGCGGCGAACCAGCGGTCGTGCGTGACCGCGAGCACCGTGCCGTCGAACCCGTTCAGGCCGTCCTGCAGAGCCTCGGCGCTGGCGAGGTCGAGGTTGTCGGTCGGCTCGTCGAGCAGCAGGAGCGTCGCGCCCGAGAGCTCGAGCAGCAGGATCTGCAGCCGGGCCTGCTGGCCGCCGGACAACGTCTCGAACCGCTGCTCGGCGACGGCGCCCGCCAGCTCGTAGCGCGCCAGGGCCTTCATCGCCTCGTTCTTGAGCCTGGCGTGCTCGGTCATGACGATCTCGCAGGGAGTCCTGCCCCGCAGCTCGGGGCGGGCGTGGGTCTGCGCGAAGTGGCCGGGGACGACCCGCGCGCCGAGCCGGGCCACGCCCGTGTGCCGGACCTGCTCGCCCGCGATGAGCCGCAGGAAGTGCGACTTGCCCGAACCGTTCGAGCCGAGCACGGCCACCCGCTCGCCGTACCAGACCTCCAGGTCGAACGGCTTCATCAGGCCGGTGAGCTCCAGGTGCTCGCAGATCACCGCGCGCTTGCCCGTGCGCCCGCCGCGCAGGCGCATCGTGATCGACTGGTCCTTCGGCGCCAGCTCGGGCGGGCCGGCCTCCTCGAAGCGCCGCAGGCGGGTCTGGGCCGCGTGGTAGGCCGGGGCCATGCCGTCGTTGTACATGGCCTTCTGTTTCAGCATCACGACCAGCCGCTTGATCTTGGCGTGCTCCTCGTCCCAGCGGCGGCGCAGCTCCTCCAGCCGGGCGTTGCGATCTCTGCGGGCCTCGGCGTAGGTGGCGAACCCGCCGCCGTGGATCCACACGTTGCCGCCCTCGACCGTGACGATGCGGTCGGCGACGTTGGCCAGGAGCTGGCGGTCGTGCGAGACGAGCAGGACGGTCTTCTGCGTCTCCCTGAGCGCCTGTTCCAGCCAGAGCTTGCCGGGGACGTCGAGGTAGTTGTCCGGCTCGTCCAGCAGCAGCGTCTGGTCCGGGCCGCGCAGCAGGGCCTCCAGCACCAGGCGCTTCTGCTCGCCGCCGGACAACGTGTCCACCTCGCGGTACTTGACCCGGTCGTACGGGGCGCCGAGCGCGGCCATCGCGCAGGTGTCCCAGAGCACCTCGATGTCGTAGCCGCCGGCGTCGGTGTAGTCGGTGATGGCCTGGGCGTAGCGCATCTGGGTCTTCTCGTCCTCGCGCTCCATCATCGCCAGCTCGCACGCCTCCAGCGCGCGCGCCGCCTCCTGGACGCGGGCGGGCGCCACCGACAGCAGCAGGTCGTGGACGGTGCGGCCGTCCCGGATGCTGCCGATGAACTGGCGCATCACGCCGAGCCCGCCCGAGGACGCGACGCTGCCCTCCACCGGCCGCGCGTCGCCGGCGATCAGCCGCATCAGCGTGGTCTTGCCCGCCCCGTTCGGGCCGACCAGCGCCGCCTTCAGGCCCTCGCCGACGCGGAAGGACACCTCGTTGAGCAGCGGACGCCCATCGGGCAACACGTAGGTCAGGCGACCCACCTCGACATGACCCACGACGATCCCTCCCGGCCTTCCCCGCGGAGGTTACCCAGAGCGGGGCCGGGCCCGCATCCGGATATCGGGTCAGCGCGCCGGGCGCAGGCCGTCGAAGACGATGGCCAGGGCCCGGGCCCGCACCTCGTCGTCGAACGCGGCGTGCTCGGCGGCGCGCGCGGACCCGGCCATCAGGGCCAGCACCTCGGCCACCCCGGCGTCCTCGCGCACGGCCCCCGCACGCTGCGCGCGGACGAGCAGACCGGCCACCGCGGCGGTGACGCGGGCGCCGTACGCCGCGGTCTCGGCCCTGACGTCCGCACCGGCCTGCCGCAGCAGGTCGATGAAGGTGGTCTTCGTGCGGCCCTGCTCCACCACGCGCGCGAAGAAGCCGAAGAACGCGCCGCCCGGGTCCTCCGCGTCCGCCAGGGCCTCGGCCTCGTCGGCCAGCCTGCGCAGCCGGTCGACGAGGACGGCCGTCAGCAGGGCCTCCTTGGTGGGGAAGTGGCGGAAGACCGTGCCGATGCCCACTCCCGCCTCGCGGGCGACCTCCTCGGTGGAGGCGCCGGCGCCCTTGGCGGCGAACACGGCGTCCGCCGCCCGCAGCACGCGGGCCCGGTTGCGCCGGGCGTCCGCCCGCAGGGGACGCTCGGCCGCGACCCCGGGCGGGCCGCCGGGCCCGTCTGGCGCTTCCGGGGTCATGAGCCGATCTTATCGGCGAATCAGGCCCCTGACGTGGGCCCGGACGCGCGCGCGGAGATCCTGTGACCATAAAGTAGGTCTTCGACCTGCGGACTCTGGGAGAAGCGACGGTGGAAGACGACGATTACGTCCCGGTGGGCGATGCCTTGTCGGGGCTCACTGTCTCGCCGCTCCCCGACGGGTGGACGGCGCTGGGGGCGATCATCCTCGTCAAGTGCTTCGACGACGAGGGCCGCTCCTCGTGGGCGTTCCGGCGCACGGACGGGCTGAACGACGAGGAGCTCCTCGGCGCGCTGATGGTCCGCACCGACCTGCTGCGCCGGGAACTCCTCGACGCCTACACCGACGACGACGAAGACGAGGGCTGACGCGCGAGCCTCTCGCGCAGGCGGCCCGTCGCGGCCACCATGGTGGCCAGCGCCGCCTCCACCTGCTCGTAGGTGCGCGTCTTCAGGCCGCAGTCGGGGTTGACCCACACCCGCTCGGCGGGCAGGACGCGCAGCACCGCCTCCAGCAGCTCCTCCACCTCCTCTGCCGCCGGCACGCGCGGCGAATGGATGTCGTACACCCCCGGCCCGAGCCCCCGGCCGAAGTCGCGCACCGCGGGCTCCCGCAGGACGCGGCCGTGCGACCGGGCCGACTCGACGGTCGTGACGTCCGCGTCCAGGGCGTCGACGGCGGCGATGATCTGGTCGGCGTCGGAGTAGCAGAGGTGCGTGTGGATCTGCGTCCGGTCCCCCGCGCCCGAGGTCGCCCGCCGGTACGCGGCCACCGCCCACGCCAGGTAGGCGTCCTGCGCGGCCCGGCGCAGCGGCATCAGCTCGCGCAGCGCCGGCTCGTCCACCTGGATCACCGGCACGCCCGCGGCCTCCAGGTCGAGGACCTCGGCGCGCACCGCGTCCGCGACCTGGAGCATCACCTCGCGCAGCGGCAGGTCGTCGCGGAGGAACGACCAGGCCACGATCGTCACCGGGCCGGTCAGCATGCCCTTGACCGGCCGGTCCGTCAGCGACCGCGCGTACTCCGCCCAGCGGACCGTGATCGGCGCGGGCCGGTGGACGTCCCCGTGCAGGATCGGCGGGCGCGTGCACCGCGAGCCGTACGACTGCACCCAGCCGTGGCGGGTCACCGCGAAGCCGTCGAGGTGCTCGGCGAAGTACTGCACCATGTCGTTGCGCTCGGGCTCGCCGTGCACCAGGACGTCCAGGCCGAGCCGCTCCTGCACGCGCACGGCGCGCTCGATCTCCACGCGGACCCGGTCCTCGTAGCCGGTCACCGGCAGCTCGCCCCGGGCGAGCGCCGCGCGGGCCGCGCGCAGCTCATCCGTCTGCGGGAAGGAGCCGATCGTGGTCACCGGCAGCGGGGGCAGCCCCAGGCGCCCGGCCTGCGCGGCGGCCCGCACCGGGTACGGCGAGCGGGTCTCCCAGACGGGGAGGCCGGCCTCGGTGTCGCCGTGGACGTCCGGCGCGGGGAACGGCTCGACGCGGGGGGCGGCCTCCAGCAGGCGGGCCAGCTCGACCACCTCGGCGACCTTCTCGTCGGCGAACGCCAGCCGCCGCAGCAGCGCCGGGTCCAGGCCGGTCTCGCGTTCCAGGCTGTGCGGGACGTGCAGCAGCGAGCAGGAGGTGCTCACCACGACCCGGTCCACGCGGACGCGGAGGGCGCGCAGCGTGGCCAGCGCCCGTTCGCGGCCGGCGCGCCAGACGTCGCGCCCGGACACCACGCCCGCCACCACGGTCTTGAGCGCCAGCTCCTCGCCGAGCGCCTGGACGGGCGTGCGGCCGCGCACGAGGTCCACGCCGACGGCCTCGACCGGCGTGCGCGCGATCACCGGCAGAGCCTCGCCGAGGTCGCCGAAGTAGGAGGCGACGAACAGCCCCGGGCGCGTGGTCAGGGTGCCCAGGTACTCGTACGCCCGCCGGACCGCGTCCAGCTCCGCGCCGGTGCGGTCGGCGACGAGGGCGGGCTCGTCGAGCTGCGTCCAGCCCACGCCCTCGGCGGCGAGCGCCGCGAGCAGGCGCCCGTAGACGTCGAGCACGTCGCCCAGCCGGTCCAGGGGACGGAACCCCTTCGGGGCGCCCGCCGGCGCCTGGGCCAGCAGCAGGAACGTCACCGGCCCGATCAGCACCGGCCGTGTGTCCAGGCCCAGCGCCTTCGCCTCACGCACCTCCGCCACCGCCTTGTCCGGCACGGGGCGGAAGACGGTGTCCGGGCCGATCTCCGGGACGATGTAGTGGTAGTTGGTGTCGAACCACTTGGTCATCCGCAGCGGCGCGACGTCGGGGGCGCCGCGGGCCATCGCGAAGTAGGTGTCCAGCGGGGACGCCCCCCGGTACCGGTCCGGGATCGCGTCCAGCGCCACCGCCGTGTCCAGCACCTGGTCGTAGTAGGAGAACGTGTTGGACGGGAGCGCGTCCAGCCCCAGGGAGCGCAGGCGGCGCCAGGTCCGCTCGCGGACGCGCGCGCCCTCCTGCCGCAGCTCGTCGGCGGTCGCGTGGCCGTCCCAGTACCGCTCCAGCGCCCGTTTCAGCTCCCGGTCCGGCCCGATCCTCGGGTAGCCGAGGACGGTCGAGGCGGGGAACGGAGAGGTGCGTACGGCGGGCATGCGGGCTCCTTCCTGCGGAAGATCGGTCGGACGGCATCGTGCCCTGATTCCCCGTGCGCCGGGCCGATCGATTGCGTTCGCTTATGGATGGATGCCCGTCCCCGGCCGTGCGGAGGCTCATACTGGAGCATGGATCACGGCCCGCACCCGCGCGACCTCCGCTGCTTTGTGAGCGTGGCGCGCAACGGCGGCTTCTCGCGGGCCGCCGCCGAGCTCGGCATGTCCCAGCCCGCCGTCAGCCAGGCGATATCCCGTCTGGAACGCGGACTCGGCGTACGCCTGTTCGGCCGTACCAGCCGCGAGGTACGGCTCTCCCCCGCGGGCGAGACGCTGCTGCCGCACGCCGAGGCCGTCCTGGACACCCTGGCCGCGCTCACCACCGAGGCGGCGCGGCTCACCGTCCCCGAGCGCCCGGCTATTCGTCTGGCTTATGCGCCATTGGTCGGAGTGCTGGCGGCGCGCGTGGCGCGGCGGCTCGCCCGGCGCACGCCGCCGATCGCCGTCGAACTCACCCCGCTCGGGCGGCGCGCGGCCACGGCGGCCCTGGAGCGGGGCGAGGTGTCGGCGGCGATCCTCGGCTCGCCGTTCCCGCTGCGCATGACGGCGGGCACCCGGTTCCACGTCACCGTCGGCCACCTGGCCGTGCCCGCGGGCGACCCGCTCGCGGCACGCGGGCCGCTGCGCCCCGCCCACCTGGCCCGCCACAAGATCCTGATGCCGCGCGACCGGCCGCCCGGCGGCATGTGGGAACGGCTCGCCGCCCGGCTGCGCGGCCCGCACCAGCACCACGTGGTGGCCGACGAGATCGACGACTTCGCCGCCGCCCTGGACCTCGTCGCCGCGGGCGCCGGCCTTCTGCCGGTCCCCCACCTGCTCATCTCCGCGATCCGCAGGCCCGACATCACCTTCGTCCCCTTCGACGCCGACGACCTCCGCCTGACGTTCGGCCTGGTCTGGCCCCCCGCCCACACCTCCCCCGAACTGATGGCCCTGGTCCGCTCCACCCAGGAAGCCCTGTGGACCCGCTGAGTCCGCAAAGCCCGGCCCTCGCTCTAGCCCTTTCTGACCGCCTCGCTCACCTCGGCCGGCGAGGTGCGCCAGGGGGCGCCGTGGCCCGGAAGCACCCAGGACGCCGACAGGCCGGCGAGCCGGTCCAGGGAGGACAGGGCTGTCGCCGGGTCGTCGGTGAAGGGCGCGGGCTGCGGGCCCGAACGTCCCGTGAGGACGTGCCGCGTGGTCAGGGCGTCACCGACGAAGACCGCGTCGGCGACGGGGACGTGCACCGCCACGCTGCCCGGTGAGTGCCCTGGCATGCCCACGATCACCGGCTTCCCCGGCAGGTCCAGCACGTCGCCGTCGCCGATCTCGGTGACTTCGGCGACGTAGCGGGTGCGCAGGCCGTTCTTGCGGATGGAGTAACCGAAGAACCCGAGCGTCGGGCCGAGACGCATGGGGCCCACCGCGGTCTTGGGCTTCTCCCCTGTGCGGGTGCGGACCGCGTCGGCGGCATGCACGAACACCGGAACGCCGTGTTCGCTTCGCAGGCGTTCGGCGAAGCCGATGTGATCGGAGTCGCCATGGGTCAGCACAAGTCCGCGGATGTCGTCGACGGATTTGCCCAAAGACCGCAGTTCGACCTGCAGATCCCGCCAGTGGCCGGGCAGCCCCGCGTCGATCAGGGTGATGCCCTCGTCGGTGTCGATGAGGTAGCACGCCACGACATCGTTACCGAGGCGGTGCAGGTGGGGTGCGAGCTTCATGAGCTTCCCAAGGTTTGAGGTCAATGGCTCTCACTGCGGAGAGTCCCGGCCGGATGATGCTCTTTATAGAGATCTTTGCTCTTTTATGAGAGCAATGCTCTCACGGAGAGGTGATCCTTATCAAGAGCACCGCTCTCCTTGGGGTGCTGTCCGTACAACCGCTCCGCTGGTTCGATGAGCACGACGGCCCCATCGCGTGGGAAACGCGCGAGCTGAGCGTCGCGGGGGCGTTTCACGGATGGGGAACAGCGGGCTACGGGGCCACGGCGATCTGGCGGTGGTGGTGCTTCGGGTTGTCGGCCTCGTCGATCAGGGCCACCGCGAGGTCGGCGTAGGACAACGTGCCCGTGTCCTCGGTCGTGGGCAGCACCTGGTCGCCGCCGGTTCGGTAACGGCCGGTCCGGGGAGCCTCGTCGTCCAGCAGGGTCGGTGGTGGCACGATCATGACCCAGTCGACCCCGCCTCCCTCCGCCTCGAAGATCGCCAGCTCGGCCGCGTGCCCCTCGGAGAAGTTCCGCGCCTCCTCGGGAAAGCCGGGCGCGTCCATCACGCGGACGCCGGGCGCGGTCTCCAGCGTCGTGCCGATGCCGACCATGACCAGCCGCGGCACCCCCGCCCGTTCCAGGCCGGTCAGCAGGGCGCGCGCGGCGGCGCCGAAGAACTCCGGCGCGGGCACGTCCATGCGGGCCGCGGCGTTGACGGCGGCGTCGTGCCCGGCCGCGACCGCCGCCACGCTCCCGGCGTCCGTCACGTTGCCCGCCACCAGCGACACGCCCGCGTCCGGCTCACCGTGTGCCGCACGGTAGCGGTCCGGGTCACGGACGACGGCGGTGACGCGATGCCCGCGTGCGACGGCCTCCGCGACCGCACGCCGGCCCGCCCGCCCTCCGGCCCCGAACACCACCACACTCCGCCGCACACCCGCCTCACCCGACCCCGCCGCGTCGGGAGCGCTACTTCCGTGCCGTCCCCTGGCTTCGCGGCCTCCGTCCTGCTCCCCCGCCTCGCCGGATCCCGCCTGGCCCCCGACCCCGCGAGGTTCGCCCTGGTCCGTGGTCTCGGGTGCTCTGCTGATTTCGCTCATGGGACTCTCCTGCCGATCCGGGCCGGACCGTCGTTGTGCGGTCCGGTGCGGCAGACGGTAGCCGTGGGGGCATTGGTTTCCGCAACGGTACCTGCGTAGGGTGGTTCGCGTGCCGGAGCCTCTTGACGCTGAGATGTTCGCCGGATGCGCCCCGTTCACCCCGCTCATGGTCGGCGGCAAGTGGACCGCGAAGATCATTCACTGCCTGAAGGACGGCCCCCGGCGATTCTCCGAGCTGCGCGTTCCGCTGCGCGGCATCACGCCGAAGGTCCTGGCCGAGTCCCTGCGCTCCATGGAGCGCGACGGCATGATCACCCGCACGGCGTTCGACGAGATCCCGCCGCGTGTGGAGTACGAGCTGACGCCCCTCGGCCGGTCCCTCCTGGTGCCCATGGCGGCAGGATGCGCCTGGAATCGCGAGCACCTGTCCGAGCTGCTCCACGCCCGGGAGTCCTACGACACCCGAGCCCTTTCCTGATCTCTCAGGCAGAAGGCCGGGGATCGCGGGTCAGGTCGGCGGCCATACCCGTCCACGCGGGGGCGGCCCTCATATCGGCGGCTGGGTACGCGGCTCCCCGATACGCGGCGGCTTCCAGACCCGTGCTCGGCGCGGCGACCGGTGAGGCGACCGGCGCGGAAGCCGTGGTGGCCGCGGGCGCGGGGAGCGGCGCGCCGACGGGCGTGCGGGAGGTTGCGGTGCCCAGGCCGGTGGGGTGGAGGGTGAAGTCGGGGCGGATCGCCGGGAGGTGGCGGCGTGCCAGTTCGGCCTCGGTGTAGCGGGCGCACTCGCGGTGCCATTCGAGGATGCCGGACATCCAGTCCTGGAGTTTGCCGGCGTAGCCGTACACCGCGCCGCGGGCGCGCTCGTCCAGGCCGAACTCATCGAGCAGCACCGGCAGGTCGTTGGCGACGATGTGCTCGAACTGCCGCACCCGGGCCGCCATGAGATCGGCCACGATGTCGCGCGCGGTGTAGCGGTCGACGCCGAGGAAGTTCTCGACGACCACGACCAGGTTGAAGAACTCGCCCTCGAACTGGACCTCCTTCTGGTACGAGAAGAGGTCGTTGGTGAAGCAGGCGTAGTCCTCCGCGGCGGTCTCCAGCTCGTGCATGACGCGGGTGCCGTAGATCTCGGACGGTACGGCGTCGCCCTCGCCGAACCGGGCGAGGCTCTTGGTCAGCTCGGACCCGAAGGTCCTGCGCCGCATCTCGACATAGTCGATCGGGTCGGGAATGCGGTGCTCGGCCTGGTTCGCCAGCTCCCACAGCCAGCTCGCCGTCATCTCGTCCACGGCCCCGCGAAGGTGGCGCCGGGCGTCGGGCGACATGAGGACGGCGGTGCGCCGCCAGAGGTCGGCAAGGCCGCGCTCGAGCGGGTTGGCCGGCTCCGGGGTGGCTCCGGCGTCGAGCGGCATGAAGGACGACAGCCGCTCCGTGCACAGCTTGGCCGCCGGCAGGTCGCGGGACCTGCCGAAGACGAGCGGGTAGTAGTCGTCCGCGTAGGTTCCCCAGGTGAGCCAGTCGGTGGAGAGGTCGAGCCCGCCGGGTGTGGCGTCGGCGTGGATCATGGCGGCGCAGTGCGCGAGGTCGCTGACCCGGCACCACCGCTCGTCCCACACCCCGCCCGCCTCGACCCCGGGCAGCGAGTCGAAGAGGCCGACCTCGCGCGCCCACGCGATGCCGTGGGCGCGCGCGGCCTCCAGGTGGGGGCTGGTGCGCAGCGCGAAGGGCATCAGGAGATCGGGCGGGGGAAGGTGGCCCACGGGGACGAAGGGGACGTGAGAATGCTGACGCGCCCGGCGGCGCAGCCCCGGCGCGAGCGGCGAGCGCGTGAGGAGCGCGGCGGTGGTGCCGAGGCCGGTGGGGCCGGGCGGGAGGCCGCCGGGACCCGAGACGGCGCCCTCGTTCATGTACCGGCTGGACCGGGCGTGCCACTCGTGGCCGCCGGCCTGCCAGTCCTGGAGGCCCTTGACGTACGCGGCCACGGCGGCCTGCTCGTGCGGGGGGATGGCGTGGTCGGCGAGCAGCGCGGGGACCTCGGTGAGCGCGGTGGTCTCGAACTGCTCCAGGCGGGACGTCAACAGGTCGTTGACCATCTCGGCCGCCTCCTGCGTCGCGCAGCCGAAGAACCGCTCGAAGACCAGGACGGCGTTGGAGTTCTCGCCTTCCTCGCGGACCTCGCGCTGGTAGGAGAACAGGTCGTTGCGCAGGTGGACGGCGTCGGAGAAGGTGTCGGAGAGCACGCGCATCGGCCGGGTCGCGGCGATGGCGCCGGGGATCTCGGCGTGCGCGGCGAACTCGACGAGGTTGGCCGACCAGGGAGCCCCGCCGACCCTGCGCCGCATCTGGACGTACTCGATGGGGTTGGCGATGCGGCCTCGGTTGATGTTGTCGAGCTCCCACATCGACTCGACCATGAGGTTGTGGGTGCCGGCGATGAAGCGCCGGCGCCACGCGGGCGACATGGCGGGCACCGTGCGCCCCCACAGGTCTTTCAGCCCGGCCTCGACGGCGTTCCCCGGCTCGGGCGAGACCTCGCCGTCCAGGGTCATGAACAGTTCGAGGCGGTCGAGGTGCGCCTTGCCTCCCGCGAGGTCGCGGGGATGTTTGTACATTTCGAGGAAGTGGTCGTCGAAGTAGAACACCCAGACGTACCAGTCGGTGATGAGGTCGAGGGTGGGGCCGTCGCAGTCGGGGTGGGTGTAGGCGCACATCAGCGCGTAGTCCATGCGGGCGAGGGCCGGGGCGTCCCAGATGACGTCGCCGGACGGTTTCGGCTCGTCGAGCATGCCCATGCGTTCGGCCCACGCCTCGCTGTGCGCCCGTGAGCGCTCCAGGTGCGGGTTGAGCCGCGCCGGATAGGCCAAGTAGAAGTTCGGCAGCGTGAAAGCCTGCATGAGCGCGCCTACTCTCGTGAGCCGACCACGGCCTTCACCACCGGTGACGACCCTGACACCTGGAGTAGTTTGCCGTAACTTCGCCGCGAGCGATACCCCACGGAATTCTGTCCGGCCGCCCTCCTCGGACGATTCCGGCCAACCACACTAAGACCATCATCTTCGGCATTCACCTCAATAGCCTCACCACACCTCCGATCAGGTCAAAATGGGGCGAGAATCGGGCGAGAGACGGTTTACGAAAAGCACGAGGAAGGCGGTCTCGGCGACGCCAGGACAAAAAGGAGGCAATCATCCAGGCCGCCGATCACGCGAAAGGAGACTCGGAGCTGGTGGACGGGTATGCAGGCGGTGTCGCCGAGGCGAGGCGAACGTAAGGACCCGCCGACCGATCTACTTGAAGGCAGGTGCGCGACGCATGAGTCACCGCGCGGACCATCCGCTCGTATACCTGACGGGAGCCGTGACACGGCTCATGGCCACCGTGATCGTCCTCGGTCTCGCCGGGGCCGTCGCGGCGTCGCCGGCCGAGGCGGCCTCTCCCACGATCACCGTTTCAGATGATCACGGGAGAGGCTCCTACAACCGTATAAGCAGGGTGGGGAACGGCAGATACATCTCCGCCATCCTGGAAACGAGCAGTCCGAACTACAACATCGGCACTCAGAGCCTGTCGATCGAGCTGCAGCACGGGAACTCGGCGATAGGAATAGCCAACTGCAAGAGAAGGCACCGCGTCTGTAACATCAAGATACGACAGAACGTACCGCATATCCGCAAGAACACCACTGGGGGCTGAACATCCCGCGTTCCCCTGATCCGGCCCTTCTTCACAGAAAAGGCCGGATCAGGCCGGGTCACCGAAATGCCCCCGCACAAAAGCCGCCCTCACCCGCGACCTGTCACCGCCCGGTCGGCCCGGAAGCGATCGGCGTGCTCGGACGCGCACCTGTCGTCCGGCTCTGATCAGCTCGTCCGCCACATGGCGTCCGACGGTGGCCGTCGCCCCGCTCACAAGAACGGTCATGGGCCTTCGCCGAGTTCGAGCAGCCGCGTGACCGTGTTCCAGTTGCGCATGGTGGCGAGGACGCCGGACCGCTCCTCCAGCAGGGCCGGCAGCTTGGTCCGCCTGAGGCCGTCGGGGAAGTACATGTACAGCTCCCGCCTGCCGATCGCGACCTCCTCCGGCGCGTAGAGCGCCGGGTCGATGCCGTCCACGACGCCCCGATCGGGGACCTCGGCCTGGAACGCCACCATGAACCTCGCCGGGTCCCGGATCTCCAGGGGATTCTCCTCGACGACGGCGCGCAGCTCCGGCACCGTCCGCAGGATGACCGCGGGCCCGACGCCCAGTTTCTCGGCGCATCGGCGCCGGATACGGCCGGCGATGCCGGCGGGATCGTCCGCGCCGGCCGTGAACAGGGCGTTCCCGCTCCGCAGGTGCGTGCGGACATCGCCGTACCCGAGGCCCTCCAGCAGCGCCCGGAGATCCGCCATGGCGATCTGGGTGCGGGGGCTGACGTTGATGCCGCGCAGCAGCGCCACGTAGCGCATCGATCTCACCTGCTTCCCGTTCGAGAGTGCACGGCGACGCTACCGCCCGTACCCGTCAGGATCCGTCAGCTTTCCCCGCGGCCATCGGGACGCTCCGCGCCGAGGTGAGAGCCTTGGCGTCAAGAACGCGTAGGGAAACCTGGACACCGACTACACGCGCGTATAGCTTGCTGCACGCAGGTGTAGTCGGCTACACGCCTGGACAGGAAGAGAGATCGTGGCGACGACCCAGCCGAACCCCGAGGACCTCACCGCCCGTGCCCGCATCCGAGACGCGGCGCTGCTGCACTTCGGAGAGCACGGATTCGAGAGGGCGACCATCCGCGGGATCGCCAAGACCGCAGGAGTCTCCTCAGGTCTGGTACGCCACCATTTCGGCTCCAAACAGGCGCTGCGCGAGGCGTGCGACGACTACATGGCCCAGACGGTCCGGCAACTGAACGACCAGGCCCGCGAAGGGCTCAGGAACGGCACGTTCGGCGACATCGACCACATCGCCGCCGCGCGCGCCGCCCTGATCCCCTACCAGCGGTACCTGGCGCGAGAGCTGGCCGACGGATCCGCCGCGGCGCTGTTCGACCAGATGGTCGAGATGACCGAAGGGTGGCTCGCCACCTTCGAGGAGACCGGTGACGTCACCTTCACGGCGGACCGCCGTTCCCGCGCGACCGTGCTCACCGCGATGGCGCTGGCCGTCCCGGTGCTGCACGAGCACGTCTCGCGGGGGCTCGGCGTCGACACGCTGACGCCGGAGGGAGACCACCGCCTCGCCATGGCGCTGCTCGACATCTATTCGCACCCTCTCATGAGCCCGGAGGACGCCGCCGCGGCGCGCGTCGCTCTGGACAAGGTCCGGGACCAAACCCCAGCGGAGCGCGACGCCACGCTCCGCGCGTTCAAGGAGCGACAACCATGACTGACGCCATCGCGGTGGCAGGGCTGGTCAAGACGTTCGGCCCCACACGGGCGCTGGACGGCCTCGACCTCGCCGTACGCACCGGCGAGGTGCACGGCTTCCTGGGCCCGAACGGCGCGGGAAAGAGCACGACCATCAGGATCCTCCTCGGCATGATGCGCGCGGACGCCGGCACGGCCCGGCTGCTCGGCGGCGACCCCTGGGCCGACGCGACCGCGCTGCACCGCCGGCTGGCCTACGTGCCCGGCGACGTCACGCTGTGGCCGGGCCTGTCGGGCGGCGAGGTGATCGACCTGCTCGGCCGGATGCGCGGCGGGCTCGACAAGCGGCGCAAGGCCGATCTTCTCGAGCGCTTCGACCTCGACCCCCGCAAGAAGGGCCGCGCCTACAGCAAGGGCAACCGGCAGAAGGTGGCCCTGATCGCGGCCCTGGCGTCCGACGTGGAACTGCTGCTCCTGGACGAGCCGACCTCCGGCCTGGACCCCCTCATGGAGGAGGTGTTCCGGGACGCGGTCCGCGAGGAGCAGCGGCGCGGTGACCGCACCGTGCTGCTGTCCAGCCACATCCTCTCCGAGGTCGAGGCGCTGTGCGACCGGCTCACCATCATCAGGGACGGCCGCGCCGTCGAGACCGGCACCCTGGACGACCTACGTCACCTGAGCCGCACCACGATCCAGGCCGAGCTGGCCGGGCCCGTGGACGGGCTGGCGAGCCTGCCCGGCGTCCACGACCTGCGCGCAGAGAACGGCCGGGTGCGCTTCGACGTCGACACCGAGGCCCTCGACCCCGCGCTGCGCCACCTCACCGCCGTGGGCGTGCGCAGCCTCGTCAGCAGGCCGCCCACGCTGGAGGAGCTGTTCCTCCGCCACTACGACCGCGGCCAGGCCGCCGAGGTGTCGCGATGAACACCCTGACGGGCACGGGCGGGCTCGCCCGGCTGATCCTCCGGCGCGACCGCGTGCTGATGCCGCTGTGGGTGCTGTTACTCGGCCTCGTCCCCCTCTCCTACGTCGCCTCGATCAACGAGCTGTTCCCCACGGCCGCCGGGCGGCACCAGTACTTCACCGCCAGCGCCCACAACGCCGCCTTCGTCGCGCTCTACGGCCGCCTGTTCGGCGACGACCTCGGCCAGCTCGTCGCCTGGCGCGCCGGGTTCCTCCCGATCGTGGTCGGCCTGTTCGCGATCCTCACCGTCATCCGCCACACCCGCACCGAGGAGGAGAGCGGCCGGCGCGAGCTGCTCGCCTCGACCGTGGCGGGACGGCACGCGGGCCTGGCCGCGGCGCTGCTCACCACGCTCGTCGCGTCGCTGGTCATGGGCCTGCTGCTGGCGGTGGGCATGCTGGGCCAGGACATGCCCGCCTCGGGCTCGTGGGCCTTCGGACTGCAGCTCACCCTGACCGGGTGGGTGTTCGCCGCGGTCGGCGGCGTGGCCGCGCAGCTCACCAGCGGCGCGGGCGGCGCGCGCGGCGCCGCGATCATCGTCCTCGGCGTCGCGTACGTACTGCGGGTGGTCGGCGACATGAGCGGCATCGGCGACGGCGCCCTGTCGTGGGTGGCCTGGCTGTCGCCGTTCGGCTGGGCCGAGCACCTGCGCCCCTACGGCGGCGAGCAGTGGTGGTCCGCCCTGCCGGCGGTCGCCTTCACCGGGCTGCTCGCGGCGGCGGCCGTCGCGCTCTCGGCGCGCCGCGACGTCGGCGCGGGTCTCCTGCCGCCCCGGCTCGGCCCCGCCTCCGCGGCGCCGGGCCTGGCCTCGCCGCTGGCCCTGGCCTGGCGGCTGCACCGGGGCCTGCTGTCCGGATGGGCCGCCGGGTTCGCCGTGCTCGGCGTGGTGCTCGGCTACCTGGCCGGGAGCGTCGGCGACCTGGTGCGCGACAACGCGCAGATGACCGAGATCTTCGCCAAGCTCGGCGGCGCGTCCGGCCTCATCGACAGCTATCTCGCCGCGATGACGCAGCTCTTCGGGCTGGTCGCGGCCGGATACGCCATCCAGGCCACGCTGCGCGCCCGCGCCGAGGAGTCCGGGGGCCGCGCCGAGCCGGTGCTCGGCACCGCCGTGGGCAGGGTCCGCTGGATGGGCGGCCACCTGGTGTTCTCGCTGCTCGGCCCCGCCGCCCTGCTGGCCGTCGCCGGCCTCGCCGTCGGCCTGACCCACGGCCTGAACACCGGCGCGGTCGGCCGCGAGGTGCCCCGGGCACTGGCGGGGACCCTCGTCCAGCTCCCCGCGGTGTGGATCCTGGCCGCGATCGCGGTCCTGCTGTTCGGCCTGCTCCCCCGCTTCTCGGCCGCGAGCTGGGGCGGGCTGGTGATCTGCCTGCTGGCCGGGCTGGTCGGCAGCGCGCTCGGCCTCGACGAGCGCGTCCTGGAGATCTCCCCGTTCACGCACCTGCCCAAGCTGCCCGGCGGCGAGGTCAGCGCGGCGCCGCTGGTGTGGCTGACGGCCATCGCCGCGCTCCTGACGGCGGCGGGCCTCACCGCCTTCCGCCGCAGGGACGTCCCCGTCGGCTGAACCCTCACCTCGCGAAACCGTCGGTGGCCCCTCGTAGAGTGCGCTTCGGCGACGGGCGCCGGCAGACCGCAGGCCGGCTCGCGCGACGTCTTCGCGCGAGCCGGCCTGGCTTCCCGTGCCGGGCGGTGGCCGAGGGGCGCGGTCAGCGTTTGCGGGCGATGGTGAGGCCGTCGCGGAAGGGGAGCATCACGGCGTCGACGCGGTCGTCGTGGGCGATGTGGTCGTTGAGGACGCGCATCGCGCGGTGGTGGTCCTCCTGGTAGGCGGGGTCGGCCACGCGGGCGCCGAGGAGGACGTTGTCCAGGAGGATGACGCCGCCCGGGCGCAGGCGGGTGACGATCTCTTCGTAGTAGACCGGGTAGTTGCCCTTGTCGGCGTCGATGAAGGCGATGTCGATGACCGGGTCGGGGGGCAGCGCGCGCAGGGTGTCGGCGGCCGGGCCGAGCTTCAGGTCGATACGGTCGGCGACGCCGGCGCGTTCCCAGAACTCCCGGGCGACGGCCGTCCACTCGTCGCTGACGTCGCACGCGAGCAGGCGCCCGCCCTCGGCCAGCCCCCGGGCGATGCAGATCGAGGAGTAGCCGGTGAACACGCCGACCTCGACCGCGTTCCGCGCGTCCACCATGCGCGTCAGGATGGTCAGCAGGGTGCCCTCGTCGTGGGACACCTGCATGGCGGCCCTGCCGCCCGCGATGTCCCGGGTCCTGACGATCAGGTCCCGCAGCACGTCGTCCGGCGGCGTGGAGTGCGTCGACGCGTAGTCGCCGAGGACGGGGTCCACGATGTGCATCGTGTCCGCCGTCACGAACGGCGTCCACTCGACGGTCAGCTCCTCCTGGGTGGCGAAGCGCACGAGGTGGCGCGTGACGACGTCCCGCACGCGCGCCAGCGCCTCCTCGTCCCCGGCGGCGGCGATCATGACCAGGTGGTCCTGGTGCTCGGAGACGGTGAGCACGCACAGGTCATGGGCGCCGAACGTGAGCGTCCCCCTGCCGTCGTCCGCCAGCTCGGTGGGAATCTTGTTGCCCAGGTGCGCGACGAGCTGCTTGATATAGCGGGCCGGACGGGGTGTGGCGACATACGCCGTCGAGGAAGGCAATCGCGGTCCTTTGTCTAGAGCGACGACTCCGCGCCGGGCCAGGGGCACGCCCCGCCCGGCGCCGGAAAACAGTCAATACTCCAATAACGGCAGTGCCGCGCGCACTAATCCGGCTTTATCAATTCATGGACATTCGTTGCGCGCACACCGCGCGCGGGCGGCCAGGGCCCGGCGCCGGTGCCCGGACCGCACTCGGAGGATGGCGACTCGACGCTATTCTCCCTGCATGGGACGCGACGGACGTGATGAGCGCGGTGTGACGCCTCAGGGCGAGGACTTCTCGGCCTGGTACAACGAGCTGGTGGCCAAGGCCCAGCTCGTGGACCGGGGCCCGGCGAGGGGCACCATGGTCATCCGACCGTACGGCTACCGTCTGTGGGAGCTTCTCCAGGCCGAGCTCGACCGCCGGATCAAGGACACCGGCCACGAGAACGCCTACTTCCCGATGCTCATCCCCGAAAGCTACCTGCGGCGCGAGGCCGAGCACGTCGAGGGGTTCTCGCCCGAGCTGGCCGTGGTGACGCACGCGGGCGGCAAGGAGCTGGAAGAGCCGCTGATCGTCCGGCCCACGTCGGAGACGATCATCGGCGAGATGATGGCCAAGTGGGTCTCCTCCCACCGCGACCTGCCGCTGCTGCTGAACCAGTGGGCCAACGTCGTGCGCTGGGAGCTGCGTCCGCGCATGTTCCTGCGCACCACCGAGTTCCTCTGGCAGGAGGGCCACACCGCGCACGCCGACGAGGCCGACGCCATGCGCGAGACGATGCTCGCCCTCGACCTGTACACGGAGGTCGCCCGCGACATCGCGGCGATCCCGGTCGTCCCCGGCGAGAAGACCCCCGGGGAGCGCTTCGCGGGCGCGGTGCGCACCTACACCATCGAGGGCATGATGCGGGACGGCAAGGCGCTGCAGGCCGGCACCTCCCACTACATGGGCACGAACTTCGCCGAGGCCTTCGACATCCGCTACACCTCCGGCACCGGCCGTCTCGAACCGTGCCACACGACGTCGTGGGGTATGACCACCCGCATGATCGGCGCGGTCATCATGACCCACGGCGACGACAAGGGCCTGGTGCTGCCGCCCCGGCTGGCCCCTTACCAGGTCGTCGTGGTGCCGATCGGGCGCGGCGACCAGCTGGAGCGCACGTCGGCGGCCGCGCGCGAGCTCGCGGACCGGCTGAAGGCGGCGGGCGTCCGCGCGCACGTCGACGACCGCGCCCAGCTCTCCCCCGGGTTCCGGTTCAACGACTGGGAGCTGCGCGGCGTCCCCGTCCGCCTGGAGCTCGGCCCGCGCGACCTGGAGTCCGGCACCGTGGTCATGGTCAGGAGGCTCGGGGACGAGGGCAAGCAGAGCATTCCGGTCTCCTCGGCGCCGGACGTCATCCCGGGCCTGCTGGAGGAGTTCCAGGAGTTCCTGCTGCGCCGGGCGACCGCCTTCCGGGACGGGCACACCGCCGCCGCCGACTCCTGGGACGTCTTCGTCGAGGTCGTGGCCTCGGGCTGGGCGTCGGCCCTGCACTGCGGCGCGCCCGCGTGCGAGGACGACATCAAGGCGAAGACCGCCGCGACGCCGCGCTGCATCCCGCTCGACGGCGCCGCGGAGACGGGCCGCTGCGTGCACTGCGGCGAGCCGTCGGCGTACGGCAAGCGCGTCCTGTTCGGCCGCGCCTACTGAGCCGCGCCTACTGAGCCGCGCCGCTACGTGCGGGCGTAGCGGACGAGACGGGCCTGCGCGTCGGCGTACGGGGTCGCGGCGGGCACGGGCCGGCCGTCCCTGACGGCGGTGGCCACGCCGACGGCCGCGTCCAGGGCGGCGCGGTAGGGCAGCGAGCCCGTGCTCACGCGGCGGACGCCGAGCCGGGCCGTCTCGTCGGCCGAGAGCCCGGGAACCACCAGCACGTTGAGCGGCACGGGGATCCCCGCCGCCAACGACGCGATGACGGACGGCTCCACCGCGCCGGGGACGAAGATCCCGTCCGCGCCGGCCGCGACGTAGGCCGCCGCGCGGTCGAGCGTGGCGGCGACCGTGGCGTCCTCGCCGAGCCAGTACGTGTCGACGCGGGCGTTCACGAACAGGTTCGGGCACTCCTGTTTGATCGCGGCCACCTTCGCGGCGTGCGCCGCCGGCGCGACCAGCCCTGTCGTGCCGCCGTCCTCGATGTTGACGCCCGCCGCGCCGGCCCGCGCCACCTCGGCGGCGTACGCGGCGACCTGGCCGGGGTCGTCGGCGTAGCCGTCCTCGATGTCCACGCTGACGGGGCAGGGCAGGCGGCCGAGGGCGCGGGCGAGCGCGAGGTTGGCCCCCGCGGTCGCCCGCTCGCCGTCCGGGCGGCCGAGACCGGCGGCGACGCCGAAGCTGGTCGTGCCGACGGCCGGGAAGCCGGCGTCCAGGAAGGCGAGCGCGGACGGCACGTCCCAGGCGTTGGGCAGGATCAGCGGCCGGTCGCCGTGGTGGAGTTCATGGAAGGTCATGCGCCCGTCGTCCCCCTGTGTGATCACGTCGCCCGGCCGGCCCCTGCACGGACGGGCGCGTCACCGGTGGTACGGGGCCAGGCTAGGCCCGGCTCGTTTCGACCGCCGCCGAAACGTACGCCGCACGGGCCGGTCGTGAGCCCAGATCGTCCGGAACCGGGCTCACGCGCTCAGCCGCAGCTCGGGTGGCCGGACGAGACGCTGCCGAAGGTGATCACCTTGCGCAGCCCCACCTTGGCCGTGACGACGAAGCATCCGCCGCTCCCGGCCGCCGCGTCGAGGTTCCGCCTGGCGCTGTCGAACTTGTAGGCGACCGCGGCGGAGCAGGCGGCTCCCAGCAGGCGGCTGCGCAGCGGCGCGCAGATGAGCCCCGCGGCCGTGTCGGCGACCCACCCGAGCCGGTCGAGCTTGGCGTCCATCGACCGGGTGATCTTCTGGTTGAAGTAGAAGGCGCAGGACAGGCTCGCGCACACATGGCGTACCGATGGGACGGCGGCGTGGGCGGGCGGGGTGGCGGTGCCGAGCAGTGCCGCGCTCATGATCACGGCGGCGAACGTCTTCGCGGGGAGGTTCACGGGCTCGCGTCCTTTCCTGGAGGTCCGGGACTACAAGGGAGCCCCAGCGCACCCGCGTCCGGATACGTTCACGGACACTTCCGGACACTTTTCGCGCACGCGCAGGTGAAAGGCCCCGGACGCGCGTCCCGCCGCCACTTCGCCGGGACACCGGGGCGAACGACCGGCGAAATATCGATCTTTTCCAGCGCCTGCCATATTTCCGATAGGACTCGCGAGAATTTAAATCTCATCTACGCTGAGAAAAGGGGGAATGTCCGGACGCGGCACGTACCGAGACCTGGAGATCGCGATGGTCAGGGGCAGCAGAACCGATCCCGGTATTGAAATGGCGCGGTTGCTCCGCGCGCTGCGCGACCAGGCCGGCATCAGCGTCCGCGAGATGGAACGGCGCAGCCGCGACCGCCGCGGCGGGAACGGCCGCGTGGTCCCCGGCCTGTCCAAGACCACGGTCAGCGCGCTGATCCACCAGGAGAAGCCCACCTGGCCCACCCGCGAGCAGTTCGACGCCTTCGTGGACACCTGCCTCACCCACGCGCGGGCGCACGGCCGGAACCTGCCCACGCACCTGGGCGACGAGAAGGGGCTCGGCCGGCGCTACGCCGAGCTGAGCACGCGGCGGGCCCGCCAGGCCGGACGCCCGCCCGCCGCCGCGTCCCCCGCTCCCGTGCCCCGCCAGCTCCCCCCGGCCATCGGCGGGTTCGTCGGCAGGAGCCGCGAGATGGCCGAGCTCACGGCCCTGCTGAGCGCCGAGGACGCCCGCCCGCCGTCGGTGGTGATCGCCGCGGTCTCCGGCAGCCCGGGCGTCGGCAAGACCGCGCTCGCGCTGCACTGGGCGCACCTGGTCCGCGACGCGTTCCCCGACGGCAGCCTGTACGTCAACCTGCGCGGCGGCGACCGGGACGCGCTCGCGCCCGAGGACGTCCTCGAAGGGTTCCTCCGCGCGCTGAACGTGGCCAAGGACGGCATCCCGCCCCTGCTGGACGACCGGGCGCGCCTGTACCGCTCGGTCCTGGACAAACGCCGCACCCTCGTCGTGCTGGACAACGCGGCCTCCGTCCAGCAGGTGCGGCCGCTGCTCCCGGCGTCCCCCGGGTCCATGGCGATCGTCACCAGCCGCACCCGGCTGACCGGGCTGATCGTCCAGGAGGGCGCGCACCCCCTTCCCGTGGACCTGCTGCCGGCGGCCGAGGCGCACGAGCTGCTGCGGCAGGTCGTGGGCGCCGACCGGACGGCGGCCGAGCCGGAGGCCGTCGCCGAGATCACCCGGATGTGCGCCTGCCTGCCGCTCGCGCTGCGCATCGCCGCCGAGCGCATCGCCATCCACCCCCACGACGGGCTCGCCGACCTGGCCGCCGAGCTTGGCGTGGAACACGAACGCCTCGGCGTGCTGGAGACCGAGGACGTGTCGGTGCGCACCGCGTTCGCCCTGTCCTACCAGGACCTCCCCGAGGAGGCCGCCCATCTGTTCCGGCTGCTCGCCCTCCACCCGGGCCCCGACATCAGCACGCGGGCGGCCGAGGCGCTGGCCGGGCTCGGCCCGGCCCAGACCCGGCGGCGCCTCGACAGGCTGACCCAGGCCCATCTGCTGGAGGAGACCGGCAAGGGCCGGTACCGCTTCCACGACCTGCTGCGCTGTTACGCCCGCGAGGTCCTGGCCGAGGAGCGCGAGCGCGCGGCCGAGGCGGCCGAGGAGCACCGGCGGGCCGAGGACAGGCTCATCGCCTGGTACGCGCACTCCGCGGCCGCGGTCAGCCGCATGCTGGCCCCCTCCCCCTCCGCCTACCAGCCCGTGCCGGCCCCGCCGCCGGCCGGGTGCCGTCCGGAACGCTTCGCCGGCCACGCCGACGCGCTGCGGTGGTGCGACGCCGAACGCGCCAACCTCGTCGCCGCGACCCGGCGGGCCGCCGAGAGCGGCGGGAACGAGGCCTGGCAGATCCCCACCACGCTGATGTTCGCCTGCTACCTGGGCGCGTACGTGGTGGCCGACTGGATGGCCCTGCTGGAGCCGGCGCTCCCCGCCGTACGGCGGGCCGGCGAGCCGAACGCCGAAGGGGTGATCCTTTTCAGCCTCGGCCTCGTCCACTGGCAGGCCCATCGGTTCGACGAGAGCGTCGCCTGCTTCCAGGAGGCGGCCGGGTTGTGGCGGAGCACCGGCTACCGCTGGGGTGAGGGCAGCGCCCTGCACAAACTGGCGGAGACCTACGCGCTGCAGCAGCGCTTCGAGGAGGCGGAACGCCTGTTCCGTAAGGTTCTGGCCACCGCGGAGGAGCTCGGTGAGCGGTGGGGTCGCGGCAACGTCCTGGTGAGCCTCGGGAACCTGTGCAAGAGCGCGGGCAGGACGGAGGAAGCCATCGCCTACCTCAACGAGGCGCTGACCACCTACCGCGACACCCGGCCGGACCTGGTGGGCAACGGAGCCGCGCTGATCGGCCTCGGCGACGTCCACCGGAGCCTCGGACGGCACGACCGCGCCATCGACTACTACCGCCAGGCCCTGACCAGCAGCCACGAAGGAGGCAGCCGGGGCGACGAGGTGCGGACCCTCTATCACCTCGGCGAGAGCCTCTTCCACGCCGGTCAGGCCGAGGAGGCGTACCGCGTGCTGTCCGAGGCGATGGCCGTCTTCGACGAGCTCGGCGATCCGCGGGCCGACGCGGCCCGTGACCTGATCGACAAGATCTGCGCCGGTCACGGGCCGCCTCCGGCGGACGGCGGCGGCCCGTGAGCGGCGCGGGCGGTCAGCGGATCTCGTAGACGGCGGTGGTGCCGCTCACCTCGTGGCCGACGACGAGCAGCGGACGGTGGGTCGGGCTGTCGGCGGCGGGGACGAACAGGACGCCCTCGGGGCCGACGTCGCCCGCGGTGCCGGCCTCGACCGAGCCGGCGAAGTCGCGGGTGTTGAGGTAACCGGCCAGGACGGGGCGGCGCGGGTCGGACAGGTCGTAGGCGACGACGCCGCCCACCCGCTCCAGCCCGGCGAACGCGTAGGTCCGCCCGCCGACCTCGCCGACCGCGACGCCCTCGGGCTCGGGTCCCTTGTTGTCGCTCCTGCTGTCGAAGGAGCCGTTCTTCTCGTTGTCGGCGTTGAACTCGGCGGGCAGCTCACGGGCGATCAGGCGTTCGAGCTCGTCCCCCGAGTCCCACACCAGGGCGCCGCTCTCGGAGCGCACGGAGATCGACCGGCCGCCCAGGGCGTGCAGCTCGGTGTAGGCGCCGGAGGCGTCCTTGGGCGAGTCGGTGAGCACGTTGAGACGGCCGAGCTCCTCGTCCTTCTTGAGCCGGGCCGCGTCGGGGAACGCGGCCGCGGACAGGGTCAGGCTCTTGACCCTGGCCTCGTCCGCGTGGCAGGGCCAGTCGCGCCCGTCGCCCTCGTTGGCCGTGACCAGGTAGGTGCGGCCCCGCGCGCGGAAGTGCGCGATCGCGTCGGGCATGTACAGGCCCTTCAGTCCCGGGCGGGGCCGGATGTCGATCTTGCCGTCCTTGTCGGAGGCGTCGATGCCCGCCGCGCCCCAGTCCTTCAGGCCGAGCGGCACGATGCGCTCGACCTTCGCGCGGTCGAGGTCGACGATCGCCACCGCGTTGTTCTCCTGCAGCGTCACCCACGCGGTGCCGCCCTCGATCGTGACGTACTCGGGCTCCAGGTCCCGCGCCACGCTCGCGCCCGGGCCCGAAATACGCACCCCCGCGGCGCGCAGCCGGTCCGCCTGGCCGTCGAAGGCGCCGAAGCCGGCGGTGCGCACGACGCCCCGCCGCAGGTCGATGACGCTGACCGACCCCTCCGGGTCGTCGGCCGCGCCCTGGCAGTAGGACGCGGGCTCGCCCTCGTTGGCGACGACGATCCGGCGGCCGTCCGGGGTGAACGCCAGCATGTCGGGCAGCGCGCCGACGGTGAAGTCCTTGAGCTTCTGGCCCGTGCGCGCCTGGAACAGCGTGACCGTGCCCGGGGCCGTCTTGCTCTCCGCCTGGCGCGCCACGGCGACCAGGCCGTCCCGCACCGCGACGCTGTTGGCGCCGGAGGCGGCGAGCGAGGTGACCTTGCGCGGGGCGCGCGGGTCGCGGATGTCGAGGACGTCGATGGTGCCGTCCTGGGCGTTCACCACGAAGACCCGCCGGGTCGCGGCGTCGTAGGCGGTGATCTCCGAAGCCCCGGTGCCGACCGCGCCGGTGGCGAACCGTCCGAGGAGACTCAGGCTGATCGCCGAGTCGCGGCCGCCCCGCCGGTCGTGGTCGCCGTCCCGGGCGTCCGCCCGCGCGGGGGCGGCCGCGAGGGCGAGGGAGAGTGCCGTCGTCGTGGCCACGGCCGGCCGAAGAAGGTTCCTGGGGTGCATGCGCCCATCCTCGTGACCGCGCACGACGCTACTTCCTCTCCGCGATGACGGCCCGGTGAACACGGAGTTACCCGAATCGCTCCCCCATTTGACCACGGTTCCGTGCGACGCGGTCAGACCTCGGTGTCACGGGCGTCCGGATCGTGGGGCCAGGGTTGCCAGACGAACCAGTCCAGCCAGCCCGGCATGCTGTAGCGCCACATCGTGAAGACCCGCTTGAGGACCTGCGGGGTGAGGCACGTGGTCTGGAAGTGGGCGTCGGCGCCGCCGTTGCGGTACTCCAGCCAGTACGCGCCGTCGTCGCGCAGGTAGGCCTGCATGTAGTACTCGGAGTTCGCGGCGTCGAGCCGTTCGACGATGACGAAGCGGTTGCCCCGCGTCAGCCCGCTCACCAGCCGCCCCAGGTCCTCCGAGGTCGGGTCCTCCACGCTGTCCCCGCGCTCGCAGTACGCCCGCGTCCTCACGCTCATGGGCCTCAAGATAGCGACGGCGCCGCTCCCGGCACGCGGATTCCGCCCGGGGTGTCAGCGACGCCTCCGCACCTCGGCGACGCGCTCCACTACTGTCATGACGTCGCCGAGGCCGGGAAGGAACCGCCCGGGTCAGGCGGGCTTGGCGAAGGTCAGGGCCCGGGAGGGGTTCTCCACCATGATCGTGTGGACGGCCTCCTCGGAGACGCCGAGGCGGCGCAGCTCCGGCAGGAAGTATCGGGAGATGTAGTCGTACCCCTTGCCGCCGTACTTCTTGAGCTGGATCTTCATGCACACGTCGTGGCCGAGCACGATCTGGCGGGCGTAGCCCTGTTCGACCAGGTCCGCGATGCCCCGGGCGGTCTTGTGGTCGCTGGTGAGGAACAGGTGCCCCCACGGGCTGCCCGGCGAGGCCAGGAAGTCGAACTCCACGAAGACGCCGCGCGCGAGGAGGCGCTCGGCGAGCGACGGGTTCGTCAGGATCTCCCCGGCGTGCCCGAAGACGACGCTGGACGGCGCGACGCCCTCCTCTTCCACGATGTCGAGCACCTGGAACTTGTCCTCGCCCCTGCCCCCCACGTGGAACGTGATGGGAGCGCCGGTGATCCGGCTGGCCCGCGCGCTCGCGCGCACGCTCTTGAGCTCGTTGTCGGTCAGCGGCGCCGTCTCCGCGGCGACCTCGCCGATGATGCCGGATCGTACGCCGGTCCCGTCGGCGCCGACGACGATGTCCCGCACGATGATGTCGGCGAGCTCGTCCACACCGCGCGCGTCCATGTCCACCGGGTGGAAGACGGGGGTGTACCAGCCTCCGCCCATGACGATGTTGAGGCCGCTCGCCCGGGAGAGCCGCAGAAGGCCCTCGGGGTCCCTGCCGATCCCGATGGAGGAGACCTCGACGATCGTGCCGCCGCCGGCGTGCGCGAAGGCCAGCACCTCCGGGAGCAGCTCGTCGAAGTCGCCCATCATGTCGTTGTCGGCGTTCGGCGTGCCGTGACGGGTGCGCGCGAGTGAGGCGAGCGCCAGCGGTTCCGCGGCCTCGGTGGAGTCCTCGCCGGGGCGGCGGAAGCGCGGCGGCCGTCGCAGGTCGACGAATACGTGCTCGTGCATGAGCGTCTCCCCCAGCGTCGACGGGTCCACGGGGCCCGTGACGGTGAGAGCCTTGCCGGAGAGGTCCGGGATCTCGAAGGAGTAGCGGCTCACGAGTCTGCCTTCGGGGTCGGGATGGTGAGGAGTCGCCTCGGATTGCCGATGGTGACGGCCTCGATGAGCGCGTCGTCGGCTCCGAGCATCTTCAGGTACGGGACGAACTGCCGCAGGAGGAAGCCGTAGCCGCCACCGCCGTACGCGTAGAGGTGCGACTTGGCGGACACGTCCTGCGACAGCAGGAGGCGGCCGGCGTGGCCGCGGCGGGCCAGCTCCACCACGGCGGCGGCGACGTCCTGGTCATCGGACGCGCTCAGCACCGTGGGAAGCCGTCCGAGCTGGTCGAACTGCACGTACACCCCGCGCGCGAGGAGCGGTTCCAGCGCGTCAGGGCTGGGGGACAGGGCGTCGCAGTGCCCGACCGCGACGCGGGTCAGGTCGGCGCCCTCGCCGGCCAGCACGTCGAGCACGCGCTGCTGCGTGGCGGCGTTCTCGCAGCGGTCGATCGAGATCGCCGCGCCGGTGGCGGCCGACGCCCGCGCCGCCGCGACCAGCACCGCGCGCCCGGCGGGCTCGTCCGGATCGAGGGCCGCGATCTCCCCGATGATCCCGGCCCGTACGCCGTCGACGCCCACGGTGAGGTCCCGGACGATCTCTTCGGTGAGGCGCTCGGCGTCCGGCGCGCCCGACGTGAGCGGCCCGGAGTCCGCGTCAGGGCCGCCGGCCTCCAGGCGTCCCCGTACCCATGCCGGGTGGTACCACCCCGTGCCCATGACGACGGCCACGCCGCTCGCCGTGGAGACGCGGCGCAGCCCTGCAGGGTTGCGCCGGAGCCCGGCGCTGGTGACGTCCACCAGCGTGCCGCCGCCGGCCGTCTTGAACGCGGCGAGCTCGCGCGCGGCGAGCTCCTCGTCCCCGAGCAGCCAGTCGTCCCTGTTGGGCGCGCCCAGGCCGATCTCGCCGAGCAGGTCCATGGTCAGCGGCGCCTCGTACAGCCGAAGCCGGCTCGCGGCGGTGGGCCGGACCCGCCCCACGGCCTCCCACGCCTCGGCCGAATCGCCGGGTGTGCCGAAATCACTCAGAAGATGCTCATGGGGAAGCACGACGCCGAGCGAACCCGGCGCGACCTCACCGGTGACGGTGACGACCACTCCCTGCGGCGCATCCGTCCGCACGGCTTCTGCACTGGAGTCGATACTGGACACCCAGGCAACTTAACATACAAGATCATATACGATTCAGGGAGAGCTCCCCTGTCTCCCCGTCCCGGTCAGGCGTCGCGACGGGCGGTCAGGAGCCGGGCGACGGTGAGGGAGAGGGCGGCCCAGGAGACCAGGAGCGGCAGGGCGGCCGGGCGGGGGACGGTGAGCGCGGGGGTGGCGGACGTGGCGAGGAAGCTCAGGGTCACCTCGTGAGGGAGCAGCCGTACGACGGCGGGCAGCGATCCGCCCAGCGGCGGGGACACCAGGACGGGCAGCGCGGCGAGCACGGCCAGCGGGACGACGACGCCCTTCGCCGCGACGGCGAGCCCGTGGCCCACCAGGCCGAGCAGCACATACGCCGTCACCTCGGCGACGGCGCGGCCTGGACCACCGTCCGCCCCCGGAAGCCCGCCGCCGGCCGCGAGCCGGACGAGGCGGCCCGACAGGACGACCACGGTCGCCGCGAGGGCCGTCGCGGCGCAGGTCGCCAGGAGCTTGGCCGCGAAGAGGCGGCCACGGTCCGGTGTGGCGGCGAGGGTGACGCGTAGCTGGCCGCCGCGGTACTCGCCGCCCGCCGCGAACACGGGGACGGCGAGGACCACGTAGGCCGGGGCGAGCATCACGGTGCCGAGCTGGGCGATCGCCACCGTCCCTTGCCGGCCGGCGACGCGGACGGCGTCGGTGGCGCTCAGCAGCCCCAGCAGCGTGCCGCCGAGGAGGGCGACGGCCAGGGCGATCCAGGCCGCGGGCAACGTACGGATCTTGGTGAGCTCCGCGCGCAGCAGGTCGGCGAGCCGGATCGCCGGCGGACCGCCGGTCACCGGGCGTCCCGGCGGGCGAGGAGGATCGCGGCCGTCAGCGTGGCGGCCAGCGGCCAGGCGACGAGCACCGCCACGGCGTGCCACGGGCCGGCCGTGAGGTCGTCGCCGGCCGGGTCGAGCAGCAGGTTGCGGCCCGCGCTGACGGGGAGCAGCGCGTCCAGGGCAGGGGACACCGCGGTCAGTGCCTGGGTCATGGTGGCCGCGGTGAGCGCCACGGTGACGCCGACACCGGCGAGCGCGCCGCGGGCGATCATCGTGACGGCGAGGCCGAGCAGGCCGGTCAGGACCGCGAAGGCGGCGAACTTCGCCTGGCCGAGCCACGCGCCGGCGCTCACCGGCAACCCCGGGTCCCAGTCCTTGACGGCGATGTACATGAACACCGCGCTGATCGCGGCGATGACGACGGACGTGGCCAGCAGATGGACGGCGGCGGCGAGCGCCTTCGCGGCCACCAGCCGTCCCCGCCGGGGGACCGCGAGCAGCGAACGTCCGAGCTGGTCGGCGCGGAACTCCTGCCCGGCGATGATCGCGCCGACGACGGGGAGGAACACGGCCATCTGGAAGGACGACGCGACCAGGAAGCCGACGAGCGCCCGGTGGGCGGGCCGCGGGTCGCCGGCGAAGATCTCGATCGTCCCGGCCGGTGTGATCTTGTGGACGGCGTCCGCGGTGAGGTCCACGTTCACGGCCGACAGGAGCAGGTGCAGGCCGACGATGACGCCGGTGGCGATCCACACCGCGGGCAAGGAGACGATCTTCGTCAGCTCCGCCCGCACCGCGGCCGTCATGGCGCTCACCACCCTCCCCGGCCCGCGTCGCCGCCGGTGAGCGCGAAGAACGCCGCCTCCAGCGAGCCGTGCCCCGCGGTGATGTCGTCCAGCGGGCCGCGCGCGACGATCCGGCCGCGGGCGATGACCACCGCGTCGTCCGCGGTCCCGGCCACCTCCGCCATGAGGTGGCTGGAGAGCAGCACGGTGCGGCCGGACGCGGCGTACTCCCTCAGGTAGGCGCGCACCCAGCGGATGCCGTCCGGGTCCAGCCCGTTGACCGGCTCGTCCAGCACCAGGATCTCCGGGTCGCCGAGCAGCGCCGCCGCGATGCCGAGGCGCCGCCCCATGCCGAGCGAGTACTTCTTGACCCGCCGCCCGGCCGCGTCGCCGAGCCCCACCAGGTCGAGCACCTCGCGGACCCGGCGGCGCGGGATCCGGTTGCTCTGCGCGATCCAGGTCAGATGGTCCACGGCGCGGCGCTCGGGCACCGGCCCCGCCCCGTCGAGCAGCGCCCCGACCGTGCGCAGCGGATGGCGCAGCTCCCGGTACCGCCGCCCGTCGATCAGCGCGGCGCCGCCGGACGGATGGTCCAGGCCGAGCAGCACCCGCAGCGTGGTCGATTTGCCCGCCCCGTTCGGCCCGAGGAACCCGGTGACCCGGCCCGGCCGGACGGTGAAGGTGACGTCGTCCACGGCGACCTTCCCGCCGTACCGCTTGCTCAGCCGCGAAATCTCGATCATCAAGCCGCCTCGTGCTTCCTGTGCGCGGACGCCCAGCATGAAGCGGGACGGCTTACGGCCGCGTCCCCCGAAAGTGGACACCTACCGCGGGTCGTGCAGCAGCCCCGCCTCGTACGCGAGCACGGCCAGATGGGTGCGGTCGTTGACGCCGAGCTTGGCGAACATGCGGCGCAGGTACGTGCGGACCGTCTCCGGGCTCAGGGACAGCTCGTCGGCGATCCGCCGGTTGGAGTGGCCGCGGGCGACCAGCCGGGCGACCTGCAACTCCCGTTCGGACAGGACGTGCCCGGCGAAGGCGTGCCGCGCCTGAGGCCGCCGGGGGGCGAAGCGGTCCAGCAGCCGCGCGGTCACCTCCGGGGCGAGCATGGCGTGGCCCGCGTGCACCGTGCGGACGGCGTGCAGCACCTCCGCCGGGGCGGCGTTCTTCAGCAGGAAGCCGGACGCGCCGAGCGTCAGCGCCTCGTGCACGTACTCGTCCAGGTCGAAGGTGGTCAGCATGACGACCCGGGTGCTCGTGGCGGCCAGCACGCGCCGCGCGGCCTCCAGGCCGCCGGTGCCCGGCATCTGCACGTCCAGCAGGGCCACGTCGGGTCTCAGCGCGCCGACCAGCCGGGCGGCCTCCGCGCCGTCGGCGGCCTCCCCGGCGAACCGGAAGCCCGGGGTGCGCTCGAACAGCTTCCGGTACGCGCCGCGCAGGCCCGCGTCGTCGTCGGCGAGGAACACCGAGACGGTCCCGGACGCCGGTCCCGTCACGAGGCGCCTCCGACGGGCAGGCGGGCCTCCACCTCGAACCCGCCGTCCGGCCGCGCGCCCCAGGCCACCGTCCCGCCGACCAGGCGGGCGCGCTCCCGCATGCCCCGCAGACCGACCCCCGCACCGGCCGTCCCCGCCCCCGCACCGCGCCCGCGGGGACCGGTGTCACGCGAACCTGTGTCGCGGTAACGGGGGTCACGCGGACCCGTGTCGCGAATCCGCACCACCACCGTGCCTCCCTCCTCGTGGACGTCCACCGCGCAGGCCGCGCCGGGCGCGTGCCGTACCACGTTGCTCAACGCCTCCTGCACGATTCTGAACGCCACCGCGCCCACCCCGTCGCCGATACGCGCGTCCCCGTCGATGCGCCCGTCAACACGCGCGTCGACGTCCACTCCGGCGGCCCGGGTGGCGGCGATGACCGCGGGAAGCCCGCCGAGCCCCGGCGCCGGGCCGCCGCGCAGCGTGCGCACCAGCCCCTGGATCTCCTCCAGTGCCCGGCGCGCGTGGGTCTCGACCTCCGCGAGCGTCTCGCGCACCTCCCGCTCGTCGGCGTCCGGGAGGGCGAGGACGACCCCCGACCGCGCGACGATGACGCCGAGCGCGTGCCCGACCACGTCATGGACGTCGCGCGCCACCTGCAGCCGCACGCCCGCCCGTTCGGCCTCCCGCGCGACCGCGACCTGCCTGCCGACCGTCACGCCCAGCAGCCACGCCCCGCCGAGCGCGGCCACCGCGATGAGAAGCCGCCGTCCGGACTCACGCGCGTCCCCCTCGGGCACGCCGGTGACCAGCGCCAGGGCGGCGAGCACGCCGACCGGCGCCGCGACCAGGACGCGGGCACGCGCCGCGCGCTCGACCGCGAGCGGGTACAGGCACCAGGCGGTGGCCAGCATCGGGTCCTCGCAGGCGCCGAGGACGACGCCGAGCACGGTCGCGACCGCGGCGGTCACCGTCGCGGCGACCGGCGCCCGCCACCGCAGCGTCATCGCCCCGGCCGTCGCCGCGGCCAGCGTCGCCGCCGCCACGACGCGCGGCCACGCGCCGCCGTCCGCGGGCCACACCCAGAACATGCCCACGACGGCGACCGCCGCGGCGACGTCCGTCAACGGCCGTGCCTTCCCCTGGCCCCGAGTCCGCACGCCAGCACCGTAGCCCCACCACCGGCCCCACGGCCCGGCGATGCGCCACGCGGCCGCGCCGTCCGAACGCCGCAGCCCGGATGCCGGATCGGGATGACCGCGAACAAAATCCGGTGATCGGCAAACCAACGGGTGTAACCCATCGAAGGGAAACCGTTGTATGCCCGCATCACCGAACGTGACCGGCCCTCCCGTCCCGCCGCCGCGCGCCACGTCGTCTCCGGCCGGGGCGACCGGCGTCCGACGTGCGGAAACAGAGCGGCGGTGAGTTCCGGTTGCGCGTCCATTTAGCGATCGCGGCCAAGCGCCCGGGCGTCCCGCTGCCGCCCGTGGCGCTCGCCGCGGCCCAGGAGGCCGCCGGGCGGGTCCTGCCGGTGCCCGCCGCGGACGTGACCGCGCGCGCGTGGCGGTCGGCGGCCGGCGACACGGCGCTGCTGTCGTGGTCCAACGAGCCGGACGGGCACGGGCCGCCGGTGCTGTCCTCGGGTGCGGGACGGGTGGCGGGCCTCACCGGCCACCTGGCCGATCCCGCCGACGTGGACCGGCTGCTCGCCACCGACCGCCCGGCCGAGACCACGGCCGGCACCGGGGGCGTCTTCTCGATCTTCCGGGCCGGCGAGGGGGAGGTGAGCGCCGCGACCGGGCTCACCCGCGCGTGCCCCGTGTTCTACGCCGAGACCTCCGACGTCCACGTCCTCGGCAGCCGCGCGCTGCTCGTCCACCTCACGGCCAGGGCCGCCGAGACGGGGTCGAGCAGGCCGGAGATCGTCTGGGACCTGCTCGCGCTGGAATCGATGGCGCGCGCCGGGTACTTCCTCTCGGACGAGACGCCGTTCCGCGAGGTCGGCGTCCTCCCGCCCGCCTCCGAGATCGTCGTCGCGGACGGCCGCCGTACGATCACGGTGCTCCCTCTCCCGGAGGCGCAGGCTCCCCCGTCGTCCAGGCGCGCGGCGCGCGCCCACGTCGACGAACTCGCCGGCGCGCTGCTCGCCGCCGTACGCCCGCTGCGGGACGGCCACGAGCCGGTACGTCTGTCGCTCACCGGGGGCCGCGACAGCCGTCTGCTCGCCGCGCTGCTCCACAAGGCGGAGATACCTTTCGTGACGGCGACCTCGGGGCAGGACGACAGCCCCGACGTGCTGCTGGCCGCGCGCGTCGCGGAGGCGCTCGGCGTCCCGCACAAGGTCGCCCGGCCCAAACGCGCGGAGAGCGGGACGGACCTGGTCGTCCCGCACCCTCGGGTCCGCAGCCACAACGTGCTGTTCGCGTGCGAGGGCATGATCTCGGCGTACGAGAACATCCCCGCCGGCGGGCGGTTCGACCCCACGCCGCGGATGTCCGGCCACGGCGGTGAGATCCTGCGCGGCGGCTTCCTGCAGAACCAGGCGGGGCTGGACGTCAAGGCCCTCAGGCGCCGGGTGGACGGCCTCTTCGGCAGGAACGACGACCTGCTCACCGAGCGGGCCAGGGAGCACGCCCTCGCCCTGGCGGCCCCGTGGCGGGAGCGTTGCCGGGAGGACGGCGCGCGGGCGCTGGACCACCTGTACCTGGCCTACCGTGTGGGCCGCTGGCACGCCGCGTCCCGCGCGTCGCTGCTGCGCGCCCAGAACCCTCTTCCGCCGTTCCTCGACAACCTGGTGGTACGGACGGCGCTCCGCGTGGACCCGGTGTGGCGGCGGTCGGAGGCGCTGGTCCACGGGGTGATCGTCGCCTTCGCGCCGCGATTGCGGGACATCCCCATAGAAGGCAGGCCGTGGCGGTTCGCGGCCGAAGGTCGCCACCGCACGCTGCTGGACCGGCTGCGGCGCCGCGCCGAGAAGCCCGCGCCGGGCGGCCCGCCCGCCGGGAAGCCCTGGAACTGGCGGATGAACCCCTCGCCCGAACTGACCCGCCTGCTGTACGCGGGGCTGGTCGACACGCGCGGCGAGCTGCGGGCCGGCGGACTCGCCGAGATCGTCGACCGGGCGGCCGTGGCCTGGCTTCCCGAGGCGCGCACGGACGTCCTCTGGCACCTGTACACGATCTCGGAGATGCTGACGAACGCCTTCTCGACCCCGGCCCCTCCCGACCTCCCGCCCCTGCGCATCCCCGTGCCCCCACCCGGAGGCGTCGCGTGATCCGCCTCCCCACGGGGCCGCCCCGCCCGGTCGCGGCGCCGGCCCGGAACTGTCGCACCGGTCGCGTACCGTGCTGCACGGCCGGAACCCGCGTCGGCCCGCCGATCAGCCCGTCGACGAAGGAGCCCGCGATGTCCCCACCACGTACCCGGCTCACCGGTCTCGGCCTGGTCGAGTCGCCGCACTGGCACGACGGGCGCCTGTACTTCTCCGACTGGACGGCGGGCGAGGTGATCGCGCTCGCCCTCGACGGCACGCACGAGGTGGTGGCCCGCGTCGGCTCCCTCCCCCTCTGCACGGCCCGGGACGCCGACGGGCGGCTGCTGATCGTCGACTCCGCGCGGGGCCTGCTGCTGCGTCAGGAACCGGACGGCTCCCTGGTCACCCGCGCCGACCTGAGCGGGCTCGGCCGCCACTGGAACGACATCGCCGTCGCCCCGGGCGGCCACGTCTACGTCAACCGCATCGGCTTCGCCATGGGCACCGGCGAGGCGTTCGCCCCCGGCACCGTCGTGCACGTCGCCCCCGACGGCTCGGCGCGCCAGGTGGCCGGCGACATCGCCTTCCCCAACGGCATGGCCGTCACACCGGACGGCGCGACGTTGATCGTCGCCGACTCCTACGGCAACAGGCTCACCGCCTTCGCCATCGAGCCCGACGGCTCCCTGTCCGGCCGCCGCGTCTGGGCCGACACCGGCGACGACCACCCGGACGGCGTCTGCCTCGACGCCGAGGGGGCCGTCTGGTACGCCGACGTCGGCACCCAGCGCTGCGTCCGTGTCCGCGAGGGCGGCGAGGTCCTCCAGACGATCGAGGTCGACCGCGGCTGCTTCGCCTGCGCGCTGGGCGGCCCCGACGGCAGGACGCTGTTCATCCTGGCGGCCCGATGGCGCCTCCCGGAGATGGTCCCGCCGGGCACCGGCCAGGTGCTCTCCGCCGAGGTCGCCGTCCCCGCGGCGGTCCGCCCGTAGCGCCACCACGACGCCCATCCGCCGGATGACGGCCGTTGCGACACCGTTGCGCTCGTCCTGCAATCCGGGTCGGCCATAGTCGCCCCGTAGACCATCGGCTTTCGACGAGGAGAGACAGTGATGAGATCGACGTTGACCGGCGCCGCCGCCGGCCTCGCCCTTGCGTTCACCGCCACCGCGTCCCCCACCGCCGCGCAAGCCACCACCGCGCGGCCCGCCGCCGCGCAAGCCGCCATCGCGCGGCCCGCCGCGGCGTCGGCGGCCAAGGCCAAGGTCGTCTACGGCTGGGCCGTACGCTCCGGCGACTCGGCCCTGTCCATGACCCCGCGCAAGGCCCGCCGGACGGAACTCGGCGAGAGCGGCCAGCTCGCCTGGGAGCTCGGCGGCAAGACCGGCGCCAAGCTGAAGATCCGCTACACCGGCAGGCTCGACTTCCGCCAGGTCAACAAGAAGTGCGGCAAGCCCCCGGCCGGCTACCCCTACGACACCTCCGACAAGCAGGCCCTGGGCACCAAGAAGTGCCTCCCGAGCCACCTGCTGACACGCCTGAAGCAGGGCGCCCTGCCGGTCCGGGTCGAATACAACGCCGCACCGTCCGGCCGCCTCGTGGCGGTCAAGGTGCAGGAGCTGGTCCTGCCGTAACGCGAAGGCATGCCCACCGGGCGGCTAATTGACGTCGCCCGCGTCCGCGGTGGTCAGGTGCGGGGGCATGGGTGCGGCCTTCGTCAGGGACAGGCCGGTGTGTTCCGCGGCGAAGGTGAGGATGTCGGTGGACAGGGCGTGTTCCTTGCCGGCGGGGAAGGCGGCGTGGGCGGTGTCGGGGTCGCGGCGCATGAGGATCGGGCGGTCGCCGGTGGTGGCGTGTTGCAGGGCCGCGCACATCTTGGTGACGTGGGCCTCGCCGGTCTGCAGGTCGGTGACCGCTCCGGTGAACAGGAACGCGGGATAGGGGACTCCGGGGGTGACGGCGTGGTAGGGGGAGTAGCGGAGCAGCCACGGGAGCTGCCGGGGGTCGGCGGCGGTGCCGAACTCGTCGGTCCACGTGCGGCCCAGGCCGAAGCTCTCGTAGCGCACCATGTCGCACAGCGGGCCTTCGGCGATGACCGCCGCGTACAGCTCCGGTCGCTGTACGGCGGCGGCGGTGACCAGGAGGCCGCCGGCGGACTGGCCGAAGATCGCCAACTGGTCGCGCGTGGTCCGGCCCGTGTCGATGAGCCAGGCCGCGGCGTCGTTGAAGTCGCTGACCGCGCGATGCTTGCGCGGCCCGCGGCCGGCGTCGTGCCACCGCTGCCCTTCTTCGCCGCCGCCGCGGACACAGGCGACCGCGTAGGCGCCGCCGGCGCCGACCCACGCGGCCGCCATGGGGAAGAACCAGGGGCGCATCGGCATGCCGAAGCTGCCGTAGCCGTAGAGCAGCGTCGGACGGGAGCCCTGGTCTTCTCCGGCCGGGGTGAACAGGAACATCGTGATCTCGGTGCCGTCTCCGGCGCGATAGCGGACGCCGCGGCTGCGGATGCGCGGGCGGTGCCCGGCTATCGAGGCGCCGGCGCGTTGTTCCATCTCGCCGGTGAGGGCGTCGTAGCGGTAGATCGTGGGAGGTGTGGTCGCGTCGCAGTAGCCGAACCAGGCGTGGCGGCCGTGTGGCGCGCCGGCGCGCAGGGATGACACCACGCCCGCGCCGGGAAGGGGCAGGGTGGTGAGGTCGCGGCCGGTGGCCAGGTCGTGCAGGGTGAGGGTGGAGGCGCCGTGGCGGGTGCGCGCGACCAGCAGCAGGGGCCGGGGAAGTGCCGGGTCGTCCAGCACGGCGCACTCGTCCAAGGGGGCATCGGGATCCTCGGCGACCAGCGTCCGCCACGCGGCCGGGCCGGCGCCGTCCCGGCGGGCCACGCAGACGCGGCCGCACGGGGCCTGGTGATCGGTGACCAGCAGCAGATCGTCGCCGGCCAGGAAGCGCGGCAGGACGCGGGCGCGGGTGGCGCGCCCGTCCACGATCCGGACGAAGCGCGGGGATCGCGGATCGTCCAGATCGGCCATGTACACGTCGTTGTACGAGGTGGGCCCGGCCATGGCGGTGATCGCCAGATGACGGCCGTCGGCGCTGACGGTGAGCCCGTAGTAGTGGTCCGGGGCGTCCTCGCCGCCGAACACCACGATGTCGTCCTGCCAGGGTGAACCGATGTGGTGCAACCGCACCCGCCGCTGCAGGCGCGTGTCGCCGGGGGCCAGTTCCTCGTCGGGGACACGGCTGACGTAGTAGAACGCCTCGCCGCCGGGCAGCCAGGCGAGCGAGGTGTTGCGGGCGCGCGGCAACGGCCCGTCCACCGTCGCGCCGGTGCGCACGTCGAGCACCATGATGTCGCTGCCGGGCCGCTCGGCGACCTCCAGCTGGACGGCGACCCGTTCGCCCTCGCGCGACGGCCACCAGGCGTACAGCCCGGTGTTGCCGGAGGGGTCGATCTCGACGGGGTCCACCAGCACCCGCGTGTCGCCCTCGGCGCCGACGACCAGCAGGCGGCGTTGTTCGTCGCCACGCGCTCGCTCGGCGAGGAACATGACGGAACCACGGACCGTCGGGGGTTCCGTGACGCCGAAGGAGGAGACCTCGTCCAGCAGGGACGCCCACAGCCGGCGCTCCGGCCATCCGGCGCGACACACGTGGAAGAGGCGATCCTGCGCCGCGGCCCAGTCGCGCACGCGCGCGTCCTCGGCGTCCTCCATCCACCGGTAGGGATCGGAAACCGAGAATCCGAACAGATCGTCCACCGTATCGCCGCGCCGGGCGGCAGGGTACGACAATCGCGCCACAAATCCCTCCGGATGTATCGCCCCGCCTGCTACAGGTCGAGGTACTGCGGCCTTTACGCGCCGCAGTACCTCGGCTTACTGGGTTACGACTCGCCGCGGAGAATGTCCGCCTGCCAGCCGCGGACGCCGCCGACGCGGGCAGCCGGAGTGGAGTCGCGATACGGCAGGAATCCGTTCATGAGAGCCTCCCGGATTCGGGGTTTCGCCCTGAAATGGGCGATTACGCGACAACCATCCCCAGGCCCGCGATCCATAAACACGGCCCGTGACCTCGGCGCCGCGCGCCGATATCCCCGGCCCCACGGCACATTCGGGCCGTCAAACCGGCCCGGCATATCAGCCATCTCCCGTCAAAATTTCCCGCAAAAGAAGAAAGCACACTGGAATGCGAATCGAAGATCGATCCCGCCGAAAGGTAATTCACAGGCCAGCGAGATAGATTCCCGGGTGTACGCGCCCCACCTCCGGTGAGACCGACGGCAAGGAACACGTCAGCGATCGCCGCCCCAGGACGCCCTCGGCGGCGTCGCCGCGGGCGAGCAGCCGCCGGCACCCGTGCGGACCGGTTCGGCGACCGGAGCCCGGACGCCGGTGGAGAAGACGTAAGCGTGTCGCCATGCCCGTGCGTATAGGGGACGTGGAGCATCTGGAGTTCGAGGACTTTTACCAGGGAAACCGGGATGCCTGCCTCCGGGCGGTGCTGGCCGCCACCGGTGACCGGCAGCTGGCCGAGGACCTCGTCGCCGAGGCGTTCACGCGGGCGTGGACGTCGTGGCGGAAGGTCGGCCGGCATCCGGCGCCGCACGCCTGGATCGTCCGGGTGGCGCTGAACACCCGGGTCACCTGGTGGCGACGGCGCCGCCACGAGGTCGCCCTGGCGGGTCACGAAGCCGTGGACCGCACGGCGACCGGCGACGACGACGTGGACCCCGCCCTGCTGGCGGCGTTGCGGCGGTTGCCGCGGCGGCAGCGGGAGGTGGTCGCGTTGCGCGTCTTCCTCGATCTGGACACCGAGACCGCGGCCAGGACCCTGGGGATCGCTCCCGGAACCGTCACCACGCACCTGTCGCGCGCCGTCGCGACGCTGCGCGGAGATCTCGCGACAGTCAACAGCCAGGAGGGCGAACGATGAACGACGATGACGTACTGGGCACGGTGCGCGACGCGATGGCCGGGGTGCGCATGCGCACGCCCGTGCGGGAGCTCGTGGCGGCGGGCCGGTCGCGCCGCCGCCGCAGGGTCGGCGGCGTGGTGGCGGGCACCGTGGTGGGCACCACTTTGGTGACGGCGCTGGGGCTGCCGGTCCTGACCGGCCCCCGGGTGAACGCGCCGCCGGTGGCCGCCGGCGACGAGGTCCACGTGCACCTGGCCGCCTTCTCCGTCGACACCAACCCCGACGGCACGGTCACCGTGAAGCTGACCAAGCGGCAGTCGCTGGATCCGGAGATCATGCGGCGGACGCTCGCCCAGGCCGGCGTCCCCGCGCAGATCACCATCAACAAGTGGTGCGAGCCGTCGAACCCGGCGCAGGACCTGGCCGACATCGAGAAGGTGGTCCGGCAGGATCCCCACCACGGCAAGATCGTCGACCGGCGGGAGAAGAAGCCCGGCGCCAGCGGGCAGGAGGAGCCGCCCGGCAAGACCACCGCCGGACAGGAGAAGGGGCCCGGCAAGACCCCTGCCGACCAGGGCGAGGAACCCCCGGCGGCCACCTGGATGGTCATCAGGCCGTCCGCGATGCCCCCGGCGACCAAGCTGGTCATCGGCATGAGGACCGACGACTACCAGCCCGACTCCCCCAGCCGGGTCGCGGTCTCGATGGTCCTCGTCCCCGCCGACGCCCCGCTGACCTGCACCACGGACGTCCCGGCCGCCCCGCCGCGCGAGCCGAGGCCGCCCAAGTCCTAGACCCCGAAGGCACGTGCCAGGTGGCCCAAGGTGTCACCTGGCACGTCCTCCGGCGGCGCGGGGCCGGCCCGGCCGGGCCGCGTACCCCTCATTCGGCGGTCCCGTTCGCACGGCTTCGCGCGTCGGCGTCATTGGTCAGCGGGGAGTGAATTCAGTCTGGACTGTAGTACAGCGGTCGCTGTACCGTTGGGGCGTGCTGACCGCCGCCACACGCATGGACGCCATGGCCCGCCTCGGCAAGGCGCTGGCCGACCCGACCCGATGCCGCATCCTGATCGCCCTGCTTGAGGGGCCGGAGTACCCCGCGCGACTGGCCGAACGCCTCGGCCTCACCAGGTCCAACGTCTCCAACCACCTGACCTGCCTGCGCGGCTGCGGCCTCGTGGTCGGGGCCGAGGAAGGCCGCCAGACCCGGTACGAGATCGCCGACCCGCGGCTGGCGCACGCGATAGACGACCTGCTCGGGGTGGTGCTGGCGGTGGACACCGGCGAGCGGTGTCTGAACGACGAACAGGGCTGCCCGTGACCACCGTCGGGCTCGGCCCGAGCCCCGTACGCCGGGCGGCGCTGCATCGCCGGATCAGGCTCCTCGTCGCGGCGACGATCACGTACAACGTGGTCGAGGCGGCCGTCGCCATCACCGCGGGCACGGTCGCCTCCTCGGGAGCGCTCGTCGCGTTCGGCCTCGACTCCGTGATCGAGGTCGCCTCCGCCGCCGCCGTCGCCTGGCAGTTCTCCAGCCGTGACCCGCGAGCGCGAGAACGGGTCACGCTGCGGATCATCGCCGTGTCGTTCTTCGCGCTCGCCGCCTACGTCACGGTCGATTCGGCGCTAACCCTCACCGGCGTCGGCGCGCCCGAGCACTCCACGCCGGGGATCGTGCTCGCCGCCCTCAGCCTCATGGTCATGCCGTTCCTGTCGGCAGCCCAGCGTCGCGCCGGCCGGGAACTCGGCTCGGCGAGCGCGGTCGCCGACTCCAAGCAGACCCTGCTGTGCACCTACCTGTCGGGCGTGCTCCTGGCCGGGCTCCTGCTCAACACGCTGCTCGGCTGGTCGTGGGCGGATCCCGTCGCCGCCCTGGTCATCGCCGCCGTGGCGGTCAAGGAGGGCCGGGAAGCCTGGCGTGGCGACGCCTGCTGCGCTCCGCCGCCGCCCTCGCCGGAGGCGGACGACGCCTGCGGCTGCGCACCGGGGTGCTCCTGCTGCACGCCCGGCCAGGTTCGGCAGGAGCCCTCTGAGTGGGCGCCGGCCGCGTGCACGCTTCCGACGGAGGACCGGCCGTCGCGGGTCGCGGAGTTCGACGACCTGTTCGCCTCGTCCCTGCTGGGTCTGGAACGGGTGCGGCCGACCCGCCTGCGGCTCACCCTGGCAGCGGGCGCACAGGTGGAGAGCACCGCACGGGACCTGACGGCCAAGGAGAGCGAATGCTGCTCGTTCTTCGCCTTCACCTTCACCCCCGGCGCGGAGGACCTGGCGCTGGACGTCGAGGTGCCCGCGGTTCACGCCGACGTGCTCGACGGACTGGCGGCCAGGGCGGCCGCGCGGATCGCGCGATGAGCAGGTGTGCCGGGAGGGCGGACGTGGCCGGCTGCGGCGGCCACGGGAAGGGGGCTCACCGGCGGGGAGAGCGCGTCCCTTAAGGTCACAGCCGTGACCGTCGTGCGTTCTCTCCTGCTGTTCGTCCTCGCCGCCCTCGCCGAGATCGGCGGGGCCTGGCTGGTGTGGCAGGGCGTCAGAGAGCAACGCGGCCTGCTGTGGGCCGGCGCCGGATTCGTCGCCCTGGGCCTGTACGGCCTGGTGGCGACCTTCCAGCCGGACGCCCATTTCGGCCGCATCCTCGCCGCCTACGGGGGCGTGTTCGTCGCCGGTTCCCTGATCTGGGGCATGGTGGTCGACAGGTTCCACCCCGACCGCTGGGACGTCATCGGCGCCGCGATCTGCCTCGCCGGCGTTCTGATCATCATGTACGCCCCGCGCGGCTGACCCCGGCCCGCCGCCCAGGCGGATGCCGCTGCCGCAACCGGGTGAAACCCGGGCGAGGGTGGCGTGAAACCGAGGGCCCCGAGAGTGGGGGCATGAGTATCACAGAACTCGGACGTACCGGGGGCGGCTCGGCCTCCGATGGGGGCGCCGGTCTCGCCGTGCGTGCGGAAGGGCTCGTGAAGACGTTCGGCGAGCACCGGGCCGTCGACGGGATCGATCTGGAGGTCCGGCCGGGGGAGATCTTCGGCGTGCTCGGGCCGAACGGCGCCGGCAAGACCACCATGCTCCGGATGCTGGCCACCCTGTTGAAGATCGACGCGGGCCGTGCCCAGATCTTCGGGGTGGACGTGGCCGGCAATCCGCACGTGATCCGGCAGCTCGTCGGCGTCACCGGGCAGTACGCCTCGGTCGACGAGAACCTGACCGGGCGCGAGAACCTCTGGCTCTTCAGCCGCCTGCAGGGCGTCGCCGCGCCGCGCGCCCGGCGCATCGCCACCGAACTGCTGGGTCAGTTCGGCCTGGAGGACGCCGCCGACAAGCCGATCTCGCAGTTCTCCGGCGGCATGCGCCGGCGCCTCGACCTGGCGGCCAGCCTGATCACCAGGCCGCCGCTGATCTTCCTCGACGAGCCCACCACCGGTCTGGACCCGCGCACCCGCGGCCAAATGTGGGACACCATCCGCGGTCTGGTCGCCGACGGCTGCACGGTGCTGCTGACCACGCAGTACCTGGACGAGGCCGACCAGCTCGCCGACCGCGTCGCCGTCATCGACCGCGGCCGCAAGGTCGCCGAGGGCACCCCCGACGAGCTGAAGACCGCGGTCGGCAACTCGGCCCTCCAGCTGGTGCTGGCCGAGCCGGGCGAGCTGCCCTCCGCGGTGGAGGTCGTGCGGCGCGTCCTCGGCTCCGACCCGATCCTCAGCCCGGAGCAGGGCCGCCTCAACGTCGCCCTGGACCAGGCCGACCTGGCCGGGGAGGTGCTGATCGCGCTGCGCACCGCCGGGGTGTCGATCTCCTCGGTGAGCGTGGCCAAGCCCAGCCTGGACGAGGTGTTCCTCGCCCTCACCGGCCACGAGACGGACGGAGACCACCAGAACCGCACGGAGGAGAACCGATGACCACCATGATCGCACCCACCCGCGAGGCGGTCCTGGCCGCCGACCGCGTGGCGTCCGCCCGGCGGCGCGTCTCCATGGGGGAGACGCTCGGCCAGACGCTGATGATGGCGTGGCGGGCGCTCAAGAAGATGCGCCGCAACCCGGAGCAGTTCTTCGACGTGGCGCTGCAGCCGATCCTGTTCACCGCGATGTTCGCCTTCGTCTTCGGCGGCGCCATCGCCGGCGACGTGCAGAGCTACCTTCCCCTGATGATCCCCGGCATCCTCGCCCAGACCGTGCTGACGACGTGCATGGCCACGGGCACGCAGCTCCGCGAGGACATGGAGAAGGGCGTCTTCGACCGGTTCAAGTCGTTGCCGATCGCCAGGATCGCGCCGCTCGCCGGCCCGATGGTGGCCGACCTGGTGCGCTACACGATCGCCGCCGTCCTCACCTTCGGCATGGGCCTGGTGATGGGCTACCGCCCGGACGGCGGAGCGGGCGGCGTGCTCGCCGCGATCCTGCTGGCGATCTTCACGGGCTGGTCGCTGGCGTGGGTGTTCACCTGGGTCGGCACGATCGCCCGCAGCGCCCAGGCGGTGCAGGGCATCTCCATGATGATCTTGTTCCCGCTGACGTTCGTGTCGAACGCGTTCGTCCGCGTGGAGACGCTGCCCGACTGGCTGGCCGCGTTCGTCCGGGTCAACCCGGTCTCACACCTGGTCACGGCGACCCGCGACCTCGCCAACAGCGCCCTCGTCAGCGGAGAGGTGGCCTGGACGCTCCTGGCCTGCCTGATCGTCATCGTGATCTTCGCGCCGCTGTCGGTGCGCAGCTACAAGCGGCACATGTGAGCTCCGCCCGGAGATCCGGTCGAGGAGGGTCCGGGCCTCGCCGAGCAGTTCGTCGCCGCGCCGATCGCCGTACGCGGTCCGCACGGCGGCGATCGCCCCGGGCGCGGCCCGCTCCGCGTGCGGTTCGATCCGCGCGAAGGCCATGCTCGGCATGCTGTTCTGGTACGCGAACCGCTCGGCCAGCACGAGCAGCTCGATCGCGTCGCGGGGGGCCATGGCTCCCCGCAGCAGTCCCCACACGCCGAGCCCGAAGAGCATCGAACCGCACAGCGGGTAGTCGAGGACGGGGCTCTGCATGGCCAGCAGGTCGTAGCGCCGTACGGCGAAGAACAACTCCTCGCCGTACGGGACGTCCTCCGGCGTGGCGTGGTAGGCGTACGCCGTGAGGGTGACCGACACCGCGACGATCGACCACGGCGTGAACTCCGCGTGCGCGAGCCCCGGCAGGCGCAGGTCGCGCGCCCGCTGCACGGCCACGCGGTACTCGGCGAGCGCGGCGGCCGTCTCGCCGCGGGCCAGGGCGATCTCGGCCGCGGCCAGCGAGGCGATCGCCCCGCCGCCGAGCACCGCCTCGCTGTCGTTGATCCGGATGATCTCGGCGAACTCGCGCTCGGCGGCGCGGAGGTCGCCGTCGGCGAGCGCGGCGACCAGCAGCAGCGCGCGGAGCTGGGTCTCGTCGTCGGTGGCGCCGATCCGGCTCAGCACCGGGATGGCGGTACGCGCGTGCCCCACGGCCCGCCGCCGGTCGCCGCGCTGCATGACCAGGTGGGCCAGCACGGCGTGCATGACCGCGGCGAACCACGGCCCCTCCTTCTCGTGGAGCATCGTGAGGGTCCGCTCGGCGGCCTCGATCGCCCCCGTCACGTCGCCCGCGTTCTCCAGGACGTGGACCCTCGTCTGCGTCGCCGCCAAGGCCACCTCGGGGTCGGTGCTCCGGCTCAGCTCCTCCAGCCGGCGGCGCACCTCGGCCCCGTCGGCCGCGTCGCAGGCGAGCAGCACCGTGGCCATCGCCGCCACCCGGGGATCGGTCTCGTCGCTCGTGGGCAGCGAGCGGAGGAGGTCGCGCAGGGGCTCGTTTCGGCGGTCGATGATGACCACGATGTTCATCAGCGTGATCAGCAGGGCGGCCCTGGTCACCTCGACGAGGTGCGGCGGCGGCGTCCAGCCGACGATCACCTGACTGATCGCGTCCAGGTGAACGAGGATGCGGGGGTGGTCGCCGCGGATCGACCACAGCGCGCCGACGCCGGCCACCAACTGGACCGTCGTGACCTGGTCGGACTCCGCGAGAGCCTGCCGCAGCAGGTCGGCGAGGTTGCCCTCCTCGGCGCGCAACGCGTCGACCGCCGCGAACTGCGCCAGGCTGAACAGCCCGAAGGCGTGTTCCAGGGCGTAGGCCGTCGCCCAGTCCCGCTGCGCCGCCCGGGCGGGCGCCTCCTCGCCGGCCTCCTTCAGCCGGATCCGCCCGAACTCCCTGACGGTCTCCAGCATCCGGTAGCGGAGGCCGTACGCCGTCTCGCGGACGCTCAGCATCGACTGCTCGGTCAGCGCGTCCACGGCGGGCAGGGCGCGCGGGCCGAGGACGTGCTCGGCCGCGGCCAGCGTGAAACCGTCGCCGAACAGCGACAACCACCGCAACGCCCGCCGTTCCGGCTCGTCCAGCAGGTTCCACGACCAGTCGATGACCGCGAGCAGCGTCTGGTGCCGGTCGGGGGCCGTGCGGTTCCCGCCGCGCAGCAGGGCGAACCGGTCCGCCAGGCGCCGCGCGATCTCCTCGACCGACATCACCCGCACCTTGGCCGCGGCCAGCTCGATCGCCAGCGGCAGCCCGTCGAGGCGGGCGACGATCTGCTCCACCACCGCCCCGTCGATCCGCACCCCGGGGCGGGCGGCCGTGGCGCGCTGGCGGAACAGCTCGACCGCGTCGCCCGTGGGCAGCTCGCCGAGCAGGTAGACGCGTTCGGCGGGGATCGACAAGGGGGCGCGCGAGGTGACGAGCACCCGCAGGTCGCGGGTGGTCACGGTGAGGAACGCCACCAGGTCGGCGACGGCCTCGATCACGTGCTCGCAGTTGTCCAGGATCAGCAGCGCGGGGGCCTGGTCGAGGTGCTGGGCGATCCGGGCGCGGACGTCGGAGCGCTGCGCGGCGGTCAGGGCACGGCGCGTGCTGACCGAGTCGCGAACGCCGAGCGCCGAGCCCACCTCGCCCACCACGCCCTCCGGCGAGGAGACGCCGACGAGCTCGACGAAGTGCGCGACGGGCTGCGCGGCGTTCCTGCCGATGACGTGGGCGAGCCGCGTCTTGCCGAGCCCGCCGGGGCCGATGATGGAGACCACCCGGTTGGTCCGCACCAGGGCGTGCACCGCGCGGATGTCGCCGTCGCGGCCGAGCAGCGAGGAGCCGTCGAACAGGATGCCCTTGCGCACCGGCCGGTCGGCGGCGAGGAGTTCGGCGTACACGCGGGCGAGCTCGGGCCCCGGTTCGGCGCCGAGCCGCGCGATCACGCCCGTGCGGTACCGCTCGTAGCGCTCCAGAGCGGCGGCGGCGCCCCGTACGGCGGCCTCGCTGCGCAGCAGGCAGGCCAGCAGCTCCTCGTCGTGCGGCCGATCCGCCGCGGCCTCCTCCAGCAGCGGCAGCGCGCCCTCGTGCGCGCCGCTGCGGCCCCGTGCGAGCGCCGCCACCCGTCGCGCCTCGGCCGCCCACCCCGCCGCGACGCCCCTCAGCTCGGCGAGCGGGCCCGTGGTCATCTCGTCGCGCGGGCCCGTCGTGCCGTCCAGGCCGCCGGCGAGCAGGGCCATGGCCTCTTCGGCGCGGCGGCGCGCGAGCGCCGTGTCGTCCTCGCCCAGCGCGGCCCGCGCCTGCTCCACCAGCGCGCCGAGCAGCAGCGCGTCCACCTGATCGGCGGGCAGCCCGAGCCGGTAGCCCCGCGGGATGCGCAGCACGACCTCGGCGCCGGTCGCCGCCCTGGTCCGCGAGACGACCACCTGCAGCGCCTTGGTCGGGTTGGCCGGCGCCTCGTCGGGCCACAGCTCCTCGATCAGGCGCTCGTCGCCGACCCCGGCGCGCCCGTGCATGGCGAGCACGGCCAGCAGGCTCCGCGCGCGATCGCCGATCACGCGCTCACCCTGCCAGCGGACGCCGTCGAGCAGGACCAGTACGGGGGACACACCCTCAGCTTACGGACGAGTCCCGGCCGGCAGGCGCGACCGCGCGATCCCGTCGCGGCGACCGGGTCAGGAGGTGAGCAGGGTCAGGCCGTAGGTCTGCAGGATCTTGTTGATGGGGACGTAGTAGGAGCGGCCGCCCGTGGTGCAGTTGCCGGTGCCGCCGAGGAGGATTCCCTGCAGGTGATCGGCGGAGATGAGGAAGGATCCCGGCCTGCTGCCCGGCTCGGCGCAGACGCTCGTCATGATCAGGCCGGACACGGTTCCCTGCGGATAGGTCACCGTGGCGTTCCTGTTCATCACGGTGCCGCACTGCCACCCGGTCGTGCCGGTGGAGCCGCAGACCGAGGAGCCGACCGGGGCCGGGGTGCTGCCGTGCACCGGGATGTCGCCGCCGAAGCCTCGGACGACGCCGAGCGGTTCCCAGGCGGGGGTCACGGCGACCCAGGCGCTCGAAGGGTCGGGGTAGGTCGAGCCGCGGATGGTCCCCACGATCGTCCCGTTCGGCCCGCGCAGGATCTCGCCCTGGGCGCCGCAGGCTCCGGAGGTGACGAAACCGCCCTGGACGGTGGCTCCGACCGGGCAGCGACCGTTGACCCCGAAGGAGTCTCCGACGCGGATGGGGGTGCCCGGGAGCCCGGCCGTTCCGGCGGACGCGACTCCGGGGTTCAGGAGGAGGAAGCTGGTGATCAACAGAAGAGATATCCGTCGCATCATGAATTAACGGTAGATTTCACAAAGCCAACTGCCAACGGTCAACTTCCTCGGCAGCGGGGTGGTTCGCCCCAGTCACGCCCGGCTTCACGGGTTTCGGCAGCGGGGTGGTTCGCCCCAGTCACGCCCGGTTTCACGGGGTGATGAACCTGGCGGCGATCCGCCCGGCGAGCCGTTCGAGCAGCGGTCCGGCCTCGGCCATGCACCGCCGCACGTCGGGCTCGATGTCGGTCAGCGCGTACGCGGCCTGGATGCCGGCCGCCCGCAGCTCCTCGTCGCCCACCGAGCGCCGCCCGCAGACCGCCACGACCGGCACACCGTGCCTGGCCGCGGCCGCCGCGACGCCCACGGGGGCCTTGCCGCGCAGCGTCTGCTCGTCGATCGAGCCCTCGCCGGTGATCACCAGCCGGGCGCCCGCCACGTGCCGGTCGAAGTCCACCAGGTCCAGCAGATAGCCGATGCCCGGCCGGATCTCCGCGTCCAGGAAGGTCAGCGCGCCGAACCCCACCCCGCCCGCGGCTCCCGCGCCCGGCCTCCCGGCCACATCCGTCCCGCTCCCGGCGCCGCCGCGCGCGGCGACGGCCGCCAGCCGGGCCAGGCCGGCCTCCAGCACGGCCACGTCCTCCGGGGTCGCGCCCTTCTGCGGGCCGTACACGGCCGCGGCGCCGTACGGTCCGAGCAGCGGGTTGTCCACGTCGCTCGCCACGACGACCTCGAAGCCGCGCAGCCGGCCGGAGACGTCGATCGCGTCAAGGTCGCGCAGCGCGGCCCCGCCGGGCGGCAGGTCGTGCCCGGCCGCGTCCAGCAGCCGGACGCCGAGGGCCTGCGCCATGCCGGCGCCGCCGTCGGTGCAGGCGCTGCCGCCGAGGCCGAGCACGATCCGCGTCGCGCCGTGCCGCGCGGCGTGGGCGACGAGCTCGCCCGTGCCGCGGCTCGTGGCCGTCAGTGGCACCGGCGCAGTGCCCTCCGGCAGCCGCCGCAGGCCGGACGCCTCGGCCAGCTCGATCACCGCGACCCGGCCGTCCGGCTCGTCGCGCACGGCGTAGGCCGCGAGGACGCGCGCGCCGGCCGGGCCGGTCACCTGCGTCTCGACCCGGGTGAACCCGTCGGCGACCACCGCCTCGACGGTGCCGTCCCCTCCGTCGGCGACCGGGATCCGGACAACGGGCAGTCGCTCGGAAACGGCCGAGCGCAGCCCGGCGGCCACGTGCGCGGCCACTTCGGGAGAGGTCAGCGACCCGCGGAACTTGTCGGGGGCGACGACGACCGGCCCTGCCGTCGTCCCTGTCCTGTCTCGGCTCATCCGATGCCTCTCCCGTCGATCGTCGCCCAGAGTCCTTCCCCGTCGTCTCAGACGACGAGCACCCGGTTGGCGACGCTGCCGATGCCCTCCACGGTCACCGTCACCACGTCGCCGTTCTGGACCAGGAGCGGGGGCTTGCGCGCGAAGCCCACGCCCGGCGGAGTGCCCGTCAGGATGAGGTCCCCCGGTTCGAGCGTCATGTAGTGCGACGCGTAGGAGATGATCTCCGCCACCGAGAAGATCATCTCAGCCGTGGAGCCGTCCTGGACGACCTGGTCGTTGAGCCGGGTGACGATGCGCAGCGCCTGCGGGTCCGCGACGTCCTCGGCGGGCACCACGACCGGCCCGACCGGGCAGAAACCGTCGGCGGACTTGCCGCGGAGCCACTGACCGTCGGAGAACTGGGCGTCCCGCGCCGACAGGTCGTTGGCCGCGACGTAACCGAGGACATGGTCCAGGGCCTCGTCCCGGCCGACATGGCTCGCCCGGCGCCCGATCACGACGGCCAGCTCGCCCTCGTAGTCCAGCTCCCCGGAGATGTCCTTCGGCACCTCGACCACGGCCCCGTCCGCGCGCAGCGCGTTGGGGAACTTCGCGAACAGGAGCGGCTTGGCGGGGGCCTGCACTCCTGACTCGTCCGCGTGGTCCAGGTAGTTGAGGCCGACGCACAGGATCTTCGAGGGGTTCGCGACCGGAGCGAGAAGTTCCAGGTCACCGACCGGAACCGTCGCGCCACCGGCGTCGCCGTCCGCGCGCCACGCGCCGGTCCCCAGCGCCTCCCGCAGGACGTCGGCGGCGGGATGCCCGGACTCGGTCGCGAGCACCGTCGCCTGTCCCTGCGCGATCCGGACGAGCACCACGCGGCCGTCGAGACGGGCACGCGCCAGACCCCGCACCGAGGGCGGGGCCGAGACGCCCGAGGTCGAGGACGCCATCATCGGCTCACCCCGGCGATGCGCCGCGCCTCCTCGACGGTGGCGATCGGACGGCCGATCTGCTCGGCCATCTTCACCACGACCTCCACCAGCTCGGCGTTGCTGCGCGAGGGCTCACCGCCGGGCAGGTAGGGGTTGTCCTCCCAGCCGACGCGGACGTGGCCGCCCAGCGCGATGGCCAGCGGAATCAGCTTCCACTGCTCGACCGGGTCCATCACGCTCATGTTCCAGTTCGTGTTCGGGGGGAGGTGCTTGACCATGTACATGAGCGCGTCCGGGGTCGGAGGCGTCCACGCGCCGCCCTGCCAGCCGAAGAACAGGGTGGCCCACGCCTTCTCCTTCAGCAGGCCCTGCCGCCGGACGAACTCGAGGTTCCAGAACGCTCCGGTGTAGAAGCACTCGATCTCCGGCTTCACACCGTTGGCCTCCGCCGCGGTGACGAACTCGACGAGCTCGTCGCGCGGGTGCAGGGAGTACATCTCGTTGGCGGGGTAGGCCGGGTCGGGCTGGAAGTACTCGTCGTGCACGTTGAAGGCGTACGACATCATGTCCGGCTTGAGCGACATCAACTCGACCTTCTCGGGAAGCCGAGCGCTGGCGATCCCGAACTGCATGATCGGATCGGTGCCCACGGTCCGGATCTTGTCGGTCAGATCCTTCCAGCCGTCAAAGTCGATCTTGGACAACTTCTTGCCGTCGGCCTGGATGGCGTCCTCCAAGTAGTGCACACCGTGGTGGTGGCACAGGGTGGCACCCGCGTTCACCGCGTCGATGTACTCCTGGCCGACCTTGTCGGTGTCCTCAATGGGCGGCATGCCCTTGTAGCCGGGATAGGACATCGTGCTGTCGGCCGTGACGGTGATGATGAGCGGATCCATGAGGTCTCCTAGTCGCTTCATGTGCAGGGTGAGGTGTTGCTCAGGGGTGATGGTGGGCTCAGAGCGTGACGGGCGAGCCCGTCGCCACCGACTCGTAGGCGAGCTCGATGACGCGCACCGCGTACGCGCCGTCCTCGGGCGCGACGGCGGTCGGCTCGTCGTTCGCGATCGAACGGGCGAAGCTCTCGATCCCGGCCGCGATCGAGTTGTACTTCCAGGTGCGCGGCTCGTAGGCCGTGCCGGGCAGCGGCGATCCCTCATGGTCGCGCTTGCCCCGGAACAGCATGGCCGGAGGGTTCTGGTGCTGGTCGACGACGATGAGCCCTTCGGTGCCGTGCACTTCCAGGCGCTCGTTCCACGGCCCCCCGGAGGTGAAGCTGGACTCCACGGAGAAGAGCGCACCCGAGCGCGTCCGGCCGCACACGATCGACCAGTCCTCGACCTGGCTGACGTCGACGAGGCGGTCGGACAGGGCGCGCAACGAGGCGATCTCGCCGAACATCCACTTCAGCAGGTAGAAGGAGTGCGCGCCGGCGTCGATGATGGTGCCGCCGCCCGAGCCGTCCTGGCGTCCCTTCCACAGCTTGGGGTTGCCGAGCCGCTCGAACTCGTTTCCGCTGATCAGGGTGCGGACCAGCGTCACGTCCCCGATCTCGCCGCGGAGGATGACGTCGAGCGCCGCCTGATAGGCGGGGATGAACCGCGTGTTCTCGTTGACGGTGAACTTGAGACCCTTGGCGGCCGCGAGGTCCACGAGTTCGCGGGCGTGCGCGGCGTCGACGGTCATGGGCTTCTCGATCAGGACGTGCTTGCCCGCCTCCAGGAACTCGCGGGCGACCTTGTAGTGCACGTTGTGGGGGAGCACCAGGTCGACGGCCTGGATCCGCTCGTCCTCCAGCAGCCGGCGGTAGTCGGTGCACGCCTCCGCGCCGAGCGACTCCGCCGTCCGCGCGGCGACGTCCTGGTCCAGGTCGCAGACGACCGTGGCCTCCAGGCCGTCCGCCCGCTGGTAGGCGAGGTGGTGGGCGAGCTGGTAGATCTCTCCGAGACCGACGACGCCGAAGCGTACCGATCCGGTCACTGGTCACCGCCCCCTTCGAGGCGTTCGCGGATGACGCGCCGGTTGTGGGTGAGCGAGTCCAGCACCCGCGACTCGTGCCGGAAGACGGCCACCGACACGATCCCGTCGAACCGGACCTCGCGCAGCACGGCGAAGACCTCGTCCCAGTCGATGTCGCCCTGGCCGATGTCCAGGTGCTGGTGGTTGCGCACCCCGGGGCTGGAGGGGTTGAGGAAGGTACGTCCGGGCAGCAGCGTGTCGGCCAGGTGGATGTGCTCCATGGTGTCGCCCGCGTAGGTGATGATGTCGCGGTTGACGCCCTCCAGGTGGCCGCGCTCGTCCTCCACCCCGGTGAGGTAGTAGGTGTGCGGCACACAGTGCAGGTAGGTGACGTGGTCGCTCTGCAGGCCCCGGATGAAGTCGACGGCCTCGACGCCCGACTCCACCCAGTCGCCCGGATGCGGTTCCAGCGCCAGCGTGACGCCCTCGGACTCCGCCAGCGGCAGCACCTCCTCCAGGGAGCGGCGCATCGCGGCCTCGCCGGCCTGCGGGGCGCTCGGGTGCCCGGTGAACTCGGAGTTGATCCGGTCGCAGCCGAGGTCGACGGCCAGCTGGACGGTCTGCTTCCAGTAGCCGACCGCCGCCCGCCGGATGTCCTCCTCCGAGCTTCCCCACGCCTGCTCGATGAAGATGGACGCGATCTCGACGCCGTGGGCCTTCGACGCCGCCGCGATCTCGGCGATCTTGCCCTTGGACGCCCGCCTGCCCCCGTAGCTCGGCATCACGTCGGGCCTCGGCGACAGCTCCAGGTACTCGAAGCCCGCCTCCCGTACGGTCGAGAACACCTTGTCGATGGGCTGCGGACGCAGCATCCACGTATCGGTCGCGATCTTCATTCTGCTCCTCTTCGATCGTTGTTCTGGCTACGAAGGCTTGTCGGTCCCGCGGGTCTCGCACGGCGCCGCCGGACGCTCACCGGCCGCCCCGGCGCAGCGCCTCGTGCGTGATGAGGACCCGGCCGCGCGCCTCACCGCTCCGCAGACGGGCGAGCGCCTCGTTGGCACGCTCCAGCGGGTACTCCTCGTCCAGCGGCGGCGTGACGACCCCCTCGGCGAGCAGCCGCAGCGCGTCCTGCTGGTCACCGCGGTCGCCGTTGCGCGAGCCGACGATCTCCAGCTCACGCTGGGCGATGGTCGTCGAACTGATGCCGGGGAAGTCGGGTTCCTCGCCCACGACGACGATCCGCCCCCGGCGGCGCACGTATCCCGCGGCGTCGGCCAGCGTCGCCGAGGTGCCCACCAGGTCGATCACCAGGTCCACGCCGTCGGCGCCGTCGCCGCCGGCCCGGGACTCGGCCCAGGCGCGAACAGCCGGCACGCGGTCCGCCGCGGACGCCAGGGCAGTGAGGCCGGCCCCGTTGCGGGCCGCGAGCGCCAGGTTGTCCGCCGACACGTCGACGACCGCGGCCGGCACGCCGGCGCCCGCCAGAAGCTGGACGACCATCTGCCCGATGCCGCCCGCGCCGATCACGACGGCGGTCCCCGCCGGGGTCACCGTGCCGCGCCGGTAGGCGTGCACGGCGGTGACGACCGCGCAGCTCGACAGCCCGGCGATCCTCGGATCGAGCCCCTCCGGAACCTTCAGCAGGTTCCGGGCGGGTGCGCTGAAGTACTCCGCGAAGCCGCCGGGCAGCGTCACGCCGATGATCCCCCGCAGGTGCAGCGCCTGCGCGGCCGCGCCGGCCCGGGTGAAGCGGCAATCGGCGTCCGCGACGAACAGATGCGGTACGACCACGTCGCCGACGTCCACCTCGGACACCGCCGAACCCCGTTCCACCACGACGCCCGCGGGTTCGTGGCCCATGATGTGCGGCAGTCCGGGCACGTACGCCAGGCCGTCCTGGATGTGCAGGTCCGTCCGGCACACGCCGCTGGACAGCGTCCGGAGCAGCACCTCGTCGGGTCCGATCCGCGGGACGGGCACCTCCCGGATCTCCAGCGGCCGGCCGATCCCGGTCAGCAGCGCGGCGCGCATGGTGGCGGTCACCGCCACTGCTCCGCCCACGCATCGAAGAAGAACCCCGCCGCCTCGGCGGTCGACTCGTAGTACCCGTAGCACCCCTCGGTGGTCACGAGCGTCGGCAGGCGCAGCCCGGCGATACGGCGCCCGAGGACACCGAAGTGCTCCGACTCCAGGCGCAGCGCGCCGAACCCCTGCTCCCGCTGGGCGTCATAGCCGAGGGCGAGGACGAGGTAGGCAGGGTCGAAGCGGACGATCGCCTCCAGCGCGGTCTCCAGCGCCGGCTCGTAGGCGTCGAACCCCGAGCCGGTGGGCAGCGGGAGGTTGAGGTTGCTCCCGGGCGCGCCGGGGCCTCCGGTCTCCTCGGCGAACCCGGCGACGTGCGGCCAGCCCTCGGCGTGAATCGAGACCGTCAGGACGGAGGGGTCGTCGTAGAACACCGCCTGGGTGCCGTTGCCGTGGTCCTGGTCGATGTCGAGCACGGCGACCCGGCCGCCGCGAGAAAGCTCGCGCGCCGCGATGGCGGCGTTGGCGAACAGGCAGAGACCGCCGCCCACGCCGGGCAGGGCGTGGTGTCCCGGGGGACGGGACGGCACGAGCACCAGCGCCGGCCGCCCGGCGTCACGCGCCACCGTGCCGGCGAGCCTGCGGGCCCCTTGCCGCGAGGCCGCCGCGCTCCGCAGCGCGCCCTCGCACACCGCGGGCCTGGCCTGCGTGACCTCGTCGAAGAAGTACCCCGCGTGCCGGCCCTCGAAGGTGCGCGGCTCGGAGACCCGCAGTTCGGGGAGCGCGATGACGTTCAGGGGGAACTTGGTGGCGCCCTCCGGCCGCCGGGTGCCCTCCTTGACGAAGTCGACGTAGTCGCGGCTGTGCACGCTGAGCGCCGCCGCCCCGTCGTCCTCCTCCGGCACGAGCCGCGCCGCGGCCGGGAACGCCCGCCGGAAGGCCGCCAGCGTGGCCGTGACCGAGGTCGGGTAGATGATGCCGGGGAACTCCTGCGTCTCCACATAGGGGTCGGTCATCTCCGCGATGACCGCGTCGTCGTTCACCGTGCTGTTCTCTGTGCTGTTCTGTGTGCTGTTCTCTGTGCTGTTCATGAGGCCCCCTGTCGGCTCAGCGCCACCCGTACGGCGCGCACGAGCCAAGCCGTTACGAACCGAAGGAGTACCGCGGCCGCGCCTGCTGCCAGCAGGACGACGGCGACCACGGCCGTCCTCGGGCTCACTTCGAGTTTGATGTCCTGGAACATGCGCAGCGGCAGCGTCACCGCCGTCGGCCCGGACATGAAGGTGGCGACGACGACGTCGTCGAACGCGGCGAGGAAGGCGAACACGAAGCCGCTGACCAGCGCCGGGCGAAGCGCGGGGAGCAGCACGTGCCGGAGCACGGAGAACGGCCCCGCCCCCAGGCTGCGCGCGGCGTTCTCCAGCCGCACGTCCAGGTTGCGCAGCGCCGCCGCCGTGATGGACACCGAGAAGGGCAGTCCCAGGACCAGGTAGGGCAGGATCAGGCCCACACTCGTGCCGACGAGGCCGTGCGGCGCCACCAGCAGGAAGAATCCGAGGCTGTAGATCATCGGAGGGACGATCATCGGCATCGCGACCAGGATCGCGACCGGCCCCCGAAGGCGCCGCGGGCCCCGCACCAGGCCGAAGGCCCCGAAGCCGCCGATGACGACGCCGATCGCGGCCGAGGCCGAGGCGATGCCCAGGCTGAGGAACGTGGAGCCGATCCACGTCTCGTCGGCGAAGTAGTCGGCGAACCACCGGGTGGAGTACTCCCCCGGCGGGAACGTCAGGTACGTCGCGTCGCTGAAGGACCAGATGGCCACGACGATCAGCGGCGTGACGAGCAGCGCCGCGCCCACGACCCAGCCGCCCACCAGGGCGGGCAGGCGCAGCCGCCCGAGGATGTCGAGGCCGGTGTCCAGCGTCCGCGCCCGCGCGTCGCGCAGCGCCTCGCCCCGTCCGGCGGGGTCCGCGCCGCCGCGACGCCGACCAGGCCGTACGGTGTCCGCCGCCCCCACCGACAGCGAGGGCGCGAGGTAGCGGAACAGGACGGCGAACAACGCCAGGACGATCAGCAGGAGCAGCGCGGCCTGCGCCGCGGCCCCGGCCGGATCGACGAGGTTGGAGAACTGCACGAGGATGGACTGCGCGATCAGCGTGTCGCCGGGGCCGCCGAGCAGCGCGGGCGTCACGTAGAAGCCGAGCGTGCTGATGAAGACCAGGGCGGCGGCCGCCAGGACCGCCGACGACGTGGCGGGCCGGTACACGTGCCAGTGCGCGACGGCGGGCGAGGCCCCGAGGCTCTGCGCGGCCCGTACCGCGGCGCGGTCGATGCCGCTCATCACGCTGTAGATCGGCAGCAGCGCCAGCGGCAGCAGGATCTGCACGGTGCCGATCAGCATGCCGGTCTGGTTGAACACCAGGTCGGGAGGAGTGCCGACGCCGACCAGCTCCAACGCCCGCGCGACGAGCCCGCTCGGCGCGAGGATCGCGATCCACGCATAGGAGCGGATCAGGATGCTCGTGAAGTACGGCACGAGCACCACGACCATCAGCACGCCGCGCAGACGCTTCGGCATACGGGTGAGCGCGTAGGCCATGCAGTACCCGAGCGCGACACAGATGGCGGTCGACAGCGCGGCGATGACCAGAGTGCGGCGTATCGCGCGCCAGAAGACCGGCGAGGTCACCTGCTCGCCGTAGTTCTCCAGCGTGAACCCCTGCCCGCCGCGGAAGCTGTCGACCAGCAGGGAGAACAGCGGGACGACGAACAGCAGGGTCAGGACCGCGAGCAGCGGCACGAGGGTGAGCCACCGCCGGTCCGGCCGGCGCGCTGAGCGGATGGCCGGACCACCGGTGAACTGCTCCAGGGAGCTGTCGACCGACATGGATCTCCTAGATCGAGGTCGTCTTGGTCGCGGGCAGGCCGCGGGCTACTTCGAAGCCCACGCTTGCCAGCGCTCGATGGCGACTTCCTCATTGGTCTTGTCCGACCCCGGAGCAGTGGCGGTCCACCACTCGTAGTCCTGGGTCACCGCGGATTCGACGTTCTTCGGCGACGTCGGAAGCAGAGCCGCACGGTCGGCGGGGAGCTGGTCGAACGCCGCCGAGTTCGCCGGCGAGTAAGGGATCGCCTTGGCGAACTCCGCCTGAGGCCCGGCTTCCATCATGAAGGCCAGGAGCTTCTGTGCGTTCTTCGCGTTCTTGGCGCCCTTGAGGATCGCCCAGTTGTCGTACTGGAGGATCGACTGGTTCCACGTGCCGTCCACCGGCGCGCCCTTGTCCTTGGCGCCGGCGACGCGGCCGTTCCACGCGCTGGCGGCCGTCGCCTGGCCACCGGTGAGCAGTTGGATGGGCTCGGCGCCGGTCTCCCAGAACTTCACCAGATCCGGCTTGAGCCGGTCCAGACTCTTGAAGGCCCGGTCGAAGTCGATCGGGTAGAGGTCCTTCGGCGCCACGCCATCGGCCATCGCCGCGATCTCGAACGTCGCACCGCCGGCTCCCCATGAGCCCGGCGCGAGGGTCCTCTTCCCGGGGAAGTCGCCGACGTTCCAGAAGTCCGCCCAGGAGTTGAGCTTCTTGTCGCCGAGCTTGGCCGTGCTCCAGCTCGGCTGGACGGAGATGTAGTAGGCCGGTACCGCGTCGTCGGCGGCCTTCACCGGGGAGATCTTGTCGCGGACGCCGTCCTTCCACTGCGTGTAGTCGATCGGCTCGATCGCCGAGGCGTCACGGAAACGCTTGAGCACGGCGCCGTTGGGATTCACCAGGTCGAAGGCGGGAGCGCCGGCCTTGACACCGGCGAGCACGACGGCCGCGTCGAACTCGCCCGGGCTGAGCACGACGTCGATCCCGGTCTGCTTCTCGAACGGGTCGAAGAAGGCCGTCTTCATCGCCTTGCCTAGATCACCGCCGGGATCGGGGACGACGACGCTGCCGGCCGACGCGCTCTTCGCCGAGTCGTCTCCTCCGCCACAGGCGGAGGTCGTGAGCAGGGTGCCGGCCGCGATCACCGCCCCTAGTACGGTCTTCCGAGAAAACTTCATCAGCCGAACCTTTCTGTCATGCAGATCTCTGACGCGGATTGGAGTCCTGGCCGGCAGCGTGGTGTGAGGTGCCGCCGCGACGTCACGACGACGGGGACGAAGCCTGACCCGCGGGGTGGTAGCCCCGTGCCGCCCGGGCGTCCCAGTGGACGGCGACCTTGTCGCCCACAGCCCATCGGGTCTCCCGGAGGTTCTTCAGCGAGAGGCGCGCGTTGAGGTTGCCGATCGCCGTCTCGACGACATGCAGGGCCGTCGCGCCCTCGTACAGCACTTCGCTCACCGTGCCCGGCACGGCCGGGCCGTCGGCGCTCTCCACGGGCTGCAGCGAGATCTGCTCCGGGCGCACCCCGACCTCGACCTCGCGGCCGGGCTGGAGCGACGACGCGTTCTCCACCTCCCAGCGGTGGCCCGGCCGGTCGCCGTCGAGCTCGACGCCGACCTTGCCGTCCGCGCCGGCGACGGTGCGGCCACGGAAGAAGTTGGTCTCTCCGACGAAGTCGGCCACGAAGGCGCTCACCGGCGTCTCGTACAGGTCGGTGGGCGTCCCGAGCTGCTCGACCGTGCCGCCGTTCATCACCGCGACGCGGTCGGCCATCGTCAGGGCCTCCCCCTGGTCGTGGGTCACGTAGATGACGGTCGCGCCGAGATCTCGCTGGAGGCGTTTGATCTCGACGCGCATGTGCTCGCGCAGGCGCTTGTCCAGCGCGCCGAGTGGTTCGTCCATGAGGAGCAGCGCCGGCCGGAACACGATGGCGCGGGCGAGCGCGACGCGCTGCTGCTGGCCACCGGACAGCTGGTCGGGGAACCGGGTCTCGTACCCCTCCAGCTTGACCAGCTCAAGGGCGTGCTGGATGTGGCCGCGTTGTTCCCGCGTCGACATCCGCCGCATGCGCAGCGGGAACCCGACGTTCTGGGCGACGGTCATGTGCTTGAACAACGCGTAGTGCTGGAACACGACGCCGATCCCGCGCTTGTGCGGGGCCAGCCGCGCGACGTCCCTGCCGTTGATGCGGATGGCGCCGGTCGTGGGCTTCTCGAAGCCGGTGAGCATGTTGAGCAGGGTCGTCTTCCCCGCACCGGAGGGACCCAGGATCGCCAAGAACTCACCGCGACGGATGTTCAGCGAGACACCGCGCACGGCCTCGACTGTTCCGTACCTCTTCGACAGGCCGTCCAACTGAACTTCACCGCCCGTCGCGACCTGGTCGACGACCCGGACGCCCTCCGACACCTCGGACACACTCAGCTCCTCGGGGAAGTTGCAATCAATGCAACGCGTATGGCTGAACTTAGGTAGCCTCCGGATGACTGTCAAGGGGGTCTTGGGCGACAAAGCGACACTTGTCCTGGTTACGGGAGCGCGATCCAGCAGGGCCGGAGCGCTTTCCGGCCCGATAGGTGCGTGCTATGTTGTCGGCAGCGCAACACCGATCAGGCCGGGGCGCGTCCCACGGCACGTTGCGGAAATTCCGTGAACACGGTCAGTCCAGGATCTTGGTGAGGAGAGAATCATCTCTATGCCAGAGAAGCGATCGCGGGACAACGGCGACCTCGGGAACATGTCGCACATCAGGCGCGGCCTCATGGTTCTCGAACAACTGGCCACCAAGCCGGCGACGGCGGCCGAGGTGGGCCGGCTGGTCAACGTGAACCGCAGCAGCGCTCTGCGGATTCTCGGCGACCTCGTGGACGCCGGTTACGTCACCCGCGACGACGCCACCAAGGAGTTCACCATCCGCCCGGAGCGGTTCTACGGGCTGATCGTCAACCACCCCGCCCACGAGCAGCTGATCGAGAGGGTCGGCCCCCTGCTCAAGCGGTTGACCGCCGCGTCCGGCGAAGCCTCCCTCTTCGCCGCCCCCGCCAGCGGAAACATGGTCTACGTCCAGTACCAGCCCTCGTCGGAGGTGCTCACCCTTCGCGAACGCCTCGGCACCGTGCGCCCCATCCACTGCTCCGCGGTGGGCAGGGCCTACCTGTCGACGCTCGACGACACGGCCCTCGACGAGGTCCTCGGCACTCTGAACTACTCAGGCGGCACAGAGAGCGCTCCGAAGGGACCACTGGAGCTGCGCCAACGCGTGGAGGAAGCCCGCAACGCCGGCTTCGCCCTCGACCTCGACGAGACCCTCATCGGCGCCTCCTGCGTCGCCGCCCCCCTGAACGACCACGGCCGATGCATCGGCTCCATCGCCCTCTCCGGCCCGACCTCCCGCATGCCCCAGCCCCGCCTCATCGAACTCGGCGCCTTAATAGTCCACGAACTCACCCACACGTTCTGACCCAGCCCCGTACCCCGTACCCCCCATAACCCCTAAGCCCGCAACACCGACCACGCGCGCGGCAGTGGCCGCATGGCGAAAAAAGGGTAACCGCACTCGGTCGTCACATCGCTCGATCCTCTCGGCGCCGACAATCGGCTGGATCGGCTACTAGCGAGGTCACGAGTCAGAGAATTGTGATGCGCGCAGGCGCGGTCTCAATGGGAAGGTCGACAAGAAGAGCGGGGCGCGGGGAGAAGATCGGCGTCATAACGGCCTACTGCCAGGGCATGAACAAGTGCCCTGATTGGATCAACGGGTGACATACACACGCCAAGACATCATGGAGCAGCAGGCGGACATCGTCCGCCTGCTGCTCCATTACTTCCAGGCCCCACTCGTCGCCGCCGAGCATGTCCGCGGCGTTCTGCCGGTGGCATTTCCGGCTGAGGCGGTCAGGGTGGTGATCGGCGCTCCTGGCGGCCATCGGGCGGATCGGTTGACGGCCTATGAGATCCCCTTGCGCGAGGACGACGGCCTGCGCGGCGGTTACGAAATCATCTCCCTGTTGCGTGCCGTGCTCAGCGCGCCGCACGATGACGACCCGCACTGCGCGCGCATCGTCGATCTCACCGACTGGTGAAGCCGCCTCCGTCGAGCCCCGGACAGGATGGTTGCGGCGGAGAGCGCGGTGAGGCCGGCGAGCTGCCCGACGGTGAGCAGGTCGCCGAGCTCTACTCGAACGCCGTCGGCTTCTGCGAACCCTGGGACGGCTCTTACGCCACCTGATGACCCCATCGCCGCCGGGGTTCCGGCTTGAGTGAAGAGCGTGGGCGCTGTTAGCTTCGGCCGGTGGACGACATGCCTGCACGGGCGGGGGCCATCGAGGACTTCGCGGCGGCGCTGCGAGAGCTTCGCGCATCAGTCGGCAATCCACCATTTCGGGAGATGTCCGGCCGGTCGGGGGCGATCTCGCACACGACGTTGCACGAAGCCACGAAGGGCAACCGGCTCCCCAGCTGGGAGACCACCGTCGAGTTCGTCAAGGCGTGCGGCGCGGACCCGGCCGCGTACCGCGAACGCTGGGAGAGGGCGAATCTGGCGGTCAGGTCCGCCGGCGCGGGAGATCCTCCGCTCCGCGCGGAGACCTTGACGCCGTCACCGCCCGGCGAGATGGCGGGCGACGTCCAGCCGGTCCCCCCTGCGCCGGCGGGCCGGGGGCGGTTCCGGCCGACCCGCCTGGCGGTGGCCGCGCTCGCGACCGCGGGGGCCGGTGTGGCAGCGGTCCTCATCGTGGTCGCCGTCAATCGCGGCTCCGGGACCGACGGGCGCGCTCTGGACCCGTCCGGCAGCCCATCGAAGACCACGCTGTCGGCGGCCGACTGTCCGGTGCGCCCGACCACCCCGCCGTGGGCGCCGCCCGCGCACCAGGGTGACTCGGCGACGTTCATCGGGGACATCACGCTCCCCGACTGCACGCGTGTCGGGCCCGGCCAGACCCAGACCAAGGTGTGGCGGCTCAAGAACGCCGGGACCGTGTGGTGGAAGGGATATTCGTTGCATCGCCTCGACCTTCCGCAGCGACCTGACCAATGCCAGACCATCTCCGACGTCCACATCAAGGACACGCGCCCCGGAGAGATCGTCGACGTCCAGACCGACATCACCACGCCCAGGAACCCGGGCTTGTGCTACGTGCGGTTCAAGATGCTGGACGGTTCGGGACAGGTCGCGTTCCCCGGAGGCCGGCCGCTCAACTTCCAGATCATCGTCGAGTGACGCCCGTTCCCCGCCGTGCGTTCACACGGCGGGGAACGATGAACCGGAGGGTCGCCGGGGGTTTCAGGAAGTGAGCGCGATCCCCTTGTAGTAGTACTTGAGGATCCTCGAATAGCTCCAGCCCGCGTTGGCCTTGTCGCGAGAGCCGGTCTGCGACATCCAGTCGCCGGTGACCCAGTTGCCGCACGCCGTCGTCGTGGAGCAGTACTGGGCCTTGAAGATGCTCCCACCGCGCGTCATCCGGACGCCCCACGTCGCGTCCACCGCGGCGTTCGTCGCCGCCGTCGCGGAGCCGGGCTTGTACACCTGGCTGGACGTGTGGTCAGTGACGTCGTAGCACTGGCCGCTCGGCGTCTTGCTCGCCGAACGCAGCGCCCAGTACCAGCCGAAGTTCTTGACCGCGATCGCCCCCGCCCTGAGGGACTGCTGCGGCCAGTGCGACCGCCACTCGTTGGGCAGGACGTTCTTGATGTAGGTCTTGAAATCCACCCGGTCCACGCGGTTGAGGGATTTCCGGTAGACGAGGATCGTCGTGGGCAGCCTGCTGTGCGTGCCGTCGGTCTTGCATCCGGTCGGCGGCGTGGAGCTCAGGAGCCGGTGCGAGGCGTTCTGGTTCTTGAGGCTCGCCTTGAGGTTGCCCTTGGCGCCCGGCTTGAAGTCCTGGTAGATGCTGCCGCCGTAGTTGCTGTTGAAGTACACCCGGACGGTCTTGCCGCTGCGGTTCCAGACCGAGGCGGCGGAGTTCTTGACGCACTTGCCCTTGCCGTTGCCGGGTCCCTTGAAGTCGAAGCAGGAGGGCTGCTTGGTCCCGTAGTCCCCGACCGATCCGGCGAAGTCGGAAACCGATCCCTTGGTGTCGCTGTTGAAGTAGTAGCAGAACTCGCCGGTCTCGCAGACGCCGTTGCGGCTCGCCGCCGAGGCGGGCGAGGCGGCGGCGAGCACCGTCCCGCCGACCACCATCGCGGCGGACGCCGCGGCTAACCGCGAGATCAGCCGTGTGATTCGTACAGACACAGTCGCCTTCTCTTCTTCGTCAGAGGCCGAGGCGCGCTAGCGGACGTTGTAGCCCTGGGAGACCCAGAACGCGTTCGGGTTCGGGTTGCTCAGCGTCGGGTCGCCGACGCTCTTGGCGGCGAGCTTCTGCCGCCCGGGCCGCATCTCGACGTGGGTGTGCGCGGCCCGGCTGGACGACACCCCGTGCCAGGCCTCGTCGGCGATGGTCTGACCGCGGGAGATCTGCTGGCCCACCCGCAGGGAGGACAGCGGAGCGGAGTGCAGGTAGATGATCGTCTTGTTCAGCGAGGCGTTGTAGATGGCGATCGTGGAGAGCCCCGAGCCGCCGTTGCGCCCGCGCGCGAGATAGATGAGCTGGCCGCCCACCAGGGCGTGGACGTCCGCGCCTATGCCGCGGGCGATGTCGATGCCCTCATGCCGGCCGGGGGTGTTGGTGTAGCCGTCGAAGCCGCAACTGATGTGGCCGCCACTGGTCTTGTACAGCGCGTACGACATGTTGACGCGCGCCGACGACGACGGGCCGAACTGGTGTGAGGCGTTCTGGTTCTTGAGGCTCGCCTTGAGGTTGCCCTTGGCGCCCGGCTTGAAGTCCTGGTAGATGCTGCCGCCGTAGTTGCTGTTGAAGTACACCCGGACGGTCTTGCCGCTGCGGTTCCAGACCGAGGCGGCGGAGTTCTTGACGCACTTGCCCTTGCCGTTGCCGGGTCCCTTGAAGTCGAAGCAGGAGGGCTGCTTGGTTCCGTAGTCGCCGACCGATCCGGCGAAGTCGGAAACCGATCCCTTGGTGTCGCTGTTGAAGTAGTAGCAGAACTCGCCGGTCTCGCAGACGCCGTTGCGGCTCGCCGCCGAGGCGGGCGAGGCGGCGGCGAGCACCGTCCCGCCGACCACCATCGCGGCGGACGCCGTGGTGAGGATCTTGGTGAGCGTGTTCATGGTGTTCTCCTTGTGTCTGTGCGGCCTGGATTTCGGAAGGTCAGCGGCGCCGGTACTCCTCCCAGGTGCGGATGGGCACCTTCGGGCCGTCGTCCCGGCCACGGCCGGACAGCCCGTTCAGGCCGAGGTAGTAGTCGCCGACCTGGTGCTGCGCCTGGCTGGAGAGGTCGGTGTCGTTGATGGCGACGGCGTGGACGTGCCACGGCCAGTCGGCTTGATCGGGGTTACGCAGCCACGCCGCGAAGCCGACACGTCGCAACGCGCGGACGGCCGTGGTGCGGGTGGCGGAACTCATCCCCTTGACCGAGATGTCGACGACGCCCCCGCCGTCGTGGGTACCCGCGGACGTGGGGTCGCCGCCGGGGTTGTACGACCCCTGCAACAGCACGAGGTCGCGGCCGAGCAGCCGCTTCGCCTCGGCCAGCATGCTCCGCGTCCGGGTGCCGAGGACGAAGCCCCCGGCGGACACCCGGCCGCCCGGGCCGATGACGTGGGTGACCCTGAAGCGGCCGGCCCCGAGCTTGGTGAGCGACGCCTTGCCCGGCAGGCCGTTGGCGGCGAGGCCCGTGAGGCCGAGCGACCTCTGGAACTTCGCGAAGGCGGCGACCGTCGTGGTGCCGAAGTACCCGTCCACCCACTTCGCGTCGAGCAGACGCCGATCGCGCAGCGCCCGCTCGACGAGCAGCACACCGGCCTTGGCGCCCGGCGTCAGCTTGTCGTCCGGCCGCCGCGGATCGATCTGGGCGGCCTTGACGGTCGCTTCCATGTCCACGCTCGGAAGCGCCCTGTCGTCGGCCGCCTGTGCCACCGACACTCCGGACACTCCGGCCAAGGAAGTGAACAGGCCGGCCGCCACGAGGGCGGCAGTGTACGAAGGCAGCTTCATCGTTTCTCCTGATCGCGGACGCTGGGGGTGGTTCCTGCGGCGAAGTCCACGGTTTCGGATCGCTCACGTTGTCCGCTAGAAGATCGTGTTGTCAGCCTGTCCGGCGGACTCGCCGTACAGGCGTACGCGCCGCCTGACAGACAATCGGACGGCAAGCGCGACATACAGCCCGCAACGGAAGGCAGCCCTCGGCATGGCCGTTATTCACCACACCACCCTCAAGCCGACCAAGCTGGAACTGCTCAGCTCTTGGCTTCCCTCCCGGCCGTGGTACTCCGGCGGCGGGGGCGGACCGGAGTTGGCCAAGGTCGGCGGCTTCCGGCTGGACGACCCGGAGGGCGAGGTCGGGATCGAGTTCATGGTGGTCACCGACACGTCCGGCACTCACCCGGCCGGCTACCTGGTGCCGCTCACCTATCGCGGCGCCCCGCTCGACGGGGCCGAGCACGCCCTCGTCGGCACCATGGAGCACGGAGTGCTGGGGCGGCGCTGGGCCTACGACGGCTGCCACGACCCGGTGCTGGTCGCCCAGTTGACGGCCCTGATCGAAGGCCGGGTCCAGGCCCAGGACCAGAGCACCAGCGACACCCCCGACCCGGAGGTCGTCCACTCCTACATCGGTGACGGCCTCGCCCCCACGGACTTCACCGTCACCGCCACCGATGACCCCGAGGGCACCGAGCTGCCCGCGCCGCGAGGTACGGTCCTCCGCCTGCACCGGGTCCTGCGTCCCGCGCCTGACAACGCGCCTCTCCCTCCGCACGCGCTCGGCCACGTCGCCGGCGCCTGGCACATGCCGGACGGCACCCGCGCGCGGGGCCTGTTCGCCGTCTTGAGCACCGGCCCTCGCGCCTAGGTCGCGGCTCCCGGCCCTGCCTTCTCGCGGTGTTAGTATTTAACTCGGAAAGTTGACAGATTTCCCTGATCGATCATCATGGTGCCATGTCCAGCCCTGTCGACGCACTTCAGCGGCTCCGCCAGATGCACGAGGACGCCGTCCTCGCCGCGCTGCGTTCAGCGGGGGCGCTGAGCCGGGCACAGCTCACCCAGCACACGGGACTGTCTCGTACGACCCTGTTCGCCATCATCTCGGACCTGATCGAGCGTGGCGCCGTGGTCGAGACCGAGGCGGTGCCCACCGGGCCGCGGGGGCGCGGACGTCCGGCGTCGCTGGTCGCGCTCAACCCCGCCGCCGGCCTCCTGCTGGGACTCGACATGGGCAGGCGGCGTGTCCGGATGGCCATCGCGAACATGGCGCACCAGGTCGTCGCGACCGAGACGGAGGACGTCCCCGCGGGGGCCGGAGTCGAGGAGCTGACCGAGGCCGCGGTGCGCCTGGTCCGGCGGGTCGCCGAGGAACGGGAGATACGGCTGGGCGCGCTGAAGTCGGTGGGAGTCGGCCTGGTGGGCGTCGTCGGCGAGCCGGACCTGCCCGCCGAGACGGTGTCCGCCCGATACGCGCCGATGACGCGGCGGATCGCCGAGGAGTTCGGCGTGGGCGTCATGGTGGACAACAACGCGAGGCTGGCGGCGCTGGCCGAGGCCACCTGGGGTGCGGCCAGACTGGTCCGTGACATGGTCTACGTGCGCTGGTCGGTGGGGGTGGGCGGCGGCTTCCTGTGCGGAGGCAGGCTGCTGCGCGGGGCGCACGGGGCGGCCGGGGAACTCGGGCACGTCTCCCTCGATCCCCGCGGGCCGCTGTGCCACTGCGGCGGCCGTGGCTGCCTGGAGGGCCGGGTCGGCGGGCAGGCGCTGCTGGAGGCGTGCGCGGCCAGGGGCGTCGCGCTGGCCGGCGTCGACGCGCTGGTCGCCGCGGCCCAGGACAGGGTCGCGGAGGTGTGCGAGGTCGTCGCGGCCGCCGCGACGGACCTCGGCCGGGTGCTCGCGGGTACCGTCACGCAGCTCGATCCCGCACAGGTCGTCATCGGCGGGGAGCTCGCCGCGCTGGGCAGCCTGGTCCTCGGTCCGATCGACGCGGAGATATCCAGGCAGGCGCTGCCGAGGTCGCCACGGCGGATCAAAGTGGTGCCGGCCGACCTCGGGGCGAACGCCTCGGCCATGGGCGCGATCGCTCTGCTTCTGCACGAGGAGCCGCCTGTCCCCCTGCATCTGCAGCCCGCCGCCTTCTGACCGCCGTCCGGCTCACGCGAAGACGCGTCGCGGGGTGGCGGCGCAGCGGAAGCCGGTGTGGCCGGTGGAGGAGTCGGGGGTGTTCCCCGTGCGGGCGGCCACACGGTAGCGGTTGCAGTAGGAGTCGTGGCACAGGTGCGAGCCGCCGCGCACCACGCGGGCCGTGCCCGCCGGAGGGCCCTGCGGGTCGATCCGGGTCCGGGACGATCCGGCCGTGTGCCAGTCGGTGCTCCACCGGTCGGCACACCACTCCCAGACGTTGCCCGAGGTGTTGTACAGGCCGTAGCCGTTGGGGAGGAAGGCGTCGACCGGAGCGGTTCCCGCGTAGCCGTCCTCGGCGGTGTCGGCGTGCGGGAAACGGCCCTGCCAGATGTTGCACCGGTGCGCACCGTCCGGCGTCAGCTCGTTCCCCCAGGGATAGCGGGCCCGCGCCAGTCCGCCGCGGGCGGCCATCTCCCACTCGGCCTCGGTGGGCAGGCGCTTGCCCGCCCAGGCGGCGTAGGCGGCGGCGTCGTTCCAGGAGACGTGGACCACGGGGTGGTCCTGCCGGGAGGCGACGGCGGAGCCGGGGCCCTCGGGGGAACGCCAGGTCGCGCCGGTGACCGCCAGCCACCACGGGGCGCCGGGCACGTGGCCGTCGATGGCGTGGCGGCGGTCGGCGAAGAGATGGAAGACGTAGGACCAGCCGAACCGTTCGGCCTCCGTCCGGTACCCGGTGTCCTCGGCGAACCGGGCGAACTCCGCGTTGGTCACGCACATCGCGTCGATCAGGAACGGGCGCAGCGTCACCTCCCGGACGGGTCCTTCCCCGTCGGCCGCCCAGCCGTCCGGATCCTCGCCGCCCATGAGGAACGTCCCGCCCGGGATGGTCACCATGCCCTCCGGGGGCGCCGCGGGGTCGTGGCGGCCCGGAGACGCGACCGCCTCGGCGGTGAGGCCGATCCGGTACGGGGGCGCCGGGACCGTCACAGGTGTCCGCGCGGGTTCCCTCCCGGGGGAGCAGCAGCTGGTCATCCCGTCCTCTCAGTGATCACGTGCGGTGTGGTCCCTCGCGCGGCGGACGCCGGGTGGCCTCGCCGGTCGTCTCCGTCCTTGCGAGTGGGGGTTCACGTCCGACCGCCGGTGAGGTAATTTTGACCGTGCTTCGGAAAAAATGGAAGAGCTCATCGGCCGCGGGGCGCCGAGGTCCGGTGCTCCGCCGTCCCGAAGGGTGGTGGCCAAGGGAAACCCACGGGGAACGGCTGCCGGGCCTGTGGCGCAGACGACGCCGCCCCGGAAGCGGGGGTTGCCCGATCACCGCCGCCCACCTGGTATCCGACCGTGCCGAGCGGCTCACGTCCCGTTGAAGAGGATATTCCCAGTGACGATTGACCAGTGGCCATGACCGCCGTGACCGTTCCCGACACCCCCACCCCCACTCCCAGACGCCGCCGGGCGCGCGGGCCGGTCCGCGGCATCGCCCTCAACGTGATCGCCGTGGTGCTGGGCCTCGGAATCTGGACCCTGCTGTCCAGATCCGGCATCCAGGGACTCACGGGTCCCGTCGACGTGGCCGTCCGAGGCGCCGAGCTGATCGCGGACGGCACCCTCCCGGCCGACATCCTCGCCAGCCTGCGCCGGGTCTTCACCGGCTTCGCGCTGGGGACCGCGCTCGCCGTCCCGGTCGGCTTCCTCATGGGCTGGTACGGCACCGCCCGCGGCCTCATCGAGCCTTACGTCCAGTTCTTCCGCACCATCCCGCCGCTGGCGATCATCCCGTTGGCGATCCTGCTGATGGGCATCGGCGAGACCCCCAAGATCTTCGTCATCTTCCTGGCGGCCTTCCTGTCCAGCGTGGTGGCGACCTTCCAGGGGGTGATGGACGTGGACAAGACCCTGATCAACGCCGCCCGCGTGCTGGGCGCCTCCGACCGGGTCATCTTCCTGAAGGTCGTGGTCCCGGCCTCCACTCCGTTCATCATCGTCGGCATGCGCATCGGTCTCGGCGCGGCGTGGGGCACCCTGGTCGCCGCCGAACTGATCGCCGCCCAGGAGGGGCTGGGCTACCGGATGCAGCAGGCCCAGCTCTACTACGACCTTCCGACGATCTTCGTCGGTCTGATCAGCATCGGCGTGCTCGGTCTGGCCATGGACCGCCTACTGCTCCTGGCCGAGCGTCGCCTCACCGGATGGCAGGAACGCCGATGAACAGCAAGAAGATCTCCTTCCAGGGCGTGTCGAAGAGCTTCCCGCTCAAGGACACCGACTTCGTCGCGCTCAGCGAGGTCTCCCTGGACATCGCCGACCGCGAGTTCGTGACCGTCGTCGGGCCGTCCGGCTGCGGCAAGAGCACACTGATGGGCATGGCGGCCGGGCTGATCGACCCCGGTACCGGCCAGATCCTCATCGACGGACGTCCGGTCGCCGGACCCGGGCCGGACCGCGGCGTGATCTTCCAGCAGTACGCCCTCTTCCCCTGGCTGACCGTACGCAAGAACGTCGAGTTCGGCCTCAAGCTCTCCGCGATCTCTCCCGAGGAGCGGCGTGGGCGGGCCCAGCGGGCGATCGACCTGGTCGGCCTGGCCGACTTCGCCGACGCGCTGCCGAAGACCCTGTCCGGCGGCATGAAACAGCGCTGCGCCATCGCCCGGGCCTACGCGGTGAACCCGGAGGTCCTGCTCATGGACGAGCCCTTCGGGGCTCTGGACGCGCTGACCCGTGTGCAGCTGCAGGACCAGCTCCTGCGCACCTGGAGCCAGGAGCGCAGGACCGTCATGTTCATCACCCACGACGTCGACGAGGCGGTCTACCTGGCCAACCGGGTGGTCGTCATGGCGGCGCGACCCGGGCGGATCTACAAGGTCATCGACGTCGACCTGCCCTACCCGCGGACCGAGGAGATCCGGCTGTCGCCGGAGTTCGGGCGCATCCGCAACGAGGTCTGGCACTCGGTCTATCACCAGGCGCCGGCCGCGCCGGCCGCCTGACCCCGGACGGGCGGCCGGTCACCCCGGCCGCCCGGACCCCGGCCGAGACGAAGGGCCGGATGAACAGGGCGGCCCCCCTGTTCATCCGGCCCTTCGCCGTGCCAGAGCATCATGGCGGGCGACCGCTTCGCCGGATGTGGCGCACGGTCGCCGCACGTCATCCGGAGCGCGCCGACTTGTACAGGTCGGCGGTGAAATAGGTGGCGGGGTCGGGGGACTGGGGCAGCTTGCCCATGGCGACGAAGATGTCGGCCAGGCCCTTGTACCAGCCGGCGACCGACCCGTCCTCGGTCAACTTGACCAGCTCGGCGGTGGGCAGGATCTTCGTGACCGCGGCGGCGCCCTTGAACTGCTCGGCCGGGACCTTCAGGAACGTGGCGGTCAGGGTCTCCGCCTCGGCGGTGTTGGCCGCGATCCAGTCGTCGGCCTCCTGGATGACCTTGAGCACCTTGGTCACCGTCGCGGTGTCGTCGGCGACCAGCTCGTTGCGGGCGACGAAGGAGCTGGGGAAGCTGAGCCGCGGGTAGTAGTCCTCGCTCTTGGTCAGTTCGACCAGGCCGGGCGCGTTCTTCTTGATCGTGTCGATCAACGGGTACCAGATGGCCGCGGCGTCGATCTGCTTGGCGGAGAAGGCGGTGACCACCGTGCTCGGGTCCATGTTGACCTTCTGCACGTCCTTGACGGTCAGGCCGGCCTCCTTGAGCGCGAGCTGCAGGATCATGTCGCCCGAGGTGCCCTCGGGCACGCCGATCTTCTTGCCCTTCAGAGCGGCGACGGAGGTGATCCCGGAGTCGGCGTGGGTGACGATCCGGTCGGCCTGGCCGAGCATGTTCGGTGCGATGATCTTCGCCTTGCCACTGGCCGGCAGCCAGGTCGCGCCGGAGCCGATGTAGCCGAAGTCGATGTCACCCGAGCCGAGCGCCTGGATCTGCAGTGGTCCGTTGGTGAAGACCTTCAGGTCGGGCTTCAGGCCGTGCTTGGCCCACAGGCCCTGCTTGTCGGCCGTGGCCAGTACGGCGGCGCCGGCGAAGTCGGCGATGTAGCCGAACCTCACCGTCTTAGGTTCCGCGGCGCCCGTCCCGTTGCCGGAGGAACCGCAGGCGGCGGAGATGAGAAGGGCAAGCGCCGCGGTGAAAGCCGCGGCCAGCCTGCGAGGACGCCTCATGGAGGTCCTTTCGAGGGGGGTGGGGTGGTGATGGAAAGAGCGCCGGAAGCCTCAGGCGACCTCGTCGGCGACGCCGTCGACGTCGGGAGCGCGGTTCTCGCCGATGTCGGACATGTAACTCATCCAGGTGTAGGCCGGATCGCCGCGGCGCAGCAGCTCGCGGTAGAGCCGCACGGTGAGGTCGCGCCGTACGGCGGCGTAGGCGGGAGCGGTGTAGACGTTGTGCAGTTCGTGCGGGTCGCTCTCCAGGTCGTACAGCTCGTGCACGCTCTCGGGGTTGAACACCAGCTTGTGGCGGTGGTCCCGGAGCATGCGCTGAGAGTAGGGGAAGTGGTGGCCGTGGAACTCCGCGACCACCTCGGTTCGCCCGTCCACCGGTTCGCCGTTCACCAGCGGAATCAGGCTCTCGCCGTCGCAGGGGTCCTGCGGCGGTAGCCCGGCCAGCTCCAGGATCGTCGGGTTGAGGTCGACCAGCGTGGCGAACTCGTCGACGACCCAGGGCGGGGCGCCGGGGACGCGGACGATGCCGGGAATGCGGTAGATGTCCTCGTACATCGCCGGGCCCTTGTCGTTGAGCCGGTGGGCCCCGGTGAACTCACCATGGTCGGCGGTGAAGATCACGGCGGTGTCGTCCCAGAGCCCGTGCTCGCGCAGCGCGGCGACGATCCGGCCGACCTGGTCGTCGATCAACGTGACGTAGCCCCAGTAGACCGCGATCAGCTTGCGCCAGGCGTCGGCGTCGAAGTGGTCGGCCGACCAGTACTCGGCGTAGCGGCGCTGCACGTCGGGCTTGCCGGCGAAGGTCTCGGCCATCGACTCCGGCAGCGGCACCTGCTCGGGGTCGTACATGTCGTAGTACGCGTCGGGGATCAGGTACGGCAGATGCGGGCCGTAGAAGTGGCAGGAGAGCATGAAGGGCCTGCCGCCGTCGTGGAAGTCGCGGGCGTAGCGCTCCAGCAGTTCCAGCGTGCGGTCGGTCAGGAACGCCTCGACGGTCGCCTCGGCCGGCTGGAGGAGCCGCCCGGCGATCAGGTGGCCGCGCCCGGAGTCGTTGGGGGCCTTGCCGAAGACCGGGTCCCGCACCGCGAAGGGCGGGTGGCCGTTCTCCTTGAGCCAGCGCTCGTAGGAGGGGTGGTGGAACGGGTTGAGCGCACCGGGCAGGTGCTCGCCGTCCATGGAGTAGAACTCGGGTCCACGCTCACGGCCGATGTGCCACTTCCCGACGTGCCCGAGGTTGTACCCGGCCGCGCGCATCGGCGCGGGCAGGACCGGCTGGTCGTCGGCGACCTCGTCGCGGGCGCCGCCGTTGCGCTCGGGGTTGACGAGCAGGCCGTGCCGGAACGGGTGCAGGCCGGTGAACAGGGACGCCCGCGCGGGCGTGCAGATCGCGGTGGGCGTGTAGAAGCGGTCGAAGCGGGCGCCCTGCGCGGCCAGGTCGTCCAGCGCCGGGGTGCGCACCACCGGGTTGCCGTAGCAGCCAAGCGTGTCGACCCGGTGCTGGTCGGTCATCAGGAAGAGGACGTTGCGTGGGGTGGTCACTCGGTCTCCGATCACTTTATTCCTAAGAGTTGACGTTAATGGGCCGCTGGGTGGGTGACAAGGGGGAACGTGTCCGAAAGCCCGCTGCGGGCCCGGAACGCCATCTCCACGCGGCCCGACCGTCGGCACCTCGCGTGCGGCGGCCACGTCACGGCCGACAGCCCGGAGGCGGACCCGGCCCGGGAGCACGCATCCCGTTGATCCACATCATGGATTTATGTCAAGTCCATTGACCTAATGGGACTCGGGGCCCACACTCACCGTTATCGAGAGGCCTGCCCGAGACACGCCCGGCGGTGCCGGGCGGACATCGCAAAGGAGCCCCATGTCGGAAACCCCCCTGCCAACCTGGCGGTCGAGACACCGCTCGATCCCCGCCGCCCTGTCGGCCGTCCTGGCCGCGACGCTGTCGATCTCCCCCGCCGGCACGGCAGAGGCGTCCGCGTCGCCTGCCCGGCCTGTCGCCGTCGCCGCCGCGGCGGCCCCGGTCAACCTGGCCCTCGCCGGCACGGCCACCGCCTCCAGCGTCGAGCTGGACCGCGACACCTTCGTCGCGGCGCACGTCAACGACGGTGACACGAACACCCGCTGGTCGTCGAAGTACCAGGACGACAACTGGGTGCAGGTCAAGCTGGCCCAGCCGTCCGTCGTCGACCACGTCACCCTCACCTGGCCCAACGCCTGCGCCCGCGACTTCGTCCTGCAGACCTCGACCAACGGCACCACCTGGACCGACGTCGCCACGCTGCAACGCGGCACCTGCCCCAGGACCGACGTCATCGAGGTGCGGTCCACGACGCCCGTCTCCCATGTCCGGATGCAGGGCCGCAAGCGCTGGGCGGGCTACGGGTACTCCATCTCCGAGTTCCAGATCTGGGACTCCCCGCCCGCGCCGCCCGCCCCGACGCTCGGCCTGCTGCCCAAACCGGTCTCGGTCCAGGAGAACGGCGGCACACCGTACACGCTGAACAGGGACACGCGCGTCGTCGCGCTCGGAGCCGGAGCCCAGGCGCCCGCGGGGTACCTCGCCAGGCTGCTCCGTCCGTCGACGGGATACGCCCTGCCCGTCGTCGGGACGGAAGCAGGGCCCGCGCCCATCGTCATCGACGTCGGACCGGGCAAGGGACCCGCAGGCCAGGGGGCCGAGGGATACAAGCTCACCGTCGCCGCCGGTCGCGTCCTCATCAGCGCGGACACGCCCAACGGCGCGCTCAACGGCGTGCAGACGCTGCGCCAGTTGTTCCCGCAGTGGCTGGAGTCCGACACCGTCGTCACCGCCCCGTGGACGGCGCCCACGGTGACGATCACCGACTACCCGCGTTTCCCGCACCGCGGGATGATGCTCGACGTCGCCCGCAGCTTCTATCCGGTGAACGAGGTCAAGGCGTACATCGACTCGGCGGCACAGTTCAAGATCAACCGTCTCCACCTGCACCTGACCGACGACCAGGGATGGCGCATCGCGCTGGACGACCCGCGGAGCAACCCGTCCGGCATCGACTACGGGCTGCTCACCGAGGTGAGCGGCGGCACCGCGATGACGGACCGGGGCACCGAGCCCGGCATCACCGGCTACTACACCAAGGCCGACTACGCCGAGATCGTCCGTTACGCCGGCGAGAACGGCATGACGGTGATCCCCGAGATCGACATGCCCGGCCACACCAACGCCGCGCTGCACGCCGTCCCGCAGCTCAACACCGCGGGCGCCCGGCCACAGCTCCAGCCGGGACAGTCGACCGTGCCCGCCAACGGCACCGGGGCGGTCGGCTACTCGTCACTGGACGCGAACAGCGACGTGACCTACGAGTTCGCCGAGCGCGTCCTCACCCAGATCGCCGCGATGACACCCGGGCCGTACCTGCACATCGGCGGGGACGAGGCGCACGTCACGAGCCACGCCGACTACACGAAGATGGTCAACGCCTTCACGCAGAAGATCGCGTCCCTCGGCAAGACCGTCGTCGGCTGGAATGAGTACGCCGGGACCGCGCTGCCGCAGAACAAGGCCGTCGTGCAGTTCTGGACCGGGGACCTGACGGCCGTCGCCAACGCGGTGAACAACCGCGGCGCCAAGGTGATCCTCTCCCCCGCGCCCAACACCTACGTGCCCCAGAAGCAGGACTCCCGCCAGCCCCAGGGCGGCACGTGGGCCTGCGGCGGGGTCTGCGGCCTGGATCGCCACTACAACTGGAACCCCGGCGCGTTCGTCCCCGGCGTCGCCGAGTCCAACGTGCTGGGCGTCGAGTCCGCCCTATGGGGCGAGTTCATCCGGCGCCTCGGCCAGGCGCAGTACTACAGCTTCCCCCGCCTCATCGCCACCGCCGAGGCCGGATGGACCCCGCAGGCACAGCGCGACTACGCCGACTTCAGAACGCGCCTGTCCAAGGCCGGCGGCCGCCTGACCGTCCAGGGAACGAACTTCTTCCCCACCGCGGACGTGGCGTGGCGGACGGAGGCGCTCGGCGCCCCGGTGACCGTCAGGACCGGCCAGCAGGCCGGGGCGACCTGGACCGTCACCGCCCCGGGAGCCGCGTCCGCCGACCTCGTGGCGACCGTCGTCTGGAGCGACGGCGTGCAGGAGAACCTCACCCCGACGACCACCCGGGAGGCGAGCATCCCCGACATGCGGATCAACGACGCCTTCACCGCGAGATCCAACCGGACCTTCACCCAGCCGGGAACGTACACGGGAACACTCTCGGTCCGCCTGCCCGGTCAGGCTCCGGTCGAAGGGCGCCTGACGGTCACCGTCTCCGCCGGCACCTGACCGATCTCGCCCGTCTTGTCGCCTTTCGGCAGAGGGCCGGGCTCCTCCTGGCGGGGAGTCCGGCTCCTGTCGCCGGCGGTCAGCGGGACAGCTCCTCGGCGCGTCGTTCGAGGAAGGTCCGGACGGCCGGGTCCGTGCTGAGCATGGACGCTCGGGTGTAGGCCGCGACCGCGTCCTCGTGCCGGCCGAGCCGGGCGAGCAGGTCCCCGTGTGCCGCGTGATAGGGCTGGAACCGTTCCCGTTCGACGGGCAACGCCTCCAGCACCGACAGGCCCATCTGCGGCGAACGGGTACGGCCCAGCACGGCGGCGTAGGCCACCCGGCTGCCCAGGCTCGGCGCGATCGCGACCAGAGCGGTGTAAAGCGTGCACAGGGTGTCCCAGTCGGTGGCGCCGCTCCGGGCCCGATCGCAGTGGACCGCCTGGATCGCCGCCTCCAGCTGAAACCGCCCGGGCGCCTGGCCGGGACGCTCGGCCAGCCGGAGATAGGACTCACCCTCGGCGATGAGGTCACGGTCCCACTCGCCCGGGTCCTGGTCCTGCAACGGCAGATACCGGTCGCCGGGTGTCGTGGCACGCGCCGAGGCCAGGGTGAGCAGCGCCGCCAGCGCCCACGCCTCGGGCGCGTCGCCGAGCAGCCCGGCGATCGTGACGGCCAGGTACCGGGCCTCCCCCGCGACCGACGTCCCCTCGCCCCGCTCAGAGAAGGCCAGCGCGTAGCAGCCGTACACCGCCTCGAGCACCGGCGGCAGCCGCTCGGGCATCGCCTGCCGCCCGGGAACGACGAAGGGAATTCCGGCGTCCCTGATCCGCCGCTTGGCCCGCACCAGCCGTTGCGACATCGTCCCGGCGGGCACGGCGAAGGCCCGCGCGATCTGGGCGGCGTCGAACCCGAGCACGGCCTGCAACATCAGCGGGGTACGGACGCCGGCGGCGATGGCCGGGTGAGCGCAGACGAACAGCAGGGCCAGCCGCCGGTCGGGGATCCGGTCCGGTTCGAGGTCATTCAGTGGCTCGACGGCGTCGGTGGCCGCCTCCAGCGGCTGGTTGCGGCGGTGCGCGGCGGACTTCCACAGATCCCGCTGCCGGTTGCGCGCGACCGTCAGCAGCCAGCCTTCAGGGTTGTCCGGTACACCGTCGCGCGGCCACGTGGTCAGAGCCTGCTCGAACGCGTGCGCCAGCGTGTCCTCCGCGAGCTGGAGGTCGCCGGCCGGCGCGGCCAGCAGGGCGACCAGCCGGCCGTAGGACGCCCGCGCGGTGCGCTCGGCGACGTGCGCGGCCGTCTCCCCGGTCACGATGACGCGACCCACGTCCCGCCCTCGATGTGCACGGCACCGGGCCGGACCTCGACGGCGCCCCACGCCAGCGGCGGCGCCTGCCGCGCCCACTCCAGGGCGGCGTCCAGATCCGGCACGTCGATGACGATCACGCCCCCGAGTTGCTCCTTGGTGTCGGCGAACGGCCCGTCCTGGATCCGCGGTTCCCCGTCGACCAGCGTGAGCGTGGTCGAACTGATCGACGGTCGCAGCACCTGGCCGCTCACCAGAATCCCGGCCTGCTCCAGCGTCGCGGCGTAACTGGCCATGGCCCGCATCCCCGCGGCCATCGCCTCGGCCCCGATCGACTCCTCGCTCGCCTCGCCGTAATGAAACAGCAGCATGTACCGCATGTCCCGATCCTCCCTCGTCACGTGACCCCGTAGCGCGCGACCAGCACACCGGTCGTGGTGGTGACCGCCTCTCGCAGCATCAGGTCGGCACGTTCTCCTTCACCGAACAGCCGCGCGCCCGAGCCGAGCACGATCGGGTGAATCAGCAGGACATACTCGTCGACCAGCCCCGCCGCATGCAGCGACCGCACCAACTCGCCGCTCCCGAGCACCCTGATCACACCGTCGATCCGGCCCTTCAGCCGTGCGACGGTACCGGCCGCCTCCCCCACCAGCAGGGTGGAGTTGGGATGGACGAGCCGAGCCCCTGCCTCCCGGGACACGACGTACTTCCGCGAGCCCACCAGCACCTCGGTGAACGGGTTGGGCTCGGTCACCGACGTCCAGTACCCCAGCAGATCGTCGTACGACCGCCGCCCGAACAGCATCGCCGCCGCCCTCCCCATCCCCCCGACGAACCTCCCCATCACCTCATCGGCGTACCCGACCCCCCAACCCCCGTGCCGAAACCCACCCCTGGTGTCCTCATCCGCCCGCCCCGGCCCCTGCATGACCCCATCAACACAAACACTCGCGAAAACACTGACCGTGCCCACCCCGAACTCCTCACCTCGTCCTCATCCAGACCGCGCCCGCGCCCCGGCACAGTGATGACGAAGTCGAAAGCTCCAGACAGACACCCACCGCTCCAGCCATGGACACTCCGAAAACGCGGGGGACACGTACGACCGCGCGAGTAAGACGGTGTCGCCGTCCACCGCGCGACGGTCCTCACGGGAGAAGTACCTTGTGAGCCGATGTGGACAAGACTTTAGATAAGCCCATCATCCCAGCTCAAAGGCACTTTTAATCTCCTCGAAATCTGCCGCGCCGGTTCGTCGGCGGGGTGATCTGCGGTCCCGGCCATGACCGCAGCGACGCAGGCGTACACGTACGCCGCGTGGCCCGCCGGACCGGCGCACGCGGCATCCCGATCATCACTGCCTTCGCCCGCAGCCGCCGCAGGACCCGCTTCACCCGCGAGCGCGGGCGCCTCCACGCCCAACTCACCGAGCCGCGCCATGACCTCTGACGACATCCGCGCCGAGATGATGCGACAGAAGGGCCGAGTTCAACCTGACAGCGTGACCGAGGACCGCACACCGAACCACTGCTCGGCGCCGTACTCCTCGAACCGCTCCACCTCGGTGAACCCCAGCTTCGCCGCGAGGCGCATCGAGCGGTCGTTGGCGGTCTGGGTGGTGAGCACCACCGGCTCGCCCGGCAGCGCGTCGGCGACCCAGTCCAGTGCCGCCGCGCACGCCTCGGCGGCGTACCCGTATCCCCACGCCTCCGGTAGGAACATGTACCCGACCTCGACCTCACCGCCATCCGGCCGGACGTGCCCCGGACGCTCGGCGTCGCGCCGGTCGATCTCGATGATGCCGATCATCGTCCCATCGAGATCGACCACGAAGAGGCCAGGGCGCCGCGTGGGCACGGCGGGCAACGCGCGCTCGAACTCGTCACGCGGCCGGGGCCCACCGATGTAGGCGCCCACCTCGGGCGAGGTGAACAGCTTGACGAGCGCCGCACGGTCTCGGACCTCGGGCTCACGAAGCACGAGCCGTTCGGTCCTTATCCTGGCAGGTGGCCAGGCGACGGGCCCGAGTTCAGCCATGGCAGGCAACCTATCGCACGCCCGTGAGAGCGACCTGAGACACAAGGCCGGATCCCGTTATCGTCGTTCGCTGCCGGCCTCGTCCAGGCTCGTTACCAAGCAGATGGTCGCTCGGCGACGCGGTGACGGCGGCCTGAAGACGCGTCTGAGGTGGAACGTGCGGGATCTCGGTTTTCTAGCGTTGCTTCAGGCGGAGCGCTTCTTTGCGGACCTCGATCTGGAGGGCCCGCTCGCGCTCCAGCCACTCCGGGTTCTCCGCTTTCAACGCCTCGATCTCGGCGGTGGTGAGCGGTCCGGTGACTCCGTTTCTGATCAGTCCGGCGACGGAGACCTTGAGCTTCGCGGCGATGACCTGCTTGGTGTGCGGGCCGTTACGGCGCAGGTCAGTGAGCCAGGCGGGTGGCGTCGACTGCAACCGGTTCAACTCGTCCCTGGAGACGACGCCCGCCTGGAACTCGGCGGGAGTGGCCGAGAGGGGCACACCCAGCTTCTTGGCCGCGGTCACAGGCTTCATCGTCTGGGTGTTCTTCGGTTTGGGCGAGCTCATGGTGTCAAGAGTAGTGAGCCGGAACAGGTTTCCCTGCCATCGGTACCCTGAGGAAGTGACTGATGGAGAGACCGGCAGGATGTTTCGACTGGCGTACGCGCCCGGAGTGACACTCGGGAAATGGGTCGACATCTGGAGCGAGAGAATGCCCGGCGTGCCGGTCACCCTGGTCGCGGTTCCCGCCGCCGAAGTGGTGGAAGTCCTGCGGAACGGCGGCGCCGACGCCGGCTTCGTCAGGCTGCCGGTCGACCGGGACGGACTCAGCGTGATCCCTCTCTACGTGGAGACCACGGTGGTCATGGTGCCCAAGGACCACGCGATCGCCGCCGCCGACGAGGTGACCATCGCCGACCTCGTCGACGAGGAGGTGTTCCACCCTCTGGACGACACCATCGAATGGACGGCCCGCCCCGGGCTACCCGCGTTCACCCGCCCGGCCACAACGGCGGACACGATCAAGCTGGTGGCGTCCGGCACCGGAATTCTCCTGGTCCCGCTGTCACTGGCACGCCTCCACCACCGCAGAGATCTCACTTACCGACCGGTGCCGGACGCCCCGCAGTCCCAGGTCGCACTGACCTGGCCCACGGACGCGACCACCGAGCTGGTCGAAGATTTCATCGGCATCGTCCGCGGCCGCACAGTGAACAGCTCACGCGGCCGCCCCCCCGCCTCCCCCGCGGAGAAACCGACTCCACGAAAAGCACAAAAACCCACACAGAACAGCTCCGCCCGCCGGACCGCACTAGCCGGCCGCAAGAAGAAGGGCCCCCGGCCTCGCTGACCGCCCCGCAGGCAGATGCATCAATCGCCTTCAGTATGGATGCGAACACCAACGCACAAACGCCCTGGCCATCGCTGAAATGACCAGGGCTTCCATCTGGCGCGGCCGAGTGGACCCGAACCCCCGACCTTCTGATCCGTAGGGAAGGGCAGCAGATACCTCGTCAGCGACGTCTCGGCCTGCTCAGGCGGTGGAAACGGGCTGGTGGAGTGTGATCGAGTGAGGCGATGTCGCTGTACAGACTGCTGTACAGCATTCATCTCACGGGGGCTGGCCCTGGAGGCACCTCACCCAGTCCCCACAGAGCAATCACTCAGCCGGCCACAGACGGATACCTCGCCGCCGCGAGGTCTTCGGCCAGATCCCCCAAGGTGAGATCAGGGTTCAACGCGGTGACGACTGCCGACGTGAGAGGGCGAAGAGCATAGAGGTGCCGCACAGCATCGAGGTCCACGGAGATCTCGTAATAATCCTCGGCGAACCGCTGAAACGCCTCCGGCGACGGATCGACGAGCAGTCCGAACAGGCGAGCGGCTCCATCCGGGTCGTTCTCACCGTCCGGGTACTCGATCTCTCCCACCCGCCAATGCTCATCCCGTGCCTCACGCCACAGGCAGGCAGTTACCACCGGCATACCGTCCTCGTCACAGAACGCGGCCTCCTCCACCAGGTGACGAAAGACACCGGGCACCGAGTCGAGCACTCCCGGCCACGGCCCGTCCTCCATGTACGGGCTCATCACCGCCTCATGGTCGAAGCCGCGGATGTACGCACCGGCCGCCGAGAAGACGATGGAGTACTCATCTCCCGACCCGTTCCGCATCGAGGCCATCTCCTCTCCAGGGCTCCACATCACATCGAAGGAGTGATATCGGCTCTCCCAGTCAGGGCTCAGGATCGCCTCCAATACCGCCACCGACCGGCAGAGGTCACGGAGCACCGGAATGCCAGGCAGCAGACAGGCCACATCATGAGCAGTCATACGCCCATCTAAGCGAACACCGATGACATCCTCCTGGTGTTCCTACAGCGGCCTGCTCCTGTCTCAATGACCCGCCCGGCACTGCCTGGACGCCTTCTCACACCTGCTCTCCAAGCTCACCAGAAAGGCCGGGCGGCCACTGCCCCTGACACCCGACGACGCAGACGATCTCTGAAGCTCTCCTGGGAAGATTCCCGCCGGTAGCTCCCACAGAGCTGAAAGGCACCGCGTGAACGTGGAAAGCAAAAAACCAGTCGGACGAGTGCGTTCAGGGCCTCGTCTTTCGGTTGGAGCGGTTGGACGTCGCGCATCACCTGGCGTGCTTGGCCGAGTTGAGTCTTCTTCGCATCTACCTTGCGCTGGCGTTCCTCCTCGTCGCGCCGTTTGCGGTCATCTTCCATCTGCTTCGTCTGGTGCTTGATCGTCGAAGCGGCGAACCAGAGGGCGCCGACCGTGCCGACGCTCGCCACCCAGGTAGGGACGTCGCCATAGTTCAGATGGGTGAGCCAGTTCCATATGCCGGCAAAGGTCAAGGTCTTGGCGGGTCGCGAGCAGGATCATGGACGTGTGACGCTGTGCGCGGCTGATCGGTTGCGTAGTCTGCGACAGGGATGTGAATCGATAGGCCCGAGGAGCGAAAGGCGCGCGGCAGCCTGACTGGCACCCGCGTTTTGAGAGCGGCGGCTGTATGGCTCGTTCGTTTCGCGTGAGCTGCCCGAACGTCCCGCATAGTCCGCATGCTTTGCAGGATCATCTCGTGCATGTCCCGTACCTGCCGAGTCGGGTGATACGACAGGATGACCTGCCGCTTTTCAGGCGGAGCAATCGCCCTGCTCGCCTGAGCGAGACCGTGGTCAGGCGCGTGTGGACGGGGGGTGCGGGTGCGTCGACGTATGGGGACGTTGCTGTCACCTCAGACATGGTCACCCAGTGGCAAGGCCCGACGGAGGAGGACCTTGCCGGCGATCACCCAGCCCGTGAGACGGGCGCCGAAGTACGCGATCGTCACGGGCCTCAGCCACCGTGTTGCCCCATCTGATCTGTAGCGGGAGCGAGGCTGTCCAACACAGTCCAGATCAGCCATCCGCCCTGCGCCGCACCTAACGGTGGTTTACCCTCACTCATCGACGTCCGTAGCCGCTGTAAGCACATGGTCAGCAAGATCGACTGTGTGCATTCCACACCTTGGTCCAGGCTTTGTATACAGACCGTATCGATGGCCTGGGCCGTCCGCCTCGTTCCGGGGGTGCTTGCCTGGGAACGGCGAGATGTTGTGGCAGAAGAATTCGCGGGGGTGAGTGCTCCGGTCCATGGGATGGAGGTCGCGAGACTCCCGCATCGAGCTTACCCAACCAACCCCCCGACGGCCACACGATCATTCGATAGCAAGCCGACCCGGAGTGCAGGGCCCCCAAGGCCCAAGCACCAGGAACGGCGCGGCGGTCTTGCCTGTACACGGCTTGGGTAGCAGTGTGTACGGATTGTTCCGGCTGCCAATTGGCATCTGCGAGACGTGTCCAGACCTCCCATCTTGCAGTGGTTCCCTTGCAGTGCTTGGTCACAATCTTGAAGCGACTAGATGTTCAAGCTTGTTGATCTCGATTAGTGGCGATCCTTAAGGCATGGGAAAGGGACGCCGCAGGCGGCGGCCGTTCGGGTTCGTACTCATGCTGATGGTCGTGGGTGTGGTGGCGGCGGTGGTGCCGTTGGCACCCTCCACCTGGCCTCTGGCGGTGCAGTTGCTATTAGCAACCATTGGGGTCATCGCGGCGGGGGCTGCCGGGTCGTACGTCAGCGAGTGGCTCGCTGCACGACGGGCCATAAAAGCGGCTGAACAGGCCGCGATCGTGGAGGAGGAGAAGCGTCGGGAGGCCTTGGTGGCCACTCGTGAGGTGGCTGCGGCAGGTGTAAGCGTAGCGGAACTGTTGCGTCCCGAGCGTGGGGCGGTGATGTTCGCTGGGCGTGTAGAAGAGTTGAAGTCGCTGACTGGTTGGTGCGGCAATGAAGATGCGTGTCCGGTGTGGTTGCTGACTGGTCAGGGCGGGGTGGGGAAGACTCGGTTGGCCCTGCATCTTGCCGAGTCCCTGCCGTTTGAGGAGTGGGAGTACTTGCCAGTTCGGCAGGGACGCGAGGTAGAGGCCCTCCGGGCGGCCGCCCAGATGAATCAGCGGGTGTTGCTCTTGGTCGATTACGCAGAGACCCGGTCCGAACTGGCGGAGATGCTGACTGAAGTAGCCCGTTTGGAAGCTGCTGGGCATGCGAGCCGGCTGCGGGTACTGCTGTTGGCTCGACAAGCTGGTGAATGGTGGACTGAGCTAGACACCGAATCACATGCAGTTCGGGATCTGGTGGCTCGTACTTCGGTGTTGGAGTTGGCGCCGGCCTTGGATACCAATCGCGAAGACCTTCAAGTGATTGAAGAGGCATTGCCTTCTTTCGCCGCTGCACTTGGATGCCCAGTGCCCCAGGTGACGTTCACCGTGGATTCGGAGGAGCGGTTGCCTGTCTTGGTGCTGCATGCTGCAGCGCTGGTGGCGGTGCTGGACCAGGAACAGGGCACAGCGGGAGGACGCGCTGCTGCGGAGTTCGGGGTGTTGGAGCGGTTGCTTGGGCACGAGCGACGACTGTGGGACAAGACCGCCCGGCGTGCCGGGGTGGGGATGGATCTCGCGGTGCTGCAGCAGGTGATCGCTGCTGTGGCGCTCCTGCTGGATCCTCGAGATCATGATGAGGAGGCTGTGCGGGCTGTGGTGAGACTGGTGCCCGACCTCGCACGAGCGGATGACATGCGAATCGGTGCGGTGGTGCGATGGCTGCGCCAGATATACCCCGGAGTCAGGGAACCAGTTGGGATGTTGCGGCCCGATCTGCTTGCTGAGCGGCATGTTGTCGATCAATTGATCAAGTCTTCGGAATTGGTTCGACTATGCCTCACCAGTTTGACGCCTCTACAGGTGAAACGTGCGCTAACCCTTCTCTCGCGAGCCTGCAGTCATCACGACAAGGCATACGGGATATTGGCTCGTGCCGTGGAGGCGAGTGTGCCGTATCAGATCAACCAAATCGTGTCGGTAGCGCTTCAGGGCGGCACTCATGCTGGGAAGGCTCTCCATGCCTCACTGAAAAGAAAAGTCCTTACTCATGATGATCTCGAATTTATGGCCAATGCGCTACCTTGGGAAAGCTCTAGCCTACTCGACGCGAGCCGTCATGTTGTCGAGAAGATGCTTGCAGAGCACCTCGATAATATGGGGGGCAACCAAAAGGCATATTGGCATCGAGTCTTAGGTGCACTAGATTTGAGAGCTGGAGATCTTGATGGCGCACTAACGCACACAACACTGGCCCTTGAATATTATGCAAATAGGGCTCAATCCCCATCCCTCGATATATCGGAGCTCGGCAGGATCGTCAATAACCTAGGCACGGTGCTGTCCCAAAAGGGGGTGGACGACAAGGGGGTATGGTTCCTTCGAGAGGCTGTAAGAATAAGGAGAAAGATTGTCCAACTATCCGGACGGCATCAGCCAGAGTTGGCTGTTAGCCTTTGCAATCTTTCAAACCTCTTGAGCCCTTCCGAGGAGTCTCTCGCGCTCGCTCGCGAAGCAGTGCAGTTGCTAGAGGCATCCGAGGCGGACCATCCAGGTGATCATCAAGCAGAGCTCGCTGGAGCCAAAATGGCTCTCGCGTCGCGAATGGCTGACCGTGGTCTTCATAGGGATGCTCTCGAACAGGTAAGAACGGCGGTCGCTATATATCGTGACGTTATAACCGAGTCTCCCGATGTTCATCAATATAACTACGCTTCGGCACTTATCAATCAAGGGAATTGTCTTGCAGAGCTTCGCTGTCAGCGTGAAGCAATAGCAAGCATCGAGGATGGGGTCCAGCTTCTAAGGGGACTTTCTAGGGCATATCCCAATCGACATGATGTCACGCTGGCAAATAGCTTAATCAACTACGCCATGACCCTCAGCAAGCTTGAGCATCGCATGCAGGACGCAATATCAATAATGTCCGAGGCCATGGACATTGCTCGCGAGCTGGTTTCTGTCGACCGACTGGCTCACGGAGGGCTTCTTGCTCAGATATATGTGCACACGGGCCTATTGAGGAGACGGGCTGGCCGTCATAGTGAAGCCCTGGCTTCCATCGCGAGGGGTGTTGATATTTATAAGGATCTGACGAAAATTGGCGAGGTCGAACGTTTCAATATCGACCTTGGTCGAGCTCTTATGAATCTGTCGTCAAGCCAGGCCTCCAGCAATGATTTAGCGGGCGCTCTGCAGACAGCAGAGGAGTCGCTAAATATCTTCCTAACCTATCGCAGAAGCGATCCAAACGTATACACTGAAGATTGGGCTAAATGTCTCACGACTCTCGGAACGATACTTTCGGTTTCAGGTTATCACGAAAGAGCACTTTTCATTACCGTCGAGGCCGTAAACGCCTATCGAGAACTAGACGCTATGAATCCAGGACGTCATTCTAGTACGTTGGCCCATATGCTAGCATCACTTGGGAAGCGGTACGCAGCAATTAGTGACTACGGTAAATCAATACCCTGTAGCCATGAAGCTCTTGATCTATTCAAGTCATTATCTGTGGCCGGGCCCGAGCTGCATTCAGGATCGATTGGAGGAGTGCTCGTGGATCTCGGCATAAGTTTGTCTGAATCTGGCAAGCCGCGAGATGCTTTAGATTGCGAACTGCAGGCCATAGAAATCTATAGTGAATTGGCGAGTAGAGATCCGGCAGGCTATCTAGAGCAATATGCGCGGACACTCGACAATGCGGGATGTTCTCATGCTCAAATGGGGGATCAGCGCGAAGCGTTGCGCTATGCCCGCAAGGCCGTCAAAGCTGCACGATCTCTGAGGGCGATCGATGGGGTGGCGGGCGATCAGACGTTGCTCCATGTTCTAGGAAACCTTATGGACAGACTTCGAGAATTTGAACTATGGGACGAGATGCAGCGAGTCGCTATAGAGATCGCTGAACTTGCTCGACGGTTGGAAGGAGCCCCTCCCAGTTTCCTTCGGAATATGACTATTCTCGACTAAATCGGATCGGCTGGTCGATCTCCCCCCTGAGCGTCTGCCCCGTGTCCGTTGCTGTTGGCGGTTTCGCGCGCGTGGGCGGTGCTGGCCGCGACCGGCCGGAGAGCAGCAGGCGGCCAGTGACCGCGCAGCAGGCCGCCGCAGGCGGGCTGCCCTTGAGGACGTAGAGAAAGTCCTCATCCAGACTCGAGGCCTCGGCTGTCCTGCTTCGGTTGATGCCTGACTCTGCAGCCTCGGTGGAGGGTTTGACGTGATCAACCCGTAGTCGTGCTGGGTGTGGGACTTGCGGCATGAGCGGATGTTTGCCGGATACGGTCGTCGGATCTCTGATGTCATGGCTGAGCAGTGGCCGTGTGATCGGGGTGCGGAGTGCCCTTGCCCGCCCTCGCCATCGTGGATCTGCACCCGGTGGTGTGCCGTGCCCTGTGCGCCGTCACCTGTGCGGTGTGCTGGGCATGCGGTGTGTGTCTCGGGGAGTCGAACGCCTGCGCCTGCCCTCGGCGCGCCAGGAGTGAGCCGGATTGCCCGCCGGCTCGCGGGTTCGTGCACACCCCCACGTCGGCTACCTGCTCCGCACCTGAATTGTCAGTCCAGCAGGTCGACCTCCCAGTTGGTGCGCTGGATGAGCGTGTCGACCTCGCGTACCTGCCGGGCGAGGTCGTCGGACTCGGCGCGCAGCGCGGCCACCGGCAGGGCCGGGATCATCTTCAGCTCCGAGCGCAGCTGCCGGAACCCACGCTGCCCGTCACCGGCGGCGGAGTCCGCGGCGGAGGTGACTGTGGCGTGCCGCAGCCGCAGCACGTCGCGGCGGGGCGGGCGCTGGCGGCGATGCGGGCGCGCAGTTGTTCGGCGCGGCGCGCCGCATCCGCGCGAAGCGCAAGTGCCTCAGCAAGCTTCATGTCAACCATTATGGGCACTGAAGATCGGCCAGCGCCTTCCGTTTTCGTCGACGCGGCTGCGTCAACGGGCAGGGCACCGGAAACCACACCCTCTGGCGCCGCGCTGCTTCACGGATCGCCGATGGCTCGCAACGTCGGCCGTACGGACACCCAGCCCGGCACCACCGTGCCGGCACGCCACGTCGTGATCATGTAAAGCTTCAGGCGGGGCCGAAGCGTCAAGCACAACCGAGGTCCGACAGCTCGAGGACTCGGCTGATTTAGTGTGCTGGGGCGTTCGAGCTGCCCGAACCTCGTAGTTCTGGACGACGTCTCAAGCGCCGTCGTTGGTGAGGGTGTCGCCTGGGTGGGGTGTGCCGATGTAGATCAGGGCGACTTCGAGTTCGCCGATGCGGCGGTGGCCGAGGTCCCAGATGTCGGTGAGGCTTCCACACATTCCCCGGAAGTACCGACCAGGTACGCGAAGCCCGCCGCTTCGCCCGCACCCACCTCCCCGACCACCCCGACGCCGAGCTCATCACAGCGAGCTGGCTACCAACGCCATCGCCTACACCCGCACCGGCACCTTCTTCCACGTCGCCGCCTACACCGGGGCTCGCCGCGGGAGCTGCTGAGTCTGCGGTGGTCTGACGTGGACCTGGACGGCAAGCAGATCACCATCAAGGGTCGGCGGCGTTCGTCGACGGTGAGCGGATCGAGGGCACCACCAAGAGCGGGCACAAGCGCATCGTCAGCCTGGACGACGGGACCGTGCAATCACTGCGGGAGCAGCGCTGACGGCAGGCCGCCGACAAGCTCGCCGTCGGCAAGGAGTGGCGAGGGACCGACGACTACGTGTTCACCACCGGATGGGGTGAGCCGATCCATCCCGACACCGTGAGCTCGCTCATAGCGACAGTGATCAAGCGCTACAACAACCCAGCAGGGCACCAACCCCAAGAACCCACTACCCCATGCGCGGCTGCATGACCTTCGGCACCTTCACGCGACGACTCTGCTTCTGGCCGGTGTCCCAGTGCATGTGGTCGCCGCTCGGCTTGGGCATGCGGACCCGTCCATCACGCTTCGGGTCTACGCGCACGTGATCAGGGCGGCGGAGGCGTCCGCGGCTGATGTGTTCGCGCAGGCGGTTGGGGAGTAGGTGGGAGCCACCTGGTGGCTCCCCGTTAGCAAGCGTGTTAGCAAGATCCGAAGATTGTCCGGACAAAGCGAAAGGCCCGTCCCGGGTTTTCCCTGGTGACGGGCCTTTCTAGCTGGCGCGGCCGAGAGGACTCGAACCCCTAACCTTCTGATCCGTAGTCAGATGCTCTATCCATTGAGCTACGGCCGCTCGTTTTGCCCCGTTGACCTGCGGTTTCCTCCTCCGTGGAGGTTCCCGCCCCGTCGTACGTCGCTGCTAGAGCGTATTACTTCCAGGCAGCGCACGGCAAATCGATAGGCCGTAGCGCTCCCCCTCTGGAGGCTCTGGCATGGCCGAAGTGATCTCGTTCGACCCCTCCCGCACGCGCCGGCGACCCGGGCGCCGCGCGCCCGCCGTGCCGCGCGGCGCGGACCTGGAGACCCTGCTCGACTCCTGGACGCTCGCCCTGGAGGCCGCCAACAAGTCGCCGCGGACCGTCCGCTCCTACACCGACACCGCTAAGGCGTTCATCGCCTTCCTGGCCGGCAACAGCTACCCGACCGACGCCGAGGGCGTGCAGGCCGAGCACGTGCGCGCCTTCCTGCGCGCCGAGATCGAGCGCACCAGCCCGGCGAGCGCCGACGTTCGCTTCCGCAACCTGGGCGTGTGGTGGAACTGGATGTGCGCGCCGGAGCAGGCCGAGCGAACCCAGCCCTCGCCGGTGCACAAGTCCGACCGTCCCAAGGTGTCCCGCAAGATCCGCAAGTACCTCTCCGAGGAGGAGGTCCGCGCGCTGCTGAAGACGTGCGCCGGCACTGGGTTCGAGGCACGCCGCGACAGCGCGATCGTCTGGATCCTCTACGACAACGGAGCCCGCAAGAGCGGCCTGGCCAACCTCCGAGTGGAGGACGTCGACCTGCGCGGGCGGCGGCTGCGGATCACGCTGAAGGGCGGGGACGAGCACTGGGCGCCGATCGGTGCCAAGGCGGCCTCGGCGCTCGACCGCTACATCCGCGCGCGCTCGGCGCACGCCAAGGCGCGGGTCTCGCCGTGGCTGTGGCTGGGCGTCCAGGGCCGGGGCACCGAGCACTTCGGCCACGCGGGCGTGTACCGCATGCTGCGGCGGCGCGGAGAGGAGGCCGGCATCGAGGGGGTGGTGCATCCGCACCGCTTCCGGGGGACGGCCACGCACAACCTGCTGAAGGCGGGGGCGAGCGAGGGGGACGTGCAGCGGATCCTGGGCTGGAAGACCCCGGGGATGGTGGGCCGCTACAGCGAGGAGCTGAGCGATGAGCGGGCCCGCGAGGCACATCGGAGGTTGTCGCCGGGCGATCGGCTCTGAAGGACGGGCCTGTGGCCGCGCTCGCACCGCGATATGCGAGCGTGGCCGGCCCGCATCCGCGCGTCAGGCTCGCGGTGGCGGATGCCGGAGAGTTGTGTTCATCGACGACGACGGAACCATCGGTGCCGTCTGATTCCGCTGTCGCGGTCGAGCCAGCCTCGGCTGTAGCCCATCTTGTACTCACCGCCGCCGCGGTGGAACGCGATGATGGTTAGCACGCTTGCGATGGCGAGGGTTGCACGCTGGAGGGATTCCCATTCGTGCAGACATAGGATGATCGTCAGGGGGATGTATCCGATGGTGATGATCCAGGCGAGGATCGCGCCCGCGATGATGGCGCGCACTTTCTGACCTCCCGTTTTCGTTTGCGCGCAAATGAGTTTGCCGCCCCCAAACGGCGAATCACGCGCTGAATCCGCACAAGCACACGGGAGGATACTCTCGTTTGGAACGGTGTTTTATTGAAAAATCAACGAATCGGCGGACCGATTTCGTCATTTTTCGTCGGTTTGAGACCGCTCAGCCTCGGCCCGCACCAGCTCAGCGAAGTCCTGGCGAGCCTCCTCTAGATCCTGATGTGCGCGGAGCCACTGACGTTCCAGGCGCGTGCGGGTCTTCTCGCGCACGCGTTCCAGAAGCTCACGACGCTCTGGCGGCAGCGCTTCGTACAGGCGGGCGATCTCAGGGTCGTAGACGACGTCCGGCACCGGACCGGCGAAATCGGACGGCTCGACGGAGACCCCGTGCGGCTCGGTGGGGATGTCGTTCGTCTCAATGAGGCCGGCGAGCACGTGGGCTTCAGGCAATGGGATGTCGAGCAGCTCGGCGATGGCGTTGATGGTGGTGGCGGCCGGCGGGCGCTTCTGGGTGCGGAGCCGGTCCAGGGTCATGCGCGAGAAGGATCCGCCGAGCTGTTCGCGCACCTTCTCGTACAGCTCGAGCTTCGACCAGCCCCGCTGATTGCGTTCGCGCTCCATGCGCTGCCAGAACGGCCGCGCGGGGGCTTCAATACCCTCGCTCATGTATCAAGTTGTATCACGTTGCAGCAACTTAGGCACGCCTACATTGCCTATCGGGCCGATATCGGACATCTCTTGGATCGTCTTGCATCGTGGATAATCGAGATGTACCGTGTTAGATCGTTAGACAGATCCACCAGAGTACAAGGTGAGGCTCCCTCATGGAAGCAAGCGAGGACGAGTACTACACGATCAACGAGGTCTGCATAAAGCTGAAGCTGTCCCGCCTCACAATCACCCGCGCGATTCGCGACGGCCGCCTGAGGGCCATCAAGAACCACCCCGCCAAGCCGGGCCGTGTCCGCATCCCCGTCGCCGCCTACGAGCAGTACGAGCGGGACCGCGCCATCAAGGCGGCCTCCTGATGTCCACCCCGCAGCAGCGCAGCACCGCCGCGCGCATCGCCGTGAACATCTCGTGGTCCCGCACCCCGGTCCGCGCCGAGCGCACGCGCCCCGCCACCGAGGCCAACCGCGGCCAGCTCGCCTACTGGGAGCGCGTCATCCGCGAGGAGGGCATCGTCTGCGAAGAGGAGATCCCCCTCGCCGCCGCCAGCCGCCGCAGCGCGTACATGTCGCAGCTCGCCAAGAATTCCGCGGCCTCGCGCAAGGCGAAGAAGGCCGACATCACGCCCCGCGCCCGGCGTATCCGCCGCTCGGCGTAGATCGGGCCCCTGGTCGTCGCCACGACCCGAGGCCCGCCGGCACCACCCCACACCGACTTGACCGGTCAAGGAAATGGAGCAGTCCCACATGCAAGAGTATCGACCCGGCGAGCGCCTCCGCATCACGCTGGAGACGACCGTCTACCACGTCGCCGACGGCGTGCTGCACGTCGCCCACGACAACGACCAGGCATACAGCCGATGCCTGCCGATCCCCATCGACCAGCCCGGGGCCACCATCACGCGCCTCGCCCCGGCCGGGGGCGTCCAGGCGGGCGACCTGTGGCGCGACGCCGACGGCGACCTGTGGTTCGCCACGCTGGTCGACAGCGACCTCGACGGCGACGGCACGCCACTCCTGATGGCGACCGTCAAGACCTCGAAGCGGGCCGCGTACGGCTACGACATCCCCGAGGAGGTCCACCGGCGGCACGTGCTTGTCGAGCTGGTGCACCGCGAGCCGGTTGACGATGATGCCGCCGAGATCCGCCGGCGGCTGCGCGAGGCTGGCGGCGACTCCCCCGAGATCGGCGCCCTGCTGCGCAGGGCGGCCGCCCGCACCGCCGAGGACGAGCGGTGGCCCGTCGACGAGCCGGAGCCCGTGCCGATCGCGGGCGTCGCCCCCGGCACGATCGTGCAGACCCCGAAGTGGAACGCGGGCGAGCCGGTTCGTGTGTTCTCCGTTCTGGACGCGGGCGAGCACCACGACGAGGTGAGCGTGCGCTACCAGGACATCGGCGGCCACTGCGCCGCCGACACCGCTCTCGCCCCCGCCGACTTCCGGGTCACGATCGTCGAGGAGCCGCAGTCGTGAGCACCCCGACGATCACCCCGCAGTCCGTCCTGCGCCGCGCCGCCGAGCTCATCCAGGCCAACGGGCGCAACCGGGAGACCTACCTCGACTTCGCGCAGCACGAGGACGACGGCGTGCCCGTCGACCGCTGCCGCATGTGCACCGCGGGCGCCCTCGGCTTCGCCGCCGGGGCCGACGTCACCACCTGCATGCCGTTCCTGGAGGAGACCGGCCCCCTGGCCGTCGAGGCGGGGCGCGCCCTCATCGGCCACCTCGGCCTGAACTTCTCCCCGGAGCCGCTGTCCGCCGAGACGGTGATCAGCATCATCGGCCACTGGAACGACGCCGAGGACCGCACCGACCAGCAGGTCATCGACGCCCTGAACGCCACCGCCGACGACCTCGACGCCGAGGAGGCCGCGTGATGTTCACCGACGTCCACGCCAGTCACCTGCGCGGCCAGCTCGACAACGCCGAGGACATCGTCCGCGGCTGGCAGGCGCTCGTCGACTACGCCGTGTCCCGTTGTCCCCGCGTCGTCGTCGACACGCTGAAGGCCACCCTCGGCGAGTCCGAGCAGGTCGCCGAGGGGTGGCGCACGCTGCACAACTACGCCGACGCCCACAAGGCGCACTCGTCCCTGCCCGGCTCGTTTACCGAGAGCATCGCCCAGTACTCCACGGGCGGCCGCCTGGAGCCGCCCGCGCGGCCGTGCGCGTGTGGCCTGCCGGGCGTGCCGGGCGTCGCCCACTCCCCCGAAGGATGCCAGGCGCCAGAGGCGCCGAGCCCGGCCGGGCAGGTGCCGCCGATCCCGCAGGTCGAGGGGCGGGTGCTCAGCTCGACACAGGTCCTGCCGCCCGGGTGGACGCCTGGCCAGGAGGGCGCTTTCCAGGCGTTCGAGGAGGCTCACCGCGAGCACGCCGCCGAGCAGGGCGTCACGCTGGGCCGGGCCGACGGCGAGCCGGTCGGCCGCGACCCGTACGCCAGGGACGGTGGATCGTGACCCCCGAAGAGCTGAACGCCATCAAGGCGCGCGTCAACGCTGCCAGCGCCGGACCGTGGGAACGCGGGGACGTCTACCTGACCGCAGGGGTCGGGTTCGGCATGCCTCCAGGACAGTGCGCCTTCTGCCGCCTCGGCGACCCCGTGTGGTCAGGCGACGCCAACATCAACGGCCGGATGATGCCGGCGCATCGCCACCGTGACCCCAACCCGTACGAGCCGGACCACAAGATCACCGGTTCCAACGGCGAGGTGGTCGCGGGGAACTACGACTACGAGGCGGGCGGGATCATCGAACCGGCCGACACCGAGTTCATCGTCCATGCTCGTACGGACGTGCCGGCGCTCGTGGCGGAGATCGAGCGGATCCGCAGGTTCATCGACGAGGACTTCCGGTACTGGTGCTCGCCGAACGGCGTGGCAGGCCGATACGCCAAGGACATCCTCGCCGTCATCGACCAGCCCCGGAGCGCGTCGTGACCCCGGCCGAGGAGCTGCGTGCCGCCGCGGCCAAGCTGCGTGGCACCGAGCACCATGGCTCGATCGAGGGCGATACCACCAACCCGGCACTCGTCCAGTTGATCGGCAACCTGCTGCGCGCCCGTGAACCGCTCGCCACCCTCCTCGATGACGCGGCGGCCCGCCTGGACCTTTTCGCCGATCTCGGCGACAAGGCGCTCCCGACTGCCGAGTTCGAGCTCGCCGTCGCCCGCGTCATCAACGGGACCACGCCGTGACCTCCGGAATCCTCATCGCGGTCACCGCCGCGACGGCTGCCTCCCTCATCGCGGTGGCGGCCGCCCGGCGGCGGCACTGGACCCTCACCCTCGCCTGCGGCGTCACCACCGCCCTGGCGACCTACGCCGCGGCGCGCATGCTGGTCGGCCCGAGGATGGTGGCGCTGTCGTGACCGCCCTCTACGCCCCCGTCTGGGACACCTCCGTGCCGCCCGGCGGCTTCGTGTGCAACGTGTGCGCCATGCCGGTCGAGACCGAGCCGTGCGACGACCACGCCCCCAAGCGGTCCGTCGTCGGACTGGACCTGTCGCTTACCGCCACCGGCGTGGCCGACCTGTCCGCGCCCCGGCACACCTCGCGGATCCGCCCCGGCGACCTGCGCGGCACCGAGCGCCTGCGCTACATCTACGCCGCCGTGGGGGACCAGATCGACGGCGCCGAACTCGTCGTCGTCGAGGGCCCCTCCTACGGGTCGATGTCGGGCGCCGGGCACCACGAGGCGGCCGGCCTGTGGTGGCTGATCCGCTACGAGCTCGACCTGTACAAGCTGCCCGTCGCCGTGGTCCCGCCGAGCGTGCTGAAGAAGTACGCCACCGGCCGGGGCAACGCCACCAAGGCCGACATGCGCGTCGCGCTGCTCCAGCGCACCGGGATCGACCTGCGCGACGACAACGAGGTGGACGCCTGGTGGCTGGCCGCGGCCGGCCACCACCACCTCGGCGAGCTTCTGGTCGAGCTGCCCGCCGCGCAGCGGGCCGCGCTGGGCTCTGTCGCCTGGCCGGAGTCGTCGTGATGGGCTCCCAGGACCGCTCGATCGGCGCGTGCGCGTGCTGCGGCACCGAGGGCGCGCTCATCGCCCGCGGCCTCGACCGCGCCTGCTACATGCGCCACCGCGCGGCCGGAACGTTGGAGCAGTTTCCCCGGGTACGCCTTGGTGTCGGTGCGCCGCACCTCCGGCGGATCGTCGAGTGCGTCTGCTGCGGCACCGAGGGGCCGCACCGCGGGCGTGGTCTGATCGGCGTCTGCTACTACCGCCACCGCGTGGCCGGAACGCTGGAGCAGTTCCCGCGCGACCCGTCGTCCTTGCTGGAGGCGCAGCGCCGTGGCCTTGAGACGCGCCGCCGCGCCTATGAGTACCGCGTCCAGGACTTCGCTGAGTTGCTGTCGTGGGGCGAGTCCGTCGAGGAGGCGGCCAAGCGCCTCGGCATCAGCGAGAGCACCGCGCGCAAGTACGAACGCGCCCTCAAGGCCGCGTCGTGACCGGCCCAGCGTCCGCGGAGCGCGTGCTGGCCTACCTGACCACGGGCGGCCGCACCATCGCGGAGACCGAGCGGCTCACCGGGTGGCCGGCGCACGCCATCGGCCGCCTCATCGCCCGCCAGCCCCGCCTGCAACTCGACACGGGCGGCCGGGTCGTCCTGCTCGGCGAAGTCGTCGAACCGTCGGTTCGGGGGGACGACGCCGTCCAGGCGTTGCACGCGCAGGTCGACGACCGCCGGGCGGCGCTGGGGTTCACCTGGCGCGACGTTCGCGCTCAGATGCGGCTCACGTTGCGGTCGCTCGCCGACCTGCACGACGGGACGGCCTCCCCTGATGTGTGCGAGCGGGCCCAGCGGTGGCTAGCCACCCTCACACATGTCCCGAGCGGCCCCGTGGACGCCCGCGAGCTGTACGAGCAGATGAAGGCCCGCAAGGAACTGCTCGGCTTGACCTGGTCCCAGGTCGCCATAGCCGCCGGGTCGAACTGCTCGACGCTCAACAGCATGCGGCGCGGCCTGCTGTCGAAACAGACTCAGGTCCGCGTGCAGGCGTGGCTGGCCGTGACCGCCCCCATGTCCCCCGAAGAAGAAAGGCGGTCCGCATGACGGCCCGCACGACCGAGCCCCTCGGCGTCACGCCCGCCGCCGGGGGGCTCACCGCTGCCCTGCCCCGCTCGGCCACCGTGACCCTCACCCGGCGCGACGGCGACCGGGTGACGGTGTCGACGTGGGACACCTGCGTGGGCGTGGCCGGGTTCGTCGAGACGCTGCTCGGCGAGCCGGGCCAGCGCGCCGAGGTGCACCGTGGCTAGCCCGAAGGGCGACCTGGCGCCGTACGCAGAGCTGGCTGAGGTGATCGCCGCCCTACCGCTGCTACTTCGCGAGGCGCGCCGGGCGCGCGGACTGTCCCAGCGTGCGGCAGCCAAACGGATGGGGCTGGCCGCGTCGACTGTCCACCGCGTTGAGAAAGGGCATAACTGCGTGCTGTCGCACGCCGCAACCATTCTGCGTTGGCTCGGCGAGCCGGGCCAACGCGCCGAGGTGCACCATGGCGCCTGACCTGACCAACGCGATGCGCACGCTCGCAGGTGCCGCGTCCTCCAACGCGCACGAGCGTGTGTACGTGTGGCGGCAGGTCCTCACCGCGCTGTATCGGCAGGGCGTCGACGACGGATATCACGCCGCGATGCACGACCGGAGCTTCGCGGACCTCCTCGATGACCGCGAGGCCGAGGCGAGGGGCGAGCAGAGCAACGCCGAGGTGCGCGGTGACTAGGGGCGCCAAGGCCGTCGTCGAGGCCACGGGCGTCCCGCGCACCACGCTCATGCGCTGGGTCGAGGAGGGCCTGCTCCAGCCCCGCCCGCGCGGGCGTGGCACGCCACAGGAGTGGCCGGCGGCCGAGGTGGCGATCGCCGTCCTGCTGGCGCGGCTGGTCGCCGCGGGGATGCACACGGCGCCGGCGGCCGCGGTCGCACGCACGGTGGTGGCGTTCGGGCTGGACGAGGTCGAGCTCGGCCAGGGGCTGACGCTGAAGATCGCACCGCCGCCGATCTGATCGAGTTGCACAGATTCTGCGCGCGGACGCGGCGCCGGACGACAGGTGCCAGGTCTGGCTTCTCGCCGTTTGACCTGCTGAAATAGTAGGCACCTCCTGCGATGGCGAAAAACTTCCTCGCCTCATCTTGCATCGTATTGTATCGACTTGTATCGTGTTGCACACACCGCGAGACACCACCTCCCGAAAGCAGGAACCCATGAACATTTCCGCGACCCTCGCCGCCCAGCCCGACGCCGACCTGCACGACTTCGCGAGCTTCCTCGCCACCGACGCCGACCGGGCCACGTTCTGGGAGCAGATCCGCCAGGCGCGCGGCGAGTAGCCCCCCGGGGCGGCCCGCGTGGGGACGGGCCGCCCCTCCTTCCCCTCTCCTCCCGAAAGCAGGACTTCCGTGAACGCGATCAACCCGGCCGAGCTGGGCCTCGGCCGCCCGCAGGACCGCCCCCGGCCCGAACTGCTCACCGAGGCGAACAGCCCGTGCTGCGACCAGCCGGACTCCCACTACCACTGCTCGCAGTGCGGCGAGGTCACCGGCATGTACGGCCACCTGGTGGGCGACCGGATCATCTGCGACCCCGGCGAGCGCCGCGCCTACCGGGTGGTCCTCGCGCTGACGCCGCCCGCGGAGAACGCCCCGTGATCGCCCTCCCGCTGCGCGTCCGCTTCCTGCTGTACGTGGCCGCCGGGCTCGCCAGGATCGCCCGCACGGCGGCCGCCTGGGGGGCGCGGTGACCACCGTCGAGCGCACGGAGCTCATCTGCTCGATGTCCCGTGACTGGCACATCCGCATGCTGTCCCGGCTCGCCGGCCGCGACCCCGCCCTGTTCGACGAGTTGGCCGAGCAGACCCGGGTGTCGGTGCGCGGCGGGCCCGAGCTGGACGCCGCCACCGAGGACGAGTACCGCAAGGAGAAGACCCGATGATCCCCAGCACGCTCGCCCTTGGCGAACGCCACCCCGACGGGTCCGGCACGGTCACCGTCTGGCTGGTGCCCGCCGAGAACCTCGCCGAGATTCGCGAGATCCTCACCTCGACCTTCGGCTCCCCGGTCTCCGAGACGATCGCCACGGCCGACGGCATCACCCACATGGTCGAGGTGGCGCACGAGGCGCCGGAGACGGTCACCTCGTTCGAGGGACCCCTCCAGTGAGCACGCCCGTCGAGGCCCTCGTCGCCGAGCTGGACGGCGTCATCGAGTCCGCCATCGCCAACGCGCCCCGCTCGCTTCAGACGCGCATCGGGCCGAGCGAGATGGGCATCCCGTGCGACCTGCGCCTCGGCTACAAGCTGCTCGGCCACCCCGAGACCAACGCCTCGCGCACGGTGGCCTGGAAGCCGTTCATCGGCACCGCCGTCCACGACGCCTTAACGATCATCTTCGCCCTCGCCAACCACGCGCTGCCCTCGTTCCGCGAGGACGGCATCCCCCGATACCACGTCGAGGAGAAGGTCGTCGTCGGGCAGGTGAACGGCGACGACATCGACGGCACCACCGACCTGTACGTGGACGGCACGGTCATCGACTGGAAGATCGTGGGCGGGCCGTCGTTGCGCAAGTACAAGGCCGAGGGCCCCGGCGACCAGTACCAGCGCCAGGTCCACACCTACGGCGCCGGCTGGGCGCAGCTCGGCTTCCCGGTCAAGAACGTCGCCATCTACTTCCTCCCCCGCGACCAGGAGTGGAAGCAGCGCCACTTCTGGCATGAGCCGTACGACCAGGCGCTCGCGCTGGAGACCGTGTCCAAGGTCGACGGCATCGCCAAGCTCACCTCGGCCCTGGGCGCCGCCGCGCTGCCCTTGCTGCGCCGCGCGCCCGCCTGGTGCCGTTCCTGCCCGTGGCTCGCCCCGGGCTCCACCGACCTGGCCCGGGGTTGCCCGGGTCACCCCGACGCCACGGCGCCGGACTCGTCCCTCACCGATCTCATCGCACAGTAGCCAAGGAGCACAGAAACCATGACCATGACCGCCAACGAGTTCCTCATGGGCGGCGGGATCGCCGCCGCGAAGTTCGACGTCGTCGGCACCACCGTGTCCGGGCAGATCACCCAGTCGCCGCGCGTCGAGCAGCAGAAGGACCTGAACACCGGCGAGCCGAAGTTCTGGAACGACGGCAAGCCGATGCAGCAGCTCCTGGTCACCGTCCAGACGACGTTGCGCGACCCGGAGGTCGACGACGACAACGGCGAGCGCACGTTCTACATCAAGGCCAAGATGCTCGCCGCGGTGCGCGAGGCGGTGCGCCGGGCCGGGGCGAAGGGGCTGGAGGTCGGCGGCACGCTGGCCATCACCTACACCGGGGACGGCGAGGCGACCAAGAGGGGCTTCAACCCGCCGAAGCTGTACAGCGCGACGTACACCCCGCCGTCGGCCGCCGCCGCGAACGACTTCCTGAACGGCGGGCAGGCCCCGGCCGCTGCGGTGGACAACAGGTACAACGTCCTCGACCAGCAGCAGGCCGCCCAGCAGGCGGCGCCTGCGCCTGCCCCGGCGCCGGCCCCGGCCGACGTCGACGCGGGGGCGCTCCAGGCCGCGCTGGCCAGCCTGACGCCCGAGCAGCGGGCGGCACTGAAGCTCTGATCTTCCGATCGTGGGGGCGTCGACCGGTTACAGCGCCCGGCGCCCCCGCCCCCGCGCCGTGCCGCCGTCTCGCGGTGGCCGGCATGGCGCGGGCCCCTGTTCCCGCCGGTCGCGGGGAAGCGGCCAGCGCGGGAACCCGGCCCCTGCGCCACTCCTCGGGAGGGGGTGGCGCAGGGGCCTCGCCCCTTGCTCAACCGAAAGGAATCAACCGTGAGCCGATTCGACAGCCGCCAGGACGTGGCCTTCAAGGTCGCCTGGGAGGGCGGCCTGTACGAGGCGCTGGAGTACGGCATCAAGGTCAACGACCTGCCTGAGGGCGACACCGAGCTGGCGGAGGCGTGGCGAGCGCTCGACGGGGCGCACACCGCGTTCGAAGAGGCCGCCGAGAAGGTACGGGCGCTCCTGCCCGAAGGGGAGTAGGCCCCCCGCCCGACTGGCAGGCACCCGGGTTCGAGCCCCGGGCGGGCACGCAGACAAACCCCGACGACCGCAGGGAGGCCGCCTCATGCACTCCAGATCGACCGCGCAGGCCCCCGCGTGACCGACCTGCACATCCCCGAGGTCGACGACGACTCCGACACCCTCGGCGCCGCGCTCGCCTACGCGCGCGCCGGCTGGTACGTGCTCCCCGTCGACCAGGCCACCAAGCACGCCGGGAGCGTCCTCGGCAAGGGCTGGCCGTCGAAGAGCTCGCGCGACGCCGAGCGGATCATCGCCTGGTTCGCGGGCACCGACGACGCGCTCGCCCTGCACGTCGGCCGGTCCGGCGCGATCGTCTTCGACGTCGACCGGCCCGAGGCGCTGCCCTCGCTCATGGTGGCCGCGCTCGGCGTCGTCCCCGGCCCGTTCCAGTCCACCAGGACGACCGACGAGCGGCGCGGGCACTACTTCTACCTCGCCCCGCCCGGCCGCGTCCTCGGCAACCGCCTCGGCGGCCTCGGGAAGGGCTGGGGCGAGGTGCGCGGGAAGAACGGCATCGTCGTCGTCGCGCCCTCGACGCACGAGAAGCACGAGCAGGGCGGCCGGTATCACTGGGTGCGCACCGGCTCGCTGCCCCTGCTCCCGCAGCCCGTCGCGGCCGAGTTGCCCGACGCCGGCGACTCGGCGGACGCGGCCACCGACGGCGAGGTCAAGGCGTTCCTCGACCGGCACACCGCGCGCGAGCGCCCCGAGCTGCTGCACGGCGTGCTGACGCAGGTCGCCACCGCGCTGGCGACCGGCGAGTCTCGGCACGGGATCGCGCTGCGCGCCACCGCGGGGGCGATGCGCGAGGCCGCCGCCGGCCTGTACCCGGCGCTGGAGGCCGCCACGGCGTTGCTGGAGGCGTTCACCCGGGCCATGGCCACCAGCCGTGACGGCAGCGAGCGCACGCTCACCCGGGTTCAGGCGCGCGGGGAGTTCATGGGCATCCTCGCCTGGGCGGTCGCCCAGGTGCGCGCCGCCGACCTCGCCGCGGTGCGCGCCGACGTGGACACCCGGCTCGCGCCCGGCGACGCCCTGGCGGGGCTGATCGCGCCGAGCGAGAACCGTACCGCGGAGCCGCCCCCTTTCGCCGGTGACACCTTCTTGCCGGAGGTGGCAAAAAGCCAGGTCGACGACGAGGGCGACATCACTTCGGGAGATGCCGAAGCGATCGACCTGGAGGCCCTGGCGTTCGAGCGCGAGGTCGCCGCCGAGCTGCGCCGGATCCGCATCCGCGAGGAGGCGGCCCGGCGCGCCCGTAAGGCCCGCGGGGGCGTCGCCACCCGACCGCCCATCGTCGGCCTGGACGACTTCCTCGCCGTGCCTGACGAGCCCGTCGCCTACCGCGTGCAGGGCCTGTGGCCGAAGGGTGGCCGGGTCGTGCTGGCCGCGCAGTTCAAGGCCGGCAAGACCACCATGGTCGGCAACCTGCTGCGCTCGCTCGTCGACTCCACCCCGTTCCTCGGCAAGTTCGACGTCGAGCCGTTCGCCGGGAAGGTCGTCCTCCTCGACGACGAGCTGGATGAGGGCATGGTGCGCCGGTGGCTGCGCGACCAGCGCGTCCAGAACACCGCGGCGGCGGCCGTCGTCTCCTTGCGCGGCCGGCTGTCGAGCTTCGACCTGCTCGACCCGCAGACGCGATCGGAGTGGGCCGCGGACCTGCGCGCCGCGGGCGCCACCGTCGTCATCCTCGACTGCCTCGCGCCCATTCTCGACGCCCTCGGCCTTTCCGAGGACAAAGAGGCCGGGCGATTCCTCGTCGCATTCGACGAAATGCTGAAAGAGGCGGGAGTCCAAGAGGCCGTTCTCGTGCACCACATGGGGCACCAGGGCGAGCGGTCCCGGGGTGCGTCGCGCCTGCGCGACTGGCCGGACGTGGAATGGCGGCTCGTGCGCGAGAAAAGCGACGACGGGGAAATGGATCCCTCGGCGAAGCGTTTCTTCTCCGCCTATGGACGCGACGTCGATGTGCCCGAATCCCTGCTCAGTTTCGACCCGGCCGCGCGGTGCCTGGAGATCGCCGGAGGCTCGCGCAAGGACGCCAAGAGCGACGTCGTCATCGACGCGATCAGCGAGTGGCTGACGCTGTCTCCGGGCTCCTCCAAGCGGCAGATCGAGGACGCCCTCGGCGAGGACCTCGGCCGCAACGAGGTCCGCAAGGCGATCAAGAGAGGGGTCTCCCTGGGACTGCTGCGGGCAGCCGATGGGGCGCGCGGGAGCACCCTGCACTGGGCGGTGTCAGGACCGTCGAGTGCGCCACTCCTTACAGATCATCGGCGCACTGACTCTGTGACCAGCACTTTCAGTGCGCCACCCTCTTCCGGCGAAGATCACGAACCCGAGTCCAGTGCGCCACCAGTGCGCCAGGGGGGTGGCGCACTCAAACCGCAGGTCACAGGCTCAGTGCGCCACCTCGCCACGAGTGCGCCACCCCCCATCGGCGGGAGTGCGCCAGTGCGCCCCCCTAAAGGGGGGTGGCGCACTGGCGCACACTCCGCCTCCGACACCGACCCGAGAGACCCCTCAGACCTGATCGCCCCGGTGCCCGACTGGATCCTCGTCGACGGCGCGCGAGTCAACCCCGCCACCGGGCTCCTTCTCGACCCCGAGGACGCCCTGTGATCCCCGCCTGGCTCCTCGCCAAGGGCGGCGGCAACCTCCGCACCGCCGGCGCCCGGCAGTGCGCCTGCGGAGCCACGGTGCTCGCCGGCCTGGATGCCGACCGCGCCGCCATGAACGCCGTCGTCGATCTGGCGCCCGTCGACGAAATGGGCGAGGTGATCGCCATCGCCCAGGGCCGCGCGACATACGACCTCGTCGGCGACAGCAGAAGAAAAGAACTCGAATACCGCTACGAATGGAATATCCGAGCCAAACGCAGATATCCCGTATTAGTGGCCCACAAATGCGGGGCTCCTATTCCGGCCGCACCACCCACCGAGGTACCCGATAAATCGCCAGGGGGATTTGATGACGACCGCTGCCCGTTCTGAACTCACCACGGCCGTCGCCGCCGATCTGGTCTGGGTTGCGCACTACTGGGACGATCTGGCAGAGTCCCGGTTGCCGGGAACGGCGCGGCCCTGGCGGCAGCCGCACCTGACCCCCGAGCAGGCCGAGGAGCGCGACCAGCAGGCGCGCATCGAACGCCTCGAACGCGTCGGCGTGATGCCAGGCGAGCACCCGGCGCCGGTCGACGTCGGGGTGTTGGACACCATGGCGAGCATCCTGTGGGACGCCGTACAGCTCGCCGACGCGGTCACCGAGCACCACGGCCTGGCGCCCCTGGAGTACCCGAGCACCGCCTATGCCGACGCCCGGCCCTACCTCGACTACGCCGCCGCCCACCTGCCCGACGAGATCGCCGACTGGGCAGCCCCCATCGCCCGCCGCCTCGTCGACCAGACCGCGCGCACCCTCGCTCTCGTCCTCGACGGGCAGCTCCTCGACGTCGTCTGCCCCTGGTGCCGCGGGGTCACCGCCGAGGCCCCGGCCGGCGGCGCGCGCACCTGGCGCATCCGCAACCTGCTCGCCGAGCAGGACTGCCGCCACGGCCACCCGCGCCGGTTCTGCCCCACCTGCGAGCAGCACATCGCCATCGTCTGCGAGGGCGCCTGCGAGCCGCCGCACCGCGAGGTCGGCACCTGGTGGCGCGGGCAACCCTGCTGGCCGCTCACCGACTGGGAGAACCTCGCCCGGCGCGTCATGTCCGCCGACGAGCAGATCACCAGGGCCCGCGAGGCGGTCACGGGCACTCGATGATCGTTCAGGTTGACGCAGCTCGGAGGGCTGTGGATAATCGCCCCTGATACTTCATGCCTTGATCACGAACAGCCCCGGAGGTCACGCCCGGGGCTTTCGCGTTTCTCGGGGGTGCCCATGTGCCTCCCCTTCACACACTTCTGGATCCTCGTCGAGTGCATCGGCAACGTCTACACCTACCGCTGCACGAAGTGCCCGAAGACCATGACCCGCGTCAGGGGGTGACCGCGTGTGCCCCCGCCCCTCGACCCCGTGCTCCGCGCCGCCATCCTGGAGACCATCCGCGCCGGCGGGAAATCCTGTCGCGGCATCGCCCGCCAGCACGGCGTGAGCGACGCCACCGTCCGAAAGATCGCCAGCGACAACGGCATTCGCGACGCCTTCTCGCGCGCGCAGACCGAAAGCGCCACGCGGGCGCGCGTCGCCGATATGAGGGCGCGCCGCGCCGAGCTGTCCGAGCAGCTCCTCGACGACGTCCAGCGGCTGCGTGAGCGCGCCTGGTCCGCCTACCAGGTCGTGACCAACGGGCGCGACGGCGCCGAGGTCGTCGACCTCGCTCTCCCGCCGCTACGCGACGTCCAGGCCGCCTACACCTCGCTCGGCATCGCCGTCGACAAGCACGCCCAGCTCGTCAAGCTCGACACCGACAACGGGGCCGCGCAGGCACGCAGCATGCTCGGCGCCCTCGCCGCCGCCCTCGACGTCGCCGCCAACGCCCTCGACGAACCACCGCCCGCCGATGCTTCTTGACGCCGTTACCCGAGTCCTGTCGCCCAAGCAGATCCGCTCCGTGGTCGGCGCGCAGACCACACCACAGATCGCCCTGTGGTCCGGCGCGGTCTCCTCGGGCAAGACGATCGCCTCGCTGCTGGCCTTCCTGATCGCGCTTCTCGCCGCGCCCGACCACGGCCTCGTCGTCATCGTCGGCCGCACCCTCCAGACCATCGAGCGCAACATCATCGACCCGTTGCAGAGCAGCCACCTGTTCGGCATGCTCGCCGGCCAGATCCACCACACCACCGGGTCGACGACCGCCGTCATCCTCGGCCGCACCGTGCACCTCATCGGCGCCGCCGACGCCCGCGCCGAAGGACGCATCCGCGGGGCCACCATCGGCCTCGCCTACGTCGACGAGGCCACGCTGCTGCCACAGTCGTTCTGGATGATGCTCCTGTCCCGCCTGCGCGTCCCCGGCGCCAAGATGCTGGCCACCACCAACCCCGACGGCCCCGGGCACTGGTTGAAGCGGGACTTCATCGCCCGCGCCGCCGAGATCGGCATGCGGCACTGGCACTTCAGCCTCGACGACAACCCAAGTCTCGAACCGTCGTACATCGCCCGGCTCAAGGCCCAGTACGTGGGCCTCTGGTACCGCCGCTTCATCGAAGGCGCCTGGTGCCTCGCCGAGGGCGCCATCTACGAGATGTTCGACGACCAGCACCACGTCACAGACGACCTGCCCGCTATCGACCGATGGTTCTCCCTCGGCATCGACTACGGCACCGTCAACCCCTTCGCCGCGCTCGCCGTCGGCCTCGGCGAAGACCGCCGCCTGCACGTCGTCGCCGAGTACCGGCACGACTCGCGCACCGCCCGCCGGCAGTTGACCGACGGCGAATACTCGCGCGAGCTGCGCGCATGGCTCGCCCTCGTCGAGCGCCCGCGGGAACAGGGCAAGACCCGCGGCATCCAGCCCGAGCGCATCTACGTCGACCCCTCGGCCGCCTCGTTCATGACGCAGCTCTGGTCGGACAAGGTGCCCAGCGTCTCGGCTGCCAACAACAGCGTCATCGACGGCATCCGCACCGTCTCCACCCTCCTCGGCGCCGACCAGCTCCGCATCCACCACTCATGCGAGGGCCTCCTCGCCGAGCTGCCCGGGTACTCGTGGGACGACAAGGCCGCCGAGAAGGGTGAGGACAAGCCCCTGAAGGTCGACGACCACTCCTGCGACGCCCTGCGGTACGCCCTGCACTCCTCGGCGTGGCTGTGGCGTCCGCTGGTGCGGCCGGCGCTCTCGCTCGCTGCCTGAACCCACCGGTAGCTTGCGGGAACCACACTTCTCGTGCCCGATCTCTCACCCCTCGGAGAGTCCCTCATGAGCGACTTGTCCCCTGAACAGATCGCGAAGATCCACAGGAAGGCGAGCAGCTACAGCAGCTACGCACTGTGGATAACGGGCGGCGCATGGCTCATCTTCCTCGCAGCCGTCTGGTACGGCTCCTGGAAGCTCGCAGGAATCGGCGCCCTCTTCATGCTTCCCGCTGTCTTCCTCGCCCTCGTGGCGCACGCCATGCGCACCCCAGAGACCCGCCAACGCATCGCCGAGCGCATCCGCCAGACCGACGCCTGAGGAGGACGACGCCATGCCGCTCCCCGCGCCCAACACGGCATGGCCACCGCCCGCCCTCGCCGACATCTACCGCGACTACGACGAAGCCGACGCCTGGTACTCCGGCGACAAGACCCGCCTCGCCACCTACTACACTCGCGCCGCCCAGCCCGAACGCGACCGCGAGCACTGGCACCAGTACGTCCACCGCATGTGGGCCCAATCCCACGACCTCACCCGGCCCGACTCCCGCCTGCACGTCCCGCTCGCCGGCGACATCGCGGCCACGAGCGCCGACCTCCTCTTCAGCGAACCCCCCACGTTCACCGTCGAGGACGCCACCACGCAGGAGCGCCTGGAGGAGATCCTCGAAGAGGGCGGCGTGCACATGCGGCTACTGGAGGCCGCCGAGGTCGATTCCGGGCTCGGCGACGTCTACATCAAGCTCTGCTGGGACGGCGACGTCGCCCAGCGCCCCATCTGGGCCATCGAGCACGGCGACGCCGCCATCCCGACCTTCCGCTGGGGCCGCCTGACCGAGGTCACCTTCTGGCGCGAGCTGGAGCGCAACGGCGACCAGGTGATGCGCTTCCTGGAACACCACGAGCCCGGCCTCATCACCTACGCCCTGTTCGAGGGCACCGGCAAGAACCTCGGCCAGCCCGTCCCCCTCGACTCGCGCGAAGACGTGGCCGAGATGACCCGCGGCGCCGACGCCGACGGCCGGCAAGACACGAAGATCGGCCCGCTGCTCACCGCGACGCACATCCCGAACATGCGGCCGAACCGCAAGCACCGCGGCCTGCCCTTCGGCCGCTCCGACTACGCCGCCCCCTGCTACGACCTGTTCGACGCCCTCGACCAGGTGTGGACGAGCTGGATGCGCGACATACGCCTCGCCCGGGCCCGGCTCATCGTCCCTCGTGGCTACCTCACCAGCCTCGGCCCGGGACAGGGCGCCGCGTTCGACGCGGAATGCGAGATCTGGGAAGAGCTCGACATGGACCCGACACAGGGCGGCGGGATTACACTCAGCCAATTCGCCATCCGCGTCGCCGAACACCAGGCCAGCGCCGAGTCCATCATCGGCCAGGCCGTCCGCTCCGCCGGGTATTCCGCGCAGACCTTCGGCCTCGCCGGCGACGTCGCCGCCACCGCGACCGAGGTCGCCGCGCGCGAACGCCGCTCGATGGTCACCCGCGACCGCAAGATCCAATACTGGGCACCCGCGCTCCGGCGCATCGTCGAGGCCACCCTCGCCCTCGACCGCTCCCTCGGCTGGTCCAGCGTCGAACCGGTGATGCCGACCGTCGAGTTCGGCTCGGCAGTCTCTCAGGACGCCGAGTCCGTTGCCCGCACCCTCCAGCTCCTCGAGGCCGCCCGCGCCGCCTCCCTCGACACCAAGGTCCGCATGCTGCATCCCGACTGGGATGACGACCAGGTGCGGGAAGAGGTGCAGCGCATCAAGGACGACGAGGGGGCGCCCGTCGGCGACCCGCTCGCCGTGCGCCCCCGCGACCAGCCGCCCGCGGGCGCCGAGGAACCGCCACCCGAGGATGTCCCTCCGGCCGCCGGGCCGCCGGCCGGAGGGCCCAACTCCCAGTAACTCCCAGCATCTCCCAGTTCTGGGAGTTGCCCGAGGAGGTCCTCGTGGCCGTCGACCAGGACCTCCTCGACGACATCGCCGCCACCGTCGCCGACCTCTACCGCGATCTCGAATCCGCGCTCAACAAGCAGATCGCCGACCGCCTCGACGACGAACTCGACTCCCCGTACCAGATCACCAAGCTCGACGCCGTCGGCGCGCTGCGCCGCTCCGCCCAGCTCCTCATCTCCACCCTCCAGGCCACCCGCGCGCGCGTCATCCGCGACGCCATCGGCCAGGCATACCGCGACGGCTACGGCTCGGCGCTCACCGACCTCCCCGAGGGATGGTTCCCGCGGTCCGGCATCGGCCAGGCCGCGCGCGCAGCCCAGCAGGAGTTCCCGGGCGCGCCCGTCATCGAGAACATCGCCGCCGCCCTGCACCGCGATCTCGGCCGCGTCGAAGGCAACATCCTCCGGGCTACCCTCGACGCCTACCGCTCGGTGCAGGCCGCCGCCGCGGCGCGCATCGTCTCCGGCGCCTTCACCCGGCGGCAGGCCGCACAGGCCGCATGGCAGAAGCTCGTCGACCGCGGGGTCACCTCGTTCGTCGACTCGGCTGGCCGCCGCTGGAAGCTCTCCAGCTACGCCGAGATGATCACGCGCACCAACGCCGCCCGCGCTGCCGTGCAGGGCCAGACCGACCGGCTCACCTCCATCGGCGTCAACCTCGTCATCGCCTCCGACCACTCCCAGGAGTGCAAGCTCTGCCGCCCCTACGAGGGCAAGGTGCTCGCCATCTCCGGGCCCACGGGGCAGGTCCAGGTCCAGCACGCCACCCGCGACGGCGAGATGATCACCGTCGACGTCGTCGACACCCTCGACGGCGCGCGAGCCAAGGGGTTTCAGCACCCCAACTGCCGGCACAGCGTCTCGGCCTACTTGCCCGGCCTCACCAAGCAGCTCCGGGACACCGCCGACCCGCAAGGCGACCAGGCCCGCCAGCGCCAGCGCGAGATCGAACGGCAGATCCGCAAGCACAAGGAGCGCGCCAACACCGCGCTCACCCCCGAGGGCAAAAAGGCCGCGAACGCCAAGGTCCGCCAGTGGCAGGCCGAGCTGCGCGACCACCTCGCTGCCCACCCCGACCTGAAGCGGCTCCGTTACCGCGAGCAGCCCGGAGCCGGGAACACCCCGCCGAAGGGCGGCCCGGCCGGCGGGCCCGTCGGCGACCTCCAGCCGCCCGTGCAGCCCGCCCTCGACGACGGCTCCCGCGCCCCGCGCCCCGCGCCCGAGGCCGAGCCGCCTCGCTCGGACGAGGAAGCCCGGCGGCGCGCGGCCGAAGAGCAGGCTGAGCGCGAGGCGGCTGAGCGTGCGCAACGCGAAGCCCAAGAGCAGGAACGGCGGGACGCAGAAGAGGCCGCCGAGCGCGCACAACGCGAAGCGGAGGAGCGCGCCGCCCAGGAAACCGCCGAGAAAGCTCAGCGCGAAGCCGAAGAGCAGGCCCGTCGCGAGGCGGAAGCCGCAGCACGTGCCGCCCAGGAAGCCGAGGAGAAGGCGCGCCGCGAGGCAGCAGAGCGTGCCGCCAAAGAAGCCGCTGACAAGGCTCAGCAAGCAGCGAAGGAAGCCGCCGAGAAGGCTCAGCGCGAAGCCGAGGAGCGTGCGCGCAAAGAGGCCGAAGACAAGGCCCGCCGACAGGCCGAGGAGGCCGCAGAGAAGGCGCGCCGCGAAGCCGAAGCCCGAGCCGCACGGGAGAAGGCCGAGCGGGAGGCCGCCGCCAAGGCGAAAGCCGAAGCGGCCGAGCGCGCTCGCCGCCAGACCGGGGCACGCAAGACGCCCGGCATGAAGGAAGCCCTCCGCCACCAGACCGACGGCGAAGGCATCCGCTGGGCGCACGAGAAGCTGCCCATCCCCAAGCTGACCTACGACGAGGCCGCCGCCGCCGAACGGTACTCCGGCAGCAGCTTCCAGCGCATCAACAACGTCCTCCGCGACGAAACCCGCAAACGCGACGACGACATCAGCAAGGTCATCCGGGACCTCGACTCCGCGATCAGCAAGTCCAAGCTCCCCGAAGACGTCATCCTGCACCGCGACGTCGGCAAGCCGTGGTTCGACTGGCTCGGCATCGACCTCAACGACCCCGCCAGCGTCAAGTCGCTCATCGGCCGGGTCATCAGCGAGAAGAGCTACCTGTCCACGGCCGTCGGACGCCGCGCCGGCTTCCACGGCAACCTGCACCTGGTCATCCGTGCCCCCAAGGGGCACGAGGGCCTGAACATGATGCCGCTGTCGGTATACGGTGATGACGAGCGGGAGATCCTGCTACGGCGGAACACCCGCTTCATCGTCCACGCGGCCTACAAGCGGCTCCTCGACTGGTACATCGAGCTGGAGATCGTCCCCGACGACTACCAGCGGCCCGAGGGATGGCAGCCGAACCCGTGGGGCGACTACAGGTAGGAGGAGCGACGGTGAAGGACGAGCGTGAGTACCTCGACGCGCTGACGCCCGTCAACGTCTCCACGCCCCAGACCTACGACTGGCAAGCGCAGGGCCCCGTGCGGCGGGCGGCCCTGCGCGACCACGACGGGCGGCTCCTCGGCCACGTCTGGACCGACGACCTCGCCGCGGCCGGGTTCCTCGACGAGGAGGCCGCGGGCGCGGACGGCGTGCGCGCGGGCGCCCTCATGTGGGCCATCCTGCGCGACGCCTACGCCGCCGGCACGCCCGCGAGCGCCCTGCTCGACCCGGCGCTGTACGCCCCCGATTACGTGCTCGCGCTCTAGCGGCACCAGCCGCTGTCTTCGATCAGCTTCACGATCGCCTGGGCGTCCGCCGTATCGATCTGGGCAGTGCCGTCGAAGCGCAGCCGCGTCTTCTCCACGATCGCACTGCGCTTCTCCCCTGCGAGCAGGTCCGCGCAGGTGTTCCGCGCACGGTCCACCGATCGGGCCCGGTCGAGCTCCTTGTCGATCTGCCGCAAGCCGGCCAGCAGGTCTTCGGTCTGCTGGCCGTCCGGCTTCGGAATCCCAGAGGTGATCTGCGGCGCGCTGCTCGCCGATGCCCTCGGCGCCGCGGCCGGCTCCTCCCCACCGTCCAGCACCGCAGCAACGATGCCCACCACGACCAGCGCGCCGATCACCCCCAGCACCAGCGGCACGCGGCTCTTCCGCTTCGGAGCGGGCGGCGGCATCGGCGGCTGATACAGCGGAGGCGGCCCCCACTGCTGCTGAGGAGGAGCGGGGGGCCACGGGCCGGGCGCGGGGGGCTGCTGAGGCTGCATGCCCGAACCGTACGGCCCTGCGTAGATCGTTCCATCAGGTTGATCCTGAATGGATGCCCGAAAAGGGCGATATTGCACAACCCGAATCATGACGGGCCAGGAGCCCGCCACACCAACGCCCCAGGAGGGCACCAGCATGCAGCACCCCCTGCCGACGACGCCCGGCGCGCTCCTCGGCTACCGCAAGAACGGCACGCCCTTCTACCTCCTCGCCGGCGGGTCCGGTGAGGGCGACCCGGGCGGGCAGAACACCGGACAGCCCGGCACCGAGAACACGGGCTCGCAGGGCTCCGATCAGGGCGAACAGCCCAGCCAGCAAGGACAGCAGGGCGGCCAGGACAGCGGGGTCGACGTCGCCTCACTGCCCGAGAACGTCCAGAAGCTCATCCGAGACCTGCGCGGCGAGGCGGCCAACAACCGTGTCAACGCCAAGCAGCAGGCCGCCGACCAGGCCCGGCAGGACCTCGCCCAGCAGATCGGCAAGGCCCTCGGCCTCGTCAAGGACGACCAGCCCACAGACCCCGCCCAGCTCGCCACCCAGGTCGGGAACCTGACCGGCGAGAACAGGGCGCTGAAGACCGAGCTGGCCGTCTTCAAGGCCGCCGCCAAGGTCGGCGCCGACGCCGCCAAGCTCACCGACTCCCGATCCTTCCTCACCCAGCTCGACAAGCTCGACCCCTCGGGCGACGGCTTCGACGCCAAGCTCCGCGAGCTGATGAAGCGCGCGATCGAGGACAACCCGATCTACCGCGCCGACACCGCGCCCGCGCCCCGCGGCGGCGCCGAACCCCCCGGCCGCCCCGGCAAGGCCGGCCAAGCCGACACCCTCACCGACGCGATAACCGCCAAGCTCGCCAAGACGGGCGGCGGCTGACCCGAATCAGGAGTAACCGATGCCCGTCTCGCTCGCCCAGGCGAAGCTGATGACCACCGACGACGTCGACATCAAGGTCATCGACGAGTTCCAGAAGAACAACTTCCTGCTCGACCGGCTCACCTTCGACGACGTCGTCTCCGGCGCCGGCAACGGCGCCACGCTCACCTACGGCTATCAGCGGCTCATCACCCAGCCCACCGCCGCCTTCCGCGCGATCAACAGCGAATACACCCCGGCCGAGGTCACCAAGCAGCGGTACATCGTCGACCTGAAGCCGCTCGGCGGCTCGTTCCAGATCGACCGCGTGCTGAACCGCATGGCCGCCGGCGCCGAGACCGCGCTCCAGATGACGCAGAAGATCAAGGCCGCGAGCGCGTTCTTCAACGACCAGGTCATCAACGGCGACAGCGCCGTCGACACCAACGGCTTCGACGGCCTGAACAAGATCCTGACGGGCACCAGCACCGAGTACCTGCCGCTGTCCAACGGCGTCACCACCGGCTACATCGACCTCACCACGGTCGACACCAAGGCCGAGGCGCTCGCCGTCATGGCGCACATCGACTCCTGGCTCGCCCTCATGGACGGCGCCCCCGACGCCATCATGGGCAACCGCAAGACCATCGCCCTGCTCAAGTACGTCGCCGCCTGGGCCGAGCAGATCGACAAGACGACCGACAGCTTCGGCAGGCCGGTCACCTCCTACAACGGCATCCCGCTCATCGACCTCGGCGCCAAGGCGGGCAGCAACAACGACGTCATCGCGCTCGCCACCAAGGACGCCGACGGCGCGGGCAGCGGCGGCAACATCACCAACCTCGGCGACCTGTACGCGGTTCGCTTCGGCCTCGACGGCTTCCACGGCGTGTCCATGGCCGGCGCCCCGCTCGTGCAGACCTGGCTGCCGAACTTCAGCGACGCGGGCGCCGTCAAGACCGGCGAGGTCGAGCTCGGCCCGGCCGCCGTCGTCCTCAAGGCCACCAAGGCCGCCGCCGTGCTGCGCAACCTCAAGAGCGCCTGATCGGAGGCCGCCCGATGGCACGGATCACCGCCCCCGTCCAGGGGTACAACGGCACGATCGGCGACGTCGTCTTCGAGAACGGCGTCGCCGAGACCGACAACCCCGCCGTCATCGCCTACTGCCGCGGTGCCGGCTACACCGTCGACGGCGAGACCATCGAGGCCGCCCACGAGCCGCCGGTCGACTCCCGCGACGTCGAACGCGTCCGGCTCGGCACGCCCCTGCGCGACGCCGCCGTCGACCCCTGGCCCGAGGACTTCCTGCCGCCGACCAACGCCGGCCAGGCCGATCCGCACGGCCCGCAGGTCGTCTCCCCGGGCGCGCACGCCGTCCCCCCGGCGCCGATCGTCCCGGGCCCGGTGTCCCCCGATCCCGATGAGCAGCAGGCCGCCGAGACCGAGGTCGCCCAGCGCGTCCTCGTCGAGGGCCAGCCCGCCACGGTCGTGGCCGAGCGGTCCCGGCCGCCGCAGTCCGCGCCCAAGGCGGCATGGGTCGACTACGCGGTCAGCCAGGGAGCCGACCGGGGCGAGGCCGAAGCCACCAGCAAGGCCGATCTGATCGACCGCTACGGCCGCGACCAGGCCGACGAGGAGAAGTAGCTCATGGCGCGCACGCCCATTACCGCCTCCACCACCCTCACCGAGGCCGGTATCGACCCCACCGCCGTGGACGCGGCCATCGAGGCCACCGACGGCAACTCCTTCCCCTGGAAGGAGCACCGCCTGCTGTTCGTCCTCAACGGCGACGACGCGGCCGTCACCCCGACGTTCCTCACCCCCGGCACGATCGGCCGCCAGGCGCTCGCGATCCCGGATTACCAGGCCGGCGCGTGCCCCGCGGGTGCCTATCGGATCTACGGCCCGTTCGGGCCCGAGTTCCGGCAGGCCGACGGCAGCGTCCACGTCAACTGGTCGGGCACCACGCCGTCCAACATCACCGCGGCCATCCTCGACGCCTGAGCGGCCCCGCAGACGCGCGCGCGGGTGACGGGTTGCGTCAGGGCTGAGGGGACTCGTCGGGGCCCGCACCCGCGTGCGTCAAACATGATCAGACAGGAAGGGGGCGCCCCGTGGCGCTCAGCCCCGCAGGCAAGAACATCGCGCTGGACGCCCTCGGCGCCGCCGCCGACTTCGTGTCCCTGCACACCGCCGACCCGGGCACCACCGGGGCCAGCGAGGTCACCGGCGGCTCCTACGCCCGCCAGGCCAAGGCGTGGAACCCGGCGTCCGGCGGCAACCTGGACGACTCCAACGCGCCGACCTTCAACATCCCCGCCTTGACCACGATCACCCATTTCGGCCTGTGGACCGAGGCGACCGGTGGGACGTTCCTTGGCGCCGGCCCTCTGTCGAGCTCGGAGTCTTACGGTGCGGCCGGCGGCACCTACCAGCTCGCCGACGTCGACGTTTCGCTGACCTGATCGGGGGCTCGCCATGGGGTGGACTCCCATCGACTCCGACACCTTCGCCTTCGCCGACGGCAACGCCGGCCACGTCATCGACTTCGGCTCCGCGCCTGCCGTCGGCGACATCGACATCCTGTTCGCCAACAGCGACACCGTCGTAGCCACTCCGACCAACTTCACCTGTCCGTCGAACGCCTCCCAGGTCAACAACCAGGGCGCCTACGGGTTCTACAGGAAGGCCGTCGGCGGCGAGGGGTCGACGGTCACCATCCAGACGACGGGCGATTTCAACTGCGTCGTCGGCTGGATGCGCTGGCGCGGCGGACAGGCGTTCGACGTCGCAGCCGGAGCGCAGATCAACTCCTCGGTCGGCGCGGCCACCCCCGCCATCGCCACCGGCGCGCTCGCCGAGACCGGCGAGCTGGTCGTCGCCGCCGCGCTGCTCCACCGGCTGGCCACCCCCGCCCCCAGTTCCCCCCTCTGGTCGTCGGGGTACACCCCGGCCACCGAGGTCACGATCGGGTCGGGCAGCAGCGGCTGCACCCAGTTCACCGCGTACAAGACCAACGCCGGCCTGGCCGCCGAAAGCCCCTCGTGCACGTGGACCGACGGAGCCTTCGACCGGTACGCCATCGCGCTGACCTTCACGGCCGCCCCCGTGGCCGAGGAGCACAGCGGCACCGGATCCCTCTCGGCCACCGCGACGCTCACCTCCTCCGGCGTCGCAGGGCGCTCCGGGACCGGCAACACCTCGGCCAGCGCGTCCCTGACGTCGTCCGGGGTCGCGGGGCGAGCAGGAACCGGGGCGATCTCGGCGACGGTCGCTCTCACCTCCTCGGGCACGGCCGCGCGGCGCGGCTCCGGCACGATCGCCGCCTCGGCCGCCCTGACCGGCTCCGGCACGGCCGGACGCTCCGGCGCCGGCCTGCTCGCCGCCGCGGCGACGTTCGTCTCGACGGGCCGCAAGGGCGCGGCGGGCACCGGCTCGATCACCGCCGAGGCGTTCATCCGCGCAGGCGGCCCGACGGGGCCCGGACGACTCACGACCAGCGTGCGCGACACCTCGACGCTCATCGTCACCCTCACCCCGTAGGAGGTGGCCGCCGTGCCGGATGTCGGAGACTCCCAGATCGTCGAGCTGACCGTGAGCCCGGCCGACGGGACTACCTCGGCCACGCTCGCGATCATCCCACCTGAGGGAGATGTGACCACGGGTCTTGAGCCAACACCCTCCAACGGCAACGCCGTGTGGTCGTACGAGGTCACGTACACGATGCCCGGGATCTGGCAGTTCATGTGGACTGTCACCGGCACCGGGCGGGGCGTGCAGTACCAGAAGGCCACCGTCGCCCCCGCGCCCGCACGCGGCCGCTCGTACGCCACCACGACCGACCTGGCGAACTGGATGCGCGCGGCACCGCCGCTCAACGCTCAGGCCCTTCTGGAGGGCGCGACCCGCTTCCTCGACAACGTGGTGCTGGTCGCCGCGGTGTACGAGGTCAACCTCGACGGCATGCCGACGGGCGCGACGGTCATCAAGGCCCTGCGGGACGCCACGTGCGCGCTGGCCGCCTGGTGGAACGCCCAGGGCATCACCGGCGAGGACGCCAACACCGTCTACACCACCGTGTCGATCGGCTCGGCGTCGTTCACTCGCACGCCGGGCGCCGGCGGAACCCCCGCCGACCCGCGGATGTCCCAGGAGGCCGCCGAGATCCTCGCGGGCGCCGGGCTGCTCGGCCACACCGTGCGGAGCTGCTGATGGGCCGCCTGCCCGCGCTGATGCTCGCGCACGAGGCGAGCATCGAACCGTACCGCGGAGAGTCCGCCACCGGGCCGGTGTACGGCACTGCCTTCACCGCGGCGTGCTTCGCCGACGATCAGCGGAAGATGGTCCGAGGCCCCGACGCCCGTGAAGTCACATCACAGACCACGCTGTACCTGCCGCTCGACACCGACTGCCCTGTCGGCTCGCGGGTGACCGTCAACGGCCGCGCCTCGACCGTCCTCGCCGTGGCACGCCGCGACGGCGGCGGGCTGCCGACCCCTGACCACCTGGAGGTGAGCCTCCAGTGACCCAGGCCGCCAAGCTGACCCTCAACCTCGGCCCCCTGGAGGGCAAGGCGCGCGAGGGCGCCGTGCGCGGGCTCCGGCTCGCCATGGAGCACGGCCTCCAGGTGTCCCGCACCGAGGTCCCCCACGAGGAGGGCACCCTGGAGCGCTCGGGGACGGCCTCGGTGGACCCCGCGACGCTGACCGGCGCCGTCTCCTACGACACCCCATACGCGACCAGGCAGCACGAGGACCTGACGCTCCGGCACGACGCCGGGCGCAAGGCGAAGTACCTGGAAGACCCGTGGAATCGCGAGCAGGGCGCCATGCTGGAGATCGTGGCGGCCGAGGTCCGGCGGGCCCTGTCATGAGCTGGACCACCGACCTCCTCACCGCCTTCGCCGCCCAGCTCGACGACGCGGGTGCGGGCACCTGGCGCGCACCGCCCGCCACCTACCAGCCCGGCGACATCCCCATCACGCTCGGCGCGCTGCCACCCACGCCCGACCGGGCCATCGCCCTGGCGGCCTACGGCGCCGACCAGTCCACCGACGACCCGGTCAGCCCCGACGGCACCCTCGGCCTTCAGGTCCGCATGCGCGGCACCGACGACCCCCGCTCGGCCGACGACCTCGCCGACGCCGTCTTCGACGCCCTCCAGGGCCTGGAGCTCCCTGCGGCCGGCGTGCTGCTGTGCACCCGCAACATCGTGGCCCCCCTCGGCCAGGACCAGTCCGGCAGGTGGGAGCGCGCCGACTCCTACCGCCTGCTCACCCATCACGTCACCACCCACCGTCCCGGATGAGGGAGATCACCACATGGCAACCCGTTCGCTGCTCGCCAAGGACTGGGCCTTGGAAATCAACACCGGGACCTCCGGGGCGCCGGTGTGGACGCCGGTGAAGGGCCTCACCACTCTCAAGGAAGCCATCGCCTCCACCATGGAGGACGACAGCGACTTCGATAGTGGGGGCTGGGGCTCCGACCAGGTCACCCAGCGCAAATGGAGCCTGGAGTGCGAGGGCCGCCGCAAGCGCGACGCCTCCAACCTGGTCACGTTCGTCCCCGACCCCGGCCAGCAGGCCATCCTCAACGCCGGCAACCTCGTCGGAATCGGCTCCAACGTGGAGATCCGCTACTACCGCAAGGACGGCGCCCCCGACGCCTGGCAGGGCTTCGTCACCGTCGACTACGGAGGCGGCGGCGGCGCCGTGACCGCCTTGGAGCCCTTCAACTTCAAGCTCGGCGGCCAGGGCGCACGCACCCAGCTCGACCCCTACCCCGACCTCACGCCCGCCTAGGAGCCCGTCCCCTCATGCCCCGTTTCGCTCCCATCGCCGAATTCCTCGGCGAGACCCTCGACCTGCCGGTCCTCGTGCGCGGCAAGGAGAAGACCTACAGCGTCGCCCCCTGCTCCGCCGAGGTCGGTCTGCGTCTCACCGCGCGCTTCTCCGACGCCAAGAAGAAGGCCGCCGACAGCGACGACGCCGACGAGGAGGTCGTCGACGACGAGACCGAGACCGGCCTGTACCGGGCCGCCCTCGGCGACGTCTACGACGAGCTGGTCGCCGACGGCGTGCCGTACTCGACGCTGAAGGTCGTCGGCCAGACCGCTGTCATCTGGCACGTCTACGGAGAGAAGGCCGCCGCCTTCTACTGGGAGGCCGGCGGCGACCCAAAACGATCGGCGACCTCGGACTCGACCTCGACGAGCGAGAACCCGGAGACCCCGGCGGCGGCCCGATCGACCCGGAAACCGGCCTCCGCGAGTGGTACAACCCGGAGCCGGACCAGGGCCCGGACTGGGGGGACATCTTCGAGCGCTGGAAGCTCGTAGAGCTCGACCTGCACAAGGTCTACCAGATCGACCTGGAACAGCCCGGCCTGCTCGCCGGCCGCTCCTGGCGGTGGCTCCGCCTGCGCATCGTCTCCCTGCTCTCCCTGGACTCGTGGCTGGCCGCCGCGCTCCGCCCGGAACCTACGCGCGAGGAAGGCGAGGGGGTGGAGTAGGTGGCCCTCAAGGTCGGCGACCTGGTCGCGTTCATGGAGCTCGACAACAAGGGCTTCACCTCGGGGGCCGCGCAGGTCGACCAGACCATGAACCGCCTCCAGTCGGGGACCTCCAGGGCGACGGCGACCATGGAGCGGGACGTCGTTAAGAGCCTTGCCGAGATTTCCAAGGCCATCGATGACGGCCTCGACCCCGCTGCGGCCATCGCTGATCTGGATCGGCTGGAATCCCAGCTCGACGCCACCATGGCCGCCATGGCCGATGAGGCCGACGAGTTCGCCGCCGACCTCGACGCCGCCTTGGAGGAGGCGTTCGACCGAGCCGAAGCTGAAGCCGAGCAGGGGGGACGCCGCGCCGGGAAGGCCCTTGCTGACGAGCTGAAGCGCGGCGTGGACGATGCCGCGGACAAAGCCCGCCAAGGTGGCGAGGACGCAGGCGAAAGCTTCGGCGAGGGCACCGAGTCCTCGGGCCGCTCCCGCATGTCTGGCGCCATGTCCGGGCTGATGAGCTCCCTCAAGGCCGCCCCGTGGCTCGCCGCCGCGGCGGCGGCCGGCGCGGCCATCGGCGGCGCGCTAATGAGCGGCCTGGAATCGGCCATGGAGGCCGAGAAGGCCAAGGCGAAGCTGTTCGCCCAGGTGGGCGCGTTCGGCGACGACGCGGGCAAGCTGGGCAAGGTCGCGGGCAAGGTGTACGCCGACGCCTACGGCGAATCCATGGGCGACGTCACCGACGCGATCAAGTCGGTCGTCCAGAACCTCGACGGGATGGACGACGCCTCAGAGTCGTCCCTGTCCAGCATGACCGAACGGGCCATGGACGTGGGCTCCATCATGGACGAGGACGTCTCAGCGGTCACCCGGGCTGTCTCCCAGATTCTGCGCAACGATCTCGCGCCGAACGCGGAAGCCGCCTTCGACGTCATCGTGCGTGGTGCTCAGCTCGGAGCCAACAAATCCGAAGACCTGCTCGACACCTTCAACGAGTATGGGACGCAGTTTCGCGATCTCGGCCTGACCGCCGACGAGGCGCTCGGCCTGATGGTGCAAGGATTGAAGGCAGGTGCCCGCGATTCTGACACCGTCGCCGACGGTCTGAAAGAACTGAACATCCGGGTTAAGGACCTGTCTGCCGCGCCTGCGCTCAAGGAACTCGGCCTGAACGCCAAGGATATGGCGCAGGCGTTCGCCGAGGGCGGCCCGAAGGCCCATGATGCGCTTGAGAAGATTCTCGGCAAATTGCGTGACGTTAAGGACCCCGCCGACCGCGCACAGCTCGCCGTGCAGCTCTTCGGGACCAAAGCAGAAGACATGGCCGGCGCTCTTTCCGGACTCGACCTGTCGACGGCCGCAGGCGCGATCGGTGAGGTCGACGGGGCGGCGAAGGACGCCGGCGACACCCTTCAGGACACGGCTTCCACCAAGGTCGAAGCCTTCAAGCGCGGCCTTGAGCAGAACGTCACCAACTTCATCGGCGAAAAAGTTCTTCCCGCCCTGGAAGAATTGTGGAAGGGATTCGAGGACTCCGGACTTTCTGAAACGCTCACCGGAATCCGCGATAAAGCCGGAGAAGTATTCGGCGGTATCGTTGACGACATAAAGCAGTGGGCCTCCGATAACAAGGAAACCCTCGACGGCATCCGAGACAGATTCTCCGATATTTTCAAAGAGATCGGCGAAGTCGTCGACACCGCGCTCGATTTCATCCAGGCCGTGTGGGACGAGTGGGGCGACGAGATCATGGGCGTCGTCACCTTCGCTCTCGACCACATCGGAGCACTGATCGAGGGCGCCTTGAAAGTAATAAAAGGCATTTTCAAGACCGCCACCGGCCTGATCAAGGGCGATTGGTCCCAGGTCTGGGAAGGTCTCGGGAACATCGTCGACGGCGCGACGGCGGGAATCCGCAATATCATCAACAGCGCGATGAAGGCGATTCTCAAGAACTGGGGCGTCGACTGGGACGAGGTCAAGAAGACCGTCCGCCAGAAGATCGATGACGTTGTCGATTTCGTCAAGAAGCTCCCGGAGAAAGTCAAGAACTTCTTCTCGAACGCCGGGAGCATCCTGAAGGCCGCCGGGCAGTCCATCATCCAGGGCCTGATCGACGGCATCAAGTCCAAGGTCAGAGAGCTGGGTGACAACCTCGCGGACATCACCCAGTTCATCAAGGACCACAAGGGCCCCATCGACAAGGACCGCAAACTTCTCGAACCCGCCGGAAAGGCCATCATCGACGGCCTCATCGACGGGATTCGCGGGTCGGAGGACAAGCTCAAGGGCGCGCTGGAGAAGCTGACGGGGATCATCAAGGACGGCTTCGGGAAGACCCCGAAGTCAGACCCCATGGTGGACTTCATCGCGGCCAACACCACGAAGCTGTCGAAGCTCGCGGACGAACGCGAGGCGATCCTGAAGCGCATCGCCGACGCCAAGGAGTACGCCAAGCAGATCGAGCAGTCGGCGAAGGACTTCGCGAAGCTCACCGGCATCGAGGACCCGACCAGCGCGTCCGACCTGACAAGCGGGCTGAAGGATCGGCTCCAGCAGATGAAGGACTTCGCGAAGAACATCCAGGAGCTGGCGAAGCGCGGCCTGAACAAGACGATCCTCAAGCAGATCATCGACGCCGGCGTCGAGGGCGGCGGCAGCCTCGCCGAGATGCTGGTCGGGGCCGATGATTCGGAGATCAAGGCCCTCAACAAGGCTCAGAAGCAGATCGACTCGATGTCGAAGAAGCTCGGGAAGATCGGCGCTGACGCGCTGTACGACACGGGCAAGAAGGCCGGCGCGGGCTACCTCAAGGGCCTGGAGGACCAGCTCAAGAAGCTGGACTCCGTCATGAAGAAGATTGTGGACGCCCTGGTCAAGGCCATCAAGAAGGAACTGAAGATCAAGAGCCCGTCCCAGGTGATGGCCGAGATCGGCCAGCAGACCATGGACGGCCTCGCTGTCGGTATCGAGTCCGGCGCGGGCGGCGTGCTCGACCACCTGAAGACCATCGGCAAGCAGATGGGCGACGCCGTCGCGGCCACCGCCCAGGCCGCGATCTCCGGCAGCGCCTACCAGGCCACGCCCGAAGAGGCCCAGCTCAAGCGGCTCCTCGGCGGGGCAAAGTTCGGTCTCGCCGTCGAGGGCCTCCAGCCCGAGCGTGGCGGCGGGGGTTCGGGGTCGGTTCCCCCGGCCGCGCCAACCGGCGGAAGCGACCCATACTCCTCGCCGCAGGACGCCGGCGGTGGCAAGCCGTCCGTCGTCGTCAACATGCCGAACGCCGTGATGCGCGAGGAGGCCGACGCCCAGCGGCTCGGCAACGAGTTCGGCTTCAAGTACCTCGCCACCCCCTGACCCCACCCAGCGACGAAAGGCGGTTCCGCGTGCCCGGAAACGACGGTGAACTGTCGTTCGCCGAGAAGATCAAGACGTTGCAGTTCGCCACCGGCCAGGGCCGCCCGCGGCGCCGTGAGACCCGTGACGAGGACGGCCGGCGGCGGCGCGTGGTCACCGAGCGGACCGACTCCGGCGCCATCGCCCAGGTCACCAACCGCAGCGACGCGCGGGGCGACCACCAGGACCTGACGATCCACGCCCCGCTCATCACCGGGGTCGGCAAGGCGGTGAACGCGTGACCACCGCCCGCACCCGCTCCATCGCGGCCCGCCGTGAGGCCGACATGCTCGACGCGTGCGCCGTCCTCCAGGAAGCGCTCGCCGATGCCAAGCAGGCGTACGAGGCCGACCCTTCCGAGGAGACCCTCACTGCGCGCCGTGACGCCATGGCGAAGATGCACGAGTTCCGTGCCTTCATCCGTTCCGTCGCGCGGGTGCGCCAACTGCGACACGACCTTGCCCATAGCTCCCTGCTCAAGGCGCGCCCGGACCTGCGCGCTGCCGCAGAGAGGGAACTGGCGCGCCTGGAGCCCGAGTTCGGGGCGTTCGCCGATGGCCAGGGCCCGCCGTCGTTGCCTCGCCCGAGTGACGCCCAGGTGCAGGCGAAGACCATCCGCGGCCGCGGCCGCGCCAACACCGCCGGAGGTGCCTGATGGCGTGGTCCGCGTCCGGCCTGTTCGTCGCCACCCACATCGACCAGTGGGACGCGAGCAACCTCGGCATCGACCTCACCGCCGAGACGCACAAGGCCGCCTTCTGGGGCTCCAGCGTCACGCCGAACTTCGACACCGACACCGCTTACAACACCGCGCCGTGGAACAGCGGGCAGTCGTCCGGTGCCGGCTACACCTCCGGCGGTCCACTGCTCACCGGCACCACGCTGGCCGCCGTGTCCGGCTCGATGCGGTGGGACGCCGACAACATCCAGCTCGACAACTCCACCATCACCGCCGAGGGCCTGATCATCTACGCACCGTCGAACTCCAACCGCCTGATCTCGGCGACGTGGTTCGGCGCGGTGAAGGAGACCCAGGACGGCACGTTCCTCATCACTTGGCACGCGAACGGCATCGCGGCCCTCGATCTGACGCCGTGAGGAGGCGAGCATGGCGACGGTCCGACTGAACTTCGATCCGGAGCTGGCGCAGTTCGCCGCCTCCTCCTTCCCGGCCTTCGACCGCGTCCAGGGCACGAACTTCCCGGTGACGCGGCTGCTGTTCGACCCTGGCGCCACCGAGACGGCCTACTTCAAGTTCGAGGCGGTCAACTACGGGTCGGGCAACCTGACCTGCGACATCATCTGGTACGCCGTCAACGCCACGACCGGCGTGGTCCGCTGGGAGGTCGCGCTCGCCGCGATCACCCAGGAGTCGGACTCCCAGGACGTGGAGACCAAGGCGTTCGCCACGGCGCTCACCGTGGACGACACCCACCTCGGCACCACGAGCAAGCGCTTGCACAAGGCCACGATCACGATCAGCAACCTGGACAGCATCGCCGCCGGCGACGAGTGCTGGCTACGCGTGTCGCGCCTCGGCGGCCACGCCAACGACACCCTGGTCAACGACGTGGCCGTCACCGAGGTCCGGCTCTCCTACTCCGACACCTAAGGGGGCGCGACGTGGCGGTCAGGTTCTCAGCCGACGGGCAGGCGTATACCCGGGCCCTCTCCCTCGGCGTCCAAACCCAGTGGGCCCTCGCCTGCTGGGCGAAGATCAGCGTCGACCGCAACGTCACATCCACCATCTGGTCGCTCGGCAGCAACTCCGTCTTCGACGCGTTCACGCTGGAAACAGACTCTGACGGCACGACCGCCGCCGTCCTCGACTACGAGGCCGAGCAGGAGACCGGGACGCGCGCGCTCACCGCCGGCACCTGGTACTACTGGGCCGTTCTCGTCAACGGCACCAGCGGCACCGTCCTGTCTCGCGCCGCCGGCGACAGCAGCTTCACCGTCTCCACCTGGACGGGCGGCAACGCCGGTCTGACCCTCACGAACCTGTACCTGGGCAACCGCTTCGGCTCCGACTGGCTCAACGGAGCCCTCGCCGCGGTCAAGCTCTGGTCCGGTGCCGCGCTGTCGCAGGCCGAGCTGGAGGCCGAAGCGTGGTCGTACCTGCCCCGGCGCACGGCGAACCTCGCCGCCTGGTACCCGCTCACCCGCGCGGAGACCGTCGACTACTCCGGCGCCGGGCGCACGCTGTCCGGCGGGTCCGGCGCGGCCACCGAGGACGGACCGCCGATCCCCTGGCGGCAGGGACGCCCCCGCCGCCTCACCCCCCTGTCGGTCCCGGCGGAGGCGACACCGGGCACCATCGCGGCCCCCTGGTCGATGCCGGCCCCAGGCGTGGCCACAGGCGTCACCGAGCATCCGAGCGTCATCGCGGCGCCGTGGGCCATGCTCGCCCCCGAGGTGTTCACCGGCGACCCGGTCACCCCGGTCGAGGCGGGGCTACTGTCCGCGCCCTGGTCGATGCCCTCGCCCTCGGTGCAGGCGTTCAAGAACGCCACGGTGGCCGCCCCCCTCATCGCCGCCCCCTGGTCGATGCCCGCGCCCGCGGTGTCCGTGCCCGTCAACGCGGGCGACGACCTCGACGGACCGGGACAGCTCAGCTTCAACGGCTTCAAGCTGGGATCCGGCACCCGTTACCCGTTCATCCAGCTCGACGGGGCGTCCGTCGACCTGCCCGCCCTCGACAACGGCAACGTGCCCCATCCGACCGCCGACGGATCCATCTCCGGCCAGAAGCTCCCCCAGTCCCGGATCATCACACTGACCACCCGCATCCGGGCCCCGCGCGACCAGATCGAACAGGCAGCGCTGGACTTCCTCAACGGCCTGCCCGCCGCCGAGGCCGACGAGGAACTGCCGCTCGCGATCCGTATCATGGACACCATCTACGTCGGCCGGGGCGCAGTGATCCGCCGAGCCGCCCCCATCGACAAGAGGTTCCGCCTCGGCCGGGTGGAGGCGGTGGTCCAGTGGGAGCTGTCGGATCCGCGGCTGTACTCGCGGGCCCTGCACTCGGCGACCATCCCCGACGGCTCGGCTGTCGACGTGTTCAACGCCGGCAACCGGAAGACCCGGCCGCTGGTGCGCGTGCCCGGGCCCGCGCACGGGCCGTCGCTGACCTCCGAGCAGATCCTCGGCGACGGCCGGTCCATCCTGCGCGTCATCGAGTTCGACCTCGAAGTGGCCGCGGGCGAGACGCTGATCATCGACCCTGAGCACAACACCGCGACCATCGGCGGCAGCTCCAAGGTCCGGTACCTCACCGGCGCGTCCCTGGCGGTCGGTTCGTGGGTGCTGGGCCGCGGCGCCACCACCATCGAGTACGCCACCCAGGAGGGCGGCGCCCCGCCGGTCACGGTGCTGTGGCGCGACGCCTGGATCTGATCGACCCGCGAGGAGGCGACAACCGTGCCCGCTGACGTGCGTGACGTCTCCGTCGCCATCTCCGACGGGCCCGGCACCATCGCCCGCCCGGGCGGCGCCCAGGTGGGCGACGTGCTCATCCTGTTCGCGAGCACGTGGGTAGGCCCCATCAGCGCGTTCGGCCCGCCGTCCGGCGACTGGGGCGCTCCGATCGCCGAGCGGACCGGGGTGGACAACGGCGGCGTGCGGGTCTGGCGGCGGACCATGACCAGCGGCGAGCCGGCGACCTACTCCATCCCGGTGCCGGAGAGCTTCGCGGACTGCACCTTCGCTATCCTGGCGGTGAAGAACGCCGACGCGGCCGCCCTTCAGGTCGCCGTCTCGGGTGAGTCCGGCGTGAACGTCATCACTGCGGCCTCCACGCCCGGCATCACGCCGACGCCCGCATCCAGCCTGGAGATCCGATTCGTATCCGGCGTGCCGGACGGATCGGATCCGGCCGACAGCCTCGGCGCTCCCGCGGGGTACGAGCCCAGGGCGTCGCAGCGGGCATCCTTCTTCGTGCTCTCGGCTCTGGCCACACGGTCCTTGGTGTCCTCGGCTCCAGTCGGCGCAGCCGCGTTTCCGGCCATCGAGGGGAAGCTGCGCAACTACGTCGGCGTCACCATCATCATCGGCAGCAAGGTCAGCTCGGGTGGCCCGCCACCGACCCCACCCACCTTCCCGGCCTTCACGCCGACCGCCGGCGACGCCGAGATCCGCTACACCGTGCACGACTACCTGACCGGCTCCTACGTCGGCGACCTGCCCACCGTGCGGCAGGTGAGGTTCGGCCGGCGCATCGGCCAGGAAACCTCGTGGGATGGGTTCGTGCCGCTGCCGTCACGCCGGGAGGCCGACCAGCTCGCCGAGATCATCCCCCGTGGCCGGACCGAGTTGGCCACGGGCCCCGGCCGGCTCGTCGTGCACTCCTGGCGCGGCGGCGCGCTGTGGGGCATGCACTGGCTTACCGACGCCCTGCCCGCCCGCTCCGTCCGCGGCGGCGTCGGCGTGCAACTGCGCGGCACCACCCTCGACGGACACTGGCAGAGGCTCTACCCCACCAGCCCGCCCGACTTCGACGGCGACCTGCTGGAGGTGTTCCGCGCCGTCATCACCGACATGCAGGCCACCGGCTCCAACCTCGGCCTGTCCTGCTCGGCGGGGACAGCCGGGGTGTCCCGCCCGCTGACCGCCGACGACACCGGCACCTCCTACGGCCAGCTCCTCCAGACCTACGCCCGCGCGGGCGGCGGACTGGAGTACGTGCTCAACCCGACCGTCGTCGGAGGGTCGATCCAGCGCCTGGTGAAACTGGGCGCTCCCAAGATCAGCAACACCGACACCGAGCACGTGTTCTCCGAGGGCGCGGACGGCGGCGACATCACCGCCTGGCGGATCGAGACCTCCGCGCTGCGGGGCGGCACCCGCTTCGGAGTCACCGGCGGCACCCCACCAGCCGACGACGTCACCTCCAGCAGCCAGCCTGTCCGTTCGACGCTCATCACCACCGAGCACGTCGCGGCCGGGTGGCCGATCTACGACATGCGTATCAATCACCCGGGCGCGAGCATCGACCCGCAGGTGGTGCAGGACTACGCCGCCTACGCCGCGGCGCGCGCCGGAGGGGCGCCGAGCACGTTCGCCTTCGATGTCCTGCTCGGCAAGGAGTCCACGTTCGGGCCGAACTCCTGCGGCGACTGGGCGAAATTCGTCCTCGAGAACCCGTGGTTCCCGCCCACCGACGACGGCGGCGCGAGCTTCAACTTGAGGCAGCGGATCATCGGCTGGGAGCTCACCCCGGCCGAGCGGGGGTCCGGCGGCAAGGACCGGCTCACCCTCATCACAGACCAGGAGGTCGAACTGTGAGCCTCAACCCCTACCCCGCAGACCAGAACGAGATCCTGCGTGACCTCCAGCGGCAGATCAACGCGCTGGCCGCCGAGGTCAAGAGGGTCACCGGCGTGCCCGTCACCCGGGCGTCGGCCCCCTTCCTCGTGCCCTCGGCGTCGGCCCCGGCCGCGCCGAGCAGCGGCGCGTACCTGTATGTGTCGGGCGGCGAGGTGTACGTCCGATCGGCGAGCAGGCACTACAGCACGCTGCCCCCGGACATCCCGCAGGCTGCCGAGGTCGCCCCGGCGGCCAACATCACCTCCGGCAACGCGCCCTCGTCGTACTCGCAGAGCTGGGCTCAGCAGATCTACGACGGCCTCGTGTCCAGCAAGAACACGATCAACGCGACGCTCATCGCACTGAAGAACGCCGACCTGATGCTCGGCTGACCGCCCCTGATCGTGCCGCCCGGGGAACCGCACGCCCCGGGCGGCGCCCTCTTCACACCGCGGCGGTGCGCCGCCGCGCCTGACCCCTGGAGACCGCGTGACCACAACCGAGCCGCTCGGCTCAGTGACCATAGGAGCTCGCGAGGTGTACAACGAGCTCCGGACGGTGTCCGGGAAAGTCGACCAGCTCGGCAACAAGATCGACGCGGTCACCATCGCACACGAGGACATCCGCAGCGATCACCTCGACCACGAGACCCGGATCCGCGCGCTGGAGCGAAACCGCTGGCCGCTGCCGTCCCTCGCCGCGCTGATCGCCCTCGCGTCGCTGATCCTCGCCGTCATCACGTTCGCCAGAGGAGGCTGATCGTGCAGATCGATCTCGTGTCACGCGCCGCGTGGGGTGCCCGAGCGCCTCGCCAGCGCCACACCGTGCCGTGGTCGCTCAGGACGGAGTTCTTCGTCCACCACACCGATGGGCCCGTCGACCAGACCATGCGGTCGATCCAGGACTTCCACATGGACGGCAACGGCTGGTCGGACATCGGATACAACCACCTGGTCCGGGACAGCGGCACCATCTACGAGGGCCGCGGCTGGCTCGTCGTCGGCGCGCACTGCCCAGGCCACAACCGCACCGGCCACAGCGTGGCCTACATCGGCCGAGACACGCCGACGGCGGCCGCGCTCCGGAGCATGCGGTGGCTGTACGACGAAGCCTGCCGCCGCGCCGGCCGGGAGTTGAAGATGCTCGGCCACGGCGAACGATTCGCTACCGCCTGCCCCGGAAGCCGTCTTCAGGCGTGGGTGGACCAGGGCATGCCGATCGACGGCGAGGCACCCCCCGCCCCCGACCCCACGGAGGTCATCGTGAAGAAGCTGCCCGTCCTGCGCCAGGGTGACAAGGGCTGGGATGTGAAGACCCTGCACTACCTGCTGCTCGCCAGGGACTATGGCGGTCTGGACGGCGTCGACGACACCGTGTTCACCCCGGCGCACGCCGAGGGCGTGCGCGGCCTCCAGGCGGCCGCCGGCATCGAGGCCGACGGGATCGTCGGCCCGAAGACCTGGCCGGTCCTGCTGCGCTTGTCCTGACCCCCCAACCCCTCCAAGGAGCCCGTCATGCTCGCATCGATCCTGCGCACCGTCGTCCCCGTCATCGTGGGCGTGCTGCTCGGCCAGGCCGCCAAGGTCGGTTTCAACCTGCCCGAGGGGGCGGTCACCGAGGTCGTCACGGTGGTCGTCACGACGGCCTACTACACGCTGGCCCGGCTGGTCGAAAAGTGGCAGCCCGCCCTCGGCTCGTTCCTGCTGTCGCTCGGCCTGACGTCCAAGAAGCCGGTGTACACCAATGCCCTAGGTCGGCAGTGGTGGCCCCAGATACCCACTGATGACCCCTGGTGAACCATGGGGAAGTAACGTACCCTGCGAAAACAAGCGGAGCCCGCAGGCGCTGACACGCCGTACGGGCTCCTCGCCGGACATCGGAGGTCCGACTTGATGACCAACTGTAAGCGCCTGGAGCAGCCCGTCGAGGGGTGGCTGGTGTTCCAATCGGATAGCGGCCGGTTCTGGGGCACGCGCCTGCGACCGTGGCCGCACGTCCCCGCCGGCCTCGGCGCGGCGATCTGGCGCACCAACGACGCCGACACCCTCGACGAGCTGGTCGAGACGATCCGCAAGCAGGAAGCGTTAGTCGCCGACGCGCCGATATGAGTGCCCTGACGCTCCCCCAGGTTCAGCACCGCTACGGCCGCACGTGGGATGTCATGGACTTCTACGGCGGGTGGGTCGCGATCCGGCGCCACCCCTGGTCGGAGGAGGCCGCGGCTCGGTACGGCATCGCGAACGTGCTCGGCGCCGACACCCTCGACGAGCTCGCCCGCCAGCTCGAAGAGCAGGCACAGGCCGAGACGCGCCGCCGCGGCCGGCCGCTGCCCGATCCCGGGGCGGTCCCGCCGCCCTCGCGGCCGAGCCCGTCCTCCTAACCCCCAGGCTCCCGCCCGGGTCCCCACACCGGGCGGGGTGAGCCCCCGGTCCCTGCGCGCGCGGTAGCGCAGGGACCGGGGGCTCTTTCGTGCAATGAAAAAGGGCCCATTCAAGAGCCCTGATTAGCAATCTGATTTCACATGTACGTCGCTGTGTGGCGTCCAGGTCAAATGGGATACCGTACGTCGCTAAATTCGGTATATTCCGTAGTCAGATGCTCTATCCATTGAGCTACGGCCGCCTGGCTGCCTCGCTAAGCATAGCGGGTCTTGGGCAGTGTGCCGAACCGGTTGGCGGAGTGGGGGCGGTGGGGGTGGAGGGGTGGTGTGCGGGTGGGGCTAGGGGGCGGCTACTACGTGGATTTGGAAGTCGAGGCCGCTGACGATCTGGCCGGGTCTGATCTTGGCGGTTTTGCGGAGTTCGACGTCGCCGTCTACCAGGACGTTGCCTTCGGCGATCAAGTGCTTGGCTTCGCCGCCGCTTTCGGTGATGGAGCAGTACTTCAGCAGGTCGCACAGAGGGATGTAGTCCGTGCGGAGCTGGAAGGTCTCCTCTAGGAAGGTCTCGTCGTCCACGGGCCCCAGCATATGGACATCGTCCACAAGCCCCAGCATATGGACAGTTGGATGGCCGGACGGTGTCATGACGGTCATGCGGCCCCCTGCGACGAGGGACCAGCGCTGCCGAGGTCGTAGGCCCGGGGGATCCGTCGAGGTCGCTGGGTCGATGCTGCTGGGATGTTCAGCGAGGCAACCGGCGGCGGGGGACAGAAGGGGGGTTTGGTGGATCTATTGGGTGAGTCTGGGGGAAGTGGGCAAAAGGAGGTCAAGGTTTCTCGGGGGTGGGCGTGGCGGTGGGGGTGGGTGGCAATGACAACCGCGACATCCCTGTACGTGGCGAGCACTTCGGGGTCGAGATATGGACCAGCCAGCCCTTCACGGCATCGCCGGGTTCTCGACGCCGATCGTCGTCGCCGTCGGGCTGGCCTGTCTCGGTGTCGCGGTCATCGTGGTGGCGGTCGTGCTGGTCAGGCGGCGGCATCGGCCGTCCGGCACTGTGGACGAGCTTGAGCAGCAGGTCGTGCGCCTCAGGCGGTTGCTGCAGCGGACCCAGTACGACTATCCGCGCCCGACTCTGGCCGGTCTCGTCCAGTCGTCGCGGCTGGAGGGGCTGACGATACGCCTGCACGTGGCGGGGACGCCCAGGCCGCTGCCGGATCCTGTGGATCTGGCCGGGATGCGGATCCTGGAGGAGGCGCTGACCAATACGCTGCGGCACGGGGCGCCGAGCGCGACGGTCGTGCTGGCGTACCGGGCGGATCGGATCGTCCTCACCGTGGACAACCGGCTGAAGGGCCGGTTGCCGGGCTCGCACGGCGCCCGCCAAGGGGTGGAGACCATGCGGCGGCGCGCGGCGAAGCTGGGCGGGTCGGCGTGGGCCGGGCTGTATCAGGGCGGCTGGCGGGTGCACGCGGAGCTGCCGTACCAAGTGGCCTGACGGTACTTGGTGAACTGACGGCACCCCGGTGATTCGACGGCACCAGGTGGCCTGACGGCGTTCTCGGCCCATTGGATGTGATCTGCTCCGGGGATGGCCGTAAGCCGCTTCGATCAGGGGGCGTGACGCGGCTGGCCGTGCGTGCCGGCGTCGGGGCGCGTTGAGCTGTCTTGGGCGGGGTGTGGCAGGGCGCGGTCAGGTGTGGGGGTTGGGGTGGGTGGGGGCTGGTCGCGGGTTTTCTTGGGGAACAGGGTGTAGGAGAGGGGCCACAGGAGGGCGATCACGGGGACGCGGGCCAGGCCGAGCATGAAGTCGCTGAGGGCGGCGGTGCGGGAGGGGTCGCCGATGAACCAGATGGCCGAGGCGAGCAGGGCGCACGCGATGCCGTAGGCGAGGATGATCCGGAGCCACATGCCCCATTCGTACTTGGCTCTGGCCATTCCGCCTGCGGGGGGCTTCCAGGGGGGTGGGCCGCCGGCGAGGCGGTGGGCGGCTATCTGGTCGGCCCAGCGGATGGTGCGGTGGCCGAAGACGATCGAGTAGGCGAGGTAGGCGGCGGCCAGGCCGTGGGTCCACTCGGCGGTGCCTCCGGCGCGGAGGTCGATCACGGTGGCGGCGAGCAGGACGACGTCGACAAGGGGGACGGCGATCAGGAACGCGTTGCTCAGAGCGCGCCGGCGCAGCTTGTAGCGTGTCAGCAGGCCGAGGCCCAGCAAGATCCAGAACCCGATCTCACATCCGATGATGACGGCTACGATCACACCTCCAGCCTTGGCCATGTCGGAGCGGCCGTCGTCGTCGGCGATGATGAACCCGTCTACATCCTTGTATGTACGGGCGTGCCGTAACACGGACGGTGTCGCGGGGAGTGCGGACGTGGTGCGATGAAAGGCATGAATCCGTTCCGGCAGGACGCCCTGATGGGGGTCGCCGTGTTCGCCCTCGGGCTCGTCCTGCTGGCCAGCGGCGCGTACGTCCACCGGGGCCAGCCGGTGGCGTTGCTGGCGGTGCCGCTGGCGATGACCTGCGCGGGCGTGGTCCTGCGGCGGCGCAGGCCCGTGGCGGCGCTGGTGGTCGGCGTGGCCGGCATGGTGGCCGACCTGTGCGTCGGACCCTCGCTCGGCACGGTCCTGGTCTTCACCGACAACTTGTACTCCCCCACGTTGTACGGCCCGCGCCGCCTGGCCACGTGGCTGCTCGGCGCCACGGTCGTGCTGGCCGTGGTGACGGGCGCGGTCGTGGGGTTCGTCGCCAGGGACTGGGGCGCGTTGGCGGTCGCCGGCGTGCAGGCCGGTCTGGTGCTGACGATGCCGACCATCACGGCGATGATCATCCGTCAGCACCGCGACCAGGTGATCGCCGAGCGCGTCCGCGCGGAGCAGGTCGCGCGGCTGGCCGCCCTGGACCGGCAGGCGGCCGTGACGGCCGAGCGCACCCGCATGGCCCGCGAGCTGCACGACATCATCGCCAACCACTTCAGCGCCGTGGCGATCCAGTCCGCGGCGGTGATCGCCCGCACGGACCTGGACCGGGCGGCGGTGCGTAAGGTGCTGGAGTCGATCCGGGAGAACAGCGTGCGCGGGATGGCCGAGATGCGGACGATGATCGGCCTGTTGCGCGCCGAGGACGAGGAGCCCGAGACGACGGGCCACCGCCTGAGGGACGCGTCCGACCTGGTCGCGCGCTCGCGCCGCGCCGGGCTGGCCGTCGATCTGACGGTGTCGGGCACGCCGCGCGATCTGCCGCCGTCCATCGAGCTGGCGGGCTATCGCATCCTCCAGGAGTCCCTGACGAACGCGATGAAGCACGGCACGGGCCGTGCGGACGTGCGGGTCCGGTACGGGCAGGACCAGGTCGTGCTGACCGTGGAGAACCCGTGCGCGACCGGCCCGGCGGGGCTGCCGGGGTCGGGGGCGGGGCTGGTGGGCATGGCCGAGCGCGCGGCCCTGGTGGGCGGCACGTTCACGGCGGGCTCCGACGATCAAGACGGCCGTTTCTGGCGGGTCGTGGCCACGCTGACCGTGGAGTCGCAGCCGTTCGAGGCCAAGCTGATCACGGCGGAGGACCGCGGATGATCAGGGTGCTGGTGGCGGACGACCACGCCGCGGTGCGCGCCGGGGTGGTGCTGATCCTGGAAGGCGAGTCCGACATCGAGGTGGTCGGCGAGGTCTCCGACGGGGAGGCGGCGGTGCGCGCGGCCGAGGAGCTGCGGCCGGACGTCGTGCTCATGGACATCCGCATGCCCAGGCTGGACGGCATCTCCGCCACGCGCCGGCTCGCCGGTATCGCGGACGTGCTCGTCCTGACCACGTTCGACCTGGACGAGTACGTGTTCGGCGCGCTGCGCGCCGGGGCCGCCGGGTTCCTGCTGAAGAACACCGACGCCGACGCGCTCGTCCAGGCGGTGCGGCTGGTGGCGCGCGGCGAGGGGCTCATCTCCCCGTCCGTGACCCGCCGGCTGATCACGGCGTTCACCCGGACGCACGAGCACGAGCCGCGGGACCTCGGCGTGCTGACGCCGCGCGAGCGCGAGGTGCTCGCCTGCGTGACGCGGGGCATGTCGAACGCCGAGATCGCCCGTGCGCTGCACATGAGCGAGGCGACGGCGAAGACGCACGTCAGCCGCATGCTGGGGAAGCTCGGCCTGCGCAGCCGGGTTCAGGCCGCGATCCTCTACTCCGGTATGTGAAGGGGGCCCGGTCAGCCGGTGACGAGCAGCGTCAGGGTCTCGGCGACGCAGGCGGGCCTCGCCGCGCCCTCGACCTCGACGGTGACGCGGAGGGTGACGAGCGCGCCGGACGGAGTGTCCTTGACCTCGACGATCTCGGCGCCGGCGCGGACGCGCGCGCCGACGGGGACGGGCGTGGGGAAGCGCACCTTGTTGAGGCCGTAGTTGACGATCATCTTCGGCCCCTCGACCCGGTAGAGCGAGCGGACGAGCGAGGGCAGCAGGGCGAGGCTCAGGTAGCCGTGCGCGATGGTGCCGCCGAACGGGCCCGCGGCGGCGCGCTCGGCGTCGACGTGGATCCACTGGTGGTCGCCGGTGGCGTCGGCGAACAGGTCCACCTGCCGCTGGGTCACCTCGCGCCAGGGCGTGTCCCCGAGGTGCTCGCCCTGGGCCGCCTTCAGCTCCTCGACGCCCGCGAAGATCCGCATGGCGTCATCGTACGGCGACCGGCGGGTCAGCCCTGTGGCGTGGTCCCTTCACCGGAGGACCAGGCGGCGTACCGGACGACGTCGATGGCGATCACCGGCCCGGCGGGCGGGCGCTCGGCGTACTGCGGGTACTTGGCGATCAGGGCGCCGAGGGCGGGGAGGCGCTCGTCCTCGTCCCGCAGCACCGTCGCGAGGCCGTCCGCCCGGACCCACCACAGGCGCGTCCAGTCCTCGTCGTAGTGGTCGACGAGGACGCAGACCTTCGGGTTCGCGCGGATGTTGCGGATCCGCCGCAGGTCGGTGGTGGTCTTCGGCTTGTGGTCGACGGCCGTCAGGATGCGGCCGCCCTGGACGGCGAACGTGATCGGGACGAGGTGCGGAGCCAGGTCGTCACCGGTCGTCCCCAGCCTGGCCACGCGCGCGTCGGCCAGCCTCGCGCGCGCCCATTCCTCCCGCGACTGTCCGCCTCCTTCGGCCACACAGGTATCCAAGCACGTGACGGGCGGTGCGGGCGCGTCCTGCCGCGGGCGCGGGTCAGGTGTCGGGCTGGCGGGGGTAGACGTGGTCACCGGGGTGATCCAGGGGCAGGACGCAGCGACGGTCGCCGTCGGTTTCCGCGCAGCGCATGGCCTCGTCTCGCCGGGGAAGCGGCGGCGGTTCCGAAGGGGGGGTTTCCATGGGAAGCTGCCTGTTCTCCAGAGTGGGTCCCTGGACCGAGACACATGATTGCACGGGGCTCGGCGCTGCCGCCCCCCATAACGACACGCCGTCGGCCAGACGGGTTGAAATGTCCGCAGGCCTTCCGGCGGTCCGCGACGCCCTGCTCCGGCCCTGGATTTCCGGCGGCGACGGCGGGAACCATCGCCAGAGCGGCGCCTGCCACAGAGCCACGATCAGGCCCTGCGGAGACGGCGCGGGCGCACCGCCGCCGGAGAGACCGCCGCGTACAGACCTGGGAAGAGGCCGTCCGCATGAAACCCTTCGTCCAAGCACTGCTGTTCGACCTCGACGGCACGCTGCTCGACCACGACGCGGCCGCGGCGGCGGCACTGGCCGAGACGCTCGCGGAGGTCCCCGGCGTGGACCTCGGCCGCGCGGGCCGGCGGTGGGCCGAGCTGGAACGGCACGCCATGGACCGCTACCTGGCCGGGGAGCTGACCTTCACCGCTCAGCGGCGGCTGCGCGTGGTGTCCCTCGCCGCCGAGCTCGGGCTCGGAGCCTGGGACGACGCGGAGGCCGACGCGTGGTTCGCCGAGTACCTCGGGCACTACGAGGCGGCGTGGCGGCTCTTCCCCGACGTGCGGCCGGCCTTGGACGCGCTGGCCGAGCAGCGCCCCGACCTGCTGCTCGGCGTCCTCACCAACGGGGACGCCGCCCAGCAGCGCCGCAAGCTGGAGGCCGTCGGCCTGGCCAGGGACCTGCCCGAGCTGATCGTCTCCAGCGAGGCCGGGGCCGCCAAGCCCGATCCGCTGATCTTCGAACGCGCCCGGGAGCGCATGGGCCTGCCCGCCGGGCGGATCGCCTACGTGGGCGACCGCCTCCAGGTGGACGCGATCCCCGCCGCGCGGGCCGGCATGCACGGCATCTGGCTGAACCGTTCCGGGGTAACGGGCCGCCCGCCGCGGATCCCCGCCATCCAGACCCTCCACGACGTCCCGGCGTTGCTGGCGAGCCTGGACGGGGCGGCGCGCCGCTCGTCCTGAGCCCGCACGGGCTCATCGTCGTGCGAGGCGTCCTGGGCGAATGACGACGCCGAGGATGCGGCCGGCGGAGTAGAAGCCGTTGTGCCGGGAGTCGCGGCTGCCGGTCCCGTCCCCGATGACGACCAAGGACCCGGCCGGGACGACGCGCAGCCCGCCGGCGGCGGCGCGCGCCTCCTCGGGCACGGGGTCGCCGGGCAGGGCGGCCACCCGTTTGACGTTCCAGCGCGGCCTCACGCGGTCAGGAGCGGTGACCGTGACGGCGTACGGGCTGGGCGGGCGCGGCGGTTCGAGCACGACGATGTCGCCGACCCGCAGACCGGTGACGTCGCACCTCCGCACGATGACCTGGTCGCCCGGCAGCAGCGTCGGCGTCATGCTCGTGCCGGTCACCGTGACGACCACCAGTCCGCGCCGCAGGCGGGCGACGGCCAGGGTGAGGAGCGCCAGCAGGACCAGGGCGACGGCGACCCGGTACCGATCCAGGAGCATCTGATCCCCGCCGTCCCGCGCCGTGGACGCCCCCGCGTTCAGGAGGTCACCCGCGGCGCGGCGGCGTATCCCGCGGACTGGATGCGGAAGAGCCGCGCGTACTCGCCGTCCACGGCCATCAGCTCCTCGTGGGTGCCCTCCTCGGTGATCCGGCCGCCGTCCAGGACGACGATGTGGTCGGCGGGACGTACGGCGTTCAGCCGGTGCGAGATGACGACGCCCGTCGTTCCTCGGCGGTGTTCGGCGAGCCGCCGGTGAACGGTGTGCTCAGCCTCCGCGTCCAGGCCCGAGCTGGGCTCGTCCAGGATCAGCAGGTCGGGCCGTGCGCGCAGGAGGCCGCGGGCCAGGGCGATCCTCTGCCATTGCCCGCCCGACAGCGTCACCCCGGCCTTCTCCCCGTCGGAGGGGGAGTTCATGAAGAACATGCGGCTGAGCAGCGTGTCGTATCCGTAGGGCAGGCCGGTGATGGTCTCGTGGACCTCGGCGGAGGCGGCGGCGGCGCGGACGCGGTCGCGGTCCCGGAGCGCGGCGAGGTCGCCGACGCCGATGTTCTCGGCGGCGCTGAGGTCGTAGTTCATGTGGTCCTGGAAGACGGCGCCGATCCGCGCACGCAGGTCGGCGACCGGGATGTCGCGGATGTCCACGCCGTCCCAGGTGATCGAACCGCGGGTCGGCTCGTACAGCCGGCAGAGCAGCTTCACCAAGGTGCTCTTGCCGGCGCCGTTCAGCCCCACCACGGCCACCAGCCCGCCGCGGGGGACGCGCAGGTCGACGCCGCGCAGCACCCACGGCTGGTCGTCGCCGTAGCGGAACCAGACGTCCCTCAGCTCGATCGCGTCACGCAGCGGCCTGGCCGGCGCCGGCGCGAGCGGCGTGGCGAGGTCGGGGGCGGCCTTGAGCAGGTCGACGAAGTGGCCGAACCTGAGCAACGCCTGGTGCCCGCTCGCGAGCTGCGTGACCAGCCCCGACAGCCCGGCCTGGACGCCCGCGACCGCCGCCACGAAGACGATCACGTCGCCGGGGGTCAGCTCGCCCGCGCGGGCCAGCAGGACGCCCCACACCAGGCCGGCGCCCGAGACCAGCGCCGTCAGGGCCGCGAGGCCGACCTGGACGCCGAACACCCGCCGGTCCATACGGCGCTCCTCGCCGTGCAGGGAGCGCAGCTCCGCGAGCATCCGCAGCCGCAGGAAGTCGCCGAGGCCGAACAGGCGGATCTCCTTGGCCGCGGTCCTGTCGGTCATGAGCTGGGAGTAGAACATCTGACGGCGCGCCATCGGGCTGGTCGTCCACAGCATCTGCCCGCGCTTCCCGCTCAGCGCCAGTTCGGCCGCCACGGCGGGGATGGCGGACACCAGCACGACCGCGGCCATCGCCGGGCGCACCGCGAGCAGCGAGCCGAGGAAACCCGCCATGGTGACCGCCGCACGCAGCCCGCCGAGCGACGCCTCCAGGACCATCTGCGGCGCCATCCCGCTCGCCTGCTGGGCGAGGCCGATACGGTCGAAGAACGCCGGGTCGTCGAACCGCGCCAGGCCCTGGAGCCGGGACAGCGCCTCGTAGAGCCGTTCCTGCGCGCGAAGGCGGGTGGCCCGGCCCAGTTCCGCCTGGACGTACCGGGAGAGTTGCGGCACCGTGGCCGCCGTCAGCCCGAGAAGGCCCAGCAGCACGGCCTCGCCGACGAGCCAGCCGATGCGCTCACGCCGTGCCAGTTCGTCGAGCACGAGCTTGGTCAGCCACGCGACGCCGACGGGCGTGGCGCCGCCGGCGATCGCGGTGGCCAGGTAGGCGAACAGCAGCGCCGGCCGGGCGTGCCAGGCGATGCCCAGCGCGGCGGCGAGGCGTTCCCGCCACGGCGCGTCGCCGCCGTGTCCTCCCCTCGCGGGACCGGTCATCAGACCGCGGCCGGGGCGAGCAGCTCGCGGACGCTGACCGCGCCCTTGCGGACGGTCCCGTCCTGGTCGAGCAGGACGAAGGTGGGCGAGCCGTGCACGCCGAACGCGGTCGCCACCGGGCCGTCCTGCGGCTCGACCACCACGCGGGCCACCTCGCGCACCGCGTCGATGATGTCGGCCGCCTGCTCGCGCGTGCCCGAGACGACGACCAGGCTCTGGGCCCGGCCGCCCGGCAGGTCCGCGGCGTGCCGGACGAAGCCGGGGATCTCCTCGCGGCAGGAGGGGCATCCGGTGGAGAAGAAGCCGGTCAGCAACGGTCCCGGCAACGCCTCGAGGGAGACCTCGGCGCCGTCGATCGTCGTCGCGGCGAAGTCGGTGACGCGTTCTCCCGGTCGCGGCCCCGTCTTCCGCTCCACGATGCGGTCCAGGCCCGCCCGCGTCCACTTCTCGTCGTACTCGCGCAACCGGCGCAGCACGGCGGACAGCAGGAGCAGGTTGAGCACCCCGAGAACGCCGACGACCACGACCGCGGCGATCAGTACCGAACTCATCGGATCAGGCTCCTTACCTCGGCGGATCTCATCGGTTCGCGTTCTGGACGGCTCTCGCGCCGCGCGGGTGCGCCAGGGACGCCAGGTCGTCGTAGGCGATCACCAGCAGCGCGAGGACGACGGCGACGAACCCGGCGAGGACCGACGGGGCGAGCTCCCGCGCGTCCGCGGTCACGCGCACGCCCGCCGTTGTCACGGCTCCCGCGACCGCGACGAGCAGGAGAATTCCGTTGCGTACGACGTGCCGCGTGCCGAGCGGACGCGCGGACGCGCCGAAACACCGGCAGTTCGCCGGGGTGCCCTTGCGAAGGGCGGAGACGATCGCGGCCGTGAAGGCCGCCAGGAGCCCCGCCGCCAGGCCGAGGCCCGCCGGCGCGACGGCGTCGACGAGCATGGCGGCCGCGGCGGCGGACTCCAGGGCGATGACCACGCCGGCCACGGCGGAACTCCACCGGGCCGTGACGCCGAACCCGCGCACGGCCGCGCGGAACTCCTCCAGGTCACGGCGTCCGCGCACCTTGGTCGCGGCGGCGGCGACGAACACGACCGCGAGCAGTACGCGGCAGCATAAGGCGACATATGCGAGCACGGAGTCCTCCTCCGTCGGAACAAGGGAGCCGTCTTCGGTGTCGAGCGGGACGCTTGCTCAGCAGGTCCAGGGCCGCTCGATGTAGCAGTCGACGTAGCACTGGCCGATGGGGTACCAGTTTCCGCAGCCGCTCGGGCCGCAGACCCTCTGCCAGAGCACGCAGTCCCAGCACTGGCACTGCAGGTACGTCGGGTCGGCGGCCGCCTCGGCGCGCGGGGCCACCATCGTGAGCAGCCGGTCGCCGAACGTGGTCAGCAAGCGGGTCATGAGACCTTCTCCTTCGTCTGTTTCCGGGTTGGCTCGGAAAGCATCGGAAACCCGCCGGACGGACGGGCGTGCGCCCGTGACCGTCCGTCGAGAAAGGGCACGCCGCACCGTTTCCACGGCACGACGGCGTTCGTCGTGAAAGGAATCGGAAAACCGGCCGCGGGAGCCCGGAAAATCCACTCCGCCGGGCATGCCGGTTCAGCGACGACGCGTTTCGCATGCGGCCGCCGCCGTTTTCCGGTACGCGAAAGACGCCGGCGTGCTCGCCCGCGTCAGAATCGGCTCGATCTCGGAGCCCGGCGCCCGCACAGCCCTCCGTCGGCGCCGAACCTCGTCAGTACACCCCGTTCTCCCCGGACATCGACCGGCGGCAACGCGCCGTCGTGATCGCCCCCGCGACCACGCGCCCGTCGTCGGCCCCGTATCCGGAACCGTGCGCCGGCCACCCTGCTCGGTCGTATCGGTTCACCTTCGCCGAATCAGCGTCATGTTCTCCCTTCCGCCTTCAGGGATCGACGCGATGTCCGCGTTCTCAAGGATTCTCACCCGCGCTCCGACTCCAGGAAAGCGCCGGGGCTGCCATATAGCGCAGTTTTTCTGCCACCGCCCGGCCTACGATGGTGACGTGCATGAGGAACTCGCGGCGGCATTGGAACCGGTGCTCCGGGATCTGCGGACGACCTGCGTGGTGCCCTTCGACATCCGCGAGCCTTCCGAGCTCTATTGGGACGGACTGGCGGGCGTCATGCTGTACGAGCCCGGCGGCAGCGGGCAGGGCGTCTCGGTGACGCTCGGCGCGGATCCGGCCGAGCAGACGGCCTGGCTCGCCGATCAGGCGCAGGAATGGGCGGTGGAAGCGCTGTGGTCGGCGAGGCTGCCGGCGGTATGGCCGCATTGTCCGGCACACCCTGACTCCCACCCCTTGACCGCCAAGGCGGAGAACGGCCGGGCGGCCTGGTTCTGCCCGCGGACCGGCGAACAGGTCGCGTTGATCGGCGAGCTGCCCGCCGGCGCGTAGGCACCGGCGCGGCGGTCACCAGCGCATCGGCCCGAAGCGGTCGATGAAGCGGCCCGTGCCCGCGTCCGTCCCTTCGGTCGCCAGCGTGACGATCGCGTCGGTGCCCTCGGTCACGGTCTGGGTGCCGCTGTGCCCGTTGAGGTCGGTCGCGGTGTAGCCGGGGTCGGCGGCGTTGACCCGGATTCCGGGCAGCGCCTTGGCGTACTGCGTCGTGAGCATCGTCACCGCGGCCTTCGAGGGCGCGTACAGCGGTGAGACGACCTTCGACTCCACGCGGTCGGGGTCGTGGGTCAGCGCGAACGACCCCATGCCGCTGCTCACGTTGATGATCGCCGGGCGCTCCGACCGGCGCAGAAGGGGCAGGAAGGCGCCGGTCACCCGGACGATGCCCACGACGTTGGTCTGGAAGACCTCGGCGGCGACGTCCCCGGTCAGCTCCTCGGCGGGCAGGCGCCGGCCGATGATGCCGGCGTTGTTGACGAGGACGTCGACGCGGCCCTCGTGCGCGGCGACGTCGGCCGCCGCGGCGGCGACGGACGCGTCGTCGGTGACGTCGATCCGTACGAAGCGCACGCCGAGCTCGCCGGCCGCCGCCCGTCCGCGTCCGGGGTCGCGGGCGCCGAGGAGGACGGTGTGGCCGAGGTCGCGGAGGCGGCGGGCGGTCTCGAAACCGAGGCCCTTGTTGGCGCCGGTGATGAAGGTGATGGTCATGAGGCGAGCATCGGCGCCCGGGGCGCGGACAACCAGGGAGACTCCGCCGGTAGGACCGCTGGTACCACCTTGGCGTCGCGCCGTCGGCGCAGAATGAGGGCATGACCACGCACGAGACGAGCCTGGGCGCGACGATCCGCGCCTGGCGCGACCGGCTCTCCCCGGCGGCGGTCGGCCTGCCCGCCGGGCGGGTTCGCCGTACCTCCGGCCTGCGCCGCGAGGAGCTCGCCGACCTCGCGGGCGTCTCCGTCGACTACGTCGTACGGCTCGAACAGGGCCGGGCGACCACGCCGTCGGCCCAGGTCGCCGCCGCGCTGGCCCGCGCGTTGCAGCTCACCGGCGCGGAGCGCGACCACCTCTACCGGCTCGCCGGCCTGCAGCCGCCCCGAAGCGGCCTGATCGGCGACCACATCCCGCCCGGGATCCAGCGTGTGCTCACCCGGCTCGGGGACGCGCCGGTCGCCGTGTTCGCCGCCGACTGGCGGCTGCTGTGGTGGAGCCGCGGCTGGGCGGCGCTGCTCGGCGACCCTTCCGGGGTCGCGCCGGAGGACCGGAACCTGGTGCGCGCGCGGTTCCCGGTCGCCTCCGACCGCGGAGGTCTCGCGGGATGGCCCGTCATCTCCGAGAAGCTGGAGGCGTCCGACCGGGCCATCGTCGCCGACCTGCGCCGCGCGTCGGGCCGCTACCCCGGCGACCCGCGCCTGAGCGGGCTGATCCGCCGGACGCTGGACGGCAACCCGCGCTTCGCCGCGCTGTGGCACTCCGGCGCGGTCGGCCATCACGCGGAGGACCGCAAGACGATCCGGCATCCGCAGGTCGGCGACATCACCATCGACTGCGACGTGCTCTCCGACGCGGACACCGACCTCAAGATCATCATCTACACGGCGGTTCCCGGCAGTGAGGACGAGGCCAAGCTCGCCCTCACTCGCGTCACCGGCGCGTCGCCTCCCGTCCCGGACCACCCCGGGACGGTGATCGAGCCCGTGCCCGGCGGGGGTGGCGGCCGGTGAGCGTCCCGCGAAGGGCTTACCACGCTCCTGCGACCTGGCGGATCGGGGCGTTCAGTCGGTTGAAGAGGTTCGTGACGGCGGTCATCAGCAGGATCGAGGCGAGCTGCCGCTCGTCGAAGTGGTCGGCGGCGTCGTTCCAGACGTCGTCGGGGACGGCGTCGGTGCGGTCGGCCAGCCGGGTCGCGGCCTCGGCCAGCGCCAGCGCGGCCCGTTCGGCGTCGGTGTAGTAGGGGGTTTCGCGCCAGGCGGCGACCAGGCCGATGCGTTCGTCGCTCGCGCCGAGCTTGCGCAGCCCCTTCAGGCCGGCGTCGACGCAGAAGCTGCAGCCGTTGATCTGGCTGACCCGCAGGTGGATCATCTCCATGAGCTCCTGGGGGAGCCCCTGCGAGTGCGCGGCCTTCATCAGTTCCTGGATCGGCTTCAGCGCGGCGGGGATGATCGTGGCGGGGTTCTTCATCCGGGCTTCCATGGTGTGTCCTCCGTCTGGGGTCTTGCGCGAACTTCGTGTGAGAACAGAGTGGTTGTCCGGATTGATACATTCGCTATGCGCGCACGATGCGACGGTGATGGGGGGACGATGCCGCGCTTCACCCTGCTCGGCCCCGTCCAGATGACCGTCGACGGCGCGCCGCTGACGGGTATCGCCCCACGTCACCGGGCCGTGCTGGCCTACCTGCTGCTCAACGCCGGCCGGGTGATCAGCATCGAGCGGCTGATCGACGCGATGTGGGGCCACGACCGGCCCGACACCGCCCGCTCGCAGATCCATGCCTCGATCACCGCGATCCGCAAGGTGCTGCGTGGCGCGGGAGCGGGAGGGCTCCTGGAGACACGCGCCGGCGGCTACGTGGCGCGGCCGGAGCCCGGACAGGTCGACGCGCAGGAGTTCACCGATCTGGTGGCCGCCGGCGAGCTGCGTGAAGCCCTGGATCTGTGGGGCGGCGAGGCGCTGGAGGACGTGCACGCGCACTACGTCACCGGTGTCCGGGAGCTGTGGAACGACCGGCGGCTGTCGGCGTACGAGCGCCTGGTGGAGGGCGAGCTGGCCGCCGGACGGCACGGCGAGCTGCTCGACGAGCTCGCCGCGCAGGTGACCCTCGACCCGCTGCGCGAGAAGCTGAACGGCCACCTCGTGCTGGCCCTGCACCGGGCGGGGCGGCAGGCCGACGCGCTGGCGGCGGCCCGTTCGTACCGTACGGCCCTGGCGGACGAGCAGGGCCTTGATCCCGGGCACGCCTTCACCGCGCTGGAACGGGCGGTCCTGGCCGACGACCCGGCCCTGCGCCTGGCCGGCCCCGCACCGGCGGTACCCGGCCCGCCGCGTCGCTCCACCTTCCTGCCTTACGACATTCCCGACTTCTCCGGACGGACCGCCGAGCTGGAGCGGCTCGTGGACGACCACCACGGGCCTGCGGTCGTCACGATCGACGGCATGGCCGGGATCGGCAAGACCACGCTCGCCGTCCACGTCGCCCACCGGCTGGCCGCCCGCTACCCGGACGGCCGGCTCTTCCTCGACCTGCAGGCCCACACCGCGGGCCGGGAGCCGATCGACGCCGCCGCCGCGCTGGAGGCCCTCCTCCGCCAGCTCGGCGTGCCCGCCGACCGCATCCCGGTCACGCCGGCCGAGCGGAGCGCCCTGTGGCGGGCCGAGCTGGCCGACCGCCGCGTGCTCGCCGTCCTGGACAACGTCCGCGACGCCGACCACGTGCGTCCGCTGCTGCCGGGACGCTCCGACACGCTCATGCTGGTCACCAGCAGGCGGCGTCTGGTCGACCTGGACGGCGCCCACGCGCTGTCGGTCGACCTGCTGGGCGAGGAGGACGCCGCCGAGCTGTTCGGACGGATCGTGGGCGAACGCGCGCGCCGGGAACCGGACGCCGTACGCGAGGTGCTGGGCCTGTGCGGGCGCCTCCCGCTCGCCATCCGGATGTCCGCCGCCCGCCTCCAGCACCGCCCGCGCTGGACCGTGTCCTACCTGGCGGGCCGGCTGCGCGACCATCGCCGGCTGTTGGACGGGGTGTCCGCCGCCTTCGCCCTCTCCTACGAGCAGCTCGACGAGGACGAGCAGCGCATGTTCCGCCTGCTCGGGCTGGTGCCCGGCCGCGACATCGACCCGTGCGGCGCCGCGGCGCTGGCCGGGATCCCGGAGGAGGAGGCCGAGGAGCTCCTCGAAGGGCTCCTCGACGCCCACATGCTCCTGCAGCTCGAACCCGGCCGGTACACCTTCCACGACCTGCTGCGCGAGCACGCCCGCTCGATCGCCGAGGACGACGGCGCCGTCATGCGGCTGCTCGCCTACTACCTGCACCGCTCCCGCGCGGCGATGGACCGGCTCTTCCCGCACAGCGTCGGCCAGCGGGAGGGCATCCCCCAGCCCGCCACCCCCGTCGCCCCCATCCGCGACGCCGCGGAGGCGATCGCCTGGCTCGACGCCGAGCGCGCCAACATCATCGCGACCGCCGTCCACGGGCCCGAGATCTGCCTCGGCCTGCTGGCCCTGGCCATGCGGCCCTTCCTCGACCGGCAGGCGCACCACGACGACGCCCTCACGCTGCACACCCTGGCGCTCCAGCGCAGCCGCAAGCTCGGCGACCGCGAGGTCCAGGGGCGGGCGCTCAGCGACCTGGCGTGGACCTACTGGCGGCTCGGCGAGGACGAGCCGGCGCAGGAGCACGCGCGCCAGGCCCTCGACGTGTGCGAGGAGGCGTGCGAACGGGCCCGCGCGCTGCTCGCCCTCGGCAACGTGGCCCTGCGCCGGCGGCAGGACGCCCAGGCGGAGCGACACCTCAGGCAGGCGCTCGACCTCACCCGGACCGGCGGCGACACCTGGGGCGAGGCGCAGGCGCTCGGCGTGCTCGCCCTCGTGCTCGACCGCACCGGCCGTCCGGAGGAGGCCCGGCGCCATCTCGACCTCGCCCTCGCGCTGCGCCGCGAGGTCGGCGACCTTGCCGGAGAGGCGACGACCCTCTACGGGGATCTCGGCGTTCCGGAGACGGAGGAGGTCCGCGCCTTCCTGGAGCACGCCGCACGGCAGGACCCCGTCCTCACCCCGTGAGGCGCGGCGGGGACGGTCAGTCGCTCGCGGCCAGGCAGAACAGGTGCCCCTCAGGGTCCGCGAGGACGGTCCAGTCCTCGCCGCCGGGCTGGAACTCGGGCTTGGTCGCGCCGGCGGCGAGCAGTCGCTCGACGGCCTGGGCGATGTCGGCGACCTTGAAATCGAGGTGGGCGTGCTTGGCGGCGTCCGGCCAGCCCGGCCCCCGGTAGCCGTCGACCCGCTGGAAGGCGAGCTGGAACGGCCCCTCTCCCAGGTAGGCGGAGTCGTCGTCACTGTGGGTGATCTGCCAGCCGGTGACGTCCTGATAGAACCGCGCCAGCGCCTTCGGGGCGGCGCAGTCGATGATGATCGCGGTGAGCTCTGCCTGGACGGACATGTCGATCGACTCCCTTGCTGTCGTTTGCCCGCCCAGCATCCGCCCCCGGGCATCGCGGGGTCTTGAAGATTCTTGCGGGCCGTTTCGTCGTACCCCCCGCGTACGCTCGGCGGCGTGTTGTCAGCCGTCACCCTCGCCGCCCGGCCCGAGTTCACCGTGAGCACGGTGGCCTGCCGCGCCGACCACACCCGCTGGTCGGCGCCGGAGGCGCACGACGGCCACCGCCTCGTGCTCGTACGACGCGGCCGGTTCCGGCGGCGGGCCGACGGCGCCGACGCCGACCTGGATCCCACGATGGGCTATCTGGGCGCGCCGGGCGAGGAGGAGCGGTTCGCCCATCCGGCCGGCGGCGACGTCTGCACCTCGGTGGGCTTCGCCCCCTCGCTCTGGGACGGGCGCACCGGCAGGGGGAGCGTGTACGTCGACGCCCGCCTAGACCTGGCCCACCGCCGGGTCCTCGCCGCCGCGGAGGGCGGCGACATCGACTACGCGCTGACGGAGGAACTGCTCGGTCTCGTCGCGCTGACCTCCCCGCCGCCGGCCGAGCGGCCGAGGCCCGACCACCGGGCCCTCGCCACGGCGGCCCGCGCGGCGATCATCGACGGAGTGCCGGAGGGGGCGCGGCTGTGCTCGCTGGCCGCGGCGTTGCGGGTCTCGCCGTACCGGCTGAGCCGGGTGTTCTCCCAGCAGGTCGGCGTGTCGCTCACCCGCTACCGCAACCGGGTCCGCGTCGCCCGGGCCATGGACCGGCTAGAAGAGGGCGACACCGGCCTCGCCGCCCTCGCCGCCGAACTCGGATTCGCCGACCAGGCCCACCTGACCCGCACCGTCCGCGAACACCTGGGCCACACCCCGCTCGCCCTGCGCCGCCTCCTCACGCCACCGCCCACGCGACCTCGGACCAGCCCCCGGTCGCAGCCGCGGGCAGCACGCGGACACGATCACGGACAGTGATTGATCGATGACGGCTCGCTGTGACAGGGTGCCTATGTCTTGATCAATTACCCTGAGAGGCCGCCATGCTCGCTCGCCATCTGCTGGCCACCGCCGTCATCTCCACCGCCCTGGGCGCGGTCGCCCCCCTGCCCGCGGTGGCCTCCGCCCACGAGCCCCCCGGCCCCGTCAGCCAGGTCTCGACCGCGATGTGCGTCGACGTCAGCAACAACCGCGGCAACGGCGTCCTGATGTACCAGTGGCAGTGCGACGGCAACAACACCAACCAGAAGTTCGTCGTCGAGGACGGCCTCGTGAAGGTGGAGGACACCATCGGCAAGAGCCAGGTGACGTGTCTGGACTCCTCCAACGGCCGAGCCAACGGCACCCGGGTCTACCAGTGGCAGTGCGTGAGCAACGCCAACCAGCTCTGGGTCATCAGGAGAAACCTGATCATGCTCAAGTCCACGCTCGGTTCGGCCGACCCGCTGTGCCTGGACGCCACCAACGGCCGCGGCAACGGCACCCAGGTGTACCTGTGGCGGTGCGACTTCAACAACACCAACCAGAAGTTCGTCATCCAGGACGGCCAGATCGCGATCAAGGACACCCTGTCCTGACCTCTGACGACGCCGGCGAGTTGGGCGAGCCCCCAGGTCAGAGGCGTATCCGTTGGGCCGGCGATTGTTGGTGCGGAGCTTGGCGGGTATCAACCGTAGTGGGCAGACGGCTCCGAACTGCGGTGGGACAGGACGCAGGACGGCGGCCGTATCGAGCGGGTTACGGGTCAAGGTCATGAACGGCGACGCATCTGCCGATCTGTCGGTAGGAGAACAAGTGCTGGCCGAGCTGCTGCGGGTGGCACGGAGCCAGCCGCCCGCCCGGCTCGCCGATGTGATCACCGACCATGCCGGGCCGCTGGGGATCCGGCATGTGGTGGTGTACCTGGCGGATCTGCAGGAGAGGGTCCTGGTGCCGCTGCCCCCGGAGGCGGGCGGCGATGACCCCGCGGGTTTCGCGCCTGACCTGGACGATCCGGGATTCGCCGAGCAGCGGGAGCCCGGTGTGGTGCGGATCGAGGGCACGGTGGCCGGGCTGGCCTACCGGAAGCTGACCGTGGTGACGGCCGAGGACAACCAGGCCGCCGGCGAGCTGATCCGGGTGGGGGAGCCGGCGCACCGGCACCGGATGTGGCTGCCGCTGGTGGACGGCAACGTCCGGTTGGGCGTGCTGGAACTGACCGTCGAGCACCTGGACGAGCAGGTGCTGCAACGGTGTCAGCTGCTCGCCGGCGTCGTGGCGTTGCTGGTGGTCAGCCACGGCGTCTACAGCGACGTGTTCAACCAGTTGCGCCGCCGCGAGCCGATGCGGCTGTCGGCCGAGATGGTCTGGGCGTTCATACCCGGTCAGACCTTCGCCACCCAGGACGTGGTGATCTGCGCCGCGGCCGAGCCCGTCTACCGGCTCGGCGGGGACGCCTATGATTTCTCCATCATGAACCGCCTGGTCCACGTCTCGCTGTTCGACGCCGCCGGGCACGATCTGATGGCCGGGCTGGTGGCGGCCGTGGGGCTGGCGTCCTGCCGCAGCACCCGCCGTGCCGGCGGCGACCTGACCGACATCGCCATGCTCGCCGACGGCGCGATCCGCGAACATTCCTCGGACTGGCGCTTCATGACCGGCCTGCTGCTGAACCTGCAGACCCTGACCGGCCAGTTGGAGTGGGTCAACTGCGGCCACCCGCCCCCGCTCCTGCTCCGGCGGGAAAGAGTGGTCAAGGAGCTGTCCGGCTCGCCCGACCCGCCCATGGGGCTGCTGGGCGGCGCCAGGCCACACGTCCACCACGAGACCCTGCAACCGGGCGACCGCATCCTCTGCTACACCGACGGCGTCACCGAGGCACGCACCCCCGAGGGCGAGCTGTTCGGATTGGACCGGCTGGCCGACACCATCATCCGGACCACCGCGGCCGGGATGTCCGCCCCCGAGGCGCTGCGCCGCCTGGTCCACGACCTGTTCAGCGAAGAAGCGGGCGCGACCCTGGCCGACGATGCCACCGTCCTCCTCATCGAATGGCGCCCCACCACCCCCGCCGCCTCCATCCAAACCACCGCACAACCCCTGCCCACGCTGCCCCCCTGTTCGTGACGGCCCGCCGTCAGGGGCCGCGGCTGCCAGGTTGCCCCGGTGCCCCGCTGCCCTGGAGTCTCCTACTGTGGGAGGCCCCATGCTGCTCCTGGCGACCCCCAGGGTTGATCTCGGAGGTCTCAGGGATGGTGACGGTGCGGGGCCGTTCGCCGCGGCGGTATGAGGAGAGCGACGCATGACCATCGTGAAGGACAGCGAGGCCCGCGGCACGCAGCACTGCGAGACGACCGCGCTGGGGGTGCTGCTGCGGCATGAGGGGCTCGATCTGTCCGAGCCCATGCTGTTCGGGCTGGGCTCGGGGTTGTCCTTCGTCTATTGGGACGGCAAGGGCATGGCGTTCCCCTTCCTCGGAGGCCGCGTCAAGCCTTTCGAGCTCACCAGAAACCTGGCCGCAAGGCTGGGGCTGACGTTGACGACCAAGGAGACCACCTCACCCCGTAAGGCGTGGGAGAACGCGGCCGCCCCCATCGACGCCGGCCGGCCGGTCGGCCTCCAACTGGACTCGTACCACCTGGACTATTTCCGCTCCAAGGTGCACTTCGGCGGCCATGTCGTCGCCATGTACGGCTACGACGAGCACGACGTCCACCTCGTGGACACCGACCAGCAGGGAGGAGCGGTGCGCACCAGCCGGGCCGCCCTCGCCAAGGCGCGGGCGGAGCGCGGCCCGATGACCGCCAGGCACCGGTCCTTCACCATCACCCTGCCCGCGCACCCGCTCCCCTGGCAGGAGCAGATCATCCCCGCCATCAGACACTGCGCCGATGCCTTCCTCGCCGCCCCCATCGCGAACCTGGGCCACCGCGGCATCGAGAAGGCCGGCGAACAGGTGCCCGAATGGCTGCCACGCGCCGACGATCCGCAGCAGGACCTCCCCCAGGCCGCCCTCCTCATGGAGAAGGGCGGCACCGGCGGCGCCCTGTTCCGCGCCCTCTACCGCGACTTCCTCGACGAATGCACCCGGCTGATCGACGACGACGACCTGCGCACCGGCCACAGGCTGTACGCCGAAGCCGCCACCTTGTGGACGGACGTGTCCACGTTGATCGCAAAGGCGGGAGAAAGCAGCGACACGGGATACCTCGACCAGGCCGGCGCCATCCTCCACGATCTCTCACGCATCGAGAAGGAGGCCATGCAGGCGCTGCGTCGGTTGTAGCTCATGCGCCGAGGTCGTTCACCGGGGTGGGCATATGACGTCCGGCACGCCCCGGAGCTGGCCGCGGCGTTCCTCCTCGGTGAGGTCGCGTCCGAAAACATCGCACAGGTGAGATTTCCATACGTCAGGATCGAGCCGGAACAGATCTACAACGCCTCCGGACGTGCGTCTCCTCAGCAGGGCCTTCCCGTCCTCAGTCGACGCTACGAAGATCTGCCGGCCGGAGAAAACGTAGGAGGCCACGTCGACATCACCGGAGCCGGTCACTCTCATGAAGCGCACGGAGCGCCCATAGGCCAGGAAGAATCCGGCACTCTCCGATCCGCCATCTGAAAAGATCCCTAACTTCGACTCATCCGCGGACAACGGTCCGGTGGCAGGCAGGAGCTTCCGCGGTCGCAGACGGTCCTGCACCGACCACAGCTCGATCATCTGCTTCTGGGTCAGCACGATGGCGTAGCGACCGCTGGGCTCGACCCATGCGGTGGCCGCGTCGATTCCGAGGCGGATCCGCAGATCCGGATTCTCCGCGCGGGCCGCCAGCCGAACGGCGCGCAGGGTATGGTCGCCCGCGTTGGTGATCTGCACATATCCCGGCTTGTAATGCCGCTGAACAGAGAATCCCTTGAGATCAGGGTAAAGATCGTGAATGTCGAGTGGATCGGACAGGCGGCGGCCATCGCGAGCGTTCCAGTGTTCGATCACACTTCCGGAGACCGTGACCAGTTCCTCACCGGTGAGGAAGAAGGACTCCACCTGTTCGTGTTTCCCATCCTTGCGCACCGGGGGCATACGGGTGGTGATCTCGGTCACCTTGCGCAGTCGCGGAAGATCGTAGATCACGAACTTGTTGCGGTCGGCCATATCAGCAACTAGCGTCTCGGCACGGTTGACGGTCAACAGCAGATTCGGGTCGGAGGGTATGGGGGCGAAGCGGACCTCGGCGAGCGTTCTTCCTTGCCCTTCGGTCTCGATGACCGCCAGCCGGTCATCGACCTTGCCGCCGTCTTTTCCGAGGCGGACGACCATGGTGCGACCTCGGTCGAGTAGTTCCGGCGGGCTCAACGCCCGCAATCCGCCGTCCGCGGAGATTCTCCAGCCGGTCACGCCGATCTCGTCAGTGTGAACCACTATGAGGTCGCTCGGCGTGCCGAGCAGGGGACCGACCTGGCCGGAGGTGAATTCAGGACCGATGAACCGTTTGGGGGGCGCGCCCGACCGAGTGTCGAAAACCAGCCACTGACCGGCTACGTCACCGATCGCGACGTGCTCGCCTGTCAGGTCGATGGCGGGGCGCCGGCAACTGGCGTAGGAGTCCGAGGGCACGGCGTAGCGGACCAACTCCCGCCCGTCGGACACGCGGACGATCCGATAGACCGGTTTATCGTGTGGCTTGAACGACTCACGGCAGACCGCCAGGATGCTTCCGTCCGCCGATACCTCGGCGTCCATCGCACCCCACGTTGAGCCGTTGTGGGGATCTTCCAGTTCCCGCACGTCGCCGGTGCGGAGATCAAGGGACACCAGGGAGTTTCCACGGTCCCGCCGCGCGGCCACGAGCGTGTTCTCATCCGAGCCGAACCACACCTGCCGCAAGGCAGGGAGACGACCCGGCAGCTCCTGGAGCCGCTGTGTCGCCAGGTCCCACACCCGCAACCGTCCGTCGAACGCCACCGTGGCGATCCGATCCGCACCCGGTGAGAAGGCGACGATGTCGAAGCTACCGACCCGTCCTCCCGACATATATGCCCGGAATGCGGCGCCGCGCAGCCGATGTGCTGGTCCTACAACGATGTCGTGCGCCGTGTAACGCACATCGTGCCAGGTTATGGAGTCGTCCCCCTCCAGCATGTAGGCGATGCGCCGGCCGTCCCTGCTGACCAGCGGGAAGAGCGACCTGCCTGCGGGACCGAGATGCTCGCGCAGGACCCTGCCGCCGGCCTGGCGGATGAACAGGGTCGCGCGGCCGCGCTCGGAGGAGGCCAGCGTCACTGTGCCGTCGGCGCTCATCGCGGTGTCCAGGATCGGCCCCTCGGAGCCCGTCAGCATCCAGGCGACGTCCTTGAGCCGATCGTATTGCTGCAACAGCGCGTTACGGGCCTCCTGCGTCGGCGCGATGTCGTACGCGGCGATGGCCGCCAGGGCCGCGAGCCCAGGGTCCTCCTCGGCCATCTCCCCTGTGGAACCGGCCAGCGCGCGTGACCTGCTCTCGTCCGCCCGCTCCGCGCTGACCCGCATCTGGTTGACGAGAAACCCGACCAGGGCCACGATCAGTGCGAGCACCATGGCCACCGCGGTATGCGCCGCGCGGGTACGCCGTCGTAGCTTCCGGATCCGCCGGCGGGCCGCGGCCAGGAACTCACGTTCCTCTTCGGCCAGTTCGCGCTCACGCCCGCCCAGCCATTGGTCGATCGCCTGCAGTTCTCCCCTGGTCGGCAGGAGGCCCGCGGACTGCGCGCCGTGCTGCCAGCGCTGCAGGTCATGGGCCAGCTCCGCCCTCCCGGCCAGGAACTTCCTGTCCGCCGCCACCTGGTCCCGCAGCGCGGGCCATGCCGTGATCAGCGCCTCATGGGCCAGTTCCGCGCTCTCCGGTTCGCCCTCGCCGCCGTGCAATACCAGCAGCCGCCGCTCGGCGAACGCCCGCACGAGCTCCCACTGTGTCTCGTCCACCTCGTCCCGGGTGAGCCTGCGGCGCAGCACGATCTGGCTGCCGGGCAGCATCCGCACCAGTTTGGTGAGCAGCCGCCGCGCCGCCCCCTCCGTGCCCGGCTCGCCGTCGACCCGATCGTGCCATGCCTGCTCGGCGTGGTGTCTCAGCGCGCCGGACACGCCCTGCATCTCTTCGTAGGCCGCGTTCCGCAGGTAGCCGCCGTCCTGCTGTTCCCACAACTGCTGCAGCACGAAACCCAGCAGCGGGAGGATGCCCGGCTCGCCGCCCGCGTCGTCCAGGATGCGCCGGGTCAGCCCCGGTTCGTAGGCCACGGCCGCGAGCCGCTCGACGGGTTTGACGATCACCTCCTCCAACTGCTCGCCGGACATGGGCGCGAGCGGCAACGTCGTTCCGCCGAGCAACGCGGGCCCCAGGCGCGGGTGTCTCAGAACCGGGTCCATCAGGTCGGAACGCAACGTGACCAGAATCCGTACCCCGCCGATCGGGCGGTGCCGTGGGAACAGCAGGTCGGCGAGTTCGTCGATCTCCGCTTGGGTACGGTTCAGGAGCCCTTCCGCCTGGTCGAGGACGACGAGCAGATCGCCGGACATCGTCCCCCGGACACGGTGCAGCGTGTCGGCGAACCCCTTGCCCGCGAGCCATGCCTCGACCTGATCGGCGCCGTCCGCACGCGCGGGCCCGTACCGCCCGGACCGGACGGCCTCGTACAGCTCGGTGGCCAGCGCGGCCCGCATGGAGGAGATCAACCCCGCGTTGAACGCCAGCACCTCGTGTCCGTCCGCCCGCATCCGGGGCACCACGCCGGCCAGGGCCAGGGAGGACTTGCCACAGCCCGAAGGTCCGTAGACGGTCACGGTGCGCGCCCCGCGCAGGGCCGTGACGACGTCGGCGATGTCCTCCTCGCGCCCGAAGAAGAGGTCGGCGTCGCCTTCCTCGTAGGGCTTCAGGCCGCGGAAAGGGGAGGGCGGGCGGATGACGGGGCCGAGTCCGGGAATCTCCCGCACGATGGTCCGCGTGCGCAGCGCGTAAGCCTGCTGGGCGTCGCCCGCCGGCTGCGCGGCCACCAGCAGGCCGACCACCGCGCTCAGCCCGTTGTGCCAGACGGGACTGCCGCTGAAACCGGGCTTGACGTGGACGGTCTGTCCGCTGGCCCTCGACAGCTCCATCCAGCCCTCGCCCGTCGCGCCGCTGATCCTGCCGTCGAACCAGGTCCCGCCCGGCGCGTCACGGGGGAATCCCACCGCCCGCACCTCGCCGCCCTGCACCCTGTCGGGGTCGGCCATGGGGAGCGGGCGGGTGCCGGGGACGGGCTCGGGCAGCCGGAGGACGGCGATGTCGCCGGTCCGCTCGGCCCTGATCGGCACCCAGTCCTCGACCATGGCGTGCCACGTCCGCCGTCCGTCACCGCCGTTCGGCGACTCCCGCAGCGGGAACTCCACCATGACCGGCGTCCCCGTGGCCACGGGTTCCCACCGGGACTTCTCCAGCGCGTCCGACACCACGTGGGCGCAGGTCAGCACCAGGTCCGGGGTGATGAGAAAGCCCGCGCCCCCCAGCGCGCCGTGCTGTCCCCTGACCTGGACGACCGCTGCGGCGATGGCCTCGTCCGGGCTGCCCGACCAGGTCCGTGCCGTCTGCGCCATCTGGTCTCCTCCGCACCTCAGGCCGGACCGAATCCCCCCTGCCGGTCACTCGCCGGTCGCGCCCGGCCTCTCGCCGCGTTTCCACGTCAGGCTCACCGAGAAGTTGGCCTCGGTCGCCGTGCTCGCGATGACGATGTCCGCTTCGGCCGACAGCGAGACCCCGAACTCCAGCACGATCTCGTCCGGCGCGTTGGCGAGGTCCTGAAACCGGGTGACAAAGCTCTCGGCCACGGGGCGAACGGTGTCCAGCATCTGCCCGAGCGATCGTTGGGCCCGCACTATGGGGCGGTCGCCTCTGCCCACCCGAACGAGCGTTTCGTCCACTTCGCGGATCTGCACACGGACGATCTCGTCCCCGCCTACCGGCACCTCCACCGTGCGCACAAGACGATCACTCATAACGTCCTCCCGATGTCACGCGGCCGAATCGATAACGGCGCAGCATGCCTTTTGATAGGCCGGACCGGAAAGCGCGAGCCGACCGCGGAACCCGTCGATGGGATAGGGGTATGCACGGTCAACGGCTCGCAGACAAGAAGCGATCAGGTGAGCCGGCCGGTGGCGCCGATGTGGCGTTCGGCGGTCGATCATTCCACCACGTGAGCGACGGCCGGGCCGCTCGATCAGTTTCCGGTCGGCGGTAATACGGGATAGATGGTGCGCTTGATTTACGTCACCCCAGTACCCCTTCCTTTCAACCCAGCCCGCAGGCACCGGAATCATAGACATGGTCAAGACAGCGGCAAAAGATCAGGCGGGTCGGCTAACAGCTCACCGTGGCCTGACGATGCCGTCCCCTGTGCGGCGGATCGCAGTGAACGCGCGGAACCGGCCGACCGGGTCGGTGACGCGCGCGACACTATGCTCACTCACGGTGCAGCCGGATATCGCCCCCTGGACCAATGGTCGAGAATCCGGCGGGCCCCTAGGCTCGAACGAGGTCCCACACCGCAGAATCGGCGGACGGCGTGCTCCGTCGCGCCGGCGAAGAGCACGCGGATCCCACCAAGGGAGGCACCTCGATGGAAGGCCGCCACGAACAGGACAGCGCGCCCGCCGACGGCCGGGCGTCGGCGTCCTTCCTGATCGACGAAGCGCTCATGTTCTATTACCCCGCCGCCCTGCGGGCCATGGCCGCGACCGGCGTGGCAGATCATCTCGCGGACGGTCCGCGTACCGTCGAAGACCTGGCCCGGCTTACGGGTGTCGACACACAGAGCCTGTACCGGGCCCTGCGGGTGTCGGCGACCCGCGGGATCTTCGAGGAGTTGGACGACGGCCGGTTCCGCCTCACGCCTACGGGGGACGCGCTGCGCACGGACGCGCCCCTGTCCGCGCGGTCGGCCGTACTGATGCTCACGGACCAGTCGATGTGGCGGCCCGCCGGCGAGATGGAACGCTGCCTGCAGCGGGGCGGCCCAGCGTTCGACGACATCTTCGGCATGCCGTTCTTCGACCATTTCGCACAAGATCAGGCGACGGCGGCCATCTTCCACCATGGGATGGCGGCCATGTCCGCCCAGGAGAACGCGCCGATCGCCGCGGCCTACGAATTTCCCGACTCGGGCGTCGTCGTCGACGTCGGCGGCGGCCAGGGCGGGCTGCTGCTGGCGGTGCTGGGCCGTAGGGGCGGCCTGCGGGGTGTGCTCTTCGACGCCGAGCACGTCCTGCGACACCACCTGCTGGACGTGACGGAGACCGGTGGCCGCTGGGAACCGGCCGTGGGGGACTTCTTCACCGAGGTCCCCAAAGGGGACGTCTACCTGCTGAAGCGCATCCTGCACGACTGGGACGACGACCAGTGCGTGACCATTCTGCGCAACTGCCGTACGGCGATGCGGCCGGGCGGGCGGATCCTGGTCATCGACGCGGTCGTTCCCCCCGGCAACGCCCCGCACCAGGCGAAGCTCGTCGACCTTCTGCTGATGGCTTCCCTGGTCGGTCGTGAGCGCACGGCGCAGGAGTTCTCTCGGCTTTTCGAGGCGGCCGATCTACAGCTGTCCCGCGTCGTCCCCACCGGTACCGTCCTGTCCATCGTGGAGGCGACTCCAAAGGACCCGGACGGCTGATCCCGGCCCGCGCCAAGCATGGCCAACCATCTCGACCTCGGCTTAGCAAGCCCGGCTGAGGCGGGCCTTGGCGCGGCCGACACGGCGGCGCGCGCCTGCTCCAGCGCGGCCAGTGCGTCCGCGCGTTCCCGGTCGATTTCTTCCCTTCATGTTCGCGGTCCTGGCCGCGGCCGCCGAGTACGGGCGGGAACGGCGCGCCGGACGCTACGTCGACGGGATCGCCGCCACCGAACGCCGCGAGGCCGCCGGTCTCCTTCCGGCCGGCCGGGAAGAAGACCGGCCGGCAGGTGGCTGGCCCAGGCGTGCTCTACTGAGTGAAGTTGCCGTCGATGACCTGGTAGAAGGCGTGGCCGGTGTCGGCGACCTCCCACACGCCGAGGATCACGTGGTAGCCGGAGCGCTCCGGCAGCCTGATCGTGTGCGGCTTGTCCAGGTGCGGGTCCTGGCTGGCGTCCGGCATCTCCCACTGCGGGATGTCGCCGTAGGGCTTGTAGGTCGCGAACGGCTCGGGCTCGAACTGGTCGCGGCTCAGCGGCGCCTGGGGGTCCCAGCCTTCCTTGGTCACGAAGTAGTTGTAACGGCGCGTCTTGTGCTTGGCCGAGAAGCTCCACTGGAACGGAACCTCAGCCCCCGAGCGCAGATCGACCTTCGGCCAGTCGCGCACCTCATCAAGCCTGACCGCCTCCGGCTCGCTTCCGCCACTGGCGATCTGCCCGTCCGGCGGTACCGGCTTGGGTCCGCTGGGAACATCCGTCGGCACGTCCGGGTCGGTCAGCCCGATCCGGGTCGCCGGGAAGAACTTGCCCCCTTCCAGCGCGTTGGCCAGCCAGCCGCTATTGAACTCGATGTCCGCACGAGAACGTGGATGCGTTACCCGCCCATGCCTGGGAGCGACGTCTACATCTTCCATGGCCATTTTTCTCTCCGCTCGCCGCCGGTGCGCCGGGCACCGGTGATGTCTGCTCGCGGCGGGACGAGGCGAACGGCACAAAGGAGTCGCCTCATCCATGCAGGAGCATGAGGTCACCGTACCCTACTAGGAGTACATGATTGACTACGAAGCGTCACTAAAATAGTATAGGGATGCCGATTGCCTCGGATGCGGGAGGAGTACGTCTCCGAGCGGTTCGACGCGCCGGCCCGCGCGGCGGAGGCCACGGTGGCGATGATTCCCGGGCGTCGTAAGGCGGTCGGCTCGGCGTGATCGTCTGCCGGATGGACCGGCAATGGTCCGGCATTCCCGTGGTGGATCTTTCAGTGCAGCAGAAAGGCCCCTTCGCGATTACGGCGAAAGGGCCTCTGAGGTGCGGAGGCTCGGGGATTTGAACCCCGGATGGGCTGTAGACCCAAACCGCATTAGCAGCTCGGATCTCGGCCGTACAGATCCGTTCAACCTGGATCAACAGGCCTGTCCGGTCCGCCTGAAACAAAGTAGGACGGCGCTGGATTGCAACTAGAACTGCAACTAGGGAGCAGCTGCGGGAACGGCACGACGCCGATGACGCGCAGGCTCCGATGAGCGGCCCTCCTCGCGCTGCGTATCCGACCTGCGAACCACTCCGTCCGCGAGTTACCCCGACTGGCCCCTGCCCGCCCTGGCTAATTGCACGCGGCTTCCTCCCTGACTTGGACATCCGCCATGCCACCCCTGCCGCCCGCAACGAGCCGCCCACCCCTGTGTGGGCAAGAGGTCGTGTCGACAAGCGAGCAGCCCGGCCGTTCCGGAGTGCTCGTCCGCGCGAACGGCGGGACAGTGTGACAGAGGGATTCGCGCGGACGAGCACTCCGGCTCCGCGGGAGCTGGGGATCCCGAGCCCCCCGCTTCGAGCTCGCTCAGCCGGCTGACCTCAGCAGCAGCCGTACTTCTTCGATGCGAAGCATCTGAACCGAGATCCCCAGCAGACCCGACGCTCCCCTTAGCCAGCGCCGGAGCTTCCCCCATGTCCGGCAGCGTCCGCTCTTGTCGGCCTCGGTTGTCACTCACCCGAGGCCATTCCGCAGCCAACCACAATCGTCTAGTACCCGGATAGCTGAATGCTGGGTGGCTCAACAAGGCAGCCGTCCGTCAGTGACCATAGATCGTCACGTTCACCCCAAGCTCTCCGCTTGATGGGAAGGTCCAGGAAGTCCAGATGCTCGGTCCTGAAATAAGCTTAGCGCTCTCCATCGGCTCGACGCCCCGGAGGAGCTTCTCGACTGGCTCACGACTTCTGCAATCGCACCGTAGGGATCGAAGACCGATAGAGTACTAACGGTCAGGGCGCAGGGCGTCTCGGCCGTCTGGCCATCGGACGTATGGACTTCATCCTCATGCGCCGCTACAGCGCTCTCTTGGACTTCGGTGGACCGATCATCCTAGAGTCATGGCCAGCCTCACAACTATTACTCCACAAGCGCATCGAAGTAGAGATCGCGAAATTCTACGCTCTTAAATATGGAATCTCGCGACAATTTGGAGAACTTTTTCTGATACGAGTCGGCAGTCAAGGCAAGGATCGTCAACGCCTTCCCGGCGACCGCCATGTCAAGCGGAGCGGTAAGGCGATGATAGTTTTCTTTGAAATGGATCTGCTTTGGGTTCTTGATTCCTAGCGCCAAAATCTCGTATCCGACCGCCACATAGAAGCGAGTGTTACTGTACTCGTCCAATAATTCTTTTGCGGCATCCGTTCTGAGAAAGTCGTCCACCGCTTTGATAATTTCCACGGCTGTCAAGTAGGCCTTAACATTCAAATCCTCAGGGAATACCGATGCGTATCCGGCCACACGACCTAGTGCAGTGGAGGGCCGCGCACGTGCCGTATCCGGTTGACCCAACATCAATGTAATCATCGCCTGCGCCAAGAGGTTCATAGTGATCCTCCTCTTGGCGGGCTTTCCCTGATTTTTGTAGCGGTTCTTGCGGCGCTCGTAATACCAGTTGTGAGCAAGTAGATAACGTTCAATATCGCGCTGGAGAGGCTGGGTTGCATAGAGGGAAACGGTCGGCACCCGAGTTTGTCTATTGGTGCCCGCAATTACCTTATCGCGAGTGTCTTCATCATCTGATTCGATGACGCGTACGACTATTCCATCCTCAAGTCGCGAAGGATTTAGCGTTCCAGATCTTTCAGCCTCGTCGAGAACGTGAGTCGTTTGTAGTCCGTTCACTATGAGTGGCTGCGAGACCGTAAGCGTGTTCTGCGGCCCATCGACCTCTGTCCCTAGTACGGTTACACCGTTATTCAGCCACCAGAACTCGGCATCGTCATCCGTTGCCAGAGTCGACCCGATCGCTTCGTTAACCGAATTATCGCCCTCGAAATCTCGAACGTTCGAATCGAAGAGCTCATCTCGAAGCTTCCCTTGGTCTGACCGCACGAAATCCAGGTAACTCCGGAGTGTAACCACACCCAAGTAAGAGCTCTTCTCCCGAATCAGGTTACGAAATTCAAGCTTTGCGGGCTGACCAAAGTCCTCTCCAGCTATTTTATACAGCCCTTGCGCCCCGACATGAGTAGCGCTCACCTTAGAGCCAGTAGTTAGCTTACTCTCAACGCGCTGCTCAACCTGAGCGGCGCGCATTTTCAAGGTTGCGGAGATGTTCTCCTCGGGTGCCCGCGTCACATAAAAAAGATTAAATTTGATTCGAGGGAACTTGCCAGCAAGAGACGTTACTGCACGCCTCAAGATTCCTGTACTCTCGATGACCGCTACGTTGTAGAACTCCTCCATCTCGCTGTCCTGAGTACTCAGATCGAGGAGAACATCCAGGGAAGAAAGAAGATTCCCCCAGACCGACTCGCTCCATTTATCTGTGTTCCTTGACTGAATCAGGAAAACTTCAACAAGTGGACGATGACCGATCTTCTTCACCGAAGGGTCGCCTGGCGTAAGAACGGGATCATCGGGACTTAGAAGAGCACCATTCAAGAAGACAAAAAAACTATCGATTCCACCATCTTTTTCGCCATCCACAATTCCAGCAGAAAGCTCATCCGGCGAGATTTCTCTCGGCTTCAAAATCTGTGATGATCCGTAAATCTCAAAGACATCATCGACTTTTTCTCCGGGATACTCATTTGCACAGAATTCATCGAAGAGAGACTTGAGTACTACTTGCTCTGGAATTGGCGCGACCATTTCTTCTCCCACTTATCCCGTTGTCCTCGGTTCCCGCACCATTGTGCCATAGCCGCACGGCTTGGACGGCGCGATTCAATGATGTAGCGCAAACTACGGTAATCGCCCGCAACCAGACCTCCTCCTGCCTGCTCGAACGCCGCACCCGCAACAAATCTCACTGCCACCAGCCAGGAGCCAGCACACGAGTGAAGCGGTCTGCTCTACCGGTCGGAACGGTGCGACAGAGGTGTTCGTCGCCGGCGAGCACTCACGCCCGAGGGGGTTAGAGATCACGAGCTCCCGCTTCAGGCTCGATCAATCGGCTTGTGATAGCAACAGTCTCTAGTACTGTAATGGTGGGCAAACAAGATCGTCCACGGGGCGGCTGCTAACTGGACCGGGCGCAGCGCCGAAATCTTCACATCGACTGCCATCACTGCCAGTCAAGGCCTCGGCCTTAGCAATCTGTCATTGCATGCCCACATCGCTGTATCCGGCAGGTGTGACATGGTGGGTTCATGCGTCCCAGTGATGATCGTGGCAAGATCCTGAATGCCGCCTACTCGATTGAGTCAGACGGAGAAGGTCTGGCCCTGGTTCTGGAAAGCGGGGGCGGCAGGCCGGGGAAGGACGCCCCCCAAGGCCGGCCGCGGAACTCCGACTACAATGCGGCTCTCGTGCTGCTTCTCAGCCGACTACGCGACATGGACGCTCTCCTCCTGGACGCGATGGTGGATTCGAAGACCACGCAGAAGGCGAACGTGCCGGAGTCTGAGCGAAGGCTCTTGGACGTACCAATCCGGTTGCTGGATGAGCCAGGTACAAGCGAGGTCTTTCAGAAACTGAAACGCGGGCAACGGCATATCGGGCGGTCTTCGGACGGAAACCGGAATAAACGCATCAGGCTGCATCTGAAGGTGCCTGGCTACACCCCTGCCGATGCCGCCCTCCTCGAAGCGGATCTCGCTGCGCCCTCCATCGTCGATCTGCTTCCCACTATGGCTTACAAGCCGACTTCGCCCACGGCAGCGCAGCACCCCCCAACCACCTTCGAGGGCGCCCTTGAGCGCATAGGCTTGGTTCCTCAACGAGGCGAACAAGCCAACCTCCGACTGCTCCTGATGCCACCCGGTTCTTCCTTGGGCACCTGTGCTCTGTGCGGACTGGACCTGCCGCCCAGACTCCTCATCGCCGCGCACATCAAGAGGCGCAAGGACTGCACAGACGAAGAACGCAGAGACCTTGCCAACATTGGAATGCTTACGTGCCTCTTAGGCTGTGACGCTCTCTACGAAGAAGGTCTTGTCTCGGTTGCCACTGGAGGACAACTGATGATCAGCCCGTCAACGGCTCATGGCTCTGCGCTGGCCTCACACGTGCAAGCCCGGCTCGCTGGCCGAGCAACGCCCTGGTGGAACAAAAAACGCGAGAAGTACTACGCCTGGCATCGATCGGCCGTCTACCGAGCCAACTAAAGGTACTGCAGTATCGGTCCTCTAGTCATCTGTCACCACCTCGACAGATGCCGGTCAGAACTTAACCACAACCGCAAGCTCGACGCTCACGTTGTCACAGGACTCTCCTTCACCCCAGTGAGTGCCCTGACTGCTACATCTACCGAGAAGCATGAGCAAGATGACGACCATCGCGCCGATTGCTAGCGACTTCCAGCGTCCTCTGCCATGAAGGGCGCGCGCTCCCTATCTCCGTCAGGTCCATCTACGCTCACGAGAGTTCCTGGTTGTGTCATGGTTGCTGGTCGGATTTGCAGTTTCCTTGGCATGATCGAAAAAGTTCGGAGTGGGAGGAGGCTGTGAGCTCCCTGCCACAGCGTTGCCATGGGGACTGTACGGTCTTCGGCTCTGTCTCCAATTCGGTGGCGACATTGGGTGTCACGGCGTCACGCTGAGTCGTACTTGGTGTAGATGATCTTTTATGTACGGTATTTTCCGGGTTATCTCCACTCATCGTGGAGGACGTGACGGGCGAAGGCGAGCAACTCCGGATATGGGGTTCGGGCACCGGACGAAGGCGTCGCCTGCCGTGCTGCGGAGCTAACACGGCCCGCGTTCTAGCTATCACGAGCGCAGCCCGCCGTGTACTGATCGTAGTGCGGATCCGCCGCCTAGCCTGCCCCACTCACGGCTGCCGGCAGCAGTCCTCGACACCAAGGCGGCCCGTGCTCTTCTTAGTCAGTGCCGTAGCCTCCCTACGTTCAGCAGAGCCCACCTACAGCAACCAAGGTATGACCACCGGAAGGGCCGAATATATTAGAGAGCGGGTGTTGTTTCCACACCTTCGATGAGTAGGTCACCTTTGAGAAGAGGCTCAAGGTAATTCTTGGCTAGCCATTCGACGGCGTCCACACAGACAGCATCGCCGAAACCCATGACTGCCTGACTATCGCGCTCGGGAACAGTGTATTCGCCCGCACCCATAAGGCGGGCATATTCAAGACGAGTCATCCATCGAACGTGTAGCGTACCCCTCTCCATTCGCACAACGGCCTGCTTAGAGGATCCACCACGAGCCGTTCGAAGGCAGCCAGCGATATCGTCTGCGCGAATCTCCCACGCCGGCTTCCCGTCACGGGTTCTACGATAGGCAGTCCTATAGTGGATCAAGCCGGTTTCCTGCAAAGAGGATACTCTCTTAAGCTGTATTTCAGAAAGCTGCTCGATGAACTTCGCGGTTCGTTCTTCGTTCCACCAGATCTTATTTTCGATCGGTATTTCCTCTACAAGTTCCGTCCAGCCTGTGGTCTTGTGAAGAGGGGGGGAGGGGATGAAGGCACGCTGTGTCCGAAGATTGGAGTCGTCAAATACATGATCGAGCCAATGCGGCCTCAGAGTGTAGTCACGCTCTACTTCTTGTATTGCCTTCTTGAGAGAGGCGACCAAGAACAGGCGGGGCCGAGACTGAGGCACCCAGCTACGCGCATCTAGAGTCAGGACGTCAACCCAGTACCCGAGATCACCCAACCTTTTGACTGCGGCCCTTAGGTCGGCACCTCGATGGCTCGTAGCGAACCCGTTAACATTCTCAATAGCAACGACTGGGGGCAGATCTTCAGATCGTTCGAGGATGTCGGTAAAATGCCAAAAGGTCCTGGAATGCTTTCCGGCCAAGCCTCTCCGGTCGCCAGCGAGTGACAGGTCAGTGCAAGGGAACGATGCCCATGCCAGGCTGACTACAGGAGGAAAGTTTTCTCCGGAGGGGTCTTGGGCGATATCTGCGATGTCCGCGAGTTTGTAGTGCTCCTTGCTGTGTGAATCCTTGAAGTGGCCGAGATACGTTTCTCGTTTGGTTTCCTCTATGTCATTGGCCCAGACAACTCGGAAGCCGGCCCGTTCAAGACCCATGCGTGCCAGTCCGATCCCCGCGAAGAACTCGGCCACCGTCGGGGACGTGGCTTCCTCTCCTGCCTTGGCCTGTTCTGAGGTTGTGGAGGCGGACGGGTGCTGAACCGCTGCTTGAGTCACGCCCCTGATACTAAGACACGGATGGAACGTGAGTGCAGGTTGTCCCCACCTCTGTCTTCTAGTTCGCGCGCGGCGCGCTAGTGTCACACTGTGCCAGACACGACATCATGGGCCTCAACTGCGGCAAGCAGGGCGAGCATGCAGGCGAACAAGAGCCGCGACACTAAGCCCGAACTAGCCCTTCGACGGGCTGTGCATCGGTTGGGGGTGAGGTATCGGGTGTCGGCGCGACCCGTTTCTGATCTTCGCCGCACAGCGGATCTTGTGTTCACGCGGGCGAAGGTCGCTGTCTTCCTGGACGGATGCTTCTGGCATGGTTGCCCCGAACATCATACCCGGGCAGTGAGAAACGGCAGCTATTGGTCTGAAAAGGTAGAGCGCAACAGGAAGCGAGATGCCGACACCGACCAAAGGTTACGGGAAGCAGGTTGGCTGGTAATTCGCATTTGGGAGCACGAAGACCCTCAGCTAGCTGCCGAGCGAGTGAGAGATGCCGTTAAGGGACGATAAATAGACAAGTGCCGGGCTTCACTCTACTAATCGTCTTCAATTTCGGTTTGTTCTCCTTCTTGGTGGTATCGAGGGATTTTTAGGTCTTCAAGGCGCTTGTTGCTCAGCCATTCCAGGCGTTGGGTCTGAAGATGAAGGGTTCGTCGCAGCCCAGAACTAGGCTGGCGCTCACTGATAAGTTGAGACAAGCGAGCTACATGGTTAGCCCTCCGTGCGATTCGAACATCAGAATGCCTCCTATCGCCCCAAAGCTCGTCGGGAATTATTCGCCCGCGAATAGAATCCGGAAGCTCTACCGGAGGAATTTCCGCAGGAACGGCCTCGTTCAAGATAGCCCGGAAACGTGCTTGATTGCGGAGCTCCTGGTATACGGTCGACTCATAGCGGTTGAGCAAAGCCCTTTTCTCGCTGGTTGACATTCCTGGTACGATGATCCCATGTATCGTCCAGACCTGGATTTCAGCGACCTCGAACGGATCTAGAACGAATTTTGCAACCGCGTCAGATCGTTGCCCTGTCAGATGGCGTCCAATTCGAGAAGAAACGCCCTCTGAAGTCTGGCCCACATAGATTGGCTCGCCATCGTAATCATAGAAAGCATATATAGCGGCCTTCGCTTTGCCCAGCTTGCTCGACGGGTTGTTCGGGTCTTCCGAGGCCAAGAACTTGGCTATCTCCTCTCTGATTAGACGGGTCGCGCGTGGAACCTGAAGATCGTTTTCGTCCGGGCGGGCTGTCGGCACCAAACTTCCCCTGTATAAGTCGACGAGAGAAGGATCTTATTGTGGCGCCAAAGCCTGAATCTGTCACTTTGTAGATACCGGCGGCTGTCCGCCGGGGCAGGACCTGACGGAACTGGCCGCACGCCTGCTTCGGCGGACAGTTGGCAGCAGGCCGCGGAGCGGACCGCTTCGAAACCGTAACGAAAGTTCTCACCGGATGGCTGGGGCCCGCTGTCCTGTCTCGCTTGATGGTTGACACTCTGGCCTCGCTTGATGCTTGACACCTTGATCGTTATCCGTGCCTCCTCGTGGCGTTATCGACGCTTCGGGGGAGGCCCTTCCCGCCACCAGACCCGCGACGATGCCAATGCACAAGGCCAAGGCGACATAGACGCCACCGTTCATGTGTGTCCGCCGAGGGAGGCAGCAGGGGTTCGGGGACACGTAAGCTATGGGCGTCGAGACAGCCTGGCAACTGACGTTTGCGCAGTTCAAGGGTATGATGTTTGCCGTAAAATCATTTCCTAGAGGTCAGGGCGTTGAGTGTTTTCCACGTCGCCATCATTGATCTCATTGCCACATAGAGCGATCACACCTTCCATCGAAAGGGCACCTAGCCGGGACCGCGGGCTGCCTAGGCCATGTCCTGGCTACAGCTGCGCAGCTGGAAAAGACCGTAACCTTCCCATTCGCCGAGCCGTGCTGAGGCACGAAGCACGGATCCCCGATCGCCCCCAGCCGCGCACCATGACCAGCCATGCTGTGGCGATCGTGAGGGCTGTATCTGTGCGGCGGCGCGACAACCCCGCGCTGACCCGTGGGTCCGTACGGCGGGGCAGGTGTGCGGCGGGCGGCCCGGAGTCCCGCGCCGGCCGGGACCGGCCCCCAGGCCGCACGCCCGGACGGCGGGCGGGCGCAGGGCCGGGGCGCGGCGGCGCGCCGCGCCGCCGCCTTGATACCTAAGAGAACAATTCGGCAAAGATCCGCGCTACGGGTGCGAGAGATCGCCCGGTGCTGGCTTAGAGCGTGTCTGACAAATGATCACGCTGCTGCGGTTGAATGATCGTTCATGATCGTTGGTGGTGCGACGTGGTGAGCTGACCGATAGGGCCTGACAGCGGATCGAGCCGTTACTGCCGGCCACGGATGGTCGTGGTCGTCCGTGGCGTGGGCATCGCCAGGTGATCGATGGGATCTTGTGGCGATTGCGGACCGGAGCGCCCTGGCGGGACATCCCGAAGCGGTTTGGGCCCTGGCAGACATGCTACGAGCGGTTCAAGCGGTGGGACGGTGACGGCACCTGGGCTCGGCTTCTGGAGCAGCTGCGGGTCACGGACGACTCGGTGGGCAATGTGGAGTGGAGTGTGAGTATCGACTCCACCATCGCTCGTGCTCACCAGCACCCTGGCGCGCGTAAAAGGGGACGACGGCGGGACGATCGATACGAAGCGATCGCAAAGGCGGCGGGCGCTCGGCCGGTCCCGGGGAGGGCTGACCACCAAGCTGCATCTGATCACCGAGGCCCGCGGGCTTCCGATGAGGTTGCATGTGACCGGCGGCAATGTGGTGGACTGCTCGGCGTTCGAGGCTGTCATGGCCGGGCGGCGGCTTGCGCGTATTGGGCCGGGACGGCCGCGCACCCGTCCCGATCGCCTGATCGCAGACAAGGACTACTCCTCCCGGAAGATCCGCACCTACCTGCGCAGGCGTGGCATCCAGGCGGTCATCCCCGAGCGCAGGGACCAGCTCGCCAACCGCAGGCGTAAAGGCGGCCGCGGAGGCCGTCCCTATGCCTTCGACGCCGAGGCGTACAAGGAGCGCAACCTGGTGGAACGCTGCTTCGGCAAGCTCAAGCAGTGGCGGGCCATCGCCACCCGGTTCGACAAGCTCGCCAGCCGCTACCTGGCCGGCGCCACCATCGGCTGCCTGATGCTCTGGCTCCGCCAGCTCGAAATGTCAGACACGCTCTAGAGCAGGTGGGTGCCGTCGTGGTGGCGGATGGCCGGCGTCGGGTCGTTGCGCAGGGCGTCCAGGACGCGGACGGCGAATGCCTCGGATGCGAGGGTACGTACTTCGTCCGAGGCGACCCAGCGGAATGAGCGAGTCTCGTCGGTTTCGGTGAGGTGGCCGCCGATGACCTTGCAACGGAAGACCAAGGCGACGATGCCGCGGGTCATGTTCTTGTAGATGCCGGTGAGGGTGACGGGTTCGACGTCGAGGCCGGTTTCTTCGCGGACTTCGCGGAGTAGGCCGGTGATGATGTCCTCGTCGCGTTCGAGGACTCCGCCGGGGGCTTCCCAGTGGCCGTTGTCGCGGCGTTGGGTGAGGAGGGCGCGGCCTTGGTCGTCGATGATCACGCCTGCCACGCTGACTGAGTGCGTGTTCTGGTGATCCATTGGGATTACCTCCGGCCGTGCAGGTCGCTATCCTCAAGACCGTAGTACACGTATGTACGAGTTGAGGAGTCGGGTCGTGGCCGAGCTGCCGTTGCCGGATCTGGACCCGACCAGCGATCGGGCCGTGTTCCGGCAGATCGCCGATCACATCCGGGACGCGATCGAGCAAGGCGTCTTGGCCGAGGGTGAGAAAGTGCCCTCGGAAGCTCAGCTCATGCAACACTACGGCGTCGCGAGGATGACCATCCGCAACGCTCTCCAGGTCCTCCAGGGTGAGGGGCTGACGGTCGCGGAGCATGGGCGTGGTGTCTTCGTCCGTTCGCATCCTCCGGTGCGGCGGCTGGCTTCGGATCGGTTTGCGCGTCGTCATCGCGAGCAGGGCAAGGCCGCGTTCATCGCGGAGACCGAGGGGGCTGGCGGCAGGCCGACCGTGGACTCGATAAAGATCACGGAGGAGGCGCCTTCCGCGAGCGTGGCCGAGTTGCTCGGGCTCACCGCCGCGGACTTGGTGATCCGTCGCTCTCGCCGTTATCTGATCAACGGTCAGCCGGTTGAGACGGCGGTGTCCTACATTCCGGCTGAGATCGCTCGCGGTACGCGGATCGCTGAGACCGACAGTGGGCCGGGCGGGATCTACGCCCGGCTAGAGGAGTTGGGGCACCGACTCGATCACTTCGTGGAGGAGATCCGGTCGCGTATGCCGCTGCGTGATGAGATGCGGGCGCTCAAGCTCGCGCCCGGTGTTCCGGTGTTTCACCTGGTCAGGACGGCGTATACGACGGGCGGTAAGGCTGTAGAGGTGTGCGACACGGTGATGTCGAGTGACGCCTACGTGCTGTCGTACGAACTGCCTGCTCGGTAGGGCTTGACGAACTCCTCTAGAGGAGTCATAAATGACTGTGCCAAGCACTCCTCTAGGCGAGTAGACGCCTAAGTGACTGGATGGTCAACGCATCTGATCGGGCGGAGTCCTGTCTTATGGCAACTGATGATTGCGAGTCGTGCGAGGGACGCGGCTGGAAGTACGTGAGCCATCGGCGCGGCCTGCTCGCCGTACCAGGTGGCAACGCTTCGGCTCGCCGGGTTCGTGAGCCGTGCTCCACCTGCTGGCGCGGTGGGTCCTCGGCCGCTGAAGGGCCGACGTCGTGAAGGCGTGGCGGCTTCCGGAACGACACAACGGCGACCGGTCGGCCCGGCGGGTATCGGGACGGCACGGTGAGGGCTACCGGCCCAGAACCGTTACCCGGCGGGTGTTCGACCCTGCGGCCAGAGCGCAGGCGGCTCAGCTCGACCAACACGAACCGGGGTGGCTGATCTGGTACGCCGTTTATGAGCGGCTGTTCTACGCGAGCACCCTCACCGGCACGGCCAACCCGCCCTGCGTCGCGGCGCGTACCCCGGACGGATTGCGCGAGCTGATGCGTGAGGCGGAGACCACGACGGAGATGGGCCGGGCGTCATGACAGAGCCGGACGAGATCGGCCAGCGTCGGGCCACTGCTCAGCGTGACGCCCTGATCGGACTACGAGACAGCATGTACCTGCCCCACGCGCGCTTCTTGATCGTCGAGCGGGTACGGCTGTTGATGAGGGTCAAGTACGGGGCACGGATCTACACGGCGCGCCGTACATGGAAGTTCGGGTCGGCGCGCGCCTGGTGGCCACGATCACGGTTGGCCAGCGCATCGGACGACCGCCGCACTTCTTATTCACTCCACCTGGCCATGTCGGTGTCGGGGACATGGAGGACTCGGACTCGGCGGCTGAGCGAATCCACTCGATGCGAGACCTCGTCGGCATCCCCTCGGACGATGACAGCGAGCGGCGCTGAGTCGGCACTGCTGACAGCGTTGATCGCCAAATACGGTCGGCGCTGGGAACTGCTGGACTCGTCCGGGGGTGGCTGGATCGCCGTACGTCGTCACAACGTCTCGGCCCGCGCGCTTGGTCGCGGACTGTCCAATGTGCGGTGTGGGAGCACGCTTACGGAGCTGGCCGACCACCTGGCCGCGGAAACCGACCTGGAACAGCGGTCCTTGGTCATGGATGTGCGGCCGGCCCGTCCTCCCCAATAAAGAAGATGATCAAGGGGGTGATCAGCTATACAGCCTGGTCACCCCCCTATGCTGACGACAAGTCGAGTAGTGGGGTTCTTGTGATGTCGGTTTCCGATGAGCAGTACGCGCCGCCGAAGTACGCGCAGATCGTGACGGCCATCCGGCAGAGGATCGCGGACGGGACCTATCCCCCCGGCTCGCAGTTGCCTTCGGAAACCGCGCTGGTTCGTGAGTTCGCCGTCAGCCGCCCTACGGTGGTGCGGGCGCTTCAGACCTTGCAGCTTCGCGGGTTCATCGATCGCGAGCATGGCAGGGGATCGTTTGTGAAGGCTGTGCCTCCAGTCAGCGAGGGGGATTCCTCCCGGCCGGGTCGGGCGGTGCTGGATCGGGTCGAGGCCGTCGAGGGTGCGGTGGTCATCGCTGCCGGAACCCATCCGGCGCCGGCGAACGTGGCGGCGTTGTTCGAACTACCGGAAGGCACCCCGGCCGTCATGCGCCGCGTCCTGCTCAGCGAGGCTGACGAGCCATGCGAGCTGGTCACCTTCTGGTGCCCCATCGAGCTGGCCGAAGGTACCGACCTAGGCCGCAAGCAGCCGTTGACGGTGAACGTACGTCAGCACTTCCAGAGCATCAAGGGGCTGCGCTTTGACCACGTGGTGCAGCGGCTGGCCGCACGTCATCCGCTGCCGCATGAGATCGAGGTGTTCGCGCTCGGCAAGTCAGCCGCCGTACTGGGGGTCCTAGCTCGGACGTTCGATGGCACTGGCCGGTTGGCCCTAGTAGTGGACATAGCGCTTCCGGGCACGATGCACGAGCTCGAAGACAGCTACTCACTTTGATGCTGCGCCGTTTACATGGCGATAACAGCGTTATCGATACTCTACGCAATAACACTTAGCACCAAACCTCTCGGAGCACGATCTAACTCGTATAGACGAGTAGGTGAGACTGACGTATAGTCGACAGTACGAGTTACCGACAACACAACAGGAGAAGCACGTGGCTATCCCCCGAACGTTCCGCGTCGAGTTCGCCGAGGTGTTCCCCTCCGGCTGTTACATGGTGGGCGAGGTCGAGCAGGTCAAGGACTTCGAAGCCTCTACCCCCGGCAAGCCGGTGTGGGCGCGCGACAAGGACACCGGTGACTTCCTCTGGCAGATCACCGTCCTGGACTGCGCCCCCGACGCGCGGGACAAGACGCTCAAGGTCAAGGTCACCTCCCCGGTTCAACCGGTCCCGCCGGCACCGCTTCAGGGGCTGCCGTTCATCCCCGTGGAGTTCGACGGTATGACCGTCACCCCCTGGCAGAACGGGCAGCGCATCGCCTACTCGATCAAGGCCCGCGAGATGCGCGCGCCCCGTGCCTCGGGTAGCGCCCCGGCCCGATCTGCCGCGGCCGGTAAGGACGTCGCGAGGGATGCCGCCTGATGGGCAGACCGGTCAACGGGCCCTGGCAGACCACGACCCTGCATGTGGACGGACGCGGCCGGTCGGCGTGCTTCACCTACCCGCACCGCACGCCGGTCTTCGAGGTCGCGGCCGGGAACACGGTCATGAAGGTGACCCTGCACGCCAACCGGATCGACGACGCCTCGGTGACCTTCGCCCGTGAGCTGGCTAACCAGGCGCGCACCTTCGCCGAAGAGGTCGAGCGCCTACACCAGGGCCTCACCATGCGCCAGATACGACTTCACCAGGCACAGGGAGGTACCGCGTGAGCGGCTACAGCTACACCACGATCAGCATGCACCCCGGGGAGACCGCTCGCGTTGGGGTCAGCATCTACCCCGACGAGCGCGCGAGCGTCCGCTACTACCCGGCCGGGGACGACCCGCACGCCTTCATCGGCATCGACTACGGCGACGCGCAGATCAACATCGGCACCACGCAGGCCACCAAGGTCACCGACGCGCACGTGACCTTTGCGCGGGCGCTGTTCGACGCTGCGGCGCGGTTCCTGACCGACTGCGAGCGCTGGCGCGACCAGCACGCCCGGCAGGTCATCGACGAGACCGCGCACGACGACACGGCGGCACCCGGCAAGGCGGCCTGACCGGTTTCGGGTGGGGCCGCTGGAAGCGGCAACTTCCGGCGGCCCCCGCACTACCTCTCCCCACGACAGTCCAGATCCCGAGAAGAGGCGATCAGTTTATGCTGCGCAAACTCCCCGGCGACTACACCCGCGACATCGTCTCCACCGCCCCCGACTCCCTGGTGTTCCGCCCCACGGTGGTCAAGACCCCGGCCGTCTTCACCATCGCCGTGATCTCCTTCCGCGCGACCGTGGGCCTGTTCCGTATGGTGTGGCGGCACCCCCTCGCCTGCCTGGCCGTCCTCGCTCCCATCGCGCTGGGAGCGTTATGCGGCTGGCGCGTCGCCTTGGTGGCCGTCGTCGCGACCGTCTCGGCGCCTGCCGGATGGCGGCTGGCCGAACCGGTGTCCTTCACCGCCTGGATCGGGCTCCGGCTTCGGGCGTGGTGGCGGTGGATGTGGAACTACCGGCGGCACTGGCAACCGGTCATGGCCGTCTCCGGCCTGGCCAAGCACATCGGCGGACGCGAGTACCTGCCCCGCCTGCTCAAGGTCACCTGCACACCGACCGCCGATGTGGTCGCGGTCAAGATGCTGTCGGGGCAATCGGTTACCGACTGGCAGGACCGAACCGACAATCTCGCGCACGGCTTCACCGGTTACGAATGCCGAGTCGTCTCGGCCAAGCCCGGCCGTGTGACCCTGGTCTTCCCTCGGCGTGACGTACTAGCCTCGCCGATTCCCGCGCTGCCCATCACGGGGGACGTGCAGGTGTCGGCGGTCCCGGTCGGCGTGCGGGAAGACGGCTCGGCCTACCTGCTCAAGCTGCACGGAACTCACGTCCTGGTGGCCGGCGCGACCGGTGCAGGCAAGGGCTCATGGCTCTGGTCGGCAATCCGCGGCCTACTCCCCGCGCAGCACGCCGGACTGGTCGAGATCTGGGCGCTTGATCCCAAGCTCATGGAACTGTCGTACGGGCGGGCCTTGTTCGGGGACCGGTATGCCGCCGACCCCGGTGCCTGTGCCGACCTGCTCGAAGCGGCGGTCAAGGTCATGCAAGAACGTGCGGGCCGCTTCGCCGGAGTCCAGCGAAACCACACACCCACCGTCGATGACCCGTTCATCCTGGTCGTGGTGGATGAGGTGGCATTCCTAACCGCCTACCAGACCGACCGCAAATGCCGTGAACGCATCACGGCCGCGCTGGCCACCCTCACCACCCAAGGCCGTGCTGTGGGCGTCGGGGTGCTGGCCGCGTTGCAGGACCCACGCAAAGAGATCCTGTCGATCCGGAACCTGTTCCCCGACAAGATCGCGCTACGGCTCGACGAACCCGCACAAGTTGACCTCGTCCTCGGCGACGGGGCGCGCGACCGTGGCGCGCTGGCCGACCAGATCTCCCCCAACCCGGCCACCGGGGCCGGCATCGGATACGTGCGGCTGGAAGCCTCCCCCGAACCGGTTCGGGTCCGCGCCGCCTACGTCTCCGACTCCGACATCCGCGCCATGGTCGCCGAGTACGCCGGGACGGGTGAGGCCCGGTGACCCACCCGGACGATCGTTCCCTTCCCCGGGCCGTGCGCGCGGCCATGCCCCTGGCCCTGGACGTGATCGAAGAGGCGTGCAAGGTCAACGGGGTCTGCATCCGCCCGGTCGTGCTCAAGCGCACCGACACCCTCACGGGCAGGGTCGAGTACGTCAACATCCCCTGCGGCGCCACGCTGGCGACCAAGTGCGAACCGTGCGCCACCCGGGTCGTGCAACTCCGCAAGGCCCAATGCCGGGAGGGCTGGCACCTGGAGGCCGAACCGGTCGCCGAACCCAACCCACCCACCGACCGACAACTCCGGCTCGTCGAAGAACGCGCCGACGCCGAAGCACAACGCGAGATGGCCGAACAGGACGGCGCCGACCTGGCCGCCTGGGACGAGGCCATCACCACCCTGGATGACCAGCTCGCCGAGTCCGGCGTGCGGGGCCACATCCTGCCGGGTGAGGGTAAGCCTCGCCGGTCGCGCTCGACTCGTCGCCGGCAGGACGCTCCGGATCTGCCCAAGCGGCAGCGCGAGAACCGCACCGTGGGAAGCACCTTCACCGCACCGGACGGGCGCGTCTACCGGCCGTCGCTGTTCATCACCCTGACCTGCGACAGCTACGGCAAGGTCCGCCCGGACGGCACCCCGGTCGATCCCTCGACGTACGACTACGTGCGGGCCGCGCGGGATGCGATCCACTTCCCCAAGCTGGTGGATCGGTTCGTGCAGAACCTACGCCGGGTGGCCGGGTATGAGGTGCAGTACTTCGCCACCGTCGAACCGCATAAGCGTCTCGCGCCGCACCTGCACATGGCCGTGCGAGGCACCATGCCACGTACTGAGGTCAAGGCCGTAGCCGCGGCCACCTACCACCAAGTCTGGTGGCCGTCCTGCGACACGGTGCGTTTCGAGGGCGAACACCTCCCGGTCTGGGGCGACGACCAGCACGCCACCGAGCGCAACGACGGGCAGGCCGGCGACTACCTCGACCCCGCCACAGGCGAAGTGCTGCCCACTTGGGAACAGGCTCTCGACCAACTCGACGCCGACGAAGATGCCCAACCCTTGCACGTCGTGCGACTGGGGCCACAGGTCGACGTCAAGGGCGTCATGGCCGGATCCCCCGGCGCGGACCTGGGCCTGCACTACCTGACCAAGTACCTCACCAAGTCACTCACCGAGTGCCACGAGCCCACCACCGACGCTCAGCGGGCGCACGTGGAACGGCTCATGGCGGTCCTGCGATACGAACCGTGCGCACCGACCTGCCCCAACTGGCTCCGCTACGGCATCCAGCCCAAGAACGCCAAAGCGGGGATGCGGCCCGGGGCCTGCCGGGGCAAGGCCCACAAGCCCGAACACCTCGGCTACGCCGGACGCCGCGTCCTGGTCTCCCGCAAGTGGTCCGGCAAGACCCTCGCCGAACACAAACAAGACCGCCGCGCCTGGGTCCTGGAACAACTCGCCGAACTCGGCCTACCGGCAACCCACGACCAGACCGACCCCCTCGACCCGTACCGCTACACCTGGCACCCGGTCACCTCCACCGATCGCGGCGTACCTCCCCGCGCCAAACGACTCCTCGACGAACTCGCCAAACGCCACCAATGGCGCGCGGCACTCAAACAAGCCCAAGCCAGAGCGAGCGGGCAACCCCTCGAAGATCTTTCGGCAACCAGAGAGGCGGCGTGAACGTGGACAAACTGTTCTACCGTCCCAAGGAGGCGGCTGATTCGCTGGGCATGAGCCGCACAGCCGTATTCCGACTCATCAAGACCGGCGAACTCCAGTCGATCAAGCGTGAGGGATACCGGCTCGTCCCTGCCTGGGCGCTTGTCGAGTTCGCGCGCGCTCTGGAGGCCGCGGCCGGTCTCGCGCATCGCGAGGTGGCCTGATGGGTGCTCGGAAGCCCAACGGTCGCTCGTCCATCTATTTCGGCAACGATGGATATTGGCATGGGTGGGTCGTGGTCGGCACTAAGCCGGACGGCTCGCCCGATCGCCGGCACCGCATGGCGAAGACGGAAACGGAGGTTACGCGCAAGGTCCAGGAACTGGAAGGCAAGCGCGAGACCGGCCATGTCGGCAAACCCGGCCGTGTACCCACGGTCACGGAGTGGATGACCGAGTATCTCGACGTCATCTGTAAGCGGCTCGTCGCGTCGGACAAGATGGCACCGCGCACATTGGAGGACTACCGGTCTAAGACGCGACACTGGATCATCCCCCTGCTCGGTCGTCACCGACTCGACAAGCTGGGGCCTGAACACCTGGACCAGGCGTACGCGACCATGCTGGAGCGTGGGCTCTCCTCAAGCACTGTGCTGAAGATCCATCGGATTCTGTCGCGAGCGTTGAAGATCGCTGTACGACGAAGGAAGATCACCACGAACGTCGCGACGATGGTCGACGCGCCAGTGGCGAACGATCCAGATATTGATGCGCTGACCCGTGAGGAGGCGCGGAGGATTCTGGAGGTCGCGAAGACGAGACGTAACGGGGCTCGGTGGTCGGTCGCCCTGTCGCTCGGTATCCGGCAGGGGGAAGCGCTCGGGCTTCGCTGGTCCTTCGTCGATCTCGATTCGGGCGTGATCAAGGCGTGGTATCAGGTTCAGCGCCGCCCCTGGGAGCATGGCTGTGACGATTCCCATGCCTGCGGCGGGGAGTGGCACCGCTGGCCGTGCAAGAAGCGGTGTGGTGAGCACAAGCACAAGAAGGATTGCCCTGAGGGATGTAAGGAGCGGGGTCATGTGTGCCCGACCCGTACATGTCCGAAAGAGTGCACCGGTCATGCGGAGCGCTGTCCGAAGCGGCGCGGGGGCGGCCTGGTCTTTCGGCAACGCAAGGGTAAGCATCGGCTCACCCTGCAATGTCCGCCTGAGTTGCTGCCCATCCTGCAAGCCCATCGCGAGTGGCAGGCGGCGGAAAGGGAGAAGGCCGGCGACCTCTGGGAGGATCATGACCTGGTCTTCGCAACGCAACGGGGCAGGCCGATGGAGCGGAGCGAGGACTACAAGATGTGGAAGGCCATTCTCAAGCAGGCCGGTGTTCGAGACGCTCGGCTCCATGACGCGCGGCATACCGCGGGTACGCTCCTGGTAGAGCAGGGCGTACACATCCGTGTCGTTCAGGAGATCCTTGGGCACGCGCGGGTGACCACGACACAGCGGTACACCCACGTTGCGGGCTCGCTGATGCGGGACGCGAGTGAGCGCATGGGGTCTGCTCTCTGGGGTGATGGATGAGCCCTGGCAGGCAAATGCAACTAGAACTGCAACTATGACCCGAAACAGAGATCAAAAAGGCCCTCGCTCGATATTCGAGAGAGGGCCTCTGAACTGCGGAGGCTCGGGGATTTGAACCCCGGATGGGCTGTAGACCCAAACCGCATTAGCAGTGCGGCGCCATAGACCTGACTAGGCGAAGCCTCCTCGTCAGCCGGGCGGGTGTCTGTACCGCCGACTGGCTCAGCACAGAGTACCGGCCTTGATGCCGGGCGGCAAAGTGGATCCGCCGTTGTGGTCAATCATGTCCGCCGGCGGGCGCGTGTGGGTGCCGTGGGGCGGGGTCGTCCGGGTTTCCACACCCTGTGTCCACAGGCTGTGGACACGCTGTGTACGTCCGGGAACGAGCGGAGATCGGGTGGTGATCCGGCTGGCCGAGGAGGGTTGTGGACGGCGGCGGGCCGCCGGGGGCAGGGAGCCCGGCGGCCCGCCGGGACACGGGGGTGCCTGGCGGCCCGGGGTGCGCGCCGCGGGACACGGGGTGCCCGGTACGTGCCGCAGGGCCGGTGAGGCGCGGGCGGCCGAGGAGCCGGTCAGGCGCGGCGGGTGGCCTGGCCTTCTACCTCGATCTTGACCTTCTTGCTGACGAGGACGCCGCCGGTCTCCAGGGCGACGTTCCAGGTCAGGCCGAAGTCCTCGCGGTCGATCTCGGTCTCGATGGAGAAGCCGAAGACCTCGGCGCCCCACGGGTTGGTGCCGGCGCCGCCGTACTCCACCTTGAGCGTGACCTGCTTGGTGACGTCGCGGATGGTGAGGTCGCCCACGACGGTGAAGTCGTCGCCGGAGTGCTCGACGACCCGGGCGCTGCGGAAGGTCAGCTCGGGGAACTTGTCGACCGCCAGGAAGTCCTCGCTGCGGAGGTGGTTGTCGCGGTCGGTGCTGCCGGTGTCGATGCTGGCGGTGCGGATCGTGAGCTCGGCCGACGATTCGAGCGGGTTCTCCGCGATCGTGACGCTGCCGGTGAAGTCCTGGAACCGCCCGCGGACCTTGGTCACCATCATGTGCTTCGCCGTGAAGCCCACGATGCTGTGCGCGGCGTCGAGGTCGAAGGTGCCGGACTCGGGGATCGCGATGCCTTCCCAGGCGCGAGTGCTCATGGTGTCCATCTCCGTTGGTAGTTGACGAGCGGATGTCTGCGGCAACAGATTTCTACATGAGGAATATTCCGTGCGTCAACTATCGTCGTCTAGACTGGTCCCGTGATCCCATCAGACGACGCCAAACTCACCGCGTTCGGTCTCCTCATGGAGGTCCACGCCGGCCTCGTGGGCAAGATGACCCCCGCCTTCACCGCCGCCGGGCTGTCCGGGGTCGACTTCGAGACCTTGATCCGTCTCGCCCGGTCTCCCGAGCGCCAGCTCCGCATGAGCGACCTGGCGGCGCAGACGTCGCTGTCGACCAGCGGGGTGACGCGCGTCGTGGACCGGCTCGAACGCGAGGGCCTGGTGCGCCGCGTGGCCTGCGCGAGCGACCGCAGGGCGTCCTACGCGACGCTCACGGACGCCGGAGTGGAGCGGCTGGAGGTCGTCGTGCCCCGGCACCTGGAGGACATCGAGACGTGGTTCACCGGGCTCCTGAGCCCCGCGCAGCTCGAAACGCTGCTCGACACCCTGCGGATCCTCCGCGACGTCGTACGGCCCTGCGCCACGGCGGGCGCTGAGGTGCCGGGAGAGGTCACCCGGCCGAGATCGTGAGCTCGCCCCGCGCGTGCATCTCGCGCAGGGCCCGCTTGGCGAACTTCCCCACGCTGGTCTTCGGCACCGACGCGACGAAGGCCCAGCGTTCCGGGACCTGCCAGCGTGCCACCTTGCCCGCCAGGAACTCCTTCAGCTCCGCCACCCCGGCCGGGCCGTCGAGCACCACGCACGCGAGCGGGCGCTCGCCCCAGCGTTCGTCCGGCACGCCGATCACGGCCGCCTCGACGACCGCGGGGTGCGCCATGAGGGCGTTCTCCAGTTCGACCGACGAGATCCACTCGCCGCCGGACTTGATGACGTCCTTGGCCCGGTCGGTCAGCGTCACGTAGCCGCGGGCGTCCAGGCGTCCGACGTCGCCGGTGCGCAGCCAGCCGTCGTGGAACCGGGAGCCGTCGTCATCCTTGTGGTAGGACGCGGTGACCCACGGGCCGCGCACCTCCAGCTCGCCGACCGCGACCCCGTCGGAGTCGAGGACGACGTCGCCCGCGCCGACGATCCGTCCCTCCACGCCGGCGAGCAGCCTGCCCTGGCTGACCCGCTGGCTCCAGTCGTCCCCGTGCGCCACGGTGGCGAGGGGCGAGGTCTCGGTCATGCCCCACGCCTGCACCAGGCGGACGCCGAACTCGTCCTGCAGCCCCCGCATCAGCGACTCGGGCACGGCGGACCCGCCGCACGGCACCAGCCGGAGCGAGGACAGGTCGGAGCGGTGCTCCCGCGCGTGGCGCAACAGGTCGGCGAAGATCATGGGAATGCCGCCGGAGATCGTCGGCCGCTCCTCTTCGATGATCTTCACGAGGAGGTCGGCCCGCATGTAGCGGTCCGGCATGACCTGCGAGGCGCCGGACATGAGCGCGGCGTACGGCATGCCCCAGGCGTTGGCGTGGAACATCGGGACGATCGGCAGGACCTTGTCGGCGGACGTCACGCCCATGGCGTTGCCGGTGCAGATCGCCATGGCGTGCAGGTACGAGGACCGGTGGCTGTAGACGACGCCCTTGGGGTTGCCGGTGGTGCCGCTGGTGTAGCACATGGACGCGGCGGCGCGCTCGTCCAGCTCGGGCCAGGGGAAGGAGTCCGGGGCGGCGTCCAGGAGCTCGCGGTAGCCGTGCACGGGCTTGCCGGCCGCGCGCAGCGGCTCGGCGTCCCCCTCGCCGGCGACGATGACGTGCCGCACCGTCTTCATCTCGGGGAGGATCGGCGCGAGCAAGGGGATCAGCGAGGCGTCGACGAGCAGCACGTCGTCCTCGGCGTGGTTGGCGATGTAGGCGATCTGGTCGGGGAACAGGCGGATGTTCAGCGTGTGCAGCACCGCGCCCATGCCCGGCACGGCGAGGTAGGCGGTGAGGTGCTCGGTGTTGTTCCAGGCGAACGTCGCCACCCGGCGGTCGCCGTCCACGCCGAGCGCGCGCAGGGCGCCGGCCAGGCGCGCGGCCTCCCGCGCCAGCTCGCCGTACGGCAGGCGGCGGTAGCCGTTCCCGGTGCATGTGGCCACCTCGTGATCGGCGTACAGGCCGGTGCCGTGCCGCATGATCGACGTGATCGTCAGCGGGTGGTCGGGCATCGTGCTGCGCATGGGCGCCACCTCCGCCTCTTGAGTGTGAGCGCGGCCCGCGACGGCGACAAGCGCTCGCTCAGCGTGCGGAACCCAACTGGGGTCGCTTCTCGGGTGCGCAGGGACGGACCACGACGAGGTCGCCGCGCAGCTTCGCCATCGCGCGCGAGACCGTGCTCTTGACGGTGCCGATGCTGATGCCGAGCGTGCTGGCGATCTCGGTCTCGCTCATGTCCTCGTAGTAACGGAGCAGGATCGCGGTGCGCTGCCGCGCCGGAAGACGGTCGATCGCCTGTTCCAGCAGCTCGTGGATCTCGCCGGGGGTCGGGCCCTCGCGCGCCGGGGCCTCGGGCAGGTCCTCGGAGGGGTACTCCTCCAGCTTCCTGCGCCGCCACCAGGAGATGTTGATGTTGACCATCGCACGGCGGACGTACCCGTCCAGCGAGGCCCGGTCGTTGATGCGGTCCCAGGCGAGGTAGGTCTTGGCGAGGGCGGCCTGGAGCAGGTCCTCGGCGTCGGCGGGCTGGCCGGTCAGGTGGTAGGCGGCGCGCAGCAGTGCCGGGCCGCGCGCGACCACGAACTCGCGGAACTCCTCGTCCTTACCGCTCATGCGATCACCGGTGCCGTGACGAAGGGGCATGATTTGTTCGGTTCTCGTGGTCAGAATCGCAGCCGGAGGCCATAATGCGGCTGAACCTTCATCCAGGTTTCGCCCCACCGAATGCAAAGATCGTTACAGTCGTACGGCAGGCCGGGACGGCGAGTCGTTCCTCCGAGGGTGGGTAATTTGCTACGCGCGCCCACCGGGGAGGAAATATTCGCCCCGCCGGCAGCGCTGCCCCCGGCAAAGCATGTGACGCTAGCGGGCATCTAGGTGACTCGCCGCCGCATCTGGGGAGGGCCCCATGGGAGTGGAGCGTCGCCACGCGCTGGCATCCGCGGCACTCGGCCGCAGCCTGGTGCCGCCGCAGGCCGACCAGGAGATCCCCGTGCTCACCGCGGTCACCGGTGAGATCCTCGACATCAGCCCGCATCTCGTCGTCATCGAGAACCCCGAGGGCGCGCGGGAGCGCCTGGTGATCGCGCCGTGGGCGACGGCTTGGCGCGGCGGCACCGTGGCGCCGGCCGATCTGCCCGTGGGCAGCCGCGTGGTCATCCGCGCCCGGCAGTCCGGACGCGTCGCCGACCGGCTGTGGGGTGACGTCACCCGGGTCACGGGCGTGATCGTCTCGGTGGGCAAGGCGGGCAGAGATCGGACGATCGAGCTGGACTGCGGGCCCCATCGGGGCAAGCGGGAGGTCGTGATCCCCTACGGCGCGTCCGGCCGCATCGCCGTCCGCCATCCGCAACTGGAGCCGGGCTACCTTTTCGACGCCATCGGCACCCGCGTGGAGGGCGTCACCGTCGCCTACCTTCCGGCGACCTCGCAGCCCCCGTACCGGGCGACGGCCGTCCCTGCTCCCCCGCCCGCGTACAGCGGCGTGCAGTCGAAGATCTCGGGCGCCGCGGCGTGGTCGGACGCCTTCGACGAGGGGGAGGCCGGGGCCGCGTACCCGATGTTGGAACGTGCCGATTCCGCGTGCGACGACGCGGGGGTGTCCTGTACGGGATTGCCATTCCTGTCGCTTGGCTCAATGCTTTATGTCGGCAATGTCTGTGAAAGCCGGGCGGCGGTGCTGCCGATCGTGGCCTGCGGGTGCGTCGCGGGCCGGTTCTGCGACCGATGCGTGGAATGTGGCACGTCACCGCGGGGGCGGATCGTCGAACTGTCGCCGGTGTCCTTCGTCGAGCTCGGGGGAGATCTCACCAACGGATGCTTCAACGCCCGTGTCGGATTGGGGTGACCCATGGAGCTTGAATCCCTCGCCACCGCCGCGCTCGCGCTGGTCGTGCCGCTCCTGATCCTCGGAGGTGTCGCCAAGGCCGCGACCGCCGGCTCCGACGCCGAGCCCGGGGCGCTCGCCCGGCTCGGCCCGGGAGTCCTCGTCCCCGAACGATGGCGCACGCCCATGATGATCTTCTGCGCCGTGGTCGAAGGGGTGCTCGCGGCCAGCCTGCTCCTCACGTCCAGCCCGCTGCCCCGCTGGGGGACGGTCACGTTCTTCTCGGTGGCGACCTACGTGCTGTGGGAGCTGCGCCGCCGCAGGCCGGACGTCGGGTGCGGCTGCTTCGGCGAGGCCAGCGGCAGTCCCGTGGGCCTGCGGTCGATCGGCAGGGCGGCGGTGCTCACCGGCGCGGCCGTGCTCGTCGCGCTCGTGCCCGTGACCGGGAGCGACCTGCTGTCGCCCTCGTGGGACACGGTGACGGCCTTCGGCGCCGGTCTCGTGCTCCTCGCGATCCTGTCCCCCGAGATGGAGGAGGGCCTCGCGCGCGTGCGGTACAGGGCGCCGTGCGAGCAGCGGTCCATCGCGGCCCCGAAGGCGCTGGCCCGCCTGAGGTCCAGCGGCGAATGGCGGTCCCACCAGGGCATGCTCGTCGCGGAGGAGCCGTCGGACAGCTGGCGGGAGCTGTGCTGGCGGTTCTTCGTCTACCCGGCGCGCGCGGCCTCGGGGGCCGGGGCGGACGTGGTGTTCGCGGTGTACCTGACCGGACGGCGGCCGCCGATACGCGTCGCGGTGGTCGAGCAGGAAGGGACAGGACCTATTCGCGAATCTATCGGAGTATCGGCCGGACACTAGAAAGCCCTAGATTTCCGAAGAGGTCAGAGCACGGTGCCGGGCGGCGGGGGCGGCCACCCGGCACCGTGCATTCAACTCTCTACGGCTCTCTAGCTTCCCCTCTAGAAAGCCGTAGAGAGGTCGATGGCGGCACGGACGGAGCCGTGCCGGCCGGACGCCCCCTACAAGGGCTGCGCCCGGAGGAACCTCCCGAAGTGCGGCACCGTGAAGGCGATCAGGCCGCGCTCGGCGCTGAAGATCAACCCTTTCTTGATGAGGCTGTCGCGGGCGGGAGACAAGCTGGACGGCTTGCGGCCGAGCCGCTCGGCCACCTCGGAGGTCGGCACGGGCTCGTCCCCGACGGAGGCCATGGCGTGCATGTACTCGCGCTCGGCGGGAGTGGCGCGCTCGTACCGGCTGCCGAAGAAGCCGACCGCGAGCTCCTCCTCGGCCTCGGGCGAGGCGACCTTGACGTCTTCCACGGTGATCGGCGACCTGGGTGCGACGTCCCAGGCGACCTTGCCGTACGCCTGGACGAAGTACGGGTAACCGTCGGCGGCCTCGTACAGCGCGTCGAGCGCCTCGGGCGTGAACTCGACCTCTTCGCGCTCGGCCGGCGCGATCAGCGCCAGATCGGCCGCGTCGCGGTCGAGGCGGTCGATGCGGGCGTACCGGAAGAGGCGCTCGGAGTAGCTCTTGCTCGCGCTCAGCACGCTCGGCAGATGCGGCAGGCCCGCGCCGACGACGATCAGCGGGCCGCCGCTCTGGGACAGCTCGTGACACGCGGCGCACAGGGCCGAGATGTCGGGCGGCTGGACGTCCTGCATCTCGTCGATGAAGAGGGCGACGCCGACGCCGAGGTCGGTCGCCACCGAGGCGGCGTCGACGAACAGCTCGGTGAGATCGATCTCGAGATCGCCGGAGTCGGCCCTGCCGCGGGTCGCGGGGACGTCGATGGCCGGCGACCAGTGGGACGTGCCCTTGGCCGCCGCGGGATCGCGCATCGCGAAGGCCTTCAGGACGCCGAGGAACTCTTCGATGCGCTCGGGCGCGCGGTGGCGCGGGGCCAGCTCGCGGATCGCCATGTGCATCGCGGCGGCGACGGGACGGCGGATCGACTGCTCGGGACGGGCCTCGATCTTGCCCGTACCCCACAGACGCTGCATCGCCATGGACTTGAAGGTGTTGAGCAGCACGGTCTTGCCGACACCGCGCAGCCCGGTGAGGACCATGCTGCGCTCGGGCCGGCCACGGGCCACGCGCTCAAGCACGACCTCGAACTGCTGCAGCTCACGATCGCGCCCGGCGAGCTCTGGAGGGCGCTGCCCCGCACCGGGGGCGTAGGGATTGCGCACGGGGTCCACGCTCTCGGACTTTATGACCGGATATAGAGGGCGTCCTAGATTTCCGTAGATAGGGCTACGGCGTGTCGCGCCGCGACGCGTCGCGCGGGCGGCGAGGGACGCCGGTCGCGGGGGCGCGGGAGGCACCGCCAGCACTGCCATCGGGCGCACCACCCCTCACCAGGAAACCCTCGGCCCGAACGCTCGTTCGATCCAGTGCCCAAGACTGTAGCGCGGAGTCGAACACGTGCGCGAGCCGGTTCGAGTAAAACCTGCGACAGAGATCCGGCATCGCCGCCCCGCACGGCACTCGACCAGCGACATCACGATTCCGTCACGGCCGGGGTCACGAAGGCCTTACTGTTGTGCATGCCCGAGAAACCAAAGCTTCGCCACCTGGGCGTTCTCATATTGGCGTGCGCCTCCGCCGCGGCGTGCGGGGCCGCCGACACCGGCGCGACCCCCGCGCCATCGAGCGCCACCGCCGCGCCGGTCAGCGCGACTCCCTCCTCGCCGTCCGCACCGCCGTCCTCCCCGGCCCCGCCGGAGGAGACGCCGAGCCCCGGCCCGCCCGCGTTCTCGTCCAAGGTGTCCGAGGTCACGGCCGCCATGCTCAAGGGGTCATGGCGCGAAGGATGCCCGGTCGGGCCCGACGACCTGCGCAAGGTCACGATGACCTACTGGGGTTTCGACGACAAGGCCCACACCGGCGAGCTGATCGTCAACAAGGCCGTCACCGACGACGTGACCGCCATCTTCGGAAAGCTCTACGACTGGCGCTTCCCGATCGCCCGCATGGAGCCGATCGACAAGTACAAGGGCAGCGACTTCGACTCCATCGAGGCCGACAACACGTCCGCGTTCAACTGCCGCAGGGTCGCCGGCTCCAGCAGCTGGTCCAAGCACTCCTACGGCAAGGCCATCGACATCGACCCACGCGAGAACCCGTGGGTGGAGCCGGACGGCTCGGTCTCCCACGCCAACGCCAAGCCCTTCGCCCGCCGGCCCCTGCACAAGCCCGGCGTCATCAACCCGGACGACCGCGTGGTCCGCCTGTTCGAGAAGTACGGCTGGCAATGGGGCGGCTACTTCAACGGCGCCAAGGACTACCAGCACTTCGCCAAGGGCGGCGGCTGAGACACCTCGACGTGGCGGTGACCGAGCGCCTCGCCGGTGGTGGTGAGGCGGAGAACGCCTCCGCGATGGGGTCGCGGAGGCGTTCCGGTGCGGGTCAGGTCCGCCGGCCGAGGGAGGTCAGCAGGGGCGCAGGGAGGATGCCTGGTCGTTCTCCTGGGGGAGGACGTTCACTCGGTAGCCGGGCTTCATTTCGTGGCCGTCGCCCTCGAAGTTGGCGTCCACGTACCAGCAGTAGCGGATGCCGGAGTCGTTGGCCCACGAGGACATGACGTCGTTGAAGCCGATGTCGCCGAGGAAGCCGATCGAGGAGCCGGAGGCGAAGCCGTAGCCGCCGCCCTGGTAGTCGTAGTCGCGGAACAGGCAGACGTACCCGGACGGGCAGTGCGTCTGGCCCGCGGGGATGCTGATGATCCGGGGGCCGGTCGCGTCGGCGTGCGCGGTCGCGGCGCCGACGGGGAGGAGAGCGGTAGCGGCGAGGGCGAGGGCGGCGAGGTGTGCCTTCAAGGGAGATGCCTTTCTCTCGGAGGGCCGTTCGCGACTCATTGTTACAGAGTGATTACCGAGAGTGAATGGCCTCTTGAGGTCACCGTGACCGCGGGGAAGGCAGGGAGGGCCTGTCCGGGCCGTTGAGGCAGGATGGAGGGATGGCGGCGAAGGACGGGGACGGCTGGGCGCTGTGCCGGCGCGGGCACCGGCACTGGGGCGTGCACGGGGCCTCGGGCCTGCTGGCGGTTCATTTCGACGCGGTCGGCATCCCGCACGTCCTCATGCAGAAGCGCGCGCTCTGGAGCCACCACGGCGGCACGTGGGGGCTGCCCGGCGGCGCGCTCGACAGCCACGAGGACGCCGTCACGGGCGCGATGCGCGAGGCTCTTGAGGAGGCGGCGCTCCAGGCGGACGTCCTGCGCGTCCTCGGCGTCCACACCGACGACCACGGCGGCTGGGCGTTCCAGACCGTGATCGCGGAGGCGGACGCGCTGTTCCCGGCCTCTCCGGCCAACGACGAGAGCACCGACCTGCGGTGGCTGCCCGCCGACGAGGTCGGGGGCGACGAGGGCGGGACGCTGCATCCGGGGTTCGCCGAGACGTGGCCGGTGATCAGGCGCACGCTGCCGCCGTCCACGGTGGTCCTGGACGCCGCGAACATCCTGGGCGCCGGGGGCGAGCACGGGTGGTGGCGTGACAGGGCCGGGGCGACGCGGCGGCTGCTCCTGCGGATCGAGGAGCTGGCGAGGCGGGGCCTGAGCCCTCCGGACGGCTTCCCCGCGCCGGCGCGCTGGCACCCCCGGATGATCATGGTGGTCGAGGGGCAGGCAAGGGACGTCCGCTCCGACGGGCCGGTGACGACCGTCTCCGCCCCGGGCAGCGGCGACGACACGATCGTGGACACGGTGCGTGAGATACGCGGCTCGCGGCCGTGGGAGCGGGTGCTGGTGGTCACCGCCGACCGTGAGCTACGCCGCCGGGTCACGGACCTGGGCGCGGAGGTCACGGGTCCCCGTTGGCTACTTGGGCAAGTGCGACCAAGGTGACGGGTGTAGCGTTCAGAAAGTCGAACCCCACGGTGGATCTCTCGGCCTCGTAACCTCAAATATCAGGAAATAGCTCCCGAAACCTATATGAGCGACCGAACCACACTTGACTGGACCGCCGATCCCGACAGTCCGGTTCCCCCGCCGTCATGGGGACGGCGAGCCCCCGAGGCACAGGTCATCCCTTGGGTGTTCGCGGCCCTGGTGGGGTTCCTGTTGATCGGCAACCTGATCCTCGCCCCGCACCTCACCGCGCCCGCCCTGCGCACCTGGTCCACGATCTTCGTGGCCATCTGCGTGCAGGCCGTCCCGTTCCTGGTCCTCGGCGTCGCGCTGTCCGCGGCGATCACGGTGTTCGTGCCGCCGTCCTTCTGGACCCGCGCGCTGCCGCGGCGCCCGTACGCCGCGGTCCCCGTGGCGGGCGCGGCGGGTCTCGTGCTGCCCGGATGCGAGTGCGCCTCGGTGCCGGTGGCCTCCGGCCTGATGGCCCGCGGGGTCACCCCGTCCGCCGCCCTCGCCTTCCTGCTGGCGTCCCCCGCCATCAACCCCGTCGTGCTGGTCGCCACGGCCGTGGCCTTCCCGGGACAGCCGGTCATGGTCCTGGCCAGGTTCGCCGCCTCCCTCGCCGTCGCGGTCCTCGCCGGATGGGCGTGGCAGTGGCTCGGCCGTCCCGGCTGGCTGCGGATCCCGGACCGCGCGCCCGTGCCCGGAGAGTCGCGGGCGTCGGCCTTCCTGTCGGCGATGCGGCACGACATCCTGCACGCCGGGGGCTTCCTGGTCGTCGGGGCGCTGACCGCGGCCACGCTGAACGTGGTGGTCCCCCGCTCGTGGCTCGCCGCGGTGGGCGACGTCCCGGTGCTGTCGGTCCTCGTGCTCGCGTCGCTGGCGGTGCTCCTGTCGATCTGCTCGGAGGCGGACGCGTTCGTGGCGGCGTCCCTGTCGACGTTCTCCCCCACGGCCAAGCTGGCGTTCCTGGTCGTCGGCCCTATGGTGGACCTGAAGCTGATCGCGCTCCAGGCGGGCACGTTCGGGCGTGCGTTCGCCGCGCGGTTCGTGCCGCTGACCTTCGTCCTGGCCATCGGGGTGAGCCTGCTCGTGGGATGGGTGCTGCTGTGAACCGCATGGCCCAGGGCCTGGTCCTGACGCTGCTCGGCGGGGCGGTCCTGCGCGTGTCCGCCCTCTCGGACATCTACGTGAACTACGTCAAGCCGGGCTTCCGGCCGCTCCTCGTGGCCGCCGGTCTGGTGATCCTGCTGCTCGGCGTGCTCGGCGTCGCCAAGGAGTGGCGCAGGCCGTACCCCGCCAAGGACGCCGGCCAGGACGGCCACGGTCACGGCCCGTGGGTGGCATGGCTGCTGTGTCTGCCGGTCATCGCGATCTTCCTGATATCGCCGCCCCCGCTCGGCTCCTACGCCGCCGAGCGCGAGCAGACTCCCCCGCCGCGCCCCACGCCCGCCGGTGAGTACGCCGCGCTCACGCCGGGCACGGCGACCGCGATGCCGCTCGGGGAGTTCATCGGCCGGGCGTGGGGCGACCCGCGTCAGTCGCTCAGAGACCGGCCGGTGAAGCTGGTCGGCTTCGTGGTGCCGTCCAAGAAGAAGGGCCAGTGGTACCTCACGCGCATGCAGCTACGGTGCTGCGCGGCCGACGCCTTCCCGTTGAAGGTCGCCGTCCTCGGCGCGGCGGCGCCGCGCGCGGACACCTGGGTCGAGGTGACGGGAACGTGGGTGCCCACCCCGTACGACCGGCTTCCCAAGGGCACCGTCGCCCCCGAGATGAAGGCCACCCGCGTCGCCAAGGTGAGCCAGCCCGGCGAGCCGTACGAGTGATCGGCGGAACGCCGCGCCCGGACGCAGGGGTCTTTTCGATCTTATGGTCCGGTGGTCGCGCGCGATCGTCCATCCGGCACCGCTATGGTTGATGTCGCACCGGGAGGGTTCGCATAGTGGACGAGTGCAGCCGCCTTGAAAGCGGCCAGGTCGGCGACGGCCTCGTGGGTTCGAATCCCACACCCTCCGCCACCTCACGGCGGCGTCACCCGTGCGCGCCGCCGAACCCGTCGCCCACGGACGCCGCCAGCGACAGGTACGCCTGACGCGTGGCCGGCTGCAGGCGGTCGAGGTCGATCTCCGCGCCCTCCTCCAGGTGGGGATCGTAGGGCACGCGGACCACCGCGCGGCACCGGGCCGCGAAGTGCGACTCCAGCTTGTCCAGGTCCACCGTCGACTTCGAACGCGGCCGCACGCTGCAGAGCACGACGGTCGCGGCCTTCACCAGGCCGGCGTAGTGGTGGGCCTCCAGCCAGTCGAGCGTCGCCGACGCCGCCCTCGCGCCGTCCACCGACGGCGAGCTGACCAGCACGAGCTGGTCGGCCAGGCCCAGCACCCCCGACATCGCCGAGTGGAGCAGGCCGGTGCCGCAGTCGGTGATGCAGATCGAGTAGAAGTTCTCCAGCACCTGCGCGACGGCCTGGTAGTCGCCGGAGCTGAACGCCTCCGACACCGACGGGTCGCGGTCGGAGGCCAGGATCTCCAGACGCGAGGGCGCCTGCGAGGTGAAGGCGCGGATGTCCACGTACCTCTTGATCTGCTGACGCTCGTTGAGCAGGTCGCGCACGGTGGCGGACGTCTCCAGCTCGACCTTGTCCGACAGCGTGCCCCGGTCGGGGTTGGCGTCGACGGCGATCACCCGGTCGCCCCGTATCGAGGCGAGCGTGGCGCCGAGCCCCACGGTCGTCGTGGTCTTGCCCACGCCGCCCTTCAGGCTGAGGACGGCGACCCGGTGGTGCCCGGTGACGACGGGCGTGCGGGCCCGCGTGACCAGCTCGCGCCGCCGCCGCACCTCCGGGGACTCCCCCGGCTTGATCAGGCCGGCGGACGCCTTGTAGACGACCTTGCGCCAGCCGCTGGCCGGCGAGTTCCTGCGGCCGCGCAGCAGGGACACCGGGTCCAGGCTGTCGGCGGTCGGCCGGGCGCCCGTCGCCGCGGCCGCCGCGCCCTTCGCGCCCCGGGGCTGGCGCGCGGGGGCGGCGAAGGCGGGCTTGAACTCGTCGGGGTTCTGCGTCTGGCGGCGGCGCGGCCGGTAGGGCTCGCGCTCCTCGGCCGGCTTCTCCTCGGCCGCGGGCTCGGCGGCGGGGGACGAGGCCGCCGCCGTACGGGCCGGGGCGGGCTCGGCGGCCGGCTGGGGAGCCTCGGTCACCGGCGCCGCACGAGGCGGGGCGGTCTCCGCGGGAGGGGAGATGTGAGGCGGATTGGTCTCCGCCGGGGGCGTGATGCGCGGAGGGGCGGTCTCGGCGGGGGGCGACGTACGGGCCTGGACGGGCTCGGGGCGGGGCGTCGGCGCGGCTTGGGGCGGCTGTTGCGGCCCCGTCACCGGCCCGCTCACCGGCCCGGTCACCGGCTCCGCCGCCCGCTCGTACAGCGGGTGCTCCACGCGGGAGACCACGATGTCCTCGGTGTCGGCGCCGCCTCCGGCCACGCCCGTGCCCGCGGCGAACGCGTTGAAGCGCTCCTGCTCGGGGTCGGGCTCGCCGGGCTCCGTGGCGGGCAGCGCGGCTTCCAGCCAGCCGCGTACGGGCTCGGGATCGGGCTCCGGTTCCGGCTGCGGGACCGTCTTGTCGCCGCCCGTGACCGGCGGCAGGGAGAGCCACCCCGAGGCGCCCGTCTTGGGCGGATCGGCGAGGGAGCCGAACGAGAAGTGGTCGGTGTCGTCACCCGTGGACGTCTCGGCGGGCGCGGCGGACGCGGCCGGCGGAGCCGAAGAGGCCGGTGGGGGCGGCGAGGGGGGCGAGGGGGGCGAGACGGCAACGTGCCCGGACGCGGCGGGCGCGGGCCCCGGGGAGGTGGCCGGAGCCCAGCGGTCGAGCGCGTTCAGGACGGACGGGCGGATCTCGGTCGTGTCCGCCTGACTCCGCTCCGCCGGCTCCTCGGGCCGCGCCGCGCCGTGCGCGGGGTCCCCGGCGGCGCGGAACAACGGAGAGGACGCGGGCGCGACCTCCGCGGGAACGTGTGACCACGGGTCCTTGGGGTACGGCGACGACGCGACGGACTCCTCCACGGTGACCGTCACCGGGGCGGGGGCCGCCTCCTCGTTCTCCTTGATGGCGTCCAGCCAGGCGAGTTGCTCCTCAAGGGAATGAGGATCCTCACGATCGTGTCTTGCCACCGTGTTCCCCCTCGGGACTGGACTAAAGGGGCAGCAAATTGATTGAAGATTACCGCTGGCCATCGCGCCGAACGCGGTCAACCGCCGAGTTGGCTACCCGGATAGTTTGGTCGCATGCACGCGATCCTTATTTCCGAGCCCGGCGGCCCCGAGGTGCTGGAGTGGCGTGAGGTGCCCGATCCCCGTCCCGAGCCGGGCGAGGTGGTCATCGACGTGACCGCCGCGGGCGTCAACCGCGCCGACCTGCTGCAGCGCCAGGGGAACTACGCGCCTCCCCGCGGGGCGTCCGAGATCCCCGGCATGGAGTGCTCCGGCGTGGTCTCCGAGGTCGGGGCGGACGTCGAGGGGTTCTCCCCGGGGGACGAGGTGTGCGCCCTGCTGGCCGGGGGAGGGTACGCGGAGAAGGTCGCGGTGCCGTGGGAGCAGGTCACGCGCGTTCCCGAGGGCGTCACCACCGTCGAGGCCGCCTCGCTGCCCGAGGTGGCGTGCACGGTGTGGTCGAACGTCTTCATGACGGCGCGTCTGCGGCGCGGCGAGACGCTTCTCGTGCACGGCGGCGCCAGCGGGATCGGCACGTTCGCCATTCAGCTGGCCAAGGCGTTCGGCGCCCATGTGATCGCGACCGCCGGCACGGCCGCGAAGGTCGCGCGCTGCCGCGAGCTCGGCGCAGACGAGGCGATCAACTACCGCGAGGAGGACTTCGCCGAAAAGGCGCGCGCCGACGTCGTCCTCGACATCATCGGGGCGAAGTATCTCCGTAAGAACGTCTCGGTGCTGAACACCGGAGGGCGGCTGGTGGTGATCGGCCTCCAGGGCGGCGCCAAGGGCGAGCTCGATCTCGGCGCGCTGCTGGCCAAGCGGGCGGCGATCCACGCGGCGGCGCTGCGCAGCCGTCCCGTTCCGGAGAAGGGCGCGATCGTCCGCGGGGTGGAGCAGAACGTGTGGCCGCTCGTCGCGGCCGGCGCGATCCGCCCTGTGATCCACGCCACGGTTCCCATGGCGCAGGCGGGGGAAGCCCATCGGATGCTCGAATCCGGGGAGCACATCGGGAAAGTCCTGTTGACCAGGTGAGCTAGGTTGAATGTCATGAATGCTGAGGAGAGCACCCCGCAGATCGTCGTGGTGGGGCCGAACGGCCTCACGGTCGAGGGGGACGACGGGAAGCCGGAGGAACGCTCGGTCGCCGAGTTGGTGGAGCAGCCGGCGAAGGTCATGCGCATCGGGAGCATGATCCGCCAGCTCCTGGAGGAGGTCCGCGCGGCTCCCCTGGACGAGGCCAGCCGCAAGCGCCTCAAGGAGATCCACCAGAGTTCCATCAAGGAGCTGGAGGACGGCCTGGCGCCGGAGCTGGTCGACGAGCTCGAACGCCTGTCCTTGCCGTTCACCGACGGCGACGACGGCCACACGCCCAGCGAGGCGGAGCTGAGGGTGGCCCACGCCCAGCTCGTCGGCTGGCTGGAGGGCCTGTTCCATGGCATCCAGACCACGCTGTTCGCCCAGCAGATGGCCGCCAGGGCCCAGCTCGAGCAGATGCGGCGCGCCCTCCCCGGCGGCACCAAGGAAGATCAGGTCCATCGCGCCCCCGGGCCTTACCTGTAGGCGTCTCTGCGCGCCCCAGGGGCGCGTGAAGATATTCGCGGGGCTTACGTGTTCACCCTGGGCCCGTGAGGCCGTCGTGGACGATCTCAGCGGCCCCGTGAGCCGTCCCCGGTCACGCCCGCCCGGATCAGGCCGGCCGCCGGTCGAACAGCTCCTCCAGGACCACGGCCACCCCGTCCTCGTCGTTGGCCGCCGTCACGTGGGTGACGGCGGCGAGGACGTCCGGGTGGGCGTTGGCCACCGCGTACGAGGTGCCGGCCCAGGCGAGCATGGGCAGGTCGTTGGGCATGTCCCCGAACGCCACGACCTCGCGGGGCCCGAGCAGATGGTGCCGGGCGAGCGCGGCCAGCGCCGACGCCTTGGTCACCCCCCGCGCGCTCATCTCGATCAACGCCCTGCCGCTGGAGCGGGTGGCCGTCACGAGATCGCCGACGAGGTCGTTGACGAGCACATGCAGGGCGTCGGGGTCCATGCTCTGGTGGAAGGCCAGCAGCTTGGCGCAGGGTTCCGAGATCAGCGTGGAGGGGCCCACGCGCGGCGCCGCCCCCTCGGGCGCGTCCCACCGGCGCAGGCCGAACCCGGCCTCGTGGGCGAAGCCGCGCTCGTACTCCACCGAGAAGGTCAGGTCGGGGAGGCGGCGGCGCAGGCGGGTCACCGTCTCGGAGAGGACCTCCGGGCCGATGAGGTGGGACTCGACGACGCGCTCGGTGTGCAGGTCGTAGACGAGCGCGCCGTTGGCGCAGATGGCGAGCCCCTGGTACCGGACGGCCTCCGCCACCTCGCCGATCCACCTCGGGGGCCTGCCGGTGACGAACACGAGGATCGCGCCGGCCTGCTCGACGCGGGCGAACGCGGCGGCCGTGCGTGGGGAGACGGTGCCGTCCGACCGGAGGGCGGTGCCGTCCAGGTCGGTGGCGACGAGTCGGGGGCTGACCATAACAAGCTCTAGTTTGCCCTGTGCCGGGGTGCGCCGCCGTCAGCCCTGGGAGTAAAAGAATCTGGCCGTGAGTGGGAACAAAGGCGCTCCGATGGTGTTAGATGTGGTGGCGTTGTATTAGCTGAACCCGATGTGCAGAACCAGCTTGACTGTCTGAGCGGCCCCGGGAAGCTGTGCGACACAACCCGGGGTTCGCGCGGTGTGAACCCCAAGATCAATTGCAGGGAGAGCTTTAATGGCTCAGGGAACGGTCAAGTGGTTCAACGCGGAGAAGGGGTACGGTTTCATCGCCCCGGACGGCGAGGCGCCGGATGTCTTCGTGCACTTCTCCGAGATCGTCGGCAGCGGCTACCGCAGCCTTGAGGACGGACAGCGGGTCGAGTTCGAGGTGACGCAGGGCCAGAAGGGCCCGCAGGCGTCGCAGGTCCGCGCTCTCTGACCACTGACACACAGAAGGCGGGATTCCCAGGGGAATCCCGCCTTCGTGTCATATAGGGGTCCTGACAAAGCGGACATAGGTGACAGATAGCGCATAAGTAAGCCCCTTACTCCGCATGGTGATAAGGGGCTTACTTTGTGCAGCTTTACTTCACGGGTTCGAGCACGTCGAGGCCCACAAACGGCCGCAGAGCCTTCGGCACCACGACCGAACCGTCCGCCTGCTGGTGGTTCTCCAGGATCGCCACGATCCATCGTGTGGTCGCCAGGGTGCCGTTGAGGGTGGCGACGTGCCGGGGCTTCTCGTCGGTGTCCCTGTACCGCACGGCCAGCCGCCGGGCCTGGAACTCGGTGCAGTTCGAGGTCGAGGTCAGCTCCAGATAGCGGTTCTGCGTCGGCAGCCACGCCTCGCAGTCGAACTTCCTGGCCGCGCTGCTGCCGAGGTCGCCCGCCGCCGTGTCGATGACGCGGTACGGCAGCTCGGCCTTGCCCAGCATCTCCTTCTCCCAGGCCAGCAGCCGCGCGTGCTCCTCGCGGGAGTCCTCGGGGCGGCAGTAGGAGAACATCTCCACCTTGTCGAACTGGTGGACCCGGATGATGCCCCGGGTGTCCTTGCCGTACGAGCCGGCCTCCCGCCGGAAGCAGGACGACCACCCCGCGTACCGCAGCGGGAGCGACCTGCCGTCCAGGATCTCGTCCCAGTGGTAGGCCGCCATGGGGGCCTCCGAGGTGCCCACCAGGTAGAGATCGTCGGCCTCCAGCCGGTACACCTCCGAGGCGTGCGAGCCGAGGAAGCCCGTGCCCGCCATGGCCTCCGGCTTGAGCAGCACCGGCGTGATCATGGGCGTGAACCCGGCCTCGATCGCGTGCTGCATCGCCATGTTCAGCAGGCCGAGCTGCAGCCGGGCGCCGACGCCCTTCAGGAAGTAGAACCGCGCGCCGGACACCTTGGCGCCCCGCTCGGTGTCGATCGCCCCGAGCATCTCGCCGAGCTCCAGGTGGTCGCGCGGGGTGAAGTCGAAGGCGGGCTTCTCGCCGACCTCTTCGAGGACGACGTAATCGTCCTCGCCGCCGATCGGGGCGCCCTCCTCGACGAAGTTGGGCACCGACATCATCAGCTCGTCCAGCCGCTTGGCGAGCTTCTCCGCCTCGGCCTCGGCGCCCTTGACCTCCGCGGCCAGCTCTTTGGCCCGCGCGAGGAGCGCCGCGCGCTCGTCGCCGGAGGACACGGAGACCGACTTGCCGACGCTCTTCTGCTCGGCGCGCAGCGCCTCGAAGCCGCTCAGCGCACTGCGGCGGCGCTCGTCCAGGTCGAGCAGCGTGTCGACGACAGAGTCGTCCTCACCGCGGGCACGCTGCGACGCCCGTAGCCGGTCGGGGTCCTCACGAAGGGTACGCAGGTCAATCACGTAACAAAGGCTACCGATGTCCGGCCGCGGCTCGCGCGTCCAATCCGGTACCGATCAGGCGCGACCGGCGCGGACGCGGGCGAGCCATTCGGCGGCCTCGGCGAAGTCGGCGCCGGTGGTGCCCCGCTTGAGCTCGGGCGAGACCCGGTCGGCGCGCGGGTAGCTGCCCAGGAAACGCACCTCGTCCGAGAGGCGGTGCAGGCCGGAAAGGGCGTCCCCCACCCGGGCCTCGGCCACGTGACCCTCGGCGTCGAAGTGGAAGAAATAGCGCCCGATGCCGTCGCCCGTGGGGCGCGACTCGATGCGGGTCAGGTTGACCCCGCGGACGGCGAACTCGTTCAGCATCTCCAGGAGCGCACCCGGGTGATCGTCCCGGAGGAAGGCCACCAGCGAGGTGCGGTCGGCGCCGGTGGGCTCGGGCAGCGGGCCGGGGGGCGAGACGCGGATGAAGCGCGTCACCGTGTCGTCCCGGTCGCCGATGCCGGAGGCCAGCTCGGTCAGGTTGTAGTGCTCGCCCGCGATGGCCGGGGCGATCGCCGCGTCGTACGGCGAGCCCGGCGTGGAGACCTCCTGGGCGGCGGCGGCCGTGGACGGCGCGGCGACGACCACGGCGTCGGGCAGCTCGCGCGCCAGATAGTTGCGGCACTGGGTGATCGCCGCCGGGTGGGTGTAGACGCGCTTGATGTGCGGGATCTCGGTGCCGGGCCGTACGAGCAGGGAGAACTCGACGGGCAGCAGGAGCTCGGCGCTGATCAGCAACGGCCGGCCCCAGGCCAGCTCGTCCAGCGTGACGGTGATCGCGCCCTCGACGGAGTTCTCCAGCGGGACGACCGCCCCGTCGGCCTCACCGGACCGCGCGGCGTCGAGCGCGGCCGTCACGCTGGCGCAGGGCAGGCGCTCGGCGTCGGGCGCGAGAATACGCAGGGCGGCCTCGCAGAAGGTGCCCTCCGGCCCCAGGTAGGCGAGTTTCGGCATACCAAAAGGCTACCGGCCCTCCGCGACCTGCCGCCCTTCATATATGCGGTTCGCCCCGTGCCGTGTCTCCGGCGTCACCGGCACGGGCGCGGCGAGACGTCCGGCGTCGCCCCGAGCCGGACGCCGGGTCAGAAGCCACACCAGCGCGATCGCCCCCAGCCCGAAGGCGTCCTGGACGATCCGGCCGACCACGGGGCTGAGGACAGGGATCTCCGCCGCCCGCAGCGAGACCCCCCACCACGGGATGGGCACCACGTAGTAGAGCCAGACGGCCACCGCGACGGCCAACGGCGCCCACCGCGCCCGGCCGGGTTTCGGACGTCCCGTCTCGTACCTCAGGGCGAGGGCCGCCAGCGTGATGACCAGCCAGGCGAGGTGGTGGATCCAGGCGACCGGGGAGATCAGGACGGCCATCAGGCCGGTCAGCGCCACCGCGGTCATCCGGTCCCCGCGCAGGAGCGCCCCGCGGGCGTGACGGAAGCCGTACCAGGCGACCAGACCGGCGGCGGCCAGCCACAGCAGCGCGGTCAGCCACCCCGGCAGGTAGAGGCGCAGAAGCATGCCGCGGATCGACTGGTTGGTGGTGGCCGCGTTGGCGCCGAGCCGCTCGGAGTCGAGCAGGGCGGAGAACCAGAAGCTCGCGGCGTCCTGCGGAATCACCAGGAAGGGGACCAACGTGAGCATCGCCGCGGTGAAGGCGGCCATGAAGAACGCGCGCCGCTGCTCGGGGGCGGCGTCCTTGCCGAAGCCGGTGATCAGCAGGTAGATGAGGAAGACGCCGGGGGTGAGCTTGACCGCCGTGGCCAGGCCGATCAGCATGCCGCGCGGCCACCAGGGCCTGCGGGCCAGGCAGTCGACGGCGCACAGCATCACCAGCAGGACGTCCACCTGGCCGAACCGGAACTGGTCCCTGATCGGCATCATGTACAGGCAGGCCACCGTCACCAGGCCGAACAGCAGCGGCGACGCCCAGGCCGGCCGCGCCGCCCGCGCGAGCGGCTCGCGGAAGCAGAACCAGACCGTCACGGCCAGGCACACGAGCACGCCCGCCGTCCACACCCACTGCGCCACCGGCCAGGACATCGCGGCCAGCGGCGCCGCCAGGAGCGCGGCGATCGGCGGGTAGGTGAACGGCAGCAACTGCGGCGCCGGGGTGATCATGTCGTAGACGGGAAGCCCACGCAGGACGCTCTCGCCCCCGCTGCGGTAGACGTCCAGATCCACCAGCCGCTGATCCGCCGGATTCGTCATCCAATAACGCACCAACGGCACGGCCGCCACCCCGACGACCACCGCCGCCACCACCCAGGCCCACCACGGCCGGCGCGCGCCGGACGCCTCACGGTCCGCGCCGGCGACACCCTCGGATCCGGCGGCGGGCGCGGAGCCGCGTCCGGCGGCAGGGCGGGCACGGCGGGGCACGCCGTCCTCGGGCATCTCACCAGTGCTCACGACCTGGCAGGCTACCGCCTGCCCCGTGCCACCGGCTTCCCTCCGACCGGCTTGTGCCCATCAGGACCACGGGTGGACGGCCGGCGGTCGTCCACAGAAGCGTCGCGAGATGGATCGGGCTCTCCGGGGTGTGGCTAGGGTTGCCAGGAGCGAAGCGTCAGAGCTGGAAGGGGGGTTCCGGTGGGGCTGCGAGGCGTCGCGCGGGGTGTCCTGGCCCTCGTGCTGGGAGTGATCGGCGCGCTGGGGTACGTCCTCGGAACCGCCATGCTCGGACCCGCGCCGGCCCACGCGCAGGCGCTCGGCGCGTCCGGGCCCGTGGTGCCCTCCATCTCCTCCGGGCCCATGCTCTCGTCCGGCCAAGTGGCGCCCGGCGGCCCGATGATGTCGTCCGGTCCGTCGGGGCAGGTCGTTCTCATCGGTGTGCCGGGGCTGCGGTGGGCCGATCTCAGTGCGAGTGGCACTCCCAATCTGTGGGCGCTGGTCGGCAAGGGCTCGTCGGCGTCCATGTCGACCCGGGCCTATCCCCGGCCGGACCATGCCAGCACCTGCCCTGTCGCGGGCTGGCTGACGGTCTCCGCGGGGCAGCGGGCCGGTTCGGCCGAGGCCGAATGCGTGCTTCCGCCCGCTCCGGTCGCGGGGGGTGACGGCCGGACGGCCACCGTGCCCGGGTGGGCCGAGCTGGCGTCCTTCAACACCGCCACGTCCTACGGCGCCGCGATCGGCACGCTCGGGCAGGCCGTGCGCGACGCCGGAGGCACGGTCGCGGCGGCCGGTCCCGGCGCCGCCCTCGCCGCCGCCGACAAGTCAGGAAAAGTCGACCGATACGCGGACAGCATCACCGCCCTCGGCGACCTCACGCCGTACACCCTCGTCATCGCCGACATCGACTCCCTCGCCCGGGCGTCGATCACGGACACCGCCACCGGCTCCACCACAGCGGCACCGCCCAGCTCGACCCCTCACCCGCAGCCCGCGGCGACGCCGGGCGCTCCCGGCGATGAAGCGTGGCGGGCGGGCGTCGAAGAGGCCGACCGGCGGGTCGGAGAGGTCCTCGGTAAGGTCCCGTCCGGGGCGACGGTGCTGGTGGCGGGGCTGTCCGACGCCTCGTCCTCCGCGCATCTGCACGTCGCCGTCGCGGCCGGGCCCTCTCCCGGTGAGCGCCCGTACGGGAAAGGGCACCTCACCGCGAACTCGACCCGCCAGGACGCCTTGGTCACCGTCACCGACGTGACCACGACCGTCCTGGACACCCTGAAGGTGAGCGCGCCCCCCGGCACCGTGGGGCGTCCCTGGCGGCCCGGCGGCGACGCCCCGGACACCGTCTCCGACACCGTGCGCGATCTCGCCGACGCCGACCTGGCCAGCCGCGTGCTGGTCGAGGTGCGCGGGCCGTTCTTCGCCGTGTTCGTCGCCGTCCAGGTGCTCTTCTACGGTGTGGCCGCCTTCGCGGTCCGCCGACGCAAGGGCGGGCCGCGCGTGCTCGTGGCCACCCAGGTCATGGGCGTGGCCGGCGGCGCCGTCGCCGTGTCGACGTTCCTGGCCCAGCTCGTCCCCTGGTGGAGCTTCTCCCACCCGATGGCGGCGCTCATCGGCACGATCATGTGCGTCGCCGCGCTGCTCACGGCCCTGGCGTTCGCCGGGCCGTGGCGTGGGCACGTCCTCGGCCCCCTCACCGTCGTCGCGGGCGTCACCTCGCTCGCCCTGCTGGCCGACGTGATGACCGGTTCACGCCTCCAGGTCAACGCCGTCACCGGGTACGAGCCGGTGACCGGTGGCCGGTTCTACGGCTTCAGCAACATCGCGTTCGCCGTGTACGCGACGGGCACGATCCTCGCGCTGGCAGGGGTGGCGCAGGCGCTGATCGCCCGAGGGCGGCGCGGGCTCGCGCTCGTCGTCTGCCTGGCGTACGGGCTGCTGGCGATCTTCGCGGACGGGTGGCCGGGCTGGGGCGCCGACTTCGGCGGCGTGCCCGGGTTCGTCCTCGGCTTCGCGGTCTTCATGATGCTGCTCGCCGGCCGAAGGATCACCGTCGGCAGGCTGGCGGTGGTCGGCGGCGCCGGGCTGCTCCTGATCGGGGCGATCGCGTTCGCCGACCGTATGCGACCGGCCGAGCAGCGCACTCATCTCGGCGCGTTCGCCCAGCAGGTGATCGACGGCGAGGCGCTGCCCGTGGTCGGGCGGAAGCTCGGCGCGATGCTCGGGATCACGATCGGGAACTGGCAGCTCAGCCTGCTGTCGCTGGTGGCGCTGGCGTTCCTGTACTTCGTCCTCGCGCGTCCGTCCCGGTGGGGCGCCTCCGCGCTGAGCCTGGCCTACGAGCGGGCCTTCACGCTGCGCGCGGGGCTGTTCGGCTCGCTCACCACCGCGTTGGCCGGGTTCCTGCTCAACGACTCCGGCATCGCCATCCCGGCCATGGCCCTCACCGTCGCGGTCCCGCTGACCCTGGCCGCCGCGATGCGCGCGGTCCTGCTCTCCACCGCCACTCCCGCGCCACAGCCCTCGACACCCGCGAGCGCCGCGGCCCACCTGGAGTCCCGCCCCGCGCCGGACGGCCCGAAGCCCTCACCTTCGGCGTGACCCGGCCCTGCGCCGGCCCGCGCGAAGCGCCCACCAGCCGACCGTGATCGTCAGGGCCAGCAGGAGCCAGGGAACGATCTGGCCGCGCCAGGTGGTGACCAGCCACTGGAGGTCGTCGGGCATCTCCTTCTGGCGCGCGGGGACGTAGGCCAGGGAGAGGATGGCGAGGCGAGCGGTCATGAAACCGTCCAGCGGGGTGGCCATGACCATCGCGAGCAGGGCGAATCCGAGCCCGTCGTACCAGGGCAGCGCGTACGGGGTGGCGAACAGCCACGCCACCACCACCGCCACCGCGACCCGCGCCGCCTCATCCCGACCTTCGAGCACCCCATCCGCTCCGGACGTGGCGACGCGAGCCGAGACCGTGGCGCGCCCAGTGCGGGTCTCACGGACCGGGGTAGCCGCGCGCCCGGGAAGGCCGTCACCAGAGGACCCCGTGGTGTGCCCGGGCGAGGTCTCCCTGGAGGGAGCCACGGACTCCGTGGGAAGGCTCTCACCGGAAGGCGCCGCAGACTCCCGAACCCGGACCTCCCCAGTGGGAGCCCCAACTCGCCCGAAGAGCGACTCACCGGAAGGAAGAGCGGCATTCCTGCGTAGAACCTCCTCGGCGAACGACGCATCGTGATCCCTCGGACCGGCTTCACCGGGAGATCCGGTCTGCCCGGCGACCGGCTCGCCGAGAGGAAGGGTGACGTGGCCACTCAGGCGGTCGCTGGAGAGGGGGCCGGTGTGCTCAGGACGGGTCTCGTCAGAGGGAGGGAGGATCTGCTTGGAGAGCGATCTGCCAGGAGGAACAGCGGTGCGCTCGGGGGCGGGTTCGCCGGACGGAAGGGCGGTGTGCTCCAGGGCGGGTTCGCCTGCGGGGGCGGCGAGGTCTTCGGCGGGGGGCGTTTTCCACGGAGGGTTGAAGGAATCGGCCGTGGGGGCAGACGAGGGGGTTTCCGGTGCCGTGGGGGTGTCGAGGGCGTCCGGGGTCTGGGCTCTGTGGGAGCGACGCCTGTGCGGGAGTCTGCGGGGGCGCAGCGAGAGGGACGACAGGGCGCGGGTGAAGGCCAGGGCGAGGAGGAGCAGCACCAGGAGGGACCCGGCCTGGATCCATCCCCGGTAGGCGGATCCCTCGCCGACGAGGCCCTGGAGGCCGTGCTGTACCAGCCGCCAGGGGGTGGCCAACGAGAGCGACTTGCTGGCGTTCAGCACCTGGTCGAGGGCGTGCGGCCCCGCGAGGAAGTAGGCCACCAGCACGGTGACCGTGGCCGTGCCCGCCACCACGGCGAGCTTCTTCGGCGACCGCCGCAGAGCCCAGGCGGGCCCGAGGGACACGAGCCCGGCGTTGACCTTGACCGCGATGCCGAGCCCCAGCAGCACCCCGGAGACCCATCCCACACGGCCCCGGCCCATCAAGCCGCCCGCCCCCGTCCGACCGCCGACCGCCGTGCCATCCGTTCCCGTAGGAGACCCGGCCACCCCGCCATCCGTATCCGTCCGACCGCCGGCCGCCGTGCCATCCGTTCCCGTAGGAGACCCGGCCACCCCGCCGTCCATATCCGTCCGACCGCCGACCGCCGTGCCATCCGTTTCCGCACGACCACCAACCACTGTGTCAGCCGTTTCCGTCCGACCGCCGACCGCCGGGCCGACCGTTTCCGCACGACCACCGACCGCCGTGCCGTCCGTGTCCCCGCGACCGCCGGCCGCCGTGCCGGTTGTTCCCGTGGGAGGCTCGGCCGCCGAGGTGTCCGTTCCCGTAGGGGGCTCGGTTGCCGGCGTGTCCGTCCTTCTGCGGGTCAGGGCCGCCAGAGCGTTCCTGCTCGTACGGGCACCGGCGGCCAAGGCTCCGACCACGAAGACGACGGCCAGCGTGTCGACATGCAGGCCGGCGAGCAGCTGGTAGATCACCAAGGGGTTCGCCGTCCACAGCAGGGCCGCGCGCGCCTGCCACGCGGGGTCCTTGCGAGTGAAGCGGTGGAGCAGCAGCCCGGTCACGGCGAACGCGATCGCGTTGAGTACGGCCAGCACGAAGACCGTCAGCCGTACCGACTCGCCGCCGACCAGGCTCGCCAGCGCCTGCGACGCGGTCGCGACCGGTCCGTAGACGCTCGGCTCCTCGCGCCAGGGGATCTCCACCGAGTCCGCGATCGGATCACCCGGCAGTGCCACGGCGCCCGTGGCGTAGGGATCGTGGCCCAGCGTCACCATGCGGCCGTACGCGGCGTAGTTGAGGTGGTCGGCCGAACCCGAGGGAGGCAGGAAGGCGAGGACGACAGCGGCGGCGCACCCGGCGAGGAGCAGGATCCGCGGATCGGGCCGCCAGCCGCGCCGGAGGGCGATCAGCCCGGCCGTCAGGCCGAGGGCCCCGAGGACGACGGCCACCGCTTCGAGAGCGACGACGAAATGGCCGCTGGGATGCGCGTCCAGCGAATACGGCGGCTGCCACGCGGGTCCCGGCAGCGGCGGCACCACAACGGACGGCCCGAGCAGGCCGATCACCATGGTGGCGACGACGCTCAGCGCGATGCCCCCGACGGCGGCCCACGGCCACCGGCCGCCCCCCCGCCTCACGTCCCCGTTCACGGCTCGATTCCAGCACACCCCGACCCCCACCCACGCCACCCCCACACACCGGAAGGGACATGAGGCAGCGCGAACCCCCGGGTCACGGCCGCAGCGACAAGGTGAGATCAGCCGGCGTGACGGCGTGGGGGTTTCAGGGGGGTTATGAGGGGGTCGCGGGTCGTCAGGGCCAGGGCCACGTCGCGGAGTTGGCGGGCTCGGTGGAACTGGGCGCGCCAGTCGGTGCCGGTGGCGCGGTGGGCCATGTCGACCCCGACCTCCTGGACGCGGAAACCCTTGCGGATGAGGTCGATGGTGAGCCCGGTCTCGACGCCGAAGCCGTACGCCAGCGGGCGCGCGGCCTCGAAGGCGGCCCTGGTGAGGCAGCGCTGGCCGTTGAGCGGCTGGGTGGCCTCCCAGCCGCAGGCGCGCCGGATCCCCTCGCGGGCGAGGCGGACGACCATGCCGTGGCCGCCGAGCTTGACGCGGGTGACGAACGTGGCGATGGTCATGTCCGCGACGCCGGCACGGACGGGTTCGATCAGCGGGGCCGCGGCACGGGCCGTGTCACCGAGATCGGCGTCGAGGAAGAGCAGGTGCCGGGGCGGTCGTCCCGCGGCCTTCCGAGCGTCCGAGGAGGTGGCGGCCTCGCCGGAGGCAGACCCCACGACGGCGTCCGGCTCGCCGCCCGCGACGACGGCCTCACCGGGTACGGCCCCTGAGCCAGGGGTGGTCTGGTCGCCGCCGCGGAGGACGGACTCCGGGGCGGGACCCGACTGGTCGCTCTCGCCGGAGGCGGCTCTCCGGGCGGGGCGGGGAGGGTCGTTGTCCAGGAGACGGACGGCCTCGGCGCCGGTTTCCATGGCGGCGGCCTTGCCGCGGTTGCGGCTGTGGCGCACGACGCGGGCGCCGGCGGCCTTGGCGACCCTGCCGGTGGCGTCGAACGAGCCGTCGTCCACGACCACGACGAGATCGACCCCGGGTATGGCGAGCGCGGCGGTGACCGTCGCGGCGATGCGGTCGGCCTCATCCTTGGCGGGGATGATGACCGCGGTGTCGGGCCGTACGGATGGGTCGCTCATCGTTCCTCGTCCGGTTCGCTGCCTGTGGCGACCGGACGACGCTAGCCGGGATGCTCGGCGGGCAGCAACTCGGCGGGAATCGTGTCGTGCACGGTGAACACCGAGTCGAGCCCCGTGACCTGGAGGATCTTCCGGACCGCGGGGCGCGGCGAGGCGACCTCCAGGGCGCCGCCGCGCTCGCGCATGCGCTTGAGCGCGGACAGCAGGACGTTCATGCCCGTCGAGTCGCAGAACTCCACGCCGGACATGTCTATGACGACCAGATCGGGGCCGGTCTCCAGCAGGCGGGTGAACTCCGCCTGCAGGCGCGGCGCCGTATATAGGTCGATTTCGCCGACAACCGTCAGGATGGCGTGTCCGGCATGTGATCGAGTCGAGACCTTGAGCTCCACAGCGGGCACACTAGCGCCGCATCGGCTCCGGGTCACGTTCTACCGCCATACCCGAAGAGTCGTCCGCCCTTTGTTCCCCGTTTCCGCCGCACGGAAACGCTGAGTACGCAAAGCTTGACGCTATGCGACACCGGCTCGGCCGGAAGAGGGGGAGGCCCGGAACCTCCGCGTCCGGTCGTCACGTCACGGAGGAGGGGCGGGCGGAGAGTTCGACGGGCCCGACATCGCCAATGAACAGTGAGATCTCCGAGGATCCGCAACGCCAGAGCATGCGCGTACGCCTGGAAGGCATCCTCTCCCGCACCGAGCGGGCACGGGCCTGGGGGGACGCGGCGCTGCCGCTCCGGCCGCTGGTCAACAAGGACGGCTACGTCCCCATCAAGACACGCCTCTCCGTCCACGACCTGGACATGCTCACCGAGGCGCGCACCGAGTTGCTGTGCTTCTCCGAGCTCGGCCTGCGGCTGCTCGACCTGCACCAGCCGCGCGACGCGGGCGGCATCACCAGCGACGCCGCCCATCCGATCCTGCGGTGCAGGAGTTGCATGTGGCGCTGGCCCTGCCCGACGTTCCGCGCGATGTCGGAGGCCCTGGCGGCGCTTCCCGCGCACGAGCCCTCCGGCGGGACGGCCCGGGAGCGGGCGTGCCCCGCGCCGCCGTCAGACGGGCCCGGCGAGCGGGCCGCCGGAGAGGGGCAGGCTGATCTCGAAGCGGCATCCCGGCCCCTCGTTGACGACCGCGATGGCGCCTTCGTGCGCCTCGACGATGCCGCGCGCGATGGCCAGGCCGAGCCCCGCACCCCGATCGCGGCCAGGGGACCTCGCGGTCTCCCCTCGGAAGGCCACGTCGAAGACGCGTGGTAGGTCGGCCTCGGGGATCCCGCCGCAGCAGTCGGCGACCGACAGGCGTACCACCTCGTCGTCGGCCACGGCACGGACGACCACGGTGCCGTCCTCGGGGGTGTGCCGGATCGCGTTGACGACCAGGTTGCGCAGCGCGCGGCCGAGTTCCTCGGCGTCGGCGCGGATCGGGAGCGCCGGGCCCGCCTCCGCGGCCAGGCGCACCTTCCTGGCGCCGGCCAGGGCCTCCACGCCGGCGAGCACGTCGGCCACGAGGTCGCCGAGGCCGACGCGCCGCGGGGCGAGCCGCAGGGCGCCGGCGTGGATGCGGGAGAGCTCGAACAGATCGTCCACCATGTGGGACAGGCGGTCGACCTCCAGCCGGATCTGCTCGTGGTAGCGGCTGACGGTGCGCGGGTCGCGCACGACGCCGTCCTCCAGGGCCTCGACCATGGCGCGCATGCCGGCGAGCGGGGTGCGCAGGTCGTGGCTGACCCAGGCGACGAGCTCGCGCCGTGCGCCCTCCAGGGCCCTTTCCCGCTCACGGCCCTCGCGCAGGCGCCGGTAGGCCTGGTCCAGGGCCTCGGAGATGGTCTGGAGCTCCGCGGGGAGCCTGCCGGGGGGCGGGACGAAGTCCCGGGACGGGGAGACGGCCTCCACGGCGGCGACGAGCCCGCGGCTGACGGCGACCAGCCGCCGGGCCACGACCAGCGCGACGCCGAGCCCGACGAGCCCGGCGATGGCGACGACGGTGAGGACGACGTCCTTGGGGTGGCCGTCGATGACCATCTCGATGGTGATGGCGACGACCCCGGCGAGCGTGGCGGCGACGGTCACGACCGCGACGACGGCGAGGGTGATGCCGATGGAGCGCCCGCGCAGGACCCACAGCAGCGCCAGGCCGAGCGCGGCGATGACCAGCCCGAGGCCGCCGGTGACGGCGACGATCTGGAGGATCACCGGGGTGTGCCGTCGAGGGGCTCGTAGCGGTATCCGACCCCCCAGACCGTGACGATCCTGCGTGGCGTGGTCGGGTCGGCCTCGATCTTCTCGCGGAGCCGGCGGACGTGGACGGTGACGGTGGAGGTGTCGCCGAAGGACCATCCCCACACCTGGTCGAGCAGGGCGGCCCGGCTGAACGCCTGCCGGGGGTTGCGCATGAGGTGGGCGAGCAGGTCGAACTCGCGGGCGGTGAGCGTGATCTCCTCGCCGCGCAGCCGCACCTCGTGGGCGCCCACGTCCACGGTCAGGTCGAGGTCGCGCAGGACGCCGGTGCCGCCGGCGACCAGGGTGCCGCGGGCGCGGCGCAGGACGGACTGGACGCGCAGCGCCAGCTCGCGCGGGCTGAAGGGCTTGGTGACGTAGTCGTCGGCCCCGGTCTCCAGGCCGACGACGCGGTCGATCTCCTCGCCGAGCGCGGTGAGCATGATCACCGGGACCGGCCAGCGTTCCCTGAGCTTCTTGCAGACCTGCAGGCCGTCCATGCCGGGGAGCATCAGGTCGAGGACCAGCAGGTCGGGCGGGTTGGCCAGGGCCCTGCGCAGCGCCTCGGCGCCGTCGCCGACGCTCTCGACGGCGTGGCCGTCGCGTTCGAGGTACTTGACGACGACCTCGGCGACGGTCGGGTCGTCGTCGACCACGAGGATGCGGGAACGGTGTGCCATGCGCCTCGTTCCCTTCTCCCTGCCACCCGATTTGTCAGAACTTATCGCCTTTATCGGGGTTTACGGCGACCGGTCGGCCGCGGCGGCCCGGCTCCCACGGTAGGGCCGGACCGGCTCCGTCCACGCGAGGCGTCACCACTTCGTAAGGTCGCCTCCACCAGGACTCGCGGCGTCGCGGAGGGGACGCCGGGGGAGATCAGGGGGAAAGGTCACGACTTCCGGCAATGATCGGGTATTCGCTCGCAGCCGCGCCCCGTGGGACGTACCTTCTGGATATGGCCCGCATCGTGCTTACCATTCTCGGAGTCCTGCTCGCACTCTACGTAGTGTTCGGGCTCCTCATCCCGACCATCTTCGGGATTTTCAAGATCCTTCTGGTCGTCGGCCTCATCGGCGTCGCGGTCTTCGTGGTCATCACTCTGGTGAGCAAGCTCTCCAGGTGACATGAGCGCCTTCCACACCACCGTCGCGCTGGTCGCGCAGCTTCTCGCCGGGCAGACAGGCCCGGCGGCGCTCACGGCCGTCGGTCTCGTGGGAGTCACGCTTCTCGTCCTCGCCTGGGCCCTCGGGCGGCCGGCCCACGTCCCGGCCGTCACGATCGGCGGCCGTGGCCGCCCCCGCGCCGCGCACGCCGTGTTCGTCCGGCTGCGCCATCCGGCCGCTCCCGGCCGTCCGAGGCCCAGAGCACCATCGGCAGGTCCCGCGCTCGTCTGATCTCCCCGTACGCCTCACGCCGTACGGGGCGACGACGTGCGCTTTCGTCGTCTTCATGACCACACAGACGAAGGGCTTCGCCACCTCATGTCCGGTATATCCACACTTTTCGATGCCGTCCTCGACGCCGCCTACCGCCTCATCGACGCCCTCGGCTCCCTCACCGGAGCGGCGTTCGCGATCATCCTGGTCACCCTCGCCGTCCGCCTGCTCCTGCTGCCGCTGAGCATCCGGCAGGCGAAGGCGCACAAGGCCCGCCTGCGGGTGGCGCCGAAGGTCGAGGCGCTGCGGCAGCGGTACGCGCGCGACCCCGAGCGCATGATCCTTGAGACCAGGAAGCTGTACGCGGCCGAGGGCACGTCCATGTTCGCGGGAATCGGCCCGGCGCTGGCGCAGACCCCGTTCGTCATGGTGATCTACCGCGTGTTCGTGTCCGCCACGATCGCCGGGCACCCGAACCTGCTGCTCGCCCAGAGCGCCCTCGGCGTGCCGCTGGGCGACCACTTCGCCGCGGCGGTCGCGGGCGGCGGCCTCTTCGGCCCGCCCGCGCTGGTCTTCCTGGGGCTGTTCGCCCTGCTCACGGTGCTCGCCTACGTGACGTCGCGGCGCATGGGCGACGTACGGCCGCGGGCCCTGCGGTTCATGCCGTTCGGCACCGTGCTGTTCGCCGCCTTCCTGCCCTTGGCGGCGGGTCTGTACCTGGTGGTGAGCACGGCGTGGACCGCGGCGGAGCGCGCGATCCTGTACCCGAAACCGGCCTGACGCCCCGCGCGTTCGCCGGTCTTGTCCGCCGTTACGGTTGGATGGCGTGAGCGCTCCGGCGAGCCGAGGAACGGGGGCAGGGCGATGAACGGTGCCGACAGCGAGGTCGGACGCCTGGCGACGGTGCTCCTGCACCGCCCCGGCGCCGAGCTCAAGCGGCTGACCCCTCGCAACAACGACAAGCTGCTCTTCGACTCCATCCCCTGGGTGGGCCGGGCCCAGGAGGAGCACGACGCGTTCGCCGAGGCGCTGCGCACGCACGGCGTCGAAGTGCTCTACGTCGCCGAGCTGCTGCAGGACACCCTGGAGTACGAGTCCGCGCGGGAGGAGATCATTCCCGCCGTGCTCCAGGAGCGGCAGCTCGGGGACACCCTCGCCGCCCTGACCCGGCAGTACCTCGCCGACCTGGACCCCGAGAGGCTCGCCCACGCTCTGATCGCCGGCATCGCCCACGAGGAGCTGAAGACCGGCAGGGGCCTGGTGTACGGCCTGCTCGACCGGCACGACTTCGTGATCGACCCGCTGCCCAACCTGCTGTTCACCCGCGACTCCAGCGTGTGGATCGGCGACAAGGTGGCCGTGACCAGCCTCGCCATGCCCGCCCGTGCGCGTGAGAGCAACCTCACCCGCCTGATCTACACCCACCACCCGCGCTTCGCCGGCACCGAGCACCTGTACGAGCCGTGGCTCGAACACGTGGAGGGCGGCGACGTGCTGCTGATGGGGCCGGGCGTGATCGCGGTGGGCACCGGGGAGCGCACGACGCCGGCCGGGGTGGAGCGGCTGTGCCGCAGGGTCTTCGCGGCGGGTCTCGCGCACACCGTGCTGGCCGTGCCGATCGCCCAGCAGCGGGCCACGATGCACCTCGACACGATCTGCACGATGGTGGACGTGGACACGGTGGTCATGTACCCGCCGGTCGCGTACTCGCTGCAGGCGTACACGATCACGTCGATGGGGGACGGGGAGCTCCGGGTCTTCGAGCCGCGCCCGTTCCTGGAGGCGGCGGCGCAGGCGATGGGGGTCGAGCGGGTCAAGGTGATCGACACCGGGCTGGACCCGGTGACGGCGGAGCGGGAGCAGTGGGACGACGGGAACAACACGCTCGCCCTCGCGCCGCGCGTGGCGGTCGCCTACGAGCGCAATGTGGAGACGAACGCCCGTCTTGAGGCCGCCGGTGTGCGAGTGATCCGAATTGCCGGGAGCGAACTCGGCAGCGGCCGGGGCGGTCCGCGCTGTATGTCCTGCCCTATCAGCAGAGAACGGCTAGCCGCACTCGTGTAGTGCCCCTATTTCGGGCGTTCTCACTTGTGAATTAAGGACTCCCACTGGAGCGTGGAGAACCGCCCAAACAGTGGTCATCTCTTCGTCGTGGCGCACGCCCCAGCGCTCCGCGAGGAACTCGACGATGCCGAGCCCGCGCCCGCCGAGCGAGGAGAGCGCCGGCCGCGCCGCGCGCGGCTCCGTGGTCGCCCCTCCGTCACTCACCGTGACCTCGAGGTGGTCGTCCGCCCAGTCCCATGTGGCCTTGATCTGGCCGGACGGGAGGGGATGGGCGTGACGGAGCGCATTGCTCAGCAGTTCGCTCACCACGAGGACGGCGTCCTCTATGGCGGTGGCGAACACCCCGCACTCCTCGAGATCGGCGCTGAGACACTGGCGTGCGACGGCGACGCTGGTCGGCGCATACGGCAACAGCACGACGCCCTCACTTCCCCGTTCTCCTGCATTTCCCCCTGAGGAAAACACATCCCAGTACGACCGAAATGCCCCGATCGAAGCTTGGGGAAACCGCATGGCGATCATTGCTTGTGCAGAAACGGCATTACACACGTTCATCCGTGACCGGCCCGTTACCGGTTCGGTGTGTCGGATCCGATATAGGCGGGAGCGGTACGTAGGACGAATCTCATTCGGGTCCCTCCACCAAGGCGGGAATGCGCGGTCAGTTCGCCGCCCTGGGCCCGCGCCAGGCTCCTGGCGATGTAGAGCCCGAGGCCGACGCCGCCGAACCGGCGCCGGTCCCCGCTGTCGGCCTGGACGAACCGCTCGAACACCCGCTCGCGGTCGTCCGGCGGGATGCCCACCCCCTCGTCGTCCACGACCAGGACGACGAGGTCGGTCTCCCGCCAGGCGACCACCCGGATCAGCCCGCCGTCCGGCGAGTACTTGAACGCGTTCTCCAGCAACTGCCCGAGCAGGATGTCGGTGGCCAGCGCGTCGCCGTCCACCCACGGCAGGTCGGCGGGGATCTCGACCTCCACGCGGTGCCGGTCGGAGAGCACCGGCAGCCCCAGCGTGGCCGCCCGCGCCCGTTCGCCGAGGTCGAAGCTCTCCACACGCACCTTCAGCTCCTCGGCACCGGCGCGGGCGCCGAGCAGCAGGTGGTCCATGAGCTGGCCGAGCGCCCGCGACCGTTCGGCGATCGTCCGCACGGCCGAGCGGCGTTCGGCGTCCGACAACTTGTCCCAGCGGGCGTCCAGGGTGTGGGCGAACCCCTGCACCACGGTGATCGGCGTGCGCAGCTCGTGGCTGGTGGTGGCCAGGAAGAGATCCTTGGCCTCCTCCAGCTCCTTGGCGCGGGTGACGTCGCGGAAGTCCACGACGATCTCGCCGGTCTCGACGATCTCCGCGCTGACCACGTCCAGCCAGCGTCCGGTGGCGAGCTGGGTGGTCAGCTTCTGCCCCGGCGCGGGCAGCGGGAACGGCGGGCGCCCGCCGATCACGTCGCGGGCGCGCACGCCGGTCAGCTCCTCGGCGGCCGGGTTCCACTGCCGGACGAGGCCGAGGTCGTCGAGCACCGCGATGCCGTCGGCGCTCGCGTCCACGACGGCGCGCTCGTGGGCGCGCTGCCGTACGGCGTCCTGGTAGGCCATCGCGTTGCCGAGGGCGATGCCGGCGTGCCCGGCGAGCAGTTCGAGCAGTTCCAGCTCGATGTGCCCGGCCGTCCCCTCGGCGAACAGCGCGTACAACGCCCCGTACGGCCGTCCGCCCACGGCGGCGACACCGAGCGCGATGGTGTGCAGGCCGGGCAGCTCCGACCAGATCAGCTCGTCGAGGGCGGTGCGGTCGTTGGTCTCCAGCAGGACGGTCTTGCCCGTGCGCAGCAGCTTGCCGACCAGGCTGCTGCGCAGGTCGGCGGTGGCGCCCTTGAGCCTGCCCGGCAGCCCGTGCGCGCTGACCAGGCGCAGGCGCTCGTCCTCGATCAGCACGAAGCCGCCGGCGTCCGCCCCGGTGAGCTCGGTGAGGCTCGCAGCGATGCGGTCCAGGACGGCCGGCAGCTCCAGCTCGGCGTTGATGTCGGCGACGACGTCGGTGAGCCTGCGGACCAGCCGCGCCCGGCGCGCTCCCCGATCGCGCGCGTCCGCGTCGTCGGCGATCAGGTGGTAGACGCTGACGTATCCCAGCAGCGCGCCGCTCTCGGAGCGGAGCGCGCTCATGTCGACGCCGACGTCCACCAGCGAGCCGTCGCGGTGGCGGCGCTTGGTGCGCAGCGACACCGGGCCGCCGGTGCGGACGCGCTCCAGGACGGCGTGGTGCTCGGCCGTCAGCTCGTCCGGCACCAGCGGCACCCTGCGCCCGGTGACGTCGGCCGCGGCGAAGCCGAACAGGCGCTCCGCGGCGGGGTTCCACATCAGGACGTTGAGATCACGGTCGAGGGCCACGACGGCGTTCGCCGCGCTCGCGAGGACAGCGTGAGCAAAGCCTTCATCGGCGATCTCTACCCTGTCGTCACTCATGCCCCCCATCGTGCCTGTTTTCTCCGCCGCGTCTTGGCACTTTCGATGTGCGAATAGTCGCATTCGCCAGCCCCGTACCGTCCCATGCGCCACCGGAGGACCCGGAGGACCCGACGAGGGGGGATTCTTCCCCGCTCCCGGCCCGGGTAAAGCATCCCTAATCGGGGCGACATGGACTTCGGCGACTGCGTCGTGGCCGGTAGGAGGCCGCACTCCGCTACGCTGCGGATAGCGGGACCGGGAGGGGTGCGGGCGATGACGGCAGGCGATCTCGACGCCCTGGTGCGGGTGACCTCCCCCGACTACGTGGGCGAGACCCCGCCCGACATCGCCTTCGGCATCACCGACACCCCGGTGGGGCGCCTCGCGCTCGCCGTCACCGCGCGCGGGGTGGCCGCGTGCAGCTTCGAGGACGAACACGTCGTCTTCGCGCGCGTCTCACGCGAGATCGGCACGTTCATCGGCAACGACCCCCGGCGCCTGGACCCCATCCGCCGCGAGCTGGACGCCTACTTCTCAGGCCGGCTGCGGGCGTTCACGGTGCCGGTGGACCTGCGGCTGGCGACGCCGTTCGCCCGCACGGTGCTGCAGATGACGATGGCCGTCCCCTACGGCAGTGTCACGACATATCAGGAGATCGCCGAGCGGATCGGGCGGCCGCACGCGCTGCGCGCCATCGGCAACGCGCTCACCGCCGACCCGGTCTGCGTCATCGTGCCGTGTCATCGAGCGATCGAGGCGCCAGGGCTTCTCGGGGGCTACGCCGGGGGCCCCGCCGCCAAGGAACACCTGCTCCGCCTCGAGGGCGCGTCACCCGGCCCAGCGCCAGCGTGACCAGCGCGGCGACGATCGCCGAGGCCAGCGCCGCGTTCATCCACGGCTGCCGCTCGAAGCCGACCGCCTCGCGCGCCCACCCCCAGACGTCGTCCCACCAGGCCACCGTCGGCGTGGCGGTGACGAGCCAGTAGGCCGCGAACCCCAGCATCCACGGCACGATCATGAGCCCGCGGGACGGGGCGTCCTGCGAGGTGTTCCAGCGGCCGGCCCCGCCGAGCAGGAAGTAGTCGACGGCCAGGACGGCGAACATCGGGACGAACACCGCGCCGATCACCCCGAGGAACGCCCCATAGGACTCGACGTTGACGAACAGCGCGACCACCGTGGTGAGCACTCCCACGCCCACGGAGAAGGCGCGGCGGTCCACCCGGGGCAGCAGGTTCTGCAGGGACATCGCCGTGGAGTACACGTTCGCGAACGACTGGTCGGCCTCGCGCAGCACCAGGATGCCGAAGAACAGGCCGCCCAGAGGGACGGCGACGAACGGATCCCACACCCGGCCGGCGTCGTTGCCCACCAGCGCCAGCGCGAGCACGCCCATCGCCAGGCACGCGACCTGCGCGACCGTGTAACCGCCGACCACGCCGGCGAACGCCGCCCGGCCGGATCGGGAGTGCCGCGCGTAGTCGGCGGCCACCGGCACCCACGACACCGACAGAGCGATCACATAGTCGACCGCGGGCGCGAACGCGTGCCAGTCGCCGGGCCCCAGCTCGGGCCCCTCACGCAGCAGCGCCACGGCCAGCCACGCCATCGCGACGATCACGCCCGCCGTCACGAAGCGACGCAGCAGCCGGATCGCCCCGAGCGGGCGTATGGTCAGCGCGATGGTGAGCACGCCCGCCCCCAGCACCCAGACCTGGTACGGGACCGCGTCCCCGAAGATGGCCTGGGCGCCGGTGGCGATCACCCACAGCTCGAAGGCGCCCCAGCCGAGCATCTGGACGATGTTCAGCACCGTGGGGACGTACGACAGGCGCACCCCGAACAGCCCGCGCAGCAGCACCATGGCCGGAGCGCCGGTGCGCGCCCCCGGCACGGCCGCGAGCCCCACCATCACCGTGCCGATGAGGCTCCCGACCACGGCGGCGAGCACCGCCGCCACCAGGCTCAGCGGCCTGTCGCCCGACGGCTTGATCAGATACAGCGCCCCGGAGAACCCGAGAAGGCTCACCCCCAGATTCGCCCAGAACGCCCCCTGATCGAGGGCTCCCAACGTCTTCGGCGGCGCCTGGTCGAGAGTCAGAGGTGCTTCATCGACGGCGGACGACATCGCGCGCTCCCTACGCCGGCATTACCCGGACAGGTTCATGCGGTCGGCGGCGCGCCCCGTGTCGGTGGGAGCCGCCCTCTCAGCCCGGTTGCGTCCGAGCTCCCGCGGTGTGCAGTTTTACTGGATTATTACACTGATGGGTCACGCGACGTAGGGCTGGGACCCGTTCTCGGCCACCATCGGGCGGCCCGCGGCGGCCCAGGACTGCATGCCGCCCCCGACGTTCACGGCCTCGCGGCCGACGTGGTTCAGCCAGGCGGTGGCCTGGGCGGACCTGCCGCCGACGCGGCAGACGACATAGACGGGGACGTCGGCGGGGACCTCGTCGAGGCGCTGCTGCAACGCGCCGAGCGGGATGTGCACGGCGGTGGGGGCGTGGCCCGCCTGCCATTCGTCGGGCTCGCGCACGTCGAGCAGGAAGACGCCGTCCGGCACGGCCTTGGCTTCGATCTCTGGGACGTTCATGCGTCCATTCTCCCCGTTACGCGACCGTTCCGCCTGCTAACGGTCAGTTGCCGTCGGTGACGGAGCCATGCCTTGTCCCTGGAAGGCGGGATCCGCGGCGGATCGCACCCTACTTGAGCAGGCGAGACAATCGACGGTCCGCGAGGGGCTTGCCGCCCGTCTGGCAGGTCGGGCAGTACTGCAGGGAGGAGTCGGCGAAGGAGACCTCCCTGATGGTGTCCCCGCACACCTGGCACGGCTCACCGGTACGGCCGTGCACCCGCAGACCGGACTTCTTCTCGCTCTTGAGATCTTTGGCGGCGATGCCGTGCGCGCGCTCCACGGCCGCGCGCAGCGTGTCCACGATGGCGTCGTACAGGTCGGAGACGGCCTCGTCCGTGAGCGTGCCCGCGATCTTGAAGGGCGACATCCTGGCCGCGTGCAGGACCTCGTCGGAGTAGGCGTTGCCGATGCCCGCGATCACCTTCTGGTCGCGCAGCAGCCCCTTGATCTGCGCGCGGCTGCCGTTGACGATCCCCTTCAGGGTCTCGCGGGTGAACTCCGTGGCCAGCGGGTCGGGGCCGAGCGCCGCGATGCCGGGCACCTCGGCCGGGTCGCGCACGACGTACACCGCCAGGCGTTTCTGGGTGCCGGCCTCGGTCAGCTCGAAGCCCGGCTGCGCGCCGTCGTCCTCGGGGGCGAACCGCACCCGCACGGCGAGCGGCCCCTTGCCGCGGCGCACCGGCCTGGCGCCCGAGAGATCGTCGCGCCAGCGCAGCCAGCCCGCCCGGGACAGGTGGACGACGAGGTGGACGCCGTCGCAGTCGAGGTCGAGGAACTTGCCGTGCCGACCCACGCCGGTCACGGTCAGGCCGGGCAGCGAGGTGACGGGCGGGTCGACGGTCTTCAGCGCCTGGAAGGCGACGACGTCGACGGCCGCGATCGGGCGGCCGACGGCCCGCTCGCGGAGGAACTCCACCAGCGACTCCACCTCGGGTAGCTCGGGCATGCCCTCACACTAACCGGCCACCGGACCACGAAACCGGCAGCGGCGCCCCGTGGCCGTCCTCCTGTGGATATCCATCTCCCCTTGTGGACAACGCCGTTACCGGCACGCAGGCCCGTCCGGGCGTGGTTACGGTGTCAGGGACTGCCAATACCGCCGGGAGGTCAGCGTGGACGTGACGATCGCCGAGGAGCTCCTGCTGCTCGCCTACCGTGAGGACACGGGCAAGCCTCTGGTGCCCACGACCGCGCTGGACGCCGGGCTCGCGGGCGCGCTGCTGGCCGACCTGTTCGTCGCCGGGCGCATCGGACTCGAAGCGAAGAGGCTCGTCGTCCTCGACCCCACGCCGCTCGGCGACGAGGAGCTGGACGCCGCGCTCGCCCGCATCGCCGGCGACGCCAGGGAGCGCAAGCCGGACGCGTGGGTCACCAGGCTGCGCTCGGCCGACCTGCGCGACCGCGTGCTGCGCCGTCTGGCCGGGCGCGGGGTGCTGAGCGAGCGCACCACGAAGGTGCTGGGCCTGTTCACCACGCGCAGCTACCCCGAGGCCGACCCCAGCGTGGAGCTCGCCAGTCGCGGCCGGCTCGGCGAGGTGCTGGCGGGCGCCGAGCCCGACGAGCGTTCCGCCGTCCTCATCGGCCTCCTGCACGCCTGCCGGCTCCTCCCCAAGATCTTCCCGGACGCGGACAGGGCGCGCGTCAAAGAGATCATCGAGGGCGACTGGGCCGGCCCCGCGGTCGCCAAGGCGATCGCCGCGGTCAACGCCGCCGTGATGGCGGGCGTGACCGCGGCCACCATCGCCTCCAGCAGCATCGCCGCGACCTGACCGGGCCCTGACCCGGTCGATGAGGGCGCTGGGCGCGGCTACTTGGCGAGGACGTCCTTGGGCACCGGCTTGTCCTCGGCGAGGGCCTTGAAGAGGCGCAGCGCCTTCTCGGTGTCCCACTTGACGACGGAGGCTCCGTTGATCGTCGGCAGTGAGCCGACCGGGACGGCCGTGGCGATCGGGTCGCCGCTCATCGCCAGGCCCAGCGACAGCAGGTCGAAGGCCCCCGTCCCCGGGTCCACGGCCACCGAGTCGGTGGCGCTCATCGCCAGCGGGATCGACCGGAACGGGTTGATCAGCACGCCCGGCGCCGCCGCCTTCTTGACCACCGCCGCGAAGAACTGGCGCTGGCGCTGGGTGCGGTCGAAGTCGGGCAGCGCGCCGGTCTTGCGGGTGCGGACGTACCCGAGCGCGGTGCCGCCGTCCATGTCCTGGCAGCCCTTCTTCAGGTTGATCCCGGCCTTGTGGTCCTCGATGTTCTGCTTGACGCAGATGTTCACGCCGCCGACCGCGTCCACGATGCCGACGAACCCGCTGAAGCCGATCTCCATGTAGTGGTCGATCCGGATGTCGGTGACCTTCTCGATCGTCTTGGCGAGCAGCTTGGGGCCGCCGTAGGCGTACGCCGCGTTGAGCTTGTCGCTGCCGTGGCCCTCGATCGGCACGTAGGAGTCGCGGGGAAGGCTGACGAGCGTCGGGCGCCCGCTCTCGGGGATGTGCAGCAGCATCATCGTGTCGGTGCGCTTGCCGACCGCACGGCCGGTGGCGAGCTTCTTGCGCTGCGCCGCCGACAACCCGGCCCGGCTGTCGGAGCCCACCAGCAGCCAGTCCTCGCCGGGCGTGGCCGCCGGGCGGCCGTCGTAGTCGGTGAGCGACTCGATGGTGTTGATACGGGAGTTGATCCAGAAGTATCCGGCCACCACCAGCACGAGCAGCAGTGCCAGCACGATCACCGCGACGCGCAGCACGATGCGGCCGGTGCGGCGCGGCCGGCGCTCCCGGGGAGGGCCGTCGTCCCTGGACCCGCCGCCCGACGACAGGGGCCGGACCGGCGACTGCCCGGACCTGGGCTTCCCGTACACGCGCGACGACCTCCCCTGGGACGGCTCCGCCGGGGCGCCCGCCGGAGCAGCCTCCAGCCGTGTCGCCTCGTCGTCCTCGCCGCCTCTCCCCCCGGAACCCCGGGGCAGGCGATGGGCGGGCTGGCCCGCCGAATGGTCGCCTCCGCCTCCGGGCGGGGCGTACCGCGCGTTCTCGCCGGGCCGCCGCATCGCGCGGGTAGGCCCCTCGCTTCCGTCGGACCCCCCGGCCCGCTCACCAGGCCAATCACCCACGTCGTCGTCCCCGTCCTGAGGCTGGAACCAGGTCTGCTTCGAAAGTACGCCGTCGCGAGCCCTCGACGCGTTCCCTGGCCCAAGGTTTTCTCATGTAAAAGTACGCAGAGTCACAGTAGGTCACCAATGGGGATCCCCGGGAAACATCGGCCGGGCCTGGGCCGTTAGCGTTAACGAAGACCACTATCGAAAGGACAGTCGTGTCCACTCCCGACCCGTGGAGTACCTGCCCGTGCCTCGGCACGGGACCCATTGAATCGGGGAAGGCAGACCAGTGAGCGTGTTCCTCGGTCTGTCGGCCGTACTACTTCTCACTCTCGCGACGGGCTACTTCGTCGCGCAGGAGTTCGCGTTCGTCGCCGTCGACCGTGCCACCCTCCGTGAGCAGGCATCGTCCGGCGACGCGCCCGCACGGCGGGCTCTGGAGGTCACCGGCAGGCTCTCCTTCATGCTGTCGGGCGCCCAGCTCGGCATCACCGTCACCACGCTGCTTGTCGGCTTCGTCACCGAGCCCGCCCTCACGCCGCTGATCCGGCCCGGACTGACGGCCGCGGGCGTGCCGGGCGCCGTCGTGCCCGGCATCGCGGTGGCCCTCGGCCTGGTGGTCGCCACGGTCGTGCAGATGGTGCTCGGCGAGCTGGTGCCCAAGAACCTCGGGATCGCGCGTCCCGAAGTGGTGGCCAAGTGGCTCTCCCGTTCCACGCTGATCTACATGGCCGTCGCCGGGCCCGTGATCCGGCTGTTCGACGCCGCGGCCACCCGCCTGCTGCGCCTGTTCGGGATCGAGCCGGTCGAGGAGATCGAGCACGGCGCCACGCCCGAGGAGCTCTCCCGCATCATCGCCGAGTCCGAGGCGGCGGGCGACCTGTCCGAGCGCCTGTCGGACCTGCTGGAGCGCGCGCTGGAGTTCGGCGACCGCACCGCTGAGGACGTCATGGTCCCCCGGCCGCGCGTCGTGTCCGTCCGCGCGGGCCGTCCCGTGTCCGACGTGCTGCGCGCCCTGAAGTCCTCCGGCCACTCCCGCTACCCCGTGCTCGGCGCCGAGGACGGCGACGTGGTCGGCGTGGCCGGGCTGCGCGAGCTGCTGCGCGCCGAGTCGGGCGAGACGCCGGTCGAGCGCATCGCCACCGCGCCCCTGCTCGTCCCGACGACGCTGCCGCTGCCCGCCCTGCTGGACCGCATGCGGGCCGGAGGCGGCGAGCTGGCGTGCGTGATCGACGAGTACGGCGGCCTCGCCGGCGTCGTCACCATGGAGGACCTGGCCGAGGAGCTCGTCGGCGAGCTCATGGACGAGAACGACGCCGACGCGGCCGAGGCCGTGGCCAAGGGCGACGGCACCTGGGAGGTGCCGGGCACGCTGCGGCTCGACGAGGTGGAGCGCGCCACCGGGCTGCGCCTGCCCGAGAGCGAGGACTACGAGACCGTGGCCGGCCTGATCATGGCGCGCCTCGGCCGCCTGGCCGAGCCCGGCGACGAGGTGGTCGTCCCCCTGGTGACGGAGCGCGACCTGTTCGACGAGGAGCGGGACGGCGAGGACGTGCTGCTGACCGTCCTCGGCGTGCAGCGCAGGATCCCCGACCGGGTGCGGCTGGCGCCGGGCCTGCGCAACGCGGCCGCCGTGAGCGGTGAGGCCCGATGAGCACCGTCACCGCGCTGCTGCTGGGCGTCCTGCTGCTGATCGGCAACGGCCTGTTCGTCGCGGCCGAGTTCGCCGTGGTGTCCTCGCGGCGCCACCGCCTGGAGGAGGCCGCCACCGGGGGAAGCCTCGCCAGGACGGCCGGGCGCGCCGCGCTGCGCAACGCCCGCCAGCTCTCGCTGATGCTCGCGGGCGCCCAGCTCGGCATCACCCTGTGCTCGCTGGGCCTCGCCATGGTCACCGAGCCGGCGATCGAGCACCTGCTGGAGCCGGTGTTCGGCCTGGTCGGCCTTCCGCCCTCCATGCGCGTGGCCGTGTCCTACGTCATCGCGCTCGCGATCATCACGTTCCTGCACATGGTGGTGGGCGAGATGGCGCCCAAGTCGTGGGCCCTCACCCACCCCGAGCGCGCCGCCATGGGCCTCGCCCTGCCGTTCCGCGCGTTCACCTGGATCGCCAGGCCGATCATCGCGGGGCTCAACGGCATGGCCAACGGGCTGCTGCGCGCGTTCGGCGTCCACCCGCGCGACGAGCTCGGCACCACCAGGACCCCTCCGCAGCTCGCGATGCTCGTCGGCGAGTCGGGCAGGATGGGGCTGCTCGACCGTGAGGAGCACGACCTGCTGACCCGCGCCCTGCGCGTGCAGTCCCAGCCGATCGAACGGCTCATGGTCCCGATCGGCGAGGCCACGGCCGTGCCCGCGGGCGCCTCTGGCGACCTGGTGCGCGACGTCGCGGTGGCGAGCGGCCACGTCCGCCTGCTCGTCAACGACGGGTCCCCCGAGGAGGTCCTCGGTGTGCTGCACGTCCGCGACACGCTGATCCACCCGGGCGTCCCGCCGGAGAAGCTGATCACCCAGCCGCCGCGCCTGGAGTCGGCGACGACGCTCCCGGAGGCGGTGGCGCGCCTGCAGGAGGCCCGCGCGCACGTCGGCCTGGTCACCGACCCGTCCGGCGCCGTGGTCGGTCTCGTGAGCCTGACGGACCTGGTGGGAGAGCTGCTCAACACGCGCACCCACCCCGACGCGGCGGCGCGCAGGCCCGCCGCGCGGCAGACGACGGGTGCAAGCAACCCGTAAGCGATCTGAAACCGCGTTCGGCTACACATCCGGAGTGCCCCGACACACCCCCCGAAACACGGCCGGCGCCGCTGTCCGGCCCGGAGAGGCTCTGAAGATCGTTTCCCTCGGGAAAGCCCGCCCCCCCGAGGGAAACCCTTCAGAACGATCACACAGCCCCGCCCAGACCCCTCTGAGCCCCGTCACGCCCCCGGCGCGCCACGCCGAGGGCCCCCGGCCGCCGAGGAATCTTCCCAATCTTTCCGGGCAGTCCCCCGCCGTGATCGAAAGCCGCGAAGCCCACAGGTCCCCGAGCGAACGGCTGAACCAAGGCCGGACGCGCCTGTTCGACGCTCTCCGCGCGAGTGCGGCGAGCCTGACAGGACAGGCCACAAGGTCCTCGCGGCCGACGTATCCGCAGGCGACGAAGCCGCCAGGCTTCGAGCCCGGCGCGGTGACGTGGGGGTCTGGGGGCTCGCCCTCCAGGAAAACACAAAGGCCCCGGGTAGAAGCTCGAAGAGCTTCAAACACGGGGCCCTACGTGGGCGAGGAGGGATTTGAACCCTCACATCCTTTCGGACACACGGACCTGAACCGTGCGCGTCTGCCGTTCCGCCACTCGCCCTCTTTGAGTGCGTGGAAAGGCTAGCACGGATCCGTGCATGCCACCGAACCCGGATACGATCCTCCTAGACGATGGAGGAAGGGAGGTACCCGGTGGGAGTCCTTCAGCGCTTCGAGCGCAGGCTCGAAGGCTTGGTTGAGGGGGCCTTTGCGCGGGCGTTCAAGTCTGACCTTCAGCCGGTCGAGGTCGCCAGCGCGGTGCAGCGAGAGATGGACGAACGCGCCGCGATCGTGGCGCAGGGCCGCACTCTCGTGCCCAACGACTTCGTGGTCGAGCTGTCCACGACCGACGCCGAGCGGCTGGAGGTGTACGCCGACAGCATCAGCCACGAGCTCGCCAACCTCGCCAGGGAGTACGCCAAGGAACAGGGGTACTCGTTCGTGGGGCCCGTCCGGGTTCGCTTCGAGACCGCCGACGATCTGGCGGTCGGCCTCTTCCGCATCCGCTCGGGCGTGATCCGCGGCGCGACGGTGGAGCAGGACGAGATCAGGCACCCGGTGAGCGACCTTCCTCCGGGAAGGCCGAGCGCGTTCGGCGGCCGTCCGCGTCTGCTGGTCTCCACCCAGGACGACCCGCAGGGCCAGCGGTCGTACGAGCTGACGACTCCTGTGACGCTCCTCGGAAGGGGCACCGACTGCGATCTGCGGTTGGTGGATCCGGGCGTCTCCCGGCATCATGCCGAGCTCAGGGTCGAGGGCCCGACCGTCGCTTTGGTCGACCTCGGTTCCACGAACGGCACTTTCGTCAACGGCCAGCCGGTTCGCCGGATCGAACTCAACGACGGCACCCGTGTGACCTTGGGGCGCACAACTCTGGTGTTCCGGCGCGATTAAGGGTAGACAGACGGTCCATGTCCGAGCTCACTCTGCTGCTGATCCGGCTCGCGTTCCTCGCGGTGCTGTGGTTCTTTGTGATTGCCGCGGTGGGAGTGATCCGGACAGACTTGTTCGGATCACGGGCGACGGCCCAGGCCCCTGCACGTAAACCGGCGAAACCCGCACGTCAGCCGACCAAGCCGAAGAAGGGAGAGCCGAGGCAGTTGATCGTGACCGGTGGCCCACTGCAAGGAACCATCATCGACCTCACGGAGACGCCAATCACTATCGGTCGGGCGAATGACGCCACGCTGGTTCTCAGCGACGATTACGCTTCCAGCCGGCACGCCCGGCTGTTCCCCCAGGACGGTCAGTGGATCGTGGAAGACCTCGGCTCGACCAACGGAACCTATCTTGACCGCTCTAAAGTGACCCGCCCGACTCCGGTGCACCTCGGCGTTCCGATCCGCATCGGCAAAACCGTCATCGAATTGCGCAAATGACAATCGCACTCCGCTACGCCGCCCGCTCGGACGTCGGCCTCCTCCGCGAAGGGAACGAGGACTCGGCGTACGCGAGCCCGCGCCTGCTCGCCGTCGCCGACGGCATGGGCGGCCACGCTCACGGTGAGGTGGCCAGTTCGGTCGCCATATCCGCCATGTCGTCCCTCGACCGGGACACGGCCGGGGGCGACCTGCTCGGCGCCATCGAGGCCGCGGTGCGGGAGGCCAACCGCAGGCTCCACGAGATGGTCGGCCGCGATCCCAGTCTCAAGGGCATGGGCACCACGCTCACGGCCATGTTGTGGTCGGGCACCCGGGTGGCCCTCGTCCATGTCGGCGACTCCCGCGCCTACCTGCTCAGGAACGGCGAGCTGTACCAGATCACCCATGATCACACCTTGGTGCAGTCGCTGGTGGACGACGGGAGGATCACCCAGGAGGAGGCCGCCAGCCATCCCCAGCGTTCGATCCTGTTGCGCGCCCTGGACGGCAGCGGCGAGGTCGATCCCGACCTGTCGCTGCGCGAGGCGCAGGTCAACGACCGCTACCTGCTCTGTTCCGACGGCCTGTCCAGCGTCGTCAGCGCCGAGACCCTCCATCACACCCTGACCACCGTGGACGAGCCGGACGCCGTCGTGCGCCAGCTCATCGACCTCGCCAACCGCGGGGGCGGCCCCGACAACATCACGTGCATCGTCGCGGACGTCGTCGAGATCGAGGAGGGCCAGGTCGTGGCGGGTGATGCCGCCGTGGTGGGGGCCGCCGGGTCGAGCCGGCTGAGATCACAACCTCCCGACACCCCGGCAGGACGCGCGTCCACGATCACCGCTCCGCAACCCGTGATCGTGGACGACGACCTGGACGACGAACCCGTGGGCGGCCCGGCGGCGAGCGCCGTGGCCGCCCCGCGGCGTGTCAGGCGGCGGCGCATGTGGCCGACCACGGTGACCGTCGTGGTGCTGCTGGTGGTCGTGCTGGGAGGCGGCGCGTACTTCGGGTACCGGTGGACCCAAGATCAGTTTTATGTCGGCGCTCAGGGAGACGAGCTAGTGTTGTTCCGCGGGGTGGGCACCACGATAGGACCGATCCAACTGAACCATGTCGAGCAGCGCACCGGGCTCTCGGTGTCCTCCATCCCCCAGCCGCTGCGCGACCAGGTACGGGCCGGCATCTCGGTCACAGATCTCCAGGCAGGCAGGACGAAGATCGACGACTTGAAGGCCAGTTCCGGTGGTGACAAGAAGACCACCCAGCCGACCGCCTCCCCCAGCACGGAGTCCTCTTAAGTGAGTGCCGTCGACGTCGCGGCCGTCCCCACGACCGCCAAACGGCGGGGGGCACAGCTTGTCATGCTCGCCTTCGCCGTGGCGATCGTCATGGTGGCCTACGCCAATGTCGGGCTGGGTCTGAACGACCAGGTGCCCGCGGGCATGCTCACCTACGGCCTCGGCCTGGGCGTCCTGATGCTCGCCGCCTATCTCGTGCTGGCGAAGTTCGCCCCCTGGGCCGATCCCCTTCTGCTTCCACTGGTGACCCTGGTCAACGGCCTGGGCCTGGTGATGATCTACCGCATCGAGCAGTCCGCGCCCAAGCTGGCCTCCGCGAGCACCCAGCTCTTCTGGACCGGGCTCGGCATCGTCATGTTCTCCGTGACGCTGCTCGTCCTGCGCGACCACCGCGTTCTCCAGCGCCTGACGTACACGGCCGGCTTCACCGGCATGGCGCTGCTGATCCTTCCTCTGGTGCCCGGTCTGGGCAAAGAGATCAACGGCGCGCGCATCTGGGTCGGCGTGGGCGGCTTCTCCATCCAGCCGGGCGAGTTCGCCAAGCTGGCGCTCGTCGTGTTCTTCGCCGGATATCTGGTCGCCAAGCGCGACGTCCTGGCGCTCGCCGGACGGCGCCTGCTGTTCATCGACCTGCCCCGCGCCCGTGACCTCGGCCCCGTCCTGATCACGTGGATCCTCAGCGTGGGCGTGCTGGTCCTGGAAAAGGACCTCGGCACCTCCCTGCTGCTGTTCGGCGCGTTCGTCGCGATGCTCTACATCGCCACCCAGCGCACCTCCTGGGTGCTCATCGGCATCACGCTCTTCCTCAGCGGCGCGTTCGCCGCAGGGCTGCTGTTCGACCACGTGAAGGCCCGCTTCGACGTCTGGCTCGACCCGGCGGACCCGGCGCTCTTCGACAAGGTCGGCGGCAGCGCGCAGCTCATGGAGGGCCTGTTCGGCATGGGGTCGGGCGGCGTCCTCGGCACCGGGCTCGGTCAGGGCCACCCCGACCTGATCCCGCTGTCCTTCTCCGACTTCATCTTCACCGCCACGGGCGAGGAGCTCGGGCTCACCGGCCTGATGGCGCTGCTCATGGTGTACGGCCTGATCGTCCAGCGCGGCCTGCGCACGGCCGTCGCCGCGCGCGACCCGTTCAGCAAGCTCCTGGCGGGCGGAATCTCGTTCATCCTGGCCTGGCAGGTTTTCATCATCGTCGGCGGGGTAACGAACCTGATCCCGCTCACGGGCCTGGTCACGCCGTTCATGTCCCAGGGCGGATCGGCCCTGCTGGCCAACTGGATCCTCATCGCACTGCTGGTACGCATGTCAGACGCCGCACGCCGGCCGCCGCCGCAAGCCATCCAGGACGAAGGACTGACGCAGGTGTTTCAGCGATGAACGGCACGCTCAAGCGCGCCTCCGTGGCATGCCTCCTGATGTTCGCCCTGCTGATGATCAACATCAACTACGTGCAGGCCGTGAAGGCGGACGGCCTGCGCAACGACGCCCGCAACAAGCGCAGCTTCTACGCCCGCTACGAGAGCGAGCGCGGCATGATCACCGCGGGCGGCCAGACGCTGGCCAAGTCGGTGGACGTCGGCGGCAAGTTCCGGTTCGCGCGTAAGTACACCAACGGCAAGATGTACGCGCCCGTCATCGGATTCTTCGCCCCCGAGAGCGCCCAGGGCATCGAGGGCTTCGAGAACGACTACCTGGACGGCTCCCACCCGGACCTGTTCGTCCGCCGCACCGTGGACCTGATCACCAACAAGCCGAACCGGGGCGCGGCGGTCGACCTGACCCTGGTGCCGAAGGCCCAGGAGGTCGCGTACCGCGCGCTGGAGAGGAGCGGCAAGCGCGGCGCGGTGGTGGCGCTCGACCCGAAGACCGGCGCGATCCTCACCATGGTGTCGGTGCCGAGCTTCGACCCGAACACCATGGCCGCGCCCGACAAGGCCAAGGCCGTCGAGGTCTACAACAAGCTGGTCGACAACCCGAACAAGCCCTTGCTGAACCGCGCGATCGAGACCACCTTCGCGCCCGGCTCGACCTTCAAGGTCATCACCTCGGCCGCCTACCTCAGCGAGGACGACTCCCGGGATGTCAACACCACCGTGGACGCGCCGGACGTCCTTCCGCTGCCGGGCACCACGATCGGCCTGCGCAACTACCACGGCGAGTCCTGCGGCGGCCGGGCCACCCTGCTGGACGCCCTGACGATCTCGTGCAACACCGCGTTCGCCAACATGGCCCTGGAGATGGGCTACGACAAGCTCAAGGAGCAGGCGGCGAAGTTCGGCATCGGCACCGGCATGAACATCCCGCTGCGGGTCGTGCCGAGCGACATCGGCAAGGACGAGGGCAAGGCCGCGCTGGTCCAGACCTCGATCGGGCAGCGCAGCAACCAGATGACGCCGCTCCAGATGGCGATGGTCGCCGCCGCGGTCGGCAACCAGGGCAAGGTCATGAAGCCGTACCTGGTCAACAAGATCCTCAGCCCGGACGGCGACGAGATCGACAGCGCGCGGCCCGAGGAGCTCGACGAGGCGATCACGCAGGACGTCGCCGACGAGCTCCGCCAGATGATGGTCAGCGTGGTGGAGAACGGCACGGGCTCCGCGGCCAAGCTTCCCGGCGTCACGGTGGCGGGCAAGACCGGCACGGCCGAGACCGCCAAGGGCGCCGCGTCCCACGCCTGGTTCATCTCGTTCGCCCCCGCCGAGGACCCGAAGGTGGCCGTGGCGGTGTTCGTCGAGTCCGGCAGCGCGGGCAACGACGCCACCGGCGGCGCGGTCGCCGCGCCGATCGCGCACGACGTCATGCAGGCGGTGCTCGAGAAGTGACCCAACGGGTGCTGAGCGACCGCTACCGGCTGATCTCCCGGATCGCCGCCGGCGGCATGGGAGAGGTGTGGCGGGCCACCGACGGTCTCCTGGGCCGCGAGGTGGCCGTCAAGCTGCTGCGCCGGCACGTGGCCGCCCACCCGGAGTTCCGCGAGCGCTTCCGCAACGAGGCCCGCATCACCGCGGGCCTGTCCGATCCCGGCATCGCCCAGGTTTTCGACTACGGCGAAGAGGACGACACCGCCTACCTCGTGATGGAGCTGGTGCCCGGGGAGTCCCTGGCGGCGATCCTGGCCCGCAACGGCACGCTGAGCCCCGAGGCGACGCTGGACCTGGTCGGCCAGACGGCCCGCGCGCTGCACACCGCGCACCGGTCGGGCGTCATCCACCGCGACATCAAGCCCGGCAACCTGCTGGTCACCGGGTCCGGAACCATCAAGATCACCGACTTCGGCATCGCGCGGGCCCTGGAGGGGGCGCGCATGACGATGACGGGCACCGTGCTCGGCACCGCGCAGTACGTCAGTCCGGAGCAGGCTTCCGGCAGCGTCCTGACGCCGTCCACCGACCTCTACTCGCTCGGCATCGTCGCCTACGAGTGCCTCGCCGGCAGGCCGCCGTTCGCCGCGCCCACCCAGGTCGCGATCGCCCTGCTCCACATGAACGAGCCGGTGCCGCCGCTGCCCGCGTCGGTGCCGGAGCCCGTGCGCGCGCTGGTGCGGTCGCTGCTGGCCAAGAGCCCCGAGCAGCGGCCCGCGAACGGGCGTGAGCTGGCCGACCGCGCGATGGTGCTGCGCGACGCGCTGTCCACGCCCGGCGCCGCCCATCTGAGCACGCTGACCGACCCGTCGGGGTTCGCCGTCCGCGAGGCCCTCGCGAGCCAGGCCGTCACGCCTCCCGCGCCCGACGGCCCGGCCGAGGGCCTGTACGAGACGCGCGTCCCGGAGGCGCCGGAGCACACCCGCATCGGCCGCCCGCCCGGGGGCCGTCCCGCCCAGCCTCATCTCGGCCGGCCCCTGCCGGTGGGCGCCCCTCCGGCCCGGCGGCGTCGCCGCAAGGCCTTCGGCCTGTTCGCCGCGGCGGGCTGCGCGGCCGCGGTCGGGTTCGGCGCGCTCGCGGCGGGCGGGCTCCCGCTCGGGCTGGAGACCTCGCCCAGCAGCCCGGCCGAACCGGCGACCAAGGAGCCGGCGCGCTCGCCGTCCCCGTCGAAGACGACGACGGCATCGCGTCCACCGAAACCGGTGACGTCTGTCAGGCCCACGGTGTCACGGTCGGCTACGGTAAGCAGGACGGCGTCCCCAACCCGGCGCCCGACGCCGACGCCTACTCCTTCTCCTACTCCGACCCCTACTCCGACGCCCACACCGACCCCCACCCCGAGCGAGACGCCAAGCCCCACTTCATCCGCAAGCACCACAATCACCCCGAACGGGGAGACGTAATGCGGCGCGAGGTCGATGATGGACACCGGCAGCCGCACCGCGGGCCGGTACCCAAGATGAACGGCAAGGGACAGTGCAGGAAATGACTCAGCCTCGGCTACTCGGTGGCCGCTATGAGCTCGACGGAGTCGTCGGCCGCGGCGGCATGGCCGAGGTCTATCGCGCGCGGGACATCCGGCTGGACCGTGTCGTCGCGATCAAGACGCTCCGTTCCGACCTGGCGAGAGACCACATCTTCCAGGCCCGTTTCCGGCGTGAGGCGCAGTCCGCGGCGTCCTTGAACCACCCGTCGATCGTCGCGGTGTACGACACCGGCGAGGACACGACCGACGGCACCCCCGTGCCCTACATCGTCATGGAGTTCGTCGACGGGCGCACGCTGCGCGACCTGCTCCGGCAGGACCGCCGCCTGCTGCCCGAGCGCGCGATCGAGCTCGTGGACGGCATCCTGCGGGCGCTGGACTACAGCCACCGCGGCGGCATCGTGCACCGCGACATCAAGCCGGCCAACGTGATGATCACGCTGGCGGGCGACGTCAAGGTGATGGACTTCGGCATCGCCCGCGCGATGGCCGACTCCGCCGCCACGATGACCCAGACCGCGCAGGTCATCGGCACCGCGCAGTACCTCTCGCCTGAGCAGGCCAGGGGCGAGCGCGTGGACGCCCGCAGCGACATCTACTCCACGGGCTGCGTGCTGTACGAGCTGCTCACCGGACAGCCGCCCTTCACCGGCGACTCCCCGGTGGCCATCGCCTACCAGCACGTGCGGGAGGACCCGATCCCGCCGTCGCAGATCGACCCGGAGATCCCCCAGTGGGCCGACGCCATCGTGCTCAAGGCGATGGCGAAGGACCCCGCGCACCGCTACCAGAGCGCGGCCGAGATGCGCGCGGACATCCAGCGGGCCATGTCGGGCATGCCGGTCGACGCCGCGCACACGATGGCGATGACCAACAACAACTACACCGGCCAGCAGACCCGCACGCTGGCCACGCCCGCCGGCGGCCCCGCCACCCAGCGCACGACCGCCGTCCCGCCGTACGAGTACGCCCCGACGCAGGCGGGCGGCCGGTACGAGCGCCGCCGCGGCTCCAAGACCAGCGGGCTGGCGATCGCCGCGTGGATCCTCATCCCGCTGCTGGTCATCGGCGCGTTCATCGGCATCGGCTACGCCTTCCTCAGTTCGCCCGGCTCGAACGAGGCGGGCGGCGAGGTGCAGATCCCGGCGGTGGCCGGGCAGACCCTCAAGGGCGCGAAGAGCGCGCTGGAGGCGCAGGGCCTGAAGGTCAAGGTCGTCGAGGAGTTCAACTCCGACGTCGAGAAGGGGACGGTCATCGCGACCGACCCGGAAAGCGGCACCAAGGTCGCGAAGAACTCCGAGGTCACGCTGCAGGTCTCCAAGGGCGCCCCGCAGGTCACCGTGCCGCGCCTGGTGGGCCTGAGCATCGAGGAGGCCACGAGCACGCTGGAGGCCAACAAGCTGAAGGCCCAGGTCGTGACCATCGTGTCCAGCAAGGAACAGGGCAAGGTGTTCCAGTCCAAGCCGGCCGAGGGCGAGAAGGTCGACGCGGAGAGCATCGTCAAGATCTACGTGCCCAAGCAGCAGGTCACCGTGCCGGACGTCACCGGCCAGACCCTCGCGGACGCGAAGTCGGCCCTGCAGGCCGAGAACCTCAAGGTCAGGACGGTGCGTCAGCCGAGCGCCGACGTGCCGGAGGGCAACGTCATCAGCCAGAGCCCGCAGGCGGGCGCGAAGCTGAACCCGGGCATGACGATCACGCTGGTCGTGTCGTCCGGGCCGCCCGAGGAGGCCACGCCGACCGAGCAGCCCACCGATGACCCGTTCCCGACCGATGAGCCCACGGAGGACACCCCGACCGAGGATCCGCCGATCACCGAGCCTCCGTCGGACGAGTTCAGCAACTGAGGCCCCGCACGCCGCCAGAAAGGCCCCTCCCGGACCGGGAGGGGCCTTCGCGTGTCAGAGGGCAGGAAGGCGTCCGCCGGGCGTGTTCAGGACTTCAGGGGCGGACATGAGAAGAGGGTCTCCGCCGCTCGGGGGCGACGGCGGAGACCCTCAACCGGTTAGTCGTCCTGAGGCCCCCCGGCGTTACACGATCTGTGTGAGCCAATTTCGGAAAAGTTCGTGGCCGTGTTCCGAGAGCACGGACTCGGGGTGGAACTGCACGCCCTCGACCCGCGCCAGCCGGTGGCGAAGCCCCATGACGACCCCGGTCTCGCTGACCGCGCTCACCTCCAGGACCTCGGGCATCGTCTCCGGGACCACGGCCAGCGAGTGGTAGCGCGTCATGGTCACCGGCGACGGGAGGCCCGCGAACACCCCCTTGCCGTCGTGGGAGACGGCGCTGGTGCGCCCGTGCATCAGCTCGGGCGCCCGGGCGACGACGCCGCCCTCGGCCACCGCGATGGCCTGGTGCCCGAGGCAGACGCCGAGCAGGGGGACGTCGCGCAGGACGCAGTAGTTCACCAGGGGCACGCTGACGCCCGCGGCCTCCGGCGTGCCGGGGCCGGGGCTGATCACCACGCCGTCGTAGCTCTCGGCGTCGCGTACCCGGACATGGTCGCGTGGCCGGACGTCGCAGTCGGCGCCCAGCCGGCGGAGGTACTGCACGATCGTGTGGACGAAGCTGTCATGGTTGTCCACGACGAGCACGCGGGTCATCGGCCTACGGTCGCCCGGTCGAGTGGCACGTGGGGCTCCAGCATCGGGAACACGACATACCAGAGTACGACCCCCGCGCAACCGGTCAGCGCCAGCACCGTGGCCAGCTTGACCAGGGTGCCGCCGGGGATCACGCGCCAGAGCCATCCGTACATGGGTCCTCCTCGCTCGGGTGGAGACGCCGGGTCTACCGCCGCTCCCGCGTGCCCGCCAGGACGCCGTAGACGACGAGACGCTGCCGGGCCGAGTACTCGGGGTGGCACGTGGTGAGGGTGATCATCGCCTCGCTGGGCCTGCGGCCGGGATGGCCGGGCACGGGCGCGATGACCTCGACCTGGGAGGGGTCAACGACGGACTTGCCGGAGACGCGGTAGGTGTAGCGCGCCTCGGGGGCCTCGACCACGATCTCGTCGCCGCGGCGCAGCTCGTCGATCCTGTTGAAGGGGGCGGCGTAGGTGGTGCGGTGCCCGGACAGGACGAAGTTGCCGACCGCGCCCGGCCGCGCCGTCCCCGGGTAGTGGCCCGGCCCCCGGCGCAGGTCCTCGGCGGTGACGCCTTCGAGGACGGCGTACTCGTAGTCGCGGCCGAGGCGGGGGATGCGGATGAGCGCGACGGCGTCGCCTAGGTCGATCTTGGAGAGCTTGCCGCCGTGGTGGACGACCTTGGAGGTCTCCAGGAGCCGGCGTTTCAGCAGGCTCTGGTACCACTCGGTGTAGGAGCTGGTGCCCCACAGCAGGTAGGCGCAGAACAGCAGCATGACCAGGCCGCCGGTGACGCTGAGCTCGCCGCACGTGCGCAGCAGCATTCTCATGGCGTCTCGGTGGCCGCGGGCGGCCTGCCCCCTCCCGGGAGGTGACCGGGCGCCCCGGTGCGCCCTGCGCCGCCAGAGTATCGGCGAGGGGTGGCGCGCGCCGGGAGACCGACGGCTGCTTGACCGCCTCTTTGCCCGGGGCGGCCGGGGCCGATCAAGAATTTCCGGCACCTCTGAACGAAAGCTTGTTCACTTAGGAATCGCCGTTCGCGCCCGCGCCGACTAGGCTTGCTCCGGACCTCGTATGCCAGCGAACCGGCTGGCGCCAGAGCCCGCGCCACCTGCGCGGGTCCCCACCAGGAGAGCTGCCGTGCCCAAGTCTCACACTCGCAAGAAGGCGGTCTACACCCCGCCCCAGAAGTCGCAGCAGGTGAAGGTGAGCCCTCGGTGGCTGGCACCGGTCATGGTCGCGTCATGGATCATCGGCATCCTGTGGATCGCGCTCTTCTACATCGCGCCGGATCTGCCAGGTATCGTCACGCTGGGCAACTGGAACCTTCTCGCCGGGTTCGTCTTCATCATCTTCGGCGTGGTGCTGTCCACCCGCTGGCGGTGAGCCCGTCCTGAGCGGCTGTTCGCCGACGGGGGCGGACTTTTTCCACAGGCTTTATCCACAACCTGGGGAAGCAGCCCGCCCTCCGGTCAGGCGGCCAGCGGCGGCACCGCCATGAGGATGGCCAGGTACACCACGAGCATTCCGGCGACGGTCGCGAGCTGGAACGCCTTGCGGCTCCGGGCGGGCGCGTAGGCGAACAACGCGGTCACCACCGCTCCCGCCACGAGCCCGCCGAGGTGGCCCTGCCAGCTGATGCCCGGCACCACGAACGTCAGCACGACGTTGATGCCGATGAGCCACAGCACCCCGCGCACGTCGTAGCCCATGCGGCGCGAGATCACGAACATCGCCCCGAACAGGCCGTAGATCGCGCCCGAGGCTCCGACGGCGTAGCTGCCGAAGAGGTAGACGGCCATGGAGCCGCCGAGCGCCGACAGCAGGTAGACGGCGGCGAACCGCAGCGAGCCGAGGATCTTCTCCAGTTGCGGGCCGATGGCGAACAGCGCCCACATGTTGAAGAGGATGTGCCAGTACGACGGCGGCTCGGCGTGCAGGAAGGCGCTGGTGAACAGCCGCCACCACTCCCCGGCCGCGACGTGGTCGGCCGACATCATGAACCGGTCGAGGACCGCCGGCGCGTTGATGACCTCGCCGAGGTAGGCGAGCACGTTGATCGCCAGGAGGGCCCAGGTCACCACCGGGGTGGTGACGGGCCTGCCGCCGAAGGCCGCCTCGGCGCGGCGTACGGTCTTGTTGCCGTCGCGCACGCACTCGGGGCACTGGTGGCCCACCGCGGCGGCGCGCATGCAGTCCGGGCAGATGGAGCGGTCGCAGCGCTGGCAGCGCACGTAGGTCTCGCGGTCCGGATGGCGGTAGCACATCGGGAGCGCGTCGCTGGTGTTCGGATCGGGCCGCTCCGGCCCCTGGGGCCGGTCCGCCGGATTCGGGTGGTCGGGCTGAGTGGTCATCGCCTGTTCGCGGCCCCTTCGCCGGTGCGCTTACTCCACAGACTGCCACCCTATGCAGCCGTTCGAGCGCCCCGCGCCGTTACACCTGGAGAACCACGCGAAAACGGCCCGCGGCGCGGGGGGACCGGCCGGCCGGCCCGCCCCCCACGCGCTCGCGCCGGAACGCGTCAGGACTGCACGCGCTCGATGACGACCTCCTGCAGCACGACGTCGGTGAGGGGCCGCTCCTGCCGGGTCGGGGTCTTGGAGATCGCGTCGACGACCTCGTGGCCCTCGATCACCTCGCCGAAGATGGTGTGCTTGGTGTTGAGGTGCGGCGTGGGCACGACGGTGATGAAGAACTGCGAGCCGTTCGTGCCGCGTCCGAACCGCTTGCCCGCGTTGGCCATGGCCAGCAGGTACGGCCGGTTGAACTGGAGGTCCGGGTGGATCTCGTCGTCGAAGTCGTAGCCGGGGCCGCCGATGCCCTGGCCGAGCGGGTCGCCGCCCTGGATCATGAACCCCTGGATCACCCGGTGGAAGATCGTGCCGTCGTAGAGCCGGTCGTTGGACTTCTGCCCGGTCTCGGGATGGGTCCACTCGCGGGTGCCCTCGGCGAGTTCGACGAAGTTGCGCACGGTCTTCGGCGCGTGGTCAGGGAAGAGACGGAGTTTGATGTCTCCGAGACTGGTGCGGAGCTTGGCGATGAGATTCTCAGCCACGAGAGGACTGCCCCCTTCGATGCCCTTTTATGGGTTTGTTCTGTGGTGTTTTCAGGACTATGGCGCATTGGCCTACCCGGCATCCTCCCATGCCGCCTCAGGATTGAGCCGCCATCGTTCGGGAAGGTGAGCCTGCGGGGCCCCAAGGACAGGGGAGGCTATCGTGTCCCTGACAATGAGAAAACGCCGCGTCACCATGGTTCTACCGGAGACGCGGATGGGTCGGATCAAGACCCAGGCCAGGCGGACGGCCGAACAGGTCCGCCCGGTGGCGAGCAACGCGCGTGACGTCGCCTCGCACCGTATCGAGGATGCCCGGGTCTGGGCCGCGCCGATGCTGGACCGCGCCGCCCATTCCGTCGAGGAGCAGATCGCGCCCAAGGTGAGCCAGTTCCTCACCCAGGCCGCGGAGGCCATCGACCCGTCGCCGACGCTCCGGCGCCGCGGCCGGGGGCGGTGGTCGACGATCGCGCTGCTCGCGGGCTTCGCCGCGTGCGCGGTGGGCATCGTCCTTTACCGCAACAACGCCCGTCAGTGGGCCGACTCGATGAAGGACACCTCGGCCGACGCCAGCAGGTGGTCCGGAGAGCGAGCGGAGCCGACGGGCGCCGCCGAGGAGACCGGTGCGACGACCGAAGAGAGCTCGCGCCGCATTTACTGATCGCTTGGCCCCCGCACCCGCCCCCCGGACGACCACTCCGGGGGGCGGGTGCGTTGAGGGGATAGATCAGGATTTTTCGGGCTTTATCAGGGCGAAGGTGCGACTACCCCGTGCCCTACGGGGAAGCGGAGTCGCGTGTCCGAGACTGGCAGTTCCGACCGCGCCGAGATCTCCAGCGTCTTTCCCCCGTTCCCGGCCGGCCCCGCGCCGAGCGGCGGCGACACCGCCGCCGCCTCCGCGCGCACCCCCGATCCCGCGCCGCGCGACGACGCCCCGCCACGCGCCTCCGCGCGCGAGGTGGACGACCGCGACGAGAATCCGTTCGGGCGCCCTGGACGCCCGCTGCGGAGCAACCCCTTCCTGTTCGGCCTGACCGCCGCGCTCGGCGTGCTGACCGCGTGGCTGCTCGTCCAGGCCATCGCGAGCGCCGGCTCGGCGCTCGTCCTCATCATCGTCTCGCTGTTCCTCGCCATCGGCCTGAACCCCGCCGTGGAGTGGCTGCAGCGCAGGAACCTGTCCCGGCGGACGGCGATCGCGATCGTGTTCGGCGCCGTCATCGCGTTCTTCGTGGTGTTCGGCCTGGCCATCGTCCCCCCGCTCACCGAGCAGACGACGGGCTTCGTCCAGCACCTGCCCGAGTACGTCCAGCAACTCCAGAACCACCCGATGATCCGCTCGGTGGACGAGCGCTACCAGCTCCTGGAGAAGCTCCAGCAGTACGTCACCAGCGGCGACCTGGCGAGCCAGATGTTCGGCGGGCTGCTGGGCGTGGCGAGCGTCGTGATCAGCGCGCTGTTCAGTGGCCTCACGGTGCTGGTGCTGACCCTCTACTTCCTCGGCTCGCTGAACTCGATCAAGGAGACGGGCTACCGGCTCGTCCCGCGCTCCCGCCGCACGCGGGTGCGGCTGCTCAGCGACGAGATCATCAAGCAGATCGGCGGGTACGTCGCGGGGAACCTGATCATCTCGCTGATCGCCGGCGTGGTGACGTACATCTTCCTGGCCGTGCTGAAGGTGCCGTACGCGCTGCCGCTGGCGATCTTCGTGGCGGTGACCGACCTCATCCCGATGGTGGGGGCGGTGCTCGGCGCGGCGGTCGCCTCGGGGGTGGGGTTCCTGACCTCGATGCAGGCCGGCATCGCGTGCGTGATCTTCTTCGTGGTCTACCAGCAGATCGAGAACTACATGATCTCGCCGCGGGTGTTCAAGTCCTCGGTGGACGTGCCGCCCATCGCCACGATCATCGGCGCGCTGCTCGGCGGGGCACTGCTCGGCATCGTCGGCGCCCTGCTCGGCATCCCCCTGGCCGCCGCGATCCTGCTCCTGGTCAGGGAGGTCGTGGTACCCCGCCAGGAACGGCTGTGAGGCCGGTGACGGCTCTGGCCGGGCGGCGCCCGGCCAGAGCCGTCGTCCTCACCGTGCTCCGCCCATGGCCCGCAGTTGCTCCGGGCTCGCCGCGCGGGTGTTCTGGAAGGCGGCGAACCGCCACGCGTCCGGCTCACGCACGGCGGTGAGCGAGATGATCGAGTCGCGTTCCGGCGCGGGGCGGCCGTCCAGCGTGGAGCCGCCCGAGGCGATCACGACCGCGACGTCCGGCCGCAGGAACCGGATCGACGGCGCGGCGGGCCCGGAGGCGCTCCCCGTCAGCTTGACGCCCTTCAGCGGCCCCTCGAAGAGGGCCCGGTGCGACTGCTCGATGGCCTCGCGGCCGGTCATGCGCATGCCGAAGAACGTGATGTAGTCGGCGTCCTCGGTGAACTGCCCGGCGTAGGCGCGCGCGTCCCCGGCGTTCCAGGCGTCGGTCATGCGGCGCAGCAGGTCGTGGATCTCGGCGGTGGCCGTCTCGGTCATGGATCTCTCCTCGGAAAGGCCCCTCAGGGCACGGGATCGATCCGCGGGGGCGCCTATCCTTGGAGGCCGGGTGACCCTGGACGGCCGCCTTCGCGGATCTGTTCGGGTTACGGCCGCCGGCCGGGTGTTGGCGCACCCGGCCGGCGGTCTCTTTCACGCGGGCGGCCGCTCCTCGCCCAGCAGGTCGTCCAGCAGGCCGGACTTGAGCGCGCCGGTCCAGCCGAGCTCCCCCGACTCCAGGCGCGCGAGCACGCCGCGCACCCAGTCGAGCTCGGCCGCGCGCAGCGCCCTGACGCATTCGACCTCCAGCAGGAGGATCGGCGGCAGGCCGGTCGCGGTGAGGCCGGAGATGTAGGCGTCCTGGGCGACGACCATGCCCTCCAGGGTGGCGGCGCGGGTCCGCAGGGCGCGGCGGGCCTCCTCGGGGGACAGGCACCCCACCAGCGAGATCGCCGCCACGAACGCCCGGCCGTCGGACTCGGGGTCCTCCAGCAGGCGCTTGAGGCGGCTGCCCAGCTCCGCCCGCCCCTCGGCCGTGATCTCGTACACCGTGCGCTCGGGGCGGCGGCCCTCGCGGGTCGTCTCCACCGGACCGATCAGCTCCTCCGCGACCAGCCGGTCGACGGCGTGGTAGAGGCTGCGGGGGAGGCCGGTGACGTAGTCCTTGTGGGTCTCGACGATGAACCGGTGCAGCTCGTAGGGGTGGCTCGGGCGTACGGAGAGCAGCGCGAGCACCGTGAGCGACGTCAGGTCGCGGTCGGCCCTGCGGCGTGCCATCGCCGTCTCCTTCGTGGTGCGAACTTCCTTATGGCAGTTTGCACTATTGGAAGATGCCTGTCCACTGGAGACGAGAAAACCCCCGGACGGCGGGCTTCAGGGCCGTCCGGGGGCCAGGCGGGTAAAAGACGTGGCAGTGCCTTCCCGGGGCGGAGTACGCCAGGGCGGCGGGGTAAGTGGCCGGCCTTCGGCGGGGGCCGGCGCGCGGCACGCGACGGCGGCCCGCCGGGGAGAACGGCGGAGGCTACCCGCGCCCGCGCCGCGAGGGGGCCGTCCGGGCGTAAGGATCGCGGGATCCGCGGCCGGGCTCGCGCGGGACATCCTGCGGTGGCGCGGCCTTGCCGGCGCGCCGCCTGCGCGTGAGCCACCAGCCGACACCGAGGATGACCAGGCCGACCGGCGTACGCGCGAGCCAGCGGGTCACCAGGAGTTGCAGGATTCTTTTCACGGCTCCTCCCCTTTCCGGGCATCCGGCACCCCACTACCCGCATGCGAGGAGGCCATGCCATCGGCACGGCCGGGGGGACGGCCCGCGAGGGGGCGCTCACAGCGTCCATTTCTGGTTGGCCCATCCGTTGCACTCCCACAGCTGGACCTTCGTGCCGTTACTGCCGATGCCGCCGAGGTCGGCGTCCAGGCACCGGCCGTTGTAGAGGCTGTAGATCGTGTGGCTGACGGCGTCGTAGATCCACTTCTGGTTGCTCCAGCCGTTGCAGTCCCAGAGCTGCACCTTGGTGCCGTTGTCGGCGATGCCGTTCAGGTCGGCGTCCAGGCACCGGCCGTTGTACTGGCTGCGGATGGTGTGCGCCTTGCGGTCGTAGTTCCATTTCTGGTTGTTCCAGCCGTTGCAGTGCCAGAGATGGACCTTGGTGCCGTTGCGCGCGATCGTGTTCAGGTCGGCGTCCAGGCACTTGGAGTTGGCGTTGTTGCGAATCGGCTCGGGCTTGGCGTCGGCGACGGCCCCGGCCATGGACCCGGCCGTGGATCCCGCCACCACGGCCGCGCATCCGAGCACCACGGCCGGCGCCCTCAGCAGGCGGGCGGTCCGGGTGATGTACCTTCGCATCGCGTCTCCTCTGCGCGCACGCACAACTACTCTCCGTAGCCGAACTTACACGCGCGGGACCCGATCGGAGCGGGACGACACGACGGCGAGATGGCCGGGAAACGGCCTGGCCACCCCGCCGGCGCCTCGGGGCGTCACATGTTGATCATGTGACCGGCGAGTCCGTGGACGGCCTCCTTGACCGCCTCGCCCAGGGTCGGGTGCGCGTGGACGTTCCGCGCCACCTCGTTCACCGTCAGGTCCCACTGCTGGGCCAGCGTGAGCTCCGGCAGCAGCTCGGTGACCTCGGGCCCGATGAGGTGGCCGCCGATGATCTCGCCGTGGCGGGCGTCGCTGAGAAGCTTCACGAAGCCGGTGGTGTCCCCGAGCCCGTGCGCCTTGCCGTTCGCCATGAAGGGGAACTTCGCGACCTTGACCTCGAAGCCCTTCTCGCGGGCCTGGGCCTCGGTGTACCCGAAGCTCGCGATCTGCGGCTGGCAGTACGTCGCCCGCGGGATCATGACGTAGTCCAGCTCCATCGTCTCGGCGTCCGCGATGGTCTCGGCGGCGATGACGCCCATGGCCTCGGCCGCGTGCGCGAGCATGAGCTTGGCCGTGACGTCGCCGATGGCGAAGATGTGCGGCACGCTGGTGCGGCAGCGGCCGTCGATGTCGATGGCGCCGCGGTCGGTCAGCCGCACGCCGGTCTTCTCCAGGCCGTAGCCGTCGACGCGCGGCTGGAAGCCGATGGCCTGCAGCACCTTGTCGGCCTCCAGGACCTGCGACTCTCCGCCGCGCGAGACCGTCACGCGCACCTTGTCGCCGGAGTCGTCGATGGACTCGACCCGGGTGGAGGTCAGCACCTCGACGCCGAGGCGCTTGTAGCGCTTGGCCAGCTCGGCGGAGACCTCCTCGTCCTCCAGCGGCACGAGCCGGTCCAGGAACTCCACGATCGTCACCTTCACGCCGTAGGCACGCAGGACGTAGGCGAACTCCACGCCGATCGCGCCCGCACCGGCGATCACGATGCTCTCGGGCAGGTCGTCGCTGAGGATCTGCTCCTCGTAGGTCACGACCCGCTCGCTGAGCGAGGTGCCGGGCAGGAGCCTGGTGGTGGCGCCCGCCGCGATGATGCAGTGGTCGAAGGTCACCGTCTCGGTGCCGCCGTCCGCCACGGCCACCTGCAACGTGTTGGGGTCGGTGAAGGTGCCCCGGCCGTTGTACTCGGTGATGCCGTTCTTCTTCATGAGGAAGTGGACGCCCTTGACCCGGCCGTCGGCGACCTTGCGGCTGCGCTTGAACGCCTCGGAGTAGTCGAAGGTGACCTGGCCGTCCACGCGGATGCCGAAGGTCTTCGCCTCGTGGGTGAAGATGTGGGCGAGTTCGGCGTTGCGCAGCAGCGCCTTGGACGGGATGCATCCCACGTTGAGGCAGACGCCGCCCCAGTAGCGTTCCTCGACGATCGCCGTGCTGAGACCCAGCTGAGCGGCCCGGATCGCGGCGACGTACCCGCCGGGGCCGGCCCCGACGACCACGACGTCATAATGAGTACTCATGCTCCGGACCATAAGGCGTCCGGAAGGGTGCCGGTGCACCGGGGGCGGGCGCCGGGCGGGCCGCGCCGGCCGTCGTTCCCTCGGCCGGACGGCTTCTGACGGACGAAGCACCCCTATCCTCACGCAGCGGACAGAGCCCCGAAAAGCCGCTATTCCGGATTAAAGCCCAGGTTTGCGATAGAGACCTCGACTTTGTCCTTTATCCTCATAAGGCTTTCACCCCTGTCGGCCATCACCGTTGTCCGGCGAGCCCGAATCCATCCCTTCTCCAGGAACGACACGGGTCACCATCCGGCGCCGCCCTCCTCCAACCCCTGCCGCGATGGGCTTTCCGCGCGCGTGGCGTGACGTTACCTGGCACGTCGGGGTACGACATGATCAAGTTGATCATGTCGGTTGAAGTTGGGAAATTTCGAATCGAACACCACAACAAGAGGTTAAGCACATAGCAAAAGCGGCAGTTATTCGTTTGTCACACCTCGCCCCCGGAAAAAAGACAAGCGTGAAGACTCCGTAGTCATCACAGCATTCACAGCCATCTACGCGAATGCCAGTGCAACGCAATCGATGTCGCCCCAGGGGGATCAGCAATGCCCAAGCTCAAAAGGTTCCTGAGCACACTCACGATCGGCGCCGCACTCGCCACCGGCATGGTCGGCATGGGCGCCGTGGCCACGGTCACCAGCGCCGAAGCGGCCACCGCCACGCGCCTGCCCACCGGGGGCGGCGGGGGCGGCGGGGAGTGGCGGGACTGGTCCCGCCACCGGAACCGCAACTGGAACCGCGCCTGGGCGCGCGCCCTCAACAGCTCGCTGGCACGGAGCTGGGCCCGCAACTGGGCCCGGAACTGGAACCTCAGCCACAGCCGCAGCCACAACGTCAACCGCCAGGCGCAGACCGTCAACATCAGGCTCGTCTTCCCCGACTCGATCGGGGGACCGGTGACGGCGACCTCCACCTCGACCGAGCGCACGCCGAAGGCCTGACCACGGCCGCCCGTGTTCCCCGCACCGTGTCCGCCCCCGGCGGCGGCGCCCGGCACGGCAGCGCGGGAACACGGGCATATCGGCCGTCTCCGACAATAGTTATCTATATTGACAACATTATTTTTCGGCGTCACGCTGATGGTATGAGAGACGTCGAAGTCATCGAGGACCCGGCCACGGCCGAGGTGTCGCTGGACCCTGTGCGGGCGCGCCTGCTGTCCGAGCTCTCCGAGCCGGCGTCCGCCACCATGCTCGCCGCCCGGATCGGCCTGCCCCGGCAGAAGGTCAACTACCACCTCAAGGCCCTGGAGCGGCACGGCCTCGTCGAGCTCGTCGAGGAGCGCCGCAAGGGCAACGCGACCGAGCGCGTCCTGCGGGCGACGGCGTCGTCGTACGTGATCTCCCCCATCGCGCTGAACGCGGTCGCGCCCGACCCGGCCCGCTCGCCCGACCAGCTCTCGGCGCGGTGGCTCCTGGCACTGGCGGCCCGGCTGGTGCGCGACCTCGGCACGTTGATCACCGGAGCCGCCGAGGCGCGCAGGCCCGTGGCGACGTTCGCCGTCGACGGCGAGATCCGCTTCGCCTCGGCCGCCGACCGCGCCGCCTTCGCGCGGGAACTGGCCTCCGCCGTGACCGCGCTGACCGGCAAGTACCACCACGAGGGCGCGCGCGGGGGACGGGACCACCGCGTCATCGTCGCGGTGCACCCCAAGGTCGACCCCTGAACGCCGCCTTTCCCGTACCGGTCCCATACCGTCCGCGGCGCGGGGAATCGCATAATGGGAATCGCCGCCCGCCCTGCGGAAATCGCCCTCGCGCACGACGTGCGCGCGCCTTCCCGGGTGTGCCGGATCAACCCCTACACGACCCCTGTTCTTCACGTTCCCCGATGACGTGGCCCCTGCCTACGGCCATCCCGCTATGCGATGCTGGACGCGGAACGACGCTCCGTCCCGGACGCGGGCGCCCATCCACGAAGGCGCTTTTCGCTTATCGAAGCGACAATGCGATACGAGCGAGGCCATGACCACGCCGGCGCCTTTGGCGTGAAAGCCACGGCAACGAGCAAGGAGGTTCGCGGTGAGCAGCAAAGAAGTGGACGAGTTCGTCAAGACCAAGGTGCTTCCCCAGCATCAGGGCATCGTGGAAAAGCTCCGCTCCCTCATGAAGCAGGAGGCCCCCGCCTCCGAAGAGATCATCAGCCGCGGGTCCCCGGCGTGGAAGGCCAACGGGAACCTGGCGATCATCAGCACGAGCAAGACCCACATCACCTTCGCGTTCACGCGCGGCGCGGAGTTCCAGGACTCCCACGGCCTGCTGGACGGCATCGGGAAGACCACGCGGCACGTCAAGATCAAGACGCTGGAGTCCCTGAACGAGGCCGCCCTGCGCGACTACATCAAGCAGGCCGTGAAGCTGGACGAAGAGTAGGACCTCGGCTCCCCGCGCGTCGTCGTGCGGCCCGACGAGGAACCGCCCGTCCCCAGAGGCCGAGGGTTAGGCTACCGATCATGACTGTCACACTCGGCGACGGCGCGCGGAAGCTCATCGACGGCGCCAACCTGGGGGTTCTCGGCACCTTGAACCCGGACGGGAGCCCGCAGACCTCCGTGGTCTGGGTCGGCAGAGACGGGGACGACGTGCTCATCTCCACGGCGCGGGGCAGGCGCAAGGAGAAGAACCTGCGGCGCGACCCCCGGGCGAGCCTCTGCGTCTACGACAAGGCCGACCCGCTCACGTACATCGAGGTGCGCGGCACCGCCACCGTGACCGAGGACACCGGGCGCGCCCTGGCCGTGGCGCTCGCCGAGCGGTACGAGGGCTCGGGCGCGGGCGAGGAGTATCTGGCCCTTCCCCCGGAGGTCGTCCGCGTCGTGATCCGGCTGACCCCGCGGAAGGTGCTGGGCAGCGGCGCGGGCTGACCCTCGCGCGCCGCCGTCCAGCGTTCACCGTCCCGGCCACCGGCGTTATCCATGTCCCCGCCCCGATGTTCTTCTCGGGGCGCTGAACTTCCGACTTGGTCATTTGGGCTGGAACCCACCATTACCGGCGTTCCGCTCATCCTCCGACTGAGAAGGACGAACCAGGACAACCGCCCGGGCACCGGCCGCGGCGTACGCCTCGCGGCCGGCCTGGTCGCCGCGCTGGCCGTCGCGGGCCCCTGTCGACCTCCCCGGCCGCCGTGGCCGACGCGCCGCCGTCCTCCACCGGCGCCACGGCGCAGTGGACGACCCGGGTCGTCGCGCCGGGCGTGGAGGTGCGCACCGGCACGATCGGGAACCCCGCCGCCGCGCCCCGCTGGACCGTCACCGTCCAGGCGCCCACCACGAACCGGCTCACCGGCGCCCCCGCCTGGGCCCCCGTCGGGACGCAGGGGTGGGCCGACGAGACCGCGGGACGCCTGCGCGCCGCCGGGCTCACCCCGGACGTCACCCCGATCCCCTGGCCCGAGTACGCCGACACCCCGCGCGGCCTGATGGGCGTGCGCGCCGGCCTCTACGCCGCCCAGCCCGAGGCGGCCGCCGCCGCGGCGAAGGTCACCGCGGCGGGCCTGCGCGCCACCGTGGAGTGGACCGGCTACGACGCCGACCAGCCCGCCGACGTGGAGAACGTCAACGTCGCCGTCATCGACCCGCGCGCGTTCCGCGGCACGGTCACGGCCACCCATGACGGCAACGTCGCCCAGCGCGAGAAGACCTCGGCGGTCGCCGCCGAGCTGGGGTCGCTGGTGGGCGTCAACGGCGGCTTCTTCATCACCTCCGACGCCGACGGCGCGCAGGGCGTCCCGGCGGGCGTCAGCGCCCACGACGGCGAGCTCGCCTCGATGGCGGCCGGATCGCGCGCCGCGCTGATCCTGCGGGACGGCGGCCGGCGTGCCCGCGTCGCCGACCTCACCACGACGGTGACCGCGCGCGCCGGGCGGGCCGCCTACGACGTCCAGGGCGTCAACCGCACGCCCGGCCTGCTGCGGAACTGCGGCCGCCCGGGCGCACGGCATCGTCAGCGCCGCCCCCACGCTCGTGGAGGACGGCCGGATCCACGTCGACGCCGCCACCGAGGGCACCGTGGACCCGCTGGACCTGTCCTTCGGCTTCGCCTGGGCGAACAACCGCCAGCCGCGCACGATGGCCGGGATCGACCGGCAGGGCCGCCTGCTGCTCGTGACCGTGGACGGCCGTCTCAGCGGCGGCAGCGAGGGCTTCACCCTCGTCGAGGCCGCGCGCTTCATGAAGTCGCTGGGCGCGGTCGACGCGCTGAACCTGGACGGCGGCGGCTCCTCGGCCATGGCCGTGAACGGCGCGCTCGTGAACCGTCCCTCGGACGCCACCGGCGAGCGGCCGGTGGGGGACACGATCCAGGTGCTGCCGCGGCGCTGAGATATTCGGATGCCGGCGGTCGCACGCCCTTGCTACCGTCGGCATCCCGCGTGAACCGCTCCGCGGGCGGCGGCCCCCACCTGCCTGACGCGCCTCGCACCCGGAGGTCCTGATGATCACATGGCGCCGCCTGACCGAGCAGGACTTCCCGCTGCTGCGCGAGTGGCTGATGCAGCCGCACGTCGCCCGGTGGTGGAACCACGACACCTCCCCCGAGGGGGTGGCGCGCGACTTCGGCCCCGCCACCCGCGGTGAGGATCCCTCCGAGGACCTGCTCGTCTTCCACGACGGCGTGCCGCTCGGGCTGGTCCAGCGCGCGAAGTACGCCGACTTCCCCGACTACGTCGCCGAGCTGGCGCCCGTCGTCAAGGTCCCGGAGGGCGCGGTGGGCATCGACTACCTCATCGGCGACCCCACGCGGGTCGGCGTCGGCCTCGGGACCGAGATGATCCGCACGGTCGTCGAAAGGACGTGGACCGACATCCCCACGGCGACCTGCGTGCTCGTCCCGGTGTCCGCGGCCAACCGCAGGTCCTGGCGGGCCCTGGAGAAGGCCGGGCTGCGCCGCGTCGCCGAGGGGGACCTGGAGCCGGACAACCCCATCGACGACTGGGCGCACTACGTCTACCGCGTCGACCGGCACCCGGAGGCGTAGGCCGGTCTCCGGCGTGCCGCCTCAGAAAAGGGTCAGGGGCTCGGCGGGCATGGGCTCGGGCAGAGGTTCGACCTCGGGCACCAGCGCCCGCACGTCATCGTGGAAGCGCCGGGCGAGGGCGAGGGCCTCGGTGTTGTCGGGGGTGTGGATGAACACGGTCGGCGAGCGGCCCTCCCGCAGCCACCCGGCCACCGTCTCGGCCCAGTACCGGCGCCCCTCGACCGTGAGCGTCACGTCGTCCCTGCCGATGTAGCGCACGACCGGACGGGTGGTGAGGGCCTTCGACCGGCGCGGCATGCGCGGCTTCCTGGACCACGCCTCCCGCTCGGCGTCCGTGACGGGCGGGCGCTGGAACAAATCGACGGTGTCGAAGGGGATCCACTCCGCGCCCGACTCGGCGAGCGCGCCCTCCAGGAGCCGTTCGGCTCGGGCGTCCTGGAAGAACGCGCGGTGGCGCACCTCGACGGCGTAGTTGTACGAATCGGGCAGCCCGCGCAGGAAACCCGCGAGGGTGTCGACGTCGGACGGCCCGAACGTCCCGGGGAGCTGCACCCACAGGGCCTGGACGCGCGGCCCGAGCGGCTCGATCGCGTGCAGGAACGGCCGGAGCTCCTCGCCGGCGTCGGTGAGGCGGCGCTCGTGCGTGACGGTCTTGGGCAGCTTGACCAGGAAGCGGAAGTCAGGGGCGATCTGCCGCGCCCACGACTCGACCGTGCCGCGCGACGGCGTCGCGTAGAACGTCGTGTTGCCCTCGACCGCGTTGCACCAGGTCGCGTAGGCCCGCAGCCGCTCCCCGGGAGGAAGCGGATGCGGCAGGAACCTGCCCTGCCATGACGTGTGCGTCCACATCGCGCATCCCACATGAAGCCGCATGGACCCGACGTTATCCAAGCCGTGGCCCGCCCGGCGCACCCGATCCGCCCCGCGTGGCCACGGAAAATGTCGGTGGCCGGTGCGACACTCGGGCCTCATGAGCGACGAAGAGCCGCGACTGCGCGATGTCGAGCCGCCCGACCTCGAACATTTCCTGCGACACGAGCACGATCCCGAGGCGGCGCGGCGGTCCAGGTTCACGCCGCGCGAGCGCGACGTCTTCATGGCGCACTGGACCACGAAGGTGCTCGGCGATCCGGCCGTCCTGGTGCAGGCCGTCACCGTGGACGGCGAGGTGGCGGGCAACATCGTGTCCTGGTGGGAGAAGGACGAGCGTTACATCGGCTACGTGTTCGGCCGTCCGTTCTGGGGCCGGGGCATCGCCACCCGCGCGCTCGCCCTCTTCCTGAGCCTCGAGCGGACCCGGCCCCTGTACGCCGACCCGTTCGCGGGCAACACCGCGTCCGTGCGCCTGCTGGAGAAGAGCGGCTTCCGCCGCGCGGGCGCCGTCCGGCGCGGCGACGACGAGCAAATCCTCCTGGTCCTGGAGGCGGCGGAGGCGTAACAACGGGCGAACCGGGCGCGCGGCGCCCGGTGGTAGCATGCGAAGCGAACCCCGTTCGGGGACATCGACGAGGCACGGAGGCCCCAGCATGCTGGTCAGCGAGGACGACACCTCCGAGTGATACCCCGCCGCCCGTCACCACCGCGCGACGCGAGGTGACGTGGCCGGTCCGGCTCGCGCGTTGGAGCGCGCCCGGGCCCGCGGTATCCGTCCATCATGCCCATGCGCCGGCCTGGCGCGCGTCCGACCGTGCCGGGGCCTCTACGGCCCCCACGTCCTGTCACGCGCCCCCTCAGGCCGGGCTTTCACGTCCTCGGGAAACGCTGATGTCCGACGCCACCATTGTCTGCACCGACCTGTCGTTCGCCTGGCCGGACGACACCCCTGTCTTCGACGACCTGTCCTTCGCCCTCGGCGGCGGCCGCACCGGCCTCGTCGGCCCCAACGGAGCGGGCAAGAGCACGCTGCTGCGGCTCATCGCCGGAGAGCTGCGGCCCACGGCCGGCTCGGTCTCCGTACACGGCGAGCTCGGCTACCTGCCGCAGGCCCTGCCGATGCTGGACGGCACCGTCGACCAGGCTCTCCAGATCGCCCCCATCCGCGCCGCGCTGAACGCCATCGAGGCCGGCGACGTGCGCGAGGAGCACTTCACCACCGTCGGCGACGACTGGGACATCGAGGAGCGCACCACCGTCGTCCTCGACCGGCTCGGCCTCGGCGACGTCACGCTGGACCGGCCGCTCAGCACGCTCAGCGGCGGCCAGGTGATCTCCATCGGCCTCGCCGCCCAGGTACTGCGGCGGCCGGACGTCCTGCTGCTCGACGAGCCCACCAACAACCTCGACCGGGCCGCGCGCGAGCGGCTCTACCAGGTCGTCGACGAGTGGAAGGGCTGCCTGCTGGTGGTCAGCCACGACCGCGCCCTGCTGGAACGCATGGAGTCCATCGCCGAGCTGCACCCCGCCGAGCTGCGCCTGTACGGCGGGAACTTCACCGCCTACACCGAGGCGGTGGACCGCGAGCAGGAGGCGGCGCAGCGGGCGGTGCGCGGCGCCGAGCAGGAACTGCGCCGCCAGAAGCGCGAGGCCCAGGAGGCCCGCGAACGCGCCCAGCGCAGGGCGAGCAACGCCAAACGGAACAAGAGCTCTCTCGGCCTGTCCCGTATCCACGCGGGCACGCTGCAGCGCCAGGCCCAGGAGTCGGCGGCGCGGTCGGCCGACGTCCACCAGCAGCGCACCGCGGACGCCAAGGCCAGGCTGGAGGAGGCGAGCCAGGCGCTCCGCGAGGAGGCGCGCATCGCCATCGCCCTGCCCGAGACCCGCGTCCCCGACGGGCGCACCGTCCTCACCCTGGAGGACGTCAACGCCGGGTACGGGACGGGGGAGGCGGTGTTCGCGCCGCCGGGCGTCACGCTGAGCCTGCGCGGGCCCGAGCGGGTCGCGCTGCTGGGCGCGAACGGCTCGGGCAAGTCCACGCTGATGAAGCTCGTCGCCGGGCTGCTGGAGCCGTCGGCCGGCAGGATCGACCGGGCGGCGGGCAGGGCGGCGTACCTGTCGCAGCGGCTCGACCTGCTCGACCTCGACCTCAGCGTCGTGGACAACCTGCGCCGCTTCGCGCCCCAGATGGGCGACAACGAGCGGCGCCACCGCCTGGCCCAGTTCCTCTTCCGCGGCGACCGCGTCCACCTGCGCGCCGCGGACCTGTCCGGCGGCGAGCGCCTGCGCGCGACCCTGGCCTGCGTCCTGTCCACCGCCCCCGCGCCCCACCTGCTCCTGCTGGACGAGCCGACCAACAACCTCGACCTGACCAGCGCGGGCCAGTTGGAGAACGCCCTGAACGCCTACGAGGGCGCGTTCGTGGTCGTCAGCCACGACCTGCCCTTCCTGCACGCCATCGGCGTCACCCGCTGGCTCCACCTGGCCTCCGGCGCCCTCCACGAGACATCCGCGCCCGACGAGCTGTGACACGCGCGCTCAGCGCCGTCCCACCCCCTGAGCCGGACGATCCCGCGCCCAACACCGACAATTGAGTTTGTCTTGACAGCTTTGATTGTCGGATGCCATTCTGGGACGCAGAAACCTGAGGCGGAGGAAACCAGACATGCGGAAGATCGTTGCGTCCTTCTTCATCTCGCTGGACGGCGTCGTCGAGGCGCCAGACCAGTGGCACTTCCCCTACTTCAACGACGAGATGGGGGCCGCCATCGGCGCGCTGGCGGCCGACGCCGACGCGATGCTGATGGGGCGGGTCATGTACGACGAGTGGTCGGAGTTCTGGCCGAAGCAGCCCGCCGACGAGGAGTTCGCCGGCTTCATCAACAACGTCCGCAAGTACGTCGTCTCGACGACCCTGGACAAGGCCGATTGGAACAACTCCACCCTGGTCAAGGGTGACCTCGTGGAAGAGATCACCAAGATCAAGCAGGAGCCGGGCCTGAACATCAACATGAGCGGCAGCACGAACCTCGTGCGCTCCCTGCTGCGGCACGGCCTGATCGACGAGCTCCACCTGCTGGTACACCCGATCGCGGTCGGCACCGGCCAGCGGCTGTTCGAGGACGGCGTCCAGATCCCCCTGAAGCTCGTCTCCTCGACGACCTTCAAGACCGGCGTCCTCCACCTCGCCTACGAGGTCGCGGCCAAGTAGCCGGCGACGCCGCCGCTCGACGGCGATCGACCGGCCACGGCCGCCGACGGCTCGTCGACCCGGCACGCGCGAACGCCGCCTTCCCCTCGCGGGAGGCGGCGTTCCGGCTGTCGGACGAGCTCTCGGTCGCCAGCGTTATGCGAAGAATGTCGGTCCCGTCATCCGTCGCGACCGCGCCGGCGAATCATGGGATGGACGGGCTGCCGCACCCCCCAGGGCAGCGCGACACTCAGTCCCATCCCAGGAGGAGACAGACATGCGCAAGCCGCTCAAAATCGCCTTATCCGCCGCAGCGGCGGCCGGCCTGCTGGCGTTACCCGGCACGCTCGCCCCGTCAGCCTCGGCGGCGTCCACCGCGTCCACCGCCAAGTCCGCCGCGTCTGCCGCATCGTCCAGGTCCACCTCGACCGCCGCTTCCTCGGCGACCCTGCTCGCCTTGACCCTGAACAGCGGCTACTGTGAGCCCCTCGCGCGGCGCTTCCTCTGCGACGTGTCCTACAGCGGCGGGGTCGCGCCGATCGCCATCCGCTGGTACCTGAACGGCACCAACGTGCCGGCGTTCAACGACCGCACCTTCGTCTCGATCGGCTGCCAGCCCACCTTCGCGTACGACATCCTGGCGGTCGTGTCCGACGCCACGGGGGCATCCGTCCAGTACCACACCACCCCGATCTGCCGTTCCGGCAACCCCTGATCGTCCGGGCTCGCGCACCGCCGGGCGGAACGCGTTCCGCCCGGCCACCGGCCCCGACGAACGGGCCGACGACAATTCCGCGGCTCGGAAATCACGGACCGATCGCCGCCGTCCTCCATGAATTCGCCGATGTGGGGAAGCGCCCCCATATCGTCCGCCGTTCCTAACGAAACAACGGCAAGCCGAGAACGCCCGGCTTTTATCAAGCTCCGGCAAGCCCTCGCACACCGTCTACCCGCTCCCGCGCCGCCGGTGGAACACCGAAGAGGGCGGCGGGCCCGCCGCCCTCGGTTCATGGGATGTCAGCCGGCGCCGCAGAGGGCGTGGTCGATGAGGTCGGACACGGCGTCCTGGTCCGGCACCGTGGTGCTCCCGGCCGGCACGGGGGTGCGGGTGTTCCTCGACACCACCACGCTCCGCCTGCCGTCGTCGGTCACGCCGTTGTCGGTGAGGAACCCATGGATGGTGCCGCCGTGCGACCACGATCCGCCGCACGAGTTCGGAGTCCAGATGAGGCCCAGGCCGTACCTGGTGCCGGGCACCCCCGACCACTCCGGCGGGGTGGGGACGGTCCGCTTCATCTCCGCGAGCTGCGCGGGCCGCAGCACCTTCCCGCCCAGCAGGGCCCGCAGGAACGTGCCGCCGTCCTCGGTGGTGCTGATCATCGCACCCGCCGAGCCGCCCCAGGACGGGTTCATCAGCGTCACGTCCACCGGCGGCCCGAACGGGTCGTCGGGCCCGGCCTCCATGCCCTTCTCGGTGAACCGGTCATAGCCCTTGGCGTGCGGGCCGGGGATGAAGGGCGACGTGCTCGGCGTGAAGGTGTGGCGCAGGCCGAGCGGGCGGATGACGCGCGCGGTCACCTCCTCCTGCCACGTCCGCCCGGTCACGCGCTCGATCAGCATCCCGGCGAGCATGTAGTTGGTGTTGGAGTACGCCCAGCTCGTGCCCGGCGCGAAGTCCGGCGCCTTGGACATCGCCAGCCGCACGGCCTCGGCGGCGGTGACCGTGTCGAACCGGGTGCGCAGGAAGTCCTTCTCCTTGAACACGTTCGGCATCTCCGACACGTACTCGTGCAGTCCGCTGGTGTGCTGCAACAACTGCCGCACGGTGATCAGGCGTCCGTCGTTGCCGTTGCCCGCGACCGTTCCCGGCAGCCACCGGTCCACGGTGTCCTCGAGCGACAGCCGCCCCTCGCCCACGAGTCGCAGCACGGTCGTGGCCACGAACATCTTGGTGAAGCTGCCGATCCGGAACCGCGCGTCCCACGGCACGGGCGTCCTCGCCTTCACGTCGCCGTACCCGCTGCGCACCCGCACGCGCCCCCGCGGCGTGACCAGTTCCACCAGCGCACCCGGTGAACCCTCCGCGACCAGCAGGTCGGCGTCGCGCTGTAATGTGCCGGACGCCGGCGCCGCGGAGGCGGCCGCCGTACCGGCGGAAATTCCCACGGCCAGGCAGAGGGCCGCCGCGAATGTGGAAGTTCGTCTCATGCCGAGAAAACTAGAAATCGGCGAGCGATTCATCGTCACCCTGCGACGGCATTTCCGGGTACCCCCACAGGGGTAGCCGAAAATGCCCCCACAGGCTGGTGACCGCGTATCCGTGCCGCGGTTACCGTGGGCCGGTGCGATTTCAGCCGATCTTGGTGGACGTGTTGCTCGCCGTCGTGCTCACCGGGCTCATGACGGCCACCGTCGTGGCGTACGGCGGTGCTGATCCGTCCGCCTTCGCCCTCATCGTGCTCATGATCGCACCCATCGCGGTACGGCAACGGGCCCCCGTGATCACGATGTGCGTGATGCTCGGCGCGCTGACCGTGTACGCGATGCTCAATGACGATCTGTTCATCAACACGGGGCTGGGCGTCCTGGTGGCGATGTTCACGGTCGCGACGCTGCGGCCCCGGTGGGTGGCGGCGCTGATGTTCGCGGCGACGACCCTCGTGATGGCCTCGGTGTACCTGACGCTGTCACCGGTCATGACGTGGCCGGAGACGATGCAGGCCATAGTGATCGTGCTCGTCGCGTGGGGCCTCGGCGAGAGCACGCGGCGCTGGGGCGAACGGGTGGAGCACCTCGCCGAACGCGCCACGCAGGCCGCCGCCGACGAACGGATCCGCATCGCGCGCGAACTCCACGACGTGGTGGCCCACCATATGTCCGTGGTGTCCTTACAGGCGGGCGTGGCCCAGTACGTCCTCGACAGCGACCTGGCCACCGCGCGGCAAGCCATCGCGACCGTCGGCGACACCAGCCGCGAGGCGCTGACGGAGATGCGGCGGCTGCTCGACGTGCTGCGCATCGACGGCCACGGCGAACTCGGCCCCCAGCCCGGCCTGGCGGACCTGGACGGCCTGGTCGCGCGCATGAGACGGGCGGGCGTGCCCGTGGACGTCGAGGTGCGCGGCGAGCGGCGGCCCTTGGCGCCGGGGCCGGACCTGTGCGCGTACCGCGTCGCCCAGGAGTCGCTGACCAACATCCTCAAGCACGCCGGACCGGCCACGGCGCGCGTGACGCTCGACTACACCGCCGGCCACCTGCTGACGCTGGAGATCGTCAACACCGGGAACCCGCCACCGCCGCCCGGCCCCGGCCACACTCCCCGCGGCATTCACAACATGCGGGAACGCGCCGAGCTGTACGGCGGCACCGTGACCGCCGGGCCCGTGGACGGCGGGTTCGGCGTCGTGCTGCGACTCCCCACGGGACGTGACCGATGACCACCCGCGTGCTGATCGCCGACGACCAGCCGTTGATCCGCGCCGGCCTCGTCGCCCTCTTCACCGCGGCGCCCGGCTTCACGGTCGCCGGGGAGGCGGCCGACGGCGAGCAGGCCGTGGCCCTGGCCGCCGAGACCAGGCCCGACGTGATCCTCATGGACGTCCGGATGCCGGTACTCGACGGCATCGCCGCCACCCGCGACATCCTCGCGGGCGATGCCGACCCGATGCCGCGCGTGATCGTGCTGACCACCTTCGACCTGCCGGAATACGTCTACACCGCGCTCAGCGAAGGCGCCTCCGGCTTCCTGCTCAAGGACACCCCGCCCGACCGGATCATCTCCGCGGTGCGCGCCATCGCCGCCGGCGACATCCTGCTCGCCCCCGCCATCACCCATCGCCTGATCGAGACGTACGCCGACCAGCACCGCGCCACCTCCCTGACCCGTTCGCGGCTGTCCGAGCTCACCGCGCGGGAGACGGAGATCCTCCGTTTCGTCGCCTACGGCCTGACCAACCAGGAGATCGCGGGACGGCTGGTGCTCAGCGAGGCGACGGTCAAGACGCACGTCAAGCGCCTGATGGCCAAGCTCGCTCTCAACAGCCGCGCCCAGGCCGTCGTCGTGGCGTACGAATCAGGACTTGTCACACCACGCAGCGATCGTGACCTCTGAGGGGACACGGCGGGTCAAACCCCGGATCTGACGTCCGGCATCCGGCGCGCGACCTCGGTGCGCGCCCATCGGTCGTGCAGTGTCCTGGCGCCGGGGTCGACGAGCGTCCACAGCCCGTCCAGCACCAGAACGAGGGGCCCGACCACCGGGACGAACAACGCCATCGGGAAGATCAGCGCGCGCAGGGCCGCCCTGCCCGCCGGAGGCCGGCCCCCCGTCCGCGCGCAGACCACGTGAATGCGCAACAGCCGCTTCCCCAGCGTCCGTCCCCACCGGCTGTGCTGTCCCCAGAAGTACAGGAAAACGACGAACAGGACGATCAACCAGCCGGCCTCGACGTGAAACGACAAGAGGCTCACCCCCTCCCCCAGCAGCCCGAAGTCCAGGCTCATGGAGAAGGGCCTGTCCAGGTCGGTCAGGCCCATGACAAGGGGCAGCCCGAAGGTGAGGATCACGATGATGATCGCGTAGTCCACCAGGACCGCGATCGGCCGACGCCAGGTCACACCGTCCGGCGGAGCCGCCGCCACGTGTTCCGAGGTGGCCGGAACCGTCATCCGGGAGGCGACCAGCACGAGCACGGCCGCGCCGAGGAGGCAGAACTGTGTGCTTCCCCACGCGCCCATCACCGTGGCGAACCACTCCGCACTGAGGATCGGCAGCAAGCCACACGAGCCGTCCCCCGCCGCGTAGGCCGGAGTAAGCGGCTCGACGACCGCGATGACGCAGAGAGCCCCTGCCGTCCGCCATGCCACGCTCCGCGGACCCCTGCCCCCGACGCAGGCGAGAAACCCCACCACGACCACCAGCGCGGGAACCGCCCACGTCACCACGTTCTCCATGAGCACGTCGAGATCGCCCCGCAGGGGGTCCAACGGCGAGCTCCCCCACTGCCCCGGCCCCCACCCCATACAGGAGTAGCTCTCGAATTCCCCCGGCTCAAGCCGATCCCGCCACTCCTCCCAGGTCGGAAACACAGCGACGGCCACGGCAACAGCCCAGGTCAGCAGTGCCGTTCTGGACAACTTGAAGGAGTGCGACAAGGCGGCCCTTTCACCGGATCCGCCACATCTTAGCGATATTGGGACAGCACGCGTCCCCTCTAAGACCGTCCGAAATAACGCTCAATATCCATGGCCCCCACCGTCCACGCCGCCGTTGAACGGAGAACCGCGACCACAAGTGCGTCAGAAGTCAACACACGAATATGTCACCCCGCGGCCATGTACCCAGTGAACTCGCGACAATATACGTTGATCATGTCACATGATCAGAAAAGTGAGGAGCATCAGTGAAACTTCGGCAAAAACTACTGGCCGGCGCCGCCCTGCTCGCATTGGGCACTCTCGTCCCGATCAATACGGCCAACGCCAGTCCACTTGCCGGCTGCTCCCCTATAACTCCCCAGTGGATGAACTTCGCGAACAACACACCCGTACATTCCTCGTACAGCGGTTCCAGCGACGTGATCGGCTATATCTCCACCCCCAAGATCATCGAGGCGTCCTGCATCAGTACCGCCGGAAACCAGTGGTGGAAGTTCGACATGGGCGCGAGATACGCATACGTTTACGACGGATACCGGATCCCTCTTTAACAAGCCCAGCCCCAAACAGGAGCCGATTCTAGAGCGATAGCGCCAGGCACCGAAAAGCGTATGGTGAGGCGCCTCGCGGCGGCCGCCCTTTCTCGGGCGACCGCCGCAGGCCTGGGTCACACGGCCAAGGATTCGGGACCGGCCGCGACCGGCGGCATGGGGGAACTCGCCACGGCCGAAGGCCGGAACCCCCTCACGATCAGGTAGAGGACGAGGCAGATCTCCACGCGAACACCGGAACAACGGTGACGGCCGCCCACCCCGAAATCTGCTCGCACAGCCCGAAAATCTGCGCGGCCCCCGAGGCGAACACCAACGGGCCCCCGACCAGCCCCAGTACCGGGATGAACCGCGGCACGAGACCGGACCGGTAAAGCACGTACGCGAGCAGCAGGGTGTTCGTTCCACAGACGAAGCCGGGACCGACCAGGAACGTCCAGCGGAACCACGCCGACGGCTATGACACCGGCCTCAAGCATGCGTAAACCACCATAGCCGAGAGCGACACCTTCATTCTGACGCTTGACGACGGGAAAGAGCGCGACGGTGGTTCCGACGATAGCGAGCGCCAGGACCACTTCGAGAAAGGCGCCGAGAAGGACCTGGGTTCTGGTCCCTCCCCGTTGCTGCCATGAACTGGTGACCTCACCGATCGCACAGGAGATCCTGACGGAAGGAACCGACCAGGAAGGCGAGCCTAGAGAGGGCATTCAGTGAACACTGACAACGCGCACACCAGCTTAGGCAAGGCGACCAGCGCCGCGCTCCGGCGCTCCCTCGGGACACGGCCCCGACGGTGGTTGTTCGCGATCACCCTACTGGCGGGCCTGTTGACGACCGTGGGGTTACGCATGACAGCCATTCCCAGAGACCAGTCGTTCGCCACACTCACAGAGGCAACGCAGACCGTGATGTCGATCCCGGCGCCATTCCTCGGTGCGCTGTTAGCCGGCGACCTACGGAAGACACCCCCTACCACCCGCTTGTTCCCAACGTTGCTGGCGGCGGCACTGCTCGCTGCCATTGTCGGCACATACGGAATCCTGGTTTGTGCCGTGACACTCGCGGTCGCTCCACCCGGCCCTGGCACTCACCCGTGGCTCCACGCCGGGACCGTCGCCCTGGGCAGCGTGCTGGTGCAGACCGTCGCGCAACTCACCGGCACTGCCCTAGGCATGCTGCTGCGCCGCCCCGCGGTCGCGTGCCTCGCCACCATCGTGTTCCCGATGGGCACGTGGTTGCTACTGAGCAGTGTCCAGTCGTTCCACCCCGCCCAAGCATGGCTCGCCCCCTACGCCACTGCTCGAATCCTGCTCTCCGGCCAGATGACCCTGCTGACATGGACGCAATGGATCGTCGTCCTCCTGATCTGGGGCGTGACGTTGAACACCGCCGCCGCGACCTGGCTGAAACGAAGGCGCCAGCTGTGGCAGTCACCACGCACCGCATAAACCCCGACTACGTCTTGCGTAGGCCACTTCATTACGAACGATCGTCTTGGTCAACGCTCCCGTATACGCTGCCACACCAACCTGCCTGAGACTCCCTCGGTAGCGCACGAGGAGGATGGGATGCGATCAGAGATCAGCTTGGCCCAGCTAGGCGAAGAACTCACCCAACTCGCCGGCCTGTCGGATATCGCACCCCTGTCCGAAGAAGAGGTGCAGGCACTCGAAGGGATTGTGGGGGCGCCTCTGCCCAAAGAGTTCCGTTCGTTCCTCCTCCGCTTCGGACGCGGCGTCCGCCCTGGCCCTGTGCTCGACCTGGAGTGGATCACAGACGAGACCCTGCGCGAACAAGGAAGCTTCGCGGAAGAGCCGGAAGCCGCGGTCTCCGTGTCAGCTTCCTTCCCGATCAGTCGCGCGCACGTGGACCGCTTACCACTGCTCGCGGCCAAAGGCACCAAGCCCATCCTCTGGATCGACAAGCCGATGCCAGGGACCATGTTCCTCTGCTACCACGGCTGTACATGGATCAGCATGCTGGCGATGAACGGCGAACTCGCCGGCACGGTGTGGATGACGGAGATGGGCTGGATCATGAGAGGTGGCCTTCGAGCCGAGGTGAGGCAAAGGGGAGTCGAACCCCTGACTTCTAGCTTGCAAAGACGCACACTACTTACGCCCGACATGCGCCTTCCCAGGTCGGGGCTGCTCGCGCTCCCCCGTGAACTCTCAGTGATCAACGCGGTGCTACTCTGTAGCACCAGATGGCACGCGGGGTAGACTCGATGGGTGAGCACTCCTGAGCCCGACCACTCCCACCAGATCTCCCAGCGTGATCTGCGCAACCGGTCCGCGGAGATCATGGATGGGCTGGAACGCGGAGAGCGGTACGCCGTCACACGTAACGGACACCACATCGGCGATCTGGTCCCCATCCGCCGTCGACGCCGGGCCGTCTCGCGGGCCGAGTTCGCCGCCGTGTCCCGCGGCATGCCGCGCCTGGACGACCGAAAGTACCGCGAGGACATGGACCACCACGTCAACGACGACCTCTACGACCCTTACGATCGCGCCTACGGGAGAGGCGAATTCACAGAGGACGGGGAATGACCCCCACTCAAGGGTTGCTCGACACCAACATCCTCATCTTGCGCGCCGGAATCGACCCCGAGGAGCTACCGGACGAGATGATGATCAGCGCCATCACCACCGCAGAACTGTCCGTCGGCGTGCTGGTGGCCACCGGGGCACAGGAACTCGCTCAGCGAATGAAGATCCTTCAGACCACCGAAGCCGAGTTCGACCCCCTGCCCTTCGACGACACCGCCGCCCGCGAGTACGGCCAACTGTGGACCGCCGTCATCGCCTCGGGACGCAGACCCCGCCCTCGAACAGCAGATCTGATGATCGCCTGCGTGGCGATCGCCAACCGGCTCCCCCTGTACACCTGCAACCCAAGGGACTTCAAAGGCCTGGACCACCTGCTCACCGTGGTCCCGGTCACACGACCACGCTGAGCAACGCATCCTCGTCGCGATTCTCCGCGATCGTTCGACTCCTACTGCACTGACGGCCGGTTCTTCCGGACGAGCAAGAGTCGGCCCCTTTCCTCCTCTGCGTAGTCCACCGTCTGTTAGGAGCCCCAGCGACTGGCTTTGACCATCGAACAGAGGGCGGCCCGGCCGCACGCCCCTCGGCAGGTGGCGGTCTCGTTCACATCGAGGGGCAACGACCCCAGGCAAAGGCCGGCTCACCGTGGCTCTTGACGCCTGACCACCGAGAGTTGCGGTCCTCCTGGTGGGGCTTCTGACGGGAAGCAACTTTCGGGCTTACCGGCGCGTTCCACGCATCAAGATCCTCCTAACGAACCATGCGCCCAATGGAGGAATGCTCAGTGCTCGACCCTGGCGGATTCCTGACCGTCCCCATACCACTTCCGTTCGGGTGGGGCTCGGCGCCACTCTGGTCCCCGCTCGCGGGGATAGGGTCACCGGTTGCCGTCGTAGTGGTTCTTGAATGGATCACGAAAACGAAAGCAGCGGGACGCCGACGCAAACCCCAACTACATCGAACTATCTGCGCGCAGTAGCATTCTTGGCGGTCGCGGGCAAGCCGCAGGTTCCCCCCGGATGACCGCGCTCCATCGGGCACGGAACGGGCACGCGCGCCAGCCAGTGAAGTTCATGCACCAGGGCCAGTACTGTCACCGGCATGGGACTGCTGTTGATGTTGCGTCCTCCGCAGCCTCGTCCGAAGAGCCTGCGCCGGGCTACTCGTGCGCAGCGTCGTGAGCACCGCCGTGCCGACGGCGAGGAGTGGAGGACAGCGCAGCAGCGAGGTTGGCTGCTGGACGTGGAAGTGGAGACACTACTGCTGCTGGTCAACAATGCCGGGGGCAGCAGGCTGCCGATTCTCGGGCAGCTCGACCCGTGGTCGGACGCTGTTCTCGATCGCCGTGACATACCTCAGCTTGCGGCTGATATCGATCGCCTGGAGGTAATTGCCAGCGATGACGCACAGCGTGAGTTGGTGGCAGCCATGCGGAAACTGCTGATGAGCTGGCGCGCAGAGCCCGATTTGATGTTGCACTGTTACGGGGATTGACCGCACATCACATGCCCCCAGTGACCATTCTTGATGGCCCGCTAATGGCCCGGCGAACTGCCTGTGGGCTGGGCTGAGGTGAACTGTCGGCCATCTGCTACTCCTCGGCAATCCAACCTCGGTCGAGGCTGCGGAGCAGTTCTCGGACTAGCCCTCGCGCCTGCGTGTCGTGCTCTGCGATGACACGCAGGGTGTCGGCTGCTTGCTCTACCCGCTGCATGATTGCGGGGATGATCTCGACTCGATGTTCGTCCTGATCGGTGTACGCGTCGAAACCCGGTTCGGGCTGGAAGCACCCCCACCAGTCCAACAGGACGCACAGGGCGGCGTTCCTCGGTGCGCCCGGGCAGGCGGAAATGATGTGCAGCAATACATCTGTGCCTGCGACAGCAGCCGGGTAGAGCGTGCCAGCGTGATCATTACCGACGGCTGAGCGAATACCACCGCCCCGATCCTGGTCAGCCCATGTCGTCCGCATCAAGGCCCTGAACGTCTCCGCCACGCATTGGGGCGAGTACCACTTCGGGCCGGGAATCGCAGCCCAGGCCACAGATTGGACATCCACGAAAGCCAGCGTACGAGGAAGAGCTCGCCCGTGGCCCTACACGCGCGGCGCGTACAGTCCGCCCTCCTGATCACCCCGTGTGCCGTCGACCCGCCCGAAGGGGAAGCGGGCCAAGGCCTTGGCGATCACCCCGGAGCCGGAGCGCCCCCGCCGGAGGCATTGCTTGTTTCGCGCCGAGGCTGTGAAGGAACGGGGCCGACCGGTGCCATCATCATGCCTATGACGTTGATCAGAAAGGGCTATGCCTCGTAGGCGCCCCTCTCGGGTTCGTGCACGTGGGTCGGTGTGCGGAACTCACAGAGCCTCGATCCATCAGGTCCCTGGTCTTGGCCGTCGTCCAATGGCTGCGGTGATCAGGCTTGAGCACACCCGAATGCGGCCAGGCGAGATAGCGGAGGCGTTGCTCGCTTGGGCACAGGCAGTGGTCCCCGGAACCGTTGACCGGATCGCACCGACATGCATGTGCCCTGAATGCTCCGGAGTGGCCCCACGCTGGAGGCTGGAACAGGCGCTCATGGCTTTGCCGCCATGGGCCAGACCCTACCTGTACTCCTTGGTTCTCCCGCTGGACAGGCGGTTTCTCGCCCGGACGTCGCTTGATCCGCATGCGTCGCCTGAGTCGCCTTGGTGGCAGCGAAGGCGCTGATTTCCGCGGCTTGAGCATGACCGAGTCGTCCGGCTCCTGGGTGTGCGACGGAGTGGACGTGCGGCCCGATCTGCCCGCGGCCGGGACCGGCCCCCAGGCCGCATGCCCGGCAACCAGGCTCGCTCCCCGGGGCCGGACGGCATCGACCACCCGGCGCCGAACACCTTCGCCACCAAGCGTGACGCCGAGATCTGGCTGACCAGACAAAAGGCGGAGATCCTCAACGGTGACCGTCTCGATCCTGACACGGGGAAGATCAAGTTCGGGAAGTACGCGGGGGAGTGGATCGAAGGCGTGAGCTGACCGGGCTTCGCCGGCGGGACGTCGACCTGGAGGCCGGAACGGTGCGGGTGGAGCGGCAACTCATCCGCATCGCGGGGCAAGGGCCTGGTCTTCACCGAACCCATGTCCGCGGCTGGAAAGCGAACGGTCGTGATCCCGGCGCTGATCACTGCTGACCTGGAAGCGCATCTGAAGGACTTCGCGCAGGACGGTGAGCGTGGTGGCGTGCAGGCGGCTGTGGTGCTGGCGTGCCTGGCCGTTTTGGAGGATCCCGATGGCGAACAGATCGTGGCTGCCAGGCGATCTGGCTATGGCCGTCAGGGCGCTTCAGGCGCATCCTGTGAAGTGCGCGGAGTGGCCAGGCGTGGCCAGCATGCTGGGTTCTGGCCGGCGGGGAGGAATACATGGAAAGCGCGCCGAGCAGGACGGCGATGTTTGCGGCCGTGTCGCGTGGATTGTTTCGCCTGGAGACGGCGTCGCCGTGGGTACTGGACGATGCGCTGGCCCTGGTGCTTGTCGGCCCGGTATGGCAGCAGCTGCGAGACCAGTTCGATCCGCTGTTCCCCGGCCCGGTCCGCAGCGAGTCCCGTGCGGCTGTCTGCACCCGCAGCCGGTACGCCGAGGACCGGCTGGCTGCTGGTGCCTTCACGCAGTACGTGATTCTTGGCGCGGGGCTTGACTCGTTTGCGTGGCGGCGGCCGGATCTGCTCGGCTCGCTGACGGTGTTCGAGGTTGATCACCCTGCCTCCCAGGCCTGGAAGCTCGAGCGGGTCAGGGAGCTCGGCCTGCCGCTCAGCGACTCGCAGGTATTCGTGCCGGTTGATTTCGAGGCCGGACCGGTTCTGGATGTTCTGGGCCCGGCTGGGTTCGACTGGGCGCAGCCGGCGATGTTCTGCTGGACGGGCGTCGCCCCCTATCTGACGGCACAGGCGATCGAGTCGACGTTGCGCACGATCGCGGCGGCTGCTCCCGGGTCTGAGGTGGTGTTCTCCTACCGGGCCGAGGACTGTGCGCTCGACGACGCGGGGACGGAATTCGCCCGTATCTACACGCCGATCGCGGCTTCTGCCGGCGAGCCTCTTCAGCCTGGCTGGCCGGTATCCGAGATCGAGAGGCTGATCAGCCGGTGCGGGCTAAAGGTCGTGGACCACCCCGCACGTGCAGACCTCCAGCAGCGGTACTTCGCCGGCCGTGCCGATGGCCTGCGGCCCTATACCTTCGAGACCCTGGTGGCCGCGCGGGTCACCTGAGCGAGCGCAGGCCACGTCGGCAACTTCACCGTCTGCGAGGGCCAGACGGTGACGGTACGGCAGAGGAGTACAGCAACCTCCAGGGCCTCCGCGTAGCCGCGTCGTGTCCGCTTTGCGGCTGCATCCAGTCATTCTGGTGTCCAAGTGCCTCTCGGCTTACTCGGTGTTCCCCAGGTCGAGGCACTGTCAGTTTGGGAATCAGCTGCTGGCCTTGAGGGCTGAGCTGGGAAAACAGGGGTCAAGGTCAGGGTTGGTCGAGTCCCCATGATTCCCCGTGAGTGACCGCGGTTCCCCACCTGTTCTGGCACGCATCTGGCACGCTCCTGTGGCGAACCTTCTGATCGGGAGGTCCTCCAATGATCTCTACGATGGCTCGGCCCGACGGTTTGGAAGTCCCGGTCAGAGGCTGTCGAGGAACTCCACGAGCAGGCGGTTGACGTCGTCGGGGCGTTCTTGCTGGATCCAGTGGCCGCAGTCTAGGAGGTGACTGCCGGTGAGGTTGGGGAGCGTTTGCGGATAGGCGTCTATGGCGTCGGAGAGCCACATGGTGGAGGCGTCACGGGTGCCGCCGAGGAAGAGGGATGGCTGCTTGATCGGGGAACCCGCGTACGTAGCCAGGTCCTCCCAGTCGCGGTCCATGTTGCGGTAGCGGTTGAGGGCGCCGGTGAAGCCCGTGCGCTCGAACTCGGCGGCATAGAAGTCGAGGTCGTCTTGCGTCAGCCAGGACGGCAGCGCGCCGGTGGGGAAACGCTCGCGCAGTGTGCCGCCCGGGGCGATGAAGTGTGGGTCTGAGGCGTCCGCCGCAGCCATCGTGTCCGCCGACAGGGCGCTGTAAAACCCAGCGAGCCAGCCGCGCACGTTGGGCTCGATCTCGGCCTCGGCTCGTCCGGGGCGCTGGAAGTAGGAGACATAGAACTCTTGCTCGCCGCCCATTCCCGCGAACACGTCGCTTGGCCGAGGCCCGCCGGGCGGGGTGTAAGGGACGCTCAACAATCCGACCGCACGAAACACCTCGGGCTCGAGGAGTGCGGACTGCGCTGCGATCGTCGCCCCCCAGTCGTGGCCGATGATCACAGCGGAGCTTTCACCGAGTGCCCGGACCACCGACACGTTGTCACTGATCAAGTTGAGCATCCGGTACGCGGCGGGGTCCTGCGGCTTGGACGAACGCCCGTAGCCCCGTACGTCGAGCGCGACGGCCCGGTAACCGGCTGCCGCCAGCACGGGAAGCTGCCGCCGCCAGGAATACCACGACTCGGGGAAACCATGGACGAGCAGCACCAGCGGGCCGCTGCCCTGTTCTACGACGTGAATCCGCTCCGCGCCTGCTTTCAAGATCCGGTGCTTCGCCGTCATCGTCCCTCCTCGACCAGGACTCGTTGGTCGCCCTGACTTTAGGGTCGAGGGAGGTCAGGGCCTAAGTTCTGTTGCCATTCCAGCAAAAGGACGCATCAACCCGATCTTCGGCGGCTGCATACTCACGGAGATCACGTCCCGCCCGATCCGTATCTGGCACACGGGAGGATGCCGCCTGATGGGCAGGCCGGTCAACGGGTCCTGGCAGACCACGACCCTGCACGTGGACGGGCGCGGCCGGTCGGCGTGCTTCATCTACTCGCACCGTACGCCGGTCTTGGAGGTCGCGGCCGGTGGCACTCAGTGAGTCAAGGACCCCCACGTGCGCCGGTGGCGTAAGAGCCTTCTCGACGCGGGCGTGAGCGCGGTCACCGTGGCCAAGGCGTACCGGCTCCTCAAGGCCGTTCTCACGACGGCGGTGGATGACCAGCGCATCCGGCGTAACCCCTGCCGGATCAAGAGATCGTCCCGTTCGTCGGCAGGACTACCGACGATGAGTGGGTGAGCGACTACTTCAGCGACGTCTTCGCGCCCGCGTCTGAACGTCGGCGGCCCCCGCGCCGAAGCTCTCGAACCGCGCTCGGCCACGCGATCGAACGCCCGTCGATCTCGGGATCTCAACAGTCGGCGCATGCCACTTCAGAGGATTCCATGATCGAGCTTGAGGTTGACCCGAGGTCAGGGTGCAGGCTCGTCTTCGTTGGCGCGATCGGGTGCCACGGACCAGAGCTACAAGGAACCGGGAACATGCCCTCTACCAATCAGAACGAGCCCATTGCCGCAGACGTGCAGCGTCCGGAGCTCCAGGCAATCCTCGATGAGATCGTCGCGTCCGGCATTATCGGGATCACCATGCGTGTTCGGGACGAGCACGGCGTCTGGGCTGGCAGCGCCGGCGTCAGCGAGATCGGCCAGGAGGCCAAGCCTCCAATCGATGGACATGTCCGGATCGGCAGCAACACCAAGACCTTCACAGCCGCGGCCGCCCTGCAACTGGTCGGTGAAGGAAAGATCGATCTTGACACGGCTGCCGCCCATTACCTGCCCGAGTTCGGCATCGATCCTCGGGTGACCGTTCGCATGCTCCTGCAGCACACCAGCGGGATCTTCAACTTCACCGGCGAGTACTACCCCGACGGCACGATGGTTGCCGGGATCCCTGCGACCACGGCCGGTAAAGAGTGGGCGGACAACCGCTTCACCAGCTACCCGGCCGAGGACCTCGCCCGTCTGGCGTTGTCGAAGCCTGCCCGATTCGAGCCGGGCACGGACTGGAGCTATTCCAACACCAACTACGTGATCGTCCGCCTCCTCATCGAGAAGGTCACGGGCAGATCCGTCGCCGAGGAGATGCACCGACTCGTGATCCAGCCGCTCGGTCTCACCGGCACCGCACAACCGACCAGCGAGACCGACATCGCCGAGCCCCACGCGCACGCCTACTACCGGTACGAGGAGGACGGCACCGAACGGACCATCGATGTCACCGAGCACAACCCGTCCTGGATCTCCAGCGGCGGGGACATGATCTCCACTTCACAGGACCTGGAGACATTCCTCCGCTCACTGGTCACAGGGCGACTGCTCCCCGCGAAGCTGACCAAGGAGATGCTCACCACGCACGCGACGCCAATCCCGGGGATGGGTTACGGCCTGGGCGTGTTCGTGCAGGATCTGGGTGAGGACGGCACGGTGATCACCCACAACGGCGGTGCCGCGGGCCACGCCGCGCTGATGTACAGCACCCCCGACGGCCGGCAAAGCCTGACCGCGACCCTGAACTATGTCGACGATCCCGCCCTGACGATGGCGCTTGCGTACCAGCAGGCCACGCAACGATTGGTCGATGCCGTGTTCCGCACCACGACTCGCCCCGCCGCCTGACGCGGACGGTCCAATTGGCAGCCCGCGAGATCTCGACGGTGTGGGCGGCGTCGCCGGGGCCGTTCAGCGGGCAGGCTGTGCACATGAGTAACGGCATCACGATCAGCCAGGCGGCAGCATTCGCCGGGGTGACGGTGAAGACGGTGCGGCACTATCACAAACTCGGCCTGGTCGCCGAGCCCGCGCGGGACACCTCAGGCTATCGGCGCTACGGCTCGGCCGACCTCCTACGGCTGGTGCAGGTACGCACACTTGCCGGAGCCAGCGTCCCGTTGGCCGAGATCGGCGCGCTGCTCGATGCGGACGACGCGGACTTCGCCCGTGCCCTAGTCGACGTGGAGCAGCGACTCACAGCTCAGATCGAGGAGTTGATCAGTCGCCGCGACACACTGCATCGACTCACAGACAGCGACCGTGCGCTGCTGCCCGATCGAGCCTTGACGCTACTGAACAGGATGGCTGACCAGGGCTTCCGCGCCGAGGACGTCAGTGCTTCCCGAGAGGGATTGATCCTGGCCAAAGCCCTCGTACCGGAGCGCTTTAACGAACACCTGGACAACATCGAACACGCGATACAGGATCCGGAGTTCGTCGAGCTGAGCCGTCGCGCGGCTGCAACTGTCACCTGGGCACCTGATGATCCCCGAATCCCGGGCCTTGCTGCAGAGATGGCCAACCACTACCTTGCCAACCTCGATCATCTCAAGATCGTGACCGGGCTTCAAGCACGCCAGGAAGCCGGGACTCGCTATCGCGTCATTCGCGACTTCGGTTCCGAACAAGGCACGGCCAGCGACCACCTGGCCACCCTCATTGAGTCCCAGCTTCGTGCCGCCGGCGTCGAAATCCCTCGGCCCGACAGCAATTGAATAGGTCGGGCACTGCCAGACAGCAAAGGGATGATCGAGCACAAGTCAGCGGCGAACAGGCATGGGTGGAGGCGCGGTCCGAGCTGCCGGAGACCGGGAGGTCGCTCGGTGCTCCGAGGCGTGGCCGGCGATTGGCTTGTGCCGTTGGCTATGGCATCGGGCGCTTGAATGCGGAACATTTCCTCGGCGCTGTAGCCGGGGACATGGCCTCTAATACCCGGCAGTGGTCGGCGTAGGGCAGGCCTTTGATTTCGCCGCTCAGCCAGCGGTGGAGCTGCGCGCGGCTGGGTCTGGCGCCTTTGAGTTCTGGATCGACCTTTTTAGCAGCCTTGTCGTACTCGCGACAGAAAACCGCGTATGTCTGCCAGTGGCGAGCGACCGACGCTCACCGTGGCCCAGGTCTTCGAACTGGCCGACCGGATGACCGATCGGCGCTTCCGGGCGCTCGTGCTGCTGACGACCTTCGCGAGTCTGCGTTGGGCTGAGGTGATCGGACTGCGGCGGTCGGACATCGATCTCAAGCGCCGAACCGTGCGGGTCCGGGAACAGCTCCTCGAACTGGACGGCGGAGAGATGGTGCTGAGCCCGCCGAAGTCGCGGGCCGGGAAGCGCACGGTCGGTATCCCGGCGGCGATCGTGCCCGCACTGACGGAACACCTTGGGGACTTCGTCGCGGAGAGTGAGGATGCGTTCGTGTTCCTCGGCGTCCGGGGCGGCTTCTTACGGGGCGGCAACTTCCGGCGTGAGGCCAAGTGGACGGACGCGCTCAAAGAGATGGGGCTCAAGGGTCTGCACTTCCACGACCTTCGGCACACGGGAAACACGCTGGCCGCGCAGTCTGGTGCGAGCCTGGCCGATCTCAAGGCGCGGATGGGACACGATAGTGACCGGGCGGCGCTCATCTACCAGCACGCCACGCGGGACGCTGATCAGAGGATTGCCGATGCGCTCAGCGCGCGTGGAGGCGGAACGGCGGAGAAGCGATGGCGACGGGGTGGCCGGCGGGCTGGTCCCTGCGGGCTAATGGCACGTTAATGGCACGAACGCCGCTTTCCCTGCTGGGAAAGCGGCGTTTTTCCTGGTGGAGCCTAGGGGAGTCGAACCCCTGACTTCCTGCTTGCAAAGCAGGCGCTCTGCCAGCTGAGCTAAGGCCCCTTGTCTGGGGACAGCCTACCGGGCCGAGGTGGCTACTGGGGCGGGGGTTTGGTGGCTGTCGAGGATCAGGGTGGGGAAGTCGGCTATGGAGTCGATGATGGTGGTGGCGCCGCCGTGGAGGAGGCGTTCGCGGCTGTGGACGCCGGTGAGGACGCCGGCGACTATGGAGGCGCCCGCGCGGCTGCCGCTGAGCATGTCGCTTTCGGAGTCGCCGGCGACGGCGACCTGGCGGACGTCGTCGATGCGGAGGCGGAGCATGGCGGTGAGCACCATGTCGGGCCAGGGGCGGCCGCGGCCGGCGTCCTGGGGGCACAGGGCGAGGTCGACCTTGTCCATCCAGCCGATGGCGTTGAGCACGCGGCCGAGGGTGCCGCGGCTGAAGCCGGTGATGAGGCAGATCTTGACGTCGGCGGCGCGGAGCTTCTCGAGGGCCTCGACGGTGCCGGGCACGGGGTAGAGCCCTGCGCGCTCGATGGCCTCCTCGTAGGAACGTTCGAACGTCAGGTTGGCCGCCTGCGCCTGTGCCTCGTTGCCGGGGAAGATGCCGCGGAAGACCTCGATCTTGGGGCAGCCCCGGGACCGGTGCACGTGCACCATGGCACGCGCGTACGCGCCGGTCCCGGGGACTATGCCCTGAGTGGCGATCGCCTCGGCGAACGCCCGCTCCACCATGGCGATGTCACCGATGGTGGTGCCGGCCAGATCGAGGCAGGCCAGTTTGATGGGTGAGGCGCTCGTCATGCCGTCACCTCCGCCTTGACCTAGAACCATCAACGCGCCCGCACGGGCGGCCAGGAATGATCAGTTCTCGCTGCCGGTGGCCTCGGTCCACAGGTCCAGCTCGGCGCGGTCGGCCTGAACCTTGCGCCAGACGAGCAGCCCCCCGAGGGCAACGAGCGCGAGAACGAGCAGCTTCTTCACGGTGTGACCCCACTTCTCAACGGTCCCATCAGCAGGGGATGGGACGACGCCGGGTTCCTAATAGATGCTTGCAGCCTAGCAAGGGATCGGCTCCCACCCCGGACCGCCCGGAAAGCGGTTATCCACAATCTTGCGATACGGGCCGGGCTTCCCGACTTCCGTAAGGAGGTTAGGGCCTTGGGGTAAGTGTCCGTCAAGCCGCTGATCAGGCACTACACCCGCGAACTACCGTGCCGAGATATCTCACGCCGCAACTTTCGTCTGATAGCGGACAATCAGCGGACAGCACATATCTCAGCCGCCGCCGACCCGGCCCTCCGGGAGCGTGTCGGCCAGGTAGGCGGGCAGGAGGGGCTCGTCCGGGGCGAGCATGTGCCGTACCCAGGCGGCCCGCTCGTGCTCCAGGGGCGGCAGCTCCCACACGCAGCCGATCCAGGGCCTGGCGAGCTCCGTGAAGTGGGTGGGGTCGGTGTCGGCACAGCCGAGGAAGGGCACTCCGGCGGCGGCCGTGTGGCATTCGAGCACGTTGTCCCAGACCCAGGTGTAGGCGTTGAGGTAGCAGGCGCCGCCGCTCCCCCGGTGCAGGACGGTGAACGCGGCGGGCGGCGTCTCGTCGGGGCCGGGCAGCAGGCGGGGCAGGAAGGCGTACGCGGCCCGCTGGACCTCCGGCTCGATCTCGGCGTCGAGGGTGCTGACGTGGTAACGCTTGACGTGGCGTCCGGCGACGTCGATCGTCCCCGTAACACGCAGAAACCCCTCGGTGAAAGGCATGATTGCACGGTACGAACGGCACACTGACACGTATTGTCAGTGAATGCGCGCGAGCCGGCTGCTTTCCATCCTTCTGCTGCTTCAGGCGCGCGGCAGGCTGACCGCACGGCAGCTCGCCGACCTGCTGGAGGTGTCGGTCCGCACGATCTACCGGGACGTCGAGTCGCTGCACGCCGCGGGGGTGCCGCTGTACGGGGACGCCGGGCCCGCCGGGGGCTACCAGCTCCTGGACGGCTACCGCACCCGGCTGACCGGCCTCACCAGCGAGGAGGCCGAGGCGCTCTTCATGGCGGGCATGCCGGGGCCGGCCGCCGAGCTGGGGCTCGGGGCCGTGGTCGCCGCGGCGCAGCTCAAGCTGCAGGCGGCGCTGCCCCCGGAGCTGCGGGACCGGGCGGCGCGCATCCAGGAGCGGTTCCACCTGGACGCGCACGGCTGGTACTACGACGGCGACCGCTCGCCGCACCTGGCCCCCATCGCCGACGCCGTGTGGAACCAGCGTCGCGTCCAGATCCGCTACCGCCGCTGGAGGGAGCCCGCCGAGGTCGTCCGCCTGCTCGACCCGTACGCCATCGTGCTCAAGGGCGGCAAGTGGTATCTGGTCGCGCGGCGCGGCGAGCACGTCAGGACGTACCGGGTGCACCACGTGCTGGACCTGGAGGTGCTGGACGAGACGTTCGAGCGGCCGTGCGACTTCGACCTGGCCGCCTACTGGAGGTCCTTTCTCGCGGAGTTCCGCAGCAGGCTCTACCAGGGCGAGGCGACGATACGGCTGTCCCCCGCGGGGCGCAGGCGCCTGCGCGAGCTGATGAGCAGCGCCGTCGTCGAGGCCGTGGACAGGACGGCCACGCCGTCCGGGGCGGGGGGCTGGGTGACGGCCGTGGTGCCCATCGAGTCGCTCGACCACGCCGAGACCGAGTTCATGAAGCTCGGGTCCCAGGTCGAGGTGCTGGCGCCGTGTGAGCTGCGCGCCCGGCTGGAGGCGACGGCGCGCGAGCTGGCCGGCATGTACCTCGCGCTGTCTCCGGTGGGTCAGCCGAGCTCGTAGTCCAGGTGGTAGGAGTGCGCGCCGCCGTCGTTGACGATGCCGCCGCCACCCGTGATGCCCCGCAACTCGCCGGTGCCCGAGTCCGGCAGCACGGTCCAGTGCAGCGTCTGCTCGTCGCCGGCGCTGGTGGCGGTGTGGTGCAGGACGAAGGTGCCTTCGCGCCCGTGGAGGGCGCCGGTGAAGCGCTCGAACCCGCAGTAGGCGGCCGAGGTCTCCACCTGGGCGACCGCGGTCAGGATGTCGGTGGTGCTGGCCCCTTCCAGGCCGCCGCGGAACGTCTTGGTGATGCGCACCCGGCTGAGGGTGGCCCCCTCGCGCTCGTCGTAGGTCTGGGGCTCCCAGCTGTCTATGTCGAAAGTGCCCTCGGCACGTGGCATGGCGGTCCTCCCCGCTCGTGGACGTGACGACCATCCTGGCCGGTGAGGCTGACATCCTGTGACAGGTACGCCATGGGATGCGAGGACGGTCAGGTGACGGACGGGGAGTCCTTGCCGTAGGCGCGGGCGATCTGGGCGGCGCTCGCGCGCAGCGGATCGACCATGTGGGGCAGCTCGCGCGCCCGGCGCGAGGCGAGCACGATGCCGAGGGCGGCGATCGGGCGGCCGTCCACGATGATGGGCGCCGCGGCCGAGCAGGATCCGAGCGTCATCTCCTCGTAGGTGAAGGCGTACCCCTGGGAGCGCACCGAGGCCAGCTCGCGGGCCAGACGCCCGGGTTCGGTGATGGTGTGCGGGGTGGGCCGTTCCAGCCTGCGTTCGAGGTAGGAGGTGATGAACCAGTCGGCCTCGTGCGCCAGCAGGGCCTTGCCGACGCCGGTGGGGTGCATGGGCAGGCGGGTGCCGGTGCGGGAGACGATCGGGACGGCACGGCGGCCGTGGACCTTGTCCACGTAGAGCACGTCGAGGCCGTCGCGGACGGCGAGGTGGACGTTCTCCCCCGTGGTCGCGTAGACCTCCTGGAGCCAGGGATGGGCGATCTCGGGCAGCCGTCCCGCGGCGAGGTGGCCGATCTCCCACAGGCGCAGGCCGATGCGGTAGCGGCCGTCCTGGGCGCGGGTGAGGGCCTGGGACGCCTCCAGCTCGCCGACGAGGCGGTGGGCGGTGGTCAGGGCGACGCCGCTGCGCCGGGAGATCTCGGTCAGCGTGAGACCGAGGTGGTCGCCGTCGAAGGAGCGCAGGATGGCCAGCACCCGGGATGTCACCGAGCGTCCGGGTTCGCGAGACCCGCCCGCCACGTCGCCCCCTTCCGATGCGTGGCACGAGCAGGGCCGGCAGCCTCACCTGCCCTGATGCGTCCACAGGTCGTCATCCACATGCTGTGGATATTTTGCCCCGAGTTTCCACTGAGCGGAACCGGAAGCTCGTGACCGGGCCCTCTCGCCCCGATGCTTCCCTTATGCGAACACAGGTGGGGATCGTCGGAGCGGGTCCGGCCGGTCTCCTGCTCTCCCATCTGCTCCACCTCCAGGGCATCGAATCCGTGGTGCTGGAACGGCGCAGCCGCGACCACGCCGAGGGGCGGGTGCGCGCGGGGGTGCTGGAGCAGGGGACCACGGACACGCTCGTGGAGGCGGGCGTGGGTGAGAGGCTCCTGCGCGAGGGCCTGCCCCACGAGGGTATCGAGCTGCGGTTCGGCGGCGCCGGGCACCGCATCGCCTTCGAGAAGCTGGTCCCCGGCCACGTGATCACCGTGTACGGGCAGCAGGAGATCGTCAAGGACCTCATCGCGGCCCGCCTCGCCGCCGGCGGCGACGTGCGGTTCGAGGTGGACGACGTGGCCCTGCACGACGTCGACTCAGGCCGGCCGTACCTGACCTTCGGCGGCGAGCGGCTGGACTGCGACTTCATCGTGGGCTGCGACGGCTTCCACGGCGTCTCACGGCCGTCGATCCCCCCGGGGGTGCTGACCACGTACGAGCGCGAGTACCCCTTCGCGTGGCTCGGCGTCCTCGCCAGGGTGCGCCCGTCGGCCGACGAGCTGATCTACGCCAGGACCGAGCGGGGCTTCGCCCTGCACAGCATGCGCTCCCCCGAGATCAGCAGGTTCTACCTGCAGGTCTCCCCGGACGAGGACCTCGCGGCGTGGCCGGACGAGCGCGTCTGGGACGAGCTGAAGACCAGGCTGGAGACGGTGCCGGGCTTCACGCTCACCACCGGCGAGATCATCGACAAGGGCGTGACCCCCATGCGCGGCTTCGTGGCCGAGCCCATGCAGTACGGCCGCCTCTTCCTCGCCGGGGACGCCGCGCACATCGTGCCGCCGACGGGCGCCAAGGGCCTCAACCTGGCCGTCGCGGACGTGCGGGTGCTGACCCGGGCGCTGGCCCACCGGTACGAGACCGGCTCGGCGGATCTGCTGGACGGGTACTCGCGGGCGTGCCTGCGGCGGGTGTGGCGGGCGCAGCACTTCTCCTGGTGGATGACGACGCTGCTGCACACCTTCGACACCGACGACCCCTACGCCCGGCGCCTGCAGACCTCCCACCTGGAGTACGTGACCTCGTCCGAGGCCGCCGCCCGGACGCTGGCCGAGAACTACGTGGGCCTCCCCTACGAGCCGGGCGACTGACCTGGCGGGCCCCACCGCACCGAATCCGTGAAGGAACACGCATTGAACATCCATCCCCCGTACCTCAGCCCCGCGTACCGCAGCACGATCCTGCGGGCGCCCGCGCGCCCGCCGGTCATGCCGGAGCTCGGGCCCGACGCGATCGAGCTCGCCGGGCCGGTCTTCGGGCACGAGGAGGTCGCCCCCCTGGACCACGACCTCACCCGCCAGCACGCGGGCGAGCCGATCGGGGAGCGCATCATCGTCACCGGCCGGATCATGGACGCGGACGGCCGCCCGGTCGTCGGCTCGCTGGTCGAGGTCTGGCAGGCGAACGCGGCGGGCCGGTACGCGCACCGGGGCGACCAGCACCCCGCCCCGCTGGACCCGAACTTCACCGGGGCCGGACGGTGCATGACCGACCACGAGGGGCGGTACCGGTTCGTCACGATCAAGCCGGGCGCCTACCCGTGGCGCAACCACCACAACGCCTGGCGTCCCGCGCACATCCACTTCTCGGTGTTCGGGACGGCGTTCACGCAGCGGCTGGTCACGCAGATGTACTTCCCCGGCGACCCGCTCTTCCCCTTCGACCCGATCTTCCAGTCCATCCCGGACGACGCGGCGCGGCAGCGGCTCGTGTCCCGGTTCGACCTGGACCTCACCGAGCCGGAGTGGGCACTCGGCTACCAGTTCGACATCGTCCTCGGCCGTACCCCTATGGAGGCGTGATGTACGAGACCAGCGCGGCGAACGTGACGCCCTCGCAGACCGTGGGCCCGTTCTTCGCCCACGCGCTCCCCTATGACCAGGACTGGGAGCTGGTGTCCGAGACGCATCCGGGCGCCGTCGAGATCAGGGGACGGGTGCTGGACGGCGCGGGGGAGCCGCTGCCGGACGCGCTGCTGGAGCTGTGGACGGGCACGTCGGGCCCGCGCGGCGCCCTGCGGCGCAAGGGGGTGGGGACGTCCGGCTTCGGGCGCTGCGCCACCACGCCGGAGGGTTTTTACCATTTCCGGACGGTACGGCCGGACGGGGCGTACATGGCGTTGCTGGTGTTCGCGCGGGGCCTGCTGCGGCCGGTGCTGACGCGGATCTACCTGCGCGACGAACCCGACCCGCTGCTGGACACGCTGGAGCCCGCGCGCAGGGCCACGCTGATCGCGCGTGAGCGGTCGGAGAACGTCTACGAGTTCGACGTGCACCTGCAAGGGGAGAAGGAGACGGTCTTCCTGTCCTGCTGAGCGGCGGGTCCCCCGGCTTCGAAGCCGCCGCCTCGGTGTGCTTAACCTGAAATATCAGGAGACAGGGGGATTGTGATGTCCGATCCTGCTGAGGCGAGCGTCTTCTTCGTCGGAAACGCCACCACCGTGATCCGCTGCATGGACTTCACCGTGCTGACCGACCCGAGCTTCCTGCACCGCGGCCAGCGGGCGTATCTCGGCTGGGGCATCAGCACACGCCGGCGGACGAACCCGGCGATCGGGATCGCCCAGCTCCCACCGCTCGACGCGGTCGTACTGTCCCACCTGCACGGCGACCACTGGGACCGGTACGCCACCGAGGGGCTGGACCAGAGCCTGCCGATCATCACCACGCCGCAGGCCGCCACGTGGCTGCGCCGCAAGGGATTCCGCAACGCCACGGGCCTGCACACCTGGCAGAACAGCATCCTGCGCCACGGGGATTCCACGCTGAGGATCACCGCGCTGCCCGGCCGTCACGCCCCGCCGGCGGCGCGGATGCTGGTGCCCCCGGTGATGGGCAGCATGCTGCAGTTCGGCCGGGACGGCGACGTGCGCCTGCGCATGCACATCAGCGGGGACACGCTGCTGTACGACCGCCTGGCCGAGATCCCGCAGCGGTTCCCCGAGATCGACGTCGCGCTCGTCCATCTGGGCGGCACGACGATCCTCGGGGTGCTGATGACGACCATGGACGGCGACCAGGGGGCGCGCTGGGTCCGGCTCATGGGGGCCGATGTCAATCTGCCGATCCACTACGACGACTATGACGCGTTCGCCTCCGGCCTGGACGACTTCCGCGAGCATGTCGACATGCTCGGATTGTCGGACCGCGTCCGGTACATCGCCCGCGGCGAGACCTTCCACGTCCTCGGCCACCCGGCCGGATACGGCGCCTACTGAAGCCGGTGGGCGAGATCGAGGTCGGCACGGCCTCGTGGACCGACAGGACGCTGCTCGCCTCGGGCTGGTACCCGCCGGACGTCACGACGGCCGAGGAGCGCCTGCGCTACTACGCGTGCCGCTTCCCGCTGGTGGAGATCGACTCGACCTACTACGCGACCCCGGCGCAGGACACGGCGCGTCTCTGGGCGGAGCGCACACCGCCGGGGTTCACCTTCGACGTCAAGGCGTTCTCGCTGCTCACCGGCCATCCGACCCAGCCGCGGGCGCTGCCCAAGGACCTCAGGGACGACGTGCCGCAGGACAAGCGGAACCTGTACGTCCAGGACGTGGCCCCGGCCGTCGTGGACCAGGTGTGGGAACGCTTCCTCGCGGGGCTGGCGCCCCTGAGCGAGGCGGGCAGGCTCGGGGCCGTGCTGTTCCAGTTCCCGCGCTGGTTCCCGATCGGCAGGCGCGGCAAGCAGTACATCCTGGAGTGCAAGGCGCGCGCCGACCCGCTGCCGATCTCGGTGGAGTTCCGCAACCGCACGTGGATGTCGGAGCAGAACCAGGCCGAGACGCTGGACTTCCTGCGCTCCTACGGCATCCCGTACGTCTGCGTGGACATGCCGCAGGGCTACCCCGACTCGGTCCCCCCGGTGGTCGCGGCCACCTCCCGCCTGGGGATCGTCCGCTTCCACGGGCACAGCGACAAGTGGACCAGCCGCGACATCCACGAGCGCTTCGGCTACCTCTACTCCGAGCGGGAGCTGAAGGAGTGGGCGCCGAGGCTGCGCGAGCTGGCCGGCGAGACCGAACGCACCCACGTGCTCATGAACAACTGCTACCGGGACCACGCCCAGACCAACGCCCGGCAGCTCGCCGCCCTGCTCGGGGACGTCGCCGCCCGGCCGCCGCCACCGGCCGAGTGATCAGACGGCCGCGACCGGCGGGGCGGCGACCGTGGGAACCCGGTCCAGCGTGATGCCGAAGTGGGTGCGGTAGGCGTCGAGGATCTCGGCGTCGTCACCGAGCACCACCTCGTCGCGCCGCCCGCCGACCGTGGTGATCAGCTTGGCGCCGCTGAGGGTGATCCGCCCCGTCTCGGTGAGCCGTGAGCAGGTCAGCGTCCGCGTGAAGTGCGACTCCGGCGAGGTCTGGTGCCACCAGCAGGTCGGCAGGTAGTCCTTCAGCCGGTACGGGCGGGCGTCGACGCGGTACTCGGGGTTGCCGTCCTGGTAGACGTCCAGATCGCCGTACTCGCCGTGGCGGACGATCCTGAACACGCCGCCCGGGTCGGGCTGGTCCACGCCGGTCACCAGGCGCAGCGGGTAGTGGGTGAAGCTGCCGTAGCCGACGTCGACGAGCCACGGCTCGTCCAGGTCCACCCGCAGCACCATGTGGTCGAACGGCAGCCCCGGCTCGCCGCCGCCGAACACCTGCGCGGCCAGCCGGGTCACCCGGTAGCCGAGCGCGGCGAGCAGCGCGCCGAGCGCGCCGTTGAGCTCGTAGCAGAAGCCGCCCCGCCGCTGATCGACGATCTTCGCCACCACAAGCTCCTCGTCGAGCACGACCGGCTGCCCCAGGTGGATGCTCAGATTCTCGAACGGCACCGTCCGCAGATGCGCGTACTGGATCGCCCGCAACGCCTCCGCGTCCACGACGTCCGGCCGCGCGACACCGATCCGCGCCAGATAAGCGTCCACCCGAGATTCGTCCATCGACCCCTCCGCCTTCGGCACCCGACTCACCTTCACTCCTTCATACCGCCACGCGCCCCCTCCGCGTCCACCTCCGCGACATTCCCCCAGAAGGCCGCCGGACGTCTCAACCTTTTCGACGCCGTCCGGTATCGGAACAAGTGAGACCAACGGAGGTGGCCGGTGCAGACGGAGGATGAGTTCCGTGATTTCGTCACCTCCCGGTGGCGCGCCCTGCAGCGCACGGCCTACCTGCTGACGGGCGACCACGGCCGCGCCGAGGACCTGTTACAGATCGCCCTCGTGCGCGCCCACCGCCGCTGGAGCCGCATCGAGGACCCCGAGCTCTACGTGCGGCGGGTCGTGATCAATCTGAATGTCGCGTGGTGGCGCCGCCGGCGCGTCCCCGAACAGCTCACGGACCGCGTCCCCGAACCCGGCGCGTCCGGCGACCCCCACGCCGGGCTCGACCTGCGGGAAGAGCTGTGGACGGCCGTCCTGCGCCTTCCCCCGCGGATGCGGGCCGTGCTGGTGCTGCGCTACTTCGAGGACCTGCCCGAGGCCGAGGTGGCACGGGTACTCGGCTGCTCGCCCGGCACGGTCAAGAGCCAGACCTCGCGCGGGCTGGACCGGCTGCGGGACGCGCTGCGGGACCCGGGACGCGAGCGGACGACGAACGAACGGGCCGGCGGCCCGGGCATGGCCGGGAGGAGACAATGACCAACCCCATCGAATCCGGACTGCGGGAGACCTTCGCCTCGCGGGCGAACCGGATCCCCGACCATCCGGACCCCTACGCCGCCGTCGCCGGCCGCATGGCCCGCGTTCGCAGGCACCGCCGTGCCGCGGTGGCCGCCACCGCCGCCGCCGTGGTGCTGGCCGGGGTGGGCGTGCCGGCCGGACTGCATGCCCGGGACAGGACGAGCGTCAGCGCCGAGAGGCAGGGCCTGCTGAACTGGCCCGCGCGCGGATCGCTCGCGCATGACCAGCGGCTGCTCGACGGAGTCCGGGTCCGGTTCACGGGCTCTGCCGCGCGGGTGCTCTTCGCGGGTGAGACGGCGGGCCGGCGGATGGTGGTCGTGGTGGTCGGCGACGAACGGGCGGCGTACGGGCTCGTGCTCACCGGGCTCGCCGGAGCTCCAGCCGACCGCCTGGAGCAGGAGCAGCTCTTCGGCAGCCGTTCCGCGGGTCCCGGCGACGACGACCCGCTGATCTGGTTCGACCCCGGCCAGAAGAACCTGCTGCTGGTGCTCGGCCCGCCGCGCATGTCGGCCGTGAAAGTACGGCCCCGGCTGTCCTTCCACCCGGACGGCTCCCCCGCCGCGCCGCGCGTGCTCGAGTACCCCGTCGACCAGGGGGTGTTCTTCTCGGCCGTGCCCGACGCCGTGCCTGAGCAGTTGTCGGTCAAGACACGCCTGGACAGCCGGTATTCGGGGGCGATGCCACCGTCCTATTCGCTGTCCTATCGCAGCGATCTAACGTTCTGGGACAAGGTGGACAACGCCGCTGAAGCCGCGTCCGGAGGCCTCGCGTCCGCGGAGGCGCGTGGGCTCCTGTACGGGCTGGGGACGATCGGTACGCCGCCGGAGACGCTGACCTACCGCTTCGTGTGGGGCGGCAGTCTGGGCGGGCGGCGGCGGGCGCTGATCGCCATGGTGCGCGGCCACACGACGCCCCGGTTCCTGATCGTCCAGACCACCTACACCGCGCCCGACGGGAGCACGGAGCAGGACCGGCTCGGCCGCGCCATAAGGGACGAGACGCCTTTGGACGAGCCGGTGGGCTGGACGACCGTCACCGGCCAAGCGAGCCATGACGACAGCTCCCCCGCCACGGCGGCCGTGTACGTGCCGGGACGCGCCGGGGCACGCGTGGAGTTGTGGGACGAGGACGACCGGGCGGCGACGAGGACGACCGGCCCCGACGGGGTCGCGGTGTTCGAGACCGCCGTGCCGCGGTCGCGCCTCAGGACGTACGAGTACCGCGTCCTGTCCGCCGGAGGGGCGGTCGTCCACCGTGGCCGGTTGGATCTCGGGGACCTGTACTCCGCCGTCGCCGGGCCGGGGGACTGGTGAGCCCCGCCGGTCCGTCTCGCCGCGGGGGTCGGGACGGACCGGTGGGGCTCGGTGGGTCAGGTGATGGTCTTGTCCGGGCGTTCGGAGATGCGGATCGCGTTGACGAGCGTGTCGCCCGATCGGTCGGCGAAGCGGACGTTGAGCTGGCCGTCGGTGACCTTCGCCGTGTACTGCCGCGTGGTGGCGGTGTAGGCGCCGACCTCCAGGGCCAGGTCCAGGGCGGGGATCGCGAGCTGGCCCTCGACGATGACGTCGAACACGCGCCGGCCCGGGCGGGTGTCCTTGATCTCGGCGAAGTCCAGTTCGACCGTGTAGGTGCCGTTCGGCACGCGGTCGAAGCGGTACTCCAGCATGCCCTCGCGGGCCCGCCGGAACAGCTCCTGCTCGCCGGTGCCGGCGATCGTCCTGTTCGACGTGCTCGCCTTGGTGCCGGAGCCGACGTAGCCGGAGCCGCCCGCGGTGTACTTGCGGTCGGCGGTCCAGCGGTCGCCGACGGCGTCCGTGAGGTCCTTGCCGCCGCCGGCGTCGATGGCGACCTGGTACTTGGGCACCACGACGTTCACGGCGACCGCGATCTGCGGGTCGCGCCCGCTCGCCGAGCGCACCAGCAGCCTGCCGCTCCTGACCGTGCCCGGCGGGACTCCGGCGCTGGAGGCGGTCACCTTCAGCGCGACCGTGCCGCCCTTGGCGAGCTGCCCCGAGGCGGGGGTCACGGTGAGCCAGCCCTGCGCGGGCTCGGTGACCACGGTGTAGGCGGTGGCGGCGCCGAGGTTGATGAGCTGGACCGTCCCGTTCCTGGTGGTCTCGGCGGGCATGACCAGCGTGAGCTCGGCGGTCGACGCGGTCACCCGGCCGGTCGCCAGCGCGGTGTCGACCCGGGTGAGCGTCCCCGGCGTGACGGTGACCTCCTGGGTGACGGTGCCGTAGTTCTCCTTGGACACCTCAAGCCGGTAGTCCCCGACCGGGATCTGCCCGAGCCAGGTCCCGGACTCGCCGGTGGTGTAGGTGGCCACGTCCCCGACCTTGACCGTCGCCCCGGCCAGCGGCCTGCCGTCGTTGGCGTCGGTCACGGCGCCGGACAGCAGGCCGTGGCGGCTCGCGGTGAACGTCAGCGCCCGGCCGTCCCTGAGGACGGCGCTGTTGTAGGAGTACTGCAGCGCGTCGGCGCCGCCGGGGCCCTCGATGCCGATCGTGGCGCTGGTACCCGCGGCGCGCTCGGTGGCGATGTCGCGGTACCGGTAGCCGATCGAGCCGTCCTCGCCGATCAGCGCGGAGAACGTGACCCGCTGGGAGGCCTCGGAGTAGAAGCGGGCGTTGCGCCATTCCACGACGAACGTGCGCTTCGGGGCGGTGCCGAGGGTGGCGGTGTAGACGCCAGACTGCTCGTCCAGCACCAGGTCGTCCCAGTACGGGTAGAGGGCCGCGTTGGGCGCGGCGGTGGAGGGCAGGGTTCCGTTGCTCGCCGCGGTGCTGCTCGCGGTGAAGCTGAGGAAGCCGTTGGTGCTGATCCAGCCGCCGGTGTAGCCGGCGCCGTAGAACGGGAACGTGAACGGCAGCGTGACGGGCAGCGCCGCGTCGTCGCCGGTCAGCGCGTGCTTCTCGGCGCCCGCGACGAACGTGCCCGCGGTCTCGGCGCAGGTGTAGCCGAAGGTGTCCATGCGACGCGGCAGCTCGACGTCCTTGGCCAGGTCCCCGTTCACGGTGATCGGCGTGGTGAGGGCGTCCGCGCAGCGGGAGACGGGGGTGACGTTCAGCTCGTAGGAGCCGTTGGGCACGGTGAGCCGGTAGCGGCCCGCGGCGTCGGTGACGGCGCTGACCGGGGTGCCCGTGACGGCGACCGTGGCCCCCTGCTCCGGCGCGCCCGCGGCGGTCACCGTGCCCGACACCGTCCCGGAGGGCAGCGGCGTCAGGGTGATGTCCTTGACCACGGTCTGGTCGGCGACGACGGTGACGGCGGCGGCGGCGTCCTGGTACCCGAACTTGGCCACCGTCACCTGGTACTCGCCCGCGATCAGGCGGGGGAGGGCGTAGGAGCCGTCCTCGGCGGTGGTGGCGGTCCGGGTGACCGGGCCGCTCACGCTCAGGGTCGCGGCCGCGACCGGCGAGCCGCCCGCGGTGACGGTGCCCCGCACCCCGCCGAGGTCACCGGCCGGCGCGGCACGCACCGCGGCGTACGCGTCCAGGCGGCCCTCGCCCCAGACGTTGTTGTCGTCGGCGGTGCCGCCGCAGCGGGTGTCGTCGACGTCGATCGCGGTGTCGTCGAGGAGGGTGCGGGTGGCCGCGATGTCGCCGCGCACGGCGGGGGAGGCCGACCAGATCAGCGCCACGGTCGCCGCCAGGTGCGGGGACGCCATGGAGGTCCCGGAGCCGGAGGCGTACCCGCCGGGGATGGAGGAGCGCACGTTCACGCCCGGCGCGGCGATGTTGGGCTTGAACTCGCCGTTCTCGCCGGCGCCGCGCGTGGAGAAGCCCGCGATCGCGTTGTTGACGTCGAAGGCGCCCGCGCTGTAGCTGGAGACGTACTGGCCGGGGGAGTGGCTGGAGTCGCATCCCGCGCCGGTCAGGTTGCCGTTGGCGAAGGCCGGGAAGATCCCGGCCGCGACCCACGCCTCGACGATCTCCTTGTACCAGGGGTCGAAGCCCGAGCCGCCCCACGAGTTGTTCACGATGTCCGGCGCCAGGTCGGGGCGCGGGTTGCGGCCGTTCAGATCGGTGGGGGCGAGCATCCATTGGCCCGCGGCCAGCAGCGAGGCGTCCGAGCACTCGTCGGTCTCGCATCCCCGGGCGGCGATCCACCTGGCGCCGGGGGCGACGCCGATCGCGTTGGCGCCGCCGTCGTCGCCGACCATGGTGCCCATGGTGTGGGTGCCGTGGCCGTTCTCGTCGCACGGCGCCGCGCTCGGGCAGGACCCGGACGGGTCGTACCAGTTGTAGTTGTGGTCCACGCCGCCGCCGGGCAGCCTGCCGCGGTACTGGGCGGCCAGCGCGGGGTGCGTGTAGTCGACGCCGCTGTCGATGCTGGCCACGACGACGCCCTCGCCGCGCGTGCCGAGCTCGCTCCAGACCTGCGGGGCCCGGACGCGGTCGATGTTCCACTCCACCGCGTTGACCTTGGCGACCTCCTTGCCCGGCAGGGGGTCGGGGAGCTTGGTGACGCGGGTGGGGTCGATGCGGCGCACCTCGGGCAGCCGGGCGATCTCGTCGGCCAGCTTGGTGTCGCCGGTCACCCGGACGGTGTTGGAGATCCAGTACGGGGTGAACTCGGCGGACTCGGCGGTGAGGAGCCGGCGCAGGCCCGCCTGGGACGTGGTGGCGTGCTCGGTCTTGGCCTTGAAGACCTGGGCGGCCTTCTGGGTCTTGGTCCTGGCCTTGCGGGCGGCGCTGAGGTCGGCGTCGCTCTTCAGGCGTACCCAGAAGGTGGCCTTGCCGTCGGCGGCCAGATCGGCCATGACGGCTTTATCGATCTTGTCGGGTTCCGGCGCGGCCTGGGCCGCACCGTGGGGGAGCATCAGCGCAAGGGTGGCGAGCGCCCCTGTCAGAACCGTTCGCCAGTGCCGGGGTGTGCTGGACACACGTTCTCCTTCACGCCGGGCGGGCGAGCCGCCTGGGAGAGTGGCGTGGGCATCAGGCGATCTTTACAGCCCACGTGGAGAATCGTGAATAGATCTTGTGTGCTTTGCAATGGTTGGAGCCGCCATAGTGCGATAAGTCTCACCGCGCCGGAACCCGGCGGGCGCGTTCGATGTCCGGGCCCCGGTAGAGGCGCTCGGGAATCGTCGCCAGCCTGGACGGGTGCACTTGCGGACCCAGACCGTACAGTTTCTGAAAGCTCATGATCAACGGCCGCCACGCGTCGGGGTCGACGTGGTTCTCCGTTCCCGGCGTCCTGATCTCCTCGTGCACGTACACCCGCTGCACGCGCACCTCGAAGACCACGACGCCGCCGCGCTGGGCCTCGTCGTCCTCGGCCATCCGATGCACGGCCTCCACGACCGCCTCCATGCTCACCGGGCACTCCGCCACCCTCGGCGGGGCCACGGTCTCCGACGGCGCCGGAGTGAGGCCCGCGCGGCCGAACTTGTCGGCCACGAACCGGTAGCCCCGCTTCCCCTTGCCCGGCGGGACGGGATCGGAGCCCGTGGTCAGCGCCAGCCGGTCCACCGCCGCCGCGAGCGCGTCCGAGGGAAGGTTCAGAACGCACTCGCGGGTTCTCAGCATGTTCTGCGCCGTCTTCGAGCGGGCCCCGAGGCCCAGCATCGCCCGCCAGCTCAGCCAGAACGCCGACGACATCGGCGCCAGGTTGGCCGAACCGTCCTCGTTCGCCGTGGAGATGAGGACCACCGGCGTGCCGAAGTAGAGGATGCCGGGCTCGATCGGCACATGTAAGGAATCCGCCATGCCCCGCAGTCTCACACCGTCCCACCACACCACACCGGCGGAGAACGGACCTCGCGTTCCTCCCCGCGGTCATCCGCCCCGGCCGGCGTCCGGGCCGTCAGTCGGTGCCGGACTCCATCGCGGCGTTGTCGAGCAGTTCCTCGTGCTGGGGCACCTCGCCGCGTGAGGCGATCGCCTCGGCGCCGCCCTCGGGCAGGGTGCCGATGAGCTCGACCGAGGCCGCCTGCCCCGCGCCGGCCAGCATCGGGTGCCCACTGCCGACCATGCCGAGCCGGGCGTACTGTTCGAGCTTGGCCCGCGAGTCGGCGATGTCGAGGTTGCGCATGGTGAGCTGGCCGATGCGGTCGACCGGGCCGAACGCGGAATCCTCGGTGCGCTCCATGGACAGCTTGTCGGGATGGTAGCTGAAGGCCGGTCCGGAGGTGTCCAGGATGGAGTAGTCCTCGCCGCGCCGCAGGCGCAGCGTCACCTCGCCGGTGACCGCCATCCCGACCCAGCGCTGCAGCGACTCGCGCAGCATGAACGCCTGCGGGTCCAGCCAGCGGCCCTCGTACAGCAGCCTGCCGAGGCGACGTCCCTCGGTGTGGTAGGCGACCAGGGTGTCCTCGTTGTGGATCGCGTTGACCAGCCGTTCGTAGGCCGCGTACAGCAACGCCATACCCGGCGCCTCGTAGATGCCCCGGCTCTTGGCCTCGATGACGCGGTTCTCGATCTGGTCGGACATTCCCATGCCGTGCCTGCCGCCGATGGCGTTGGCCTCCAGGACCAGGTCGACGGCGGAGGGGAACTCCTTACCGTTGATCGTGACCGGGCGCCCCTGGGCGAAGCCGATCGTGACGTCCTCGGCGGCTATCTCGACGGCGGGGTCCCAGAACCGCACGCCCATGATCGGATCGACGAGCTCGATGCCCGCGTCGAGGTGTTCCAGCGCCTTGGCCTCGTGCGTCGCGCCCCAGATGTTCGCGTCGGTGGAGTACGCCTTCTCCGTGCTGTCCCGGTAGGGCAGGTCGCGGGCCGACAACCACTCCGACATCTCCTTGCGACCGCCGAGCTCGCTGACGAAGTCGGCGTCCAGCCACGGCTTGTAGATGCGCAGGGCCGGGTTGGCGAGCAGGCCGTAGCGGTAGAACCGCTCGATGTCGTTGCCCTTGAACGTCGAGCCGTCTCCCCAGACCTGCACGCCGTCTTCGAGCATCGCGCGGACCAGCAGCGTGCCGGTGACGGCCCGCCCGAGCGGGGTGGTGTTGAAGTAGACGCGCCCACCGGACCGGATGTGGAAGGCGCCGCAGGCCAGGGCGGTGAGCCCCTCCTCGACGAGGGCCGCGCGGCAGTCGACCAGCCGCGCGATCTCCGCGCCGTACGCCTTGGCGCGGCCGGGCACCGAGGAGATGTCGGGCTCGTCGTACTGGCCGATATCGGCGGTGTAGGTGCAGGGCACCGCGCCCTTCTCGCGCATCCACGCGACCGCTACCGAGGTGTCGAGCCCTCCACTGAAGGCCAGACCGACTCGCTGGTTGACGGGCAGAGAAGTGAGCACCTTAGACACGACCCAAAGTATATACATAGCCATGCATGAACATGCACCCCCTCGGTGAGATCAGCGGCCGAGGCCGGCGTCCCGCGCCCGGACGATCGCTGCGCACGGTCTTCTACGACAGGAAGCGCGCCCCGGCGATCTGTGTGGTGGACGGATCAGCGTGAAGCCGGCCTTCGCCCGCCGGTGGCGAGGACCGCTGCGGTGGTGGCCCTTCATCGCGGAAAGCTGGGCGATCGTGACGGTTCCCGCGTTCGCCATCCTCGGCGGCCCTGCCCGCCGGATCGGCGGAGGCCTCCTCCTCGCCAACCGCCCCGATCTGACCACCCCCGACCAGTCCCCCGCCAACTGGCCCCGGCGACGCCGGACGACCATGGGCGGGGCCGCGGGGGCCATAAGTCCCTGGGAGCCGACCGGATCAACGGGCACGCTGGGGGTACGGCGAAGGGAACACCCGCCGGGACAGGAGGACGAGATGGACATCAAGGGCGACAGGCGGTGGAAGGACTTCTCCCCGCGGCAGCGTGCCGCGATCCTCGCGCTCGCGTCCGTCGAACTGGCGCTCACCTCCACCGCGGTGGTGGACCTGTGGGCACGCCCCGCCGAACAGGTACGCGGGCGCAAGGCGTTGTGGTGGCTCGCCGTCTTCGTACAGCCGGTCGGGCCGATCGCGTACCTCACCCTGGGACGCCGTCGCTGACCGGCCGCCGGCGGCGTCGCGAGGAGCGGACCATGAGCAGGCGGATCGTCCTGGCGACCAAGCCGCCGCGCCGCCCCGCGCTCCTGTGGTCACGGCGCCGCGCCGGGCCGCCCGGAACTGTCGGTCGGGTGGTCTACCTTCTCAAGCGTTGACGAGGAGGTCGCATGTACCGTCAGGGAGACATCCTGATCCTGCAGGTCACCGCCGAGTCGGTGCCCGCGCGTCTTGAGGCCGCGCCCCGTGACGCGCGCGGCCGGCTCGTGCTGGCGCTCGGCGAGGCGACGGGCCACGCGCACGCCGTCCCGGGCCCCGGCACGTTGCTCCTGAGCCGCGATTCCCGGCTTCCCGAGTTCCTCCATCTGCCCGACGGCGGGCGGCTGGTGCACGAGGAGCATGCCACCATCTCGCTGCCGAAGGGCTGGTTCCGCGTCGTGCGGCAGCGCGAGTACGTGCCCGGCGCCTACCACCGCTACGTCGCCGACTGAGGGCGTCCGGTTCGCCAGGCCCGCCGTCTCTCCCCCACGACAGCCAAGGAAGCCCATGAGCACCCCCGTCCTGCACCCCCGTCTGGCCGCGCACCTCGCCGACGCCGCGGCCGAATGGGATCTCGCCGCGCACGCCACCGGCCCGGCGGACCGGTCCGCCGCCGAGGAAGGCGTCCGCGCCGCGTACCACGCGGCCGGGCTGCGGGAGCCGCGGCAGATCATCTGGTTCGCCTCCCCCGCGCAGGCCGCGACGGCCGCCGTCGTCCTCTCCGGCGACGCTGAGGCACGCGCCGCCGTGCGCGGGTTCGGGCTCCTGCCACCCGCGCTCCTCGATCTGAACGCCGGCCCGCTCGTCCGCGACCCCGTCAGGTCCGCCCCGTGGGAGCAGGTCCGCGCCCAGGCCGCCTCCGCCCTCACTCCCACGGCCTGGGCGGCAGCCTGGGAGTTCGTCGGCGGGGGCTTCTGGCCGCAGGTCAACCGGCTGGTGGGCGAGATCAGGCGCGGCATCGGCCGGCTCGCCGCCGACCAGACCCGCCCCGCCCGCGTACGCACCGCCACGTCCCGCGAGCCGCATGAGCCGACCGACCCGGTCGAGGGCCTGCTGCGCCGCGCCACGCTGGACGCCGTGCTCGGCCAGCACGACGCTCCCTGGCTCGCGTTCTTCGACGGCCTCGCGCGGGCCTCCCTGATCGACCTGGCCCCGCTCGACGGCGTGCTGCGGGTGTCGCGGGAGGCGGGCTGGTGGTGGCCGTTCGAGCACGTCGTGCTGATCTGCGAGCGGCCGGCCGAGCTGCACCGCGACGATCTCGGCCGCCTGCACCACGCCGTGGGTCCCGCGCTGGCCTTCCCGGACGGCTTCGGCCTGCACGCCTGGCACGGCATGCCCGTCCCCGCGGAGTTCGGGGCCACCATGGCCGACCTGTCCCCCGCGGCCATCCGGCGGCAGGACAACGCCGAGCTGCGCCGCGTGATGCTGGAGCACTACGGGCTGGACCGCTACCTGCGGGAGTCCGGGGCCGACGCCGTCCACAAGGACGACACCGGGGTGCTGTGGAAGGCGGATCTCGCCGACGACGAGCCCCTCACCATGGTCGAGGTGGTGAACTCGACCCCCGAGCCGGACGGCACCTACCGCACCTACTTCCTCCGGGTGCCGCCGTGGGTGACCACCGCACGCGAGGGCGTCGCCTGGACCTTCGGCATGCAGGCAGCCCAGTACCAGCCCCACCAGCAGACCTGATCACCGACTTCGACGGCCGACCAGGGTTCCGGGCCGGTCACCACGGCCGGACCTCGGGTGTTATCCGCCGGTCACCGTGGCCAGGCGGCGGGCACGCGTTCCAACAGGCCTCCCGCGAAGGTGCGGTACAGGTCGAGCGGTTCCAGGTGGACATACCCGATATGGCAGTCGCACACGGGGAGCGGGCACGGGCGGGGCCGGAGCGCGCGTAGGGCGGACCCGTCGTACAGGTTGCCGATGGTCTCGGTGACGAAGTGGCAGCGCCGCACCGTGCCGTCCCCGTCCACCGACACCACGGTGTGGCCGGTCCGGCAGGGCAGCCCGAGGCTCCGGTGCGGCGTCCTGCTGTAGCCGAACAGCGGGTCGATCTCCGCCCAGACGGCGGCCTCGTCGTCGGTGTAGACGTGCCCTTCGGCGGCGTTGACCCACAGGTAGACCTCGGAGAGCAGCTCGGCCCGCAGGCGCCTGGCCGGCGCGAGATGGCCGGGGAGGCCGACCACGCCCACGCTGAAGCGCACGCCGCGGGCGTGCAGCTCGCGGCACTTGGCGAGGAACCGGTCGTGCGCCACCTGGCCGGGGTGATAGGTGGCCCAGAGGGCCAGCGTGCCGAGATCGGCGTCGGCGAGCCAGGCCAGGCGAGTGCTCAGGTTGGTCTGGACGGCGACCCGGCGCACGTGGGCCAGGCGGCTCAGCTCCACCATCGCCGTGCGGTACCAGGACCTGACGAGCCCTTCGCCCCACGGCGTGAACAGCACCGAGATCGGGAAGTCCTGCGCGGCGACCCAGGTGGTGAAGCGGGCCAGGGCGTCCCGGTCGGCGCGCAGCCGGGCGGGACTGTCGCGGCGCTTCGCGAAGGGGCAGTACGCGCAGTCGTAGTCGCAGCTCGCCAGCGGCCCCCGGTACAGGATGGTCAGCTCGGGAGGTTTCCGCACATCGCCCACAGGCCGCGCCGCCACGTGCCGAGGCGTGATGTCCCAGATCGACAACGGCTCCCGCCCGGACCCGCGCGACGCCCCGGAGGCGTCCGCGCGCCCGTCAGCGCAGGTCATAGGACCCCATCAGCGCACGGACCGCGGGGGAGAAGAGGGCGGGGCCGATGGCGTCGGAGTGGGCGAGCCCTTCGGGGGTCAGCCTGACATGCGCCGAGTCCTCCTCCACCCAGCCGCGCCCGGCGAACTCGTCAAGAGGGAAGTCGTCGAGGACGTCGGCACCGAAACGCGTTTTGTAGAGGGCGCGGTCCAGCCCTTCGGCCTGCAGCAGGGACTGGATGAGATGGCGGCGGCGGCGTTCGGGGTCGTCGAGGGTGAAGCCGACGTTGGCGACGGTGAACGCGTCGCGCGGCAGCCGCACGAACTCGTCGATGATCGCGCGGACGTGGCGCACGCCCACGGCGTACTCGAAGGAGTAGTGCAGCCGGGAGGTGTAGGACCGCGCGCCACAGCCGAGGCCGACCATGCCGTCGGTCTGGCAGCAGTACTCGGTGCCCGACGCGCCGCCCGGGAGCCGGAACATGCGCATAGAGACCTGTTCGTACCCGGCGGCGAGCAGGTGGTCGCGTCCTTGACGGTAGAGGCCGAGCCGTTGGTCGTCCCAGTCGTGGGCGCGGAGCCCCAGGCCGGTGAGCGGGCGGACGTACAACGGGTAGAGGTAGATCTCTTCGGGGCGCCAGGCCAGGGCGGCGTCGAGGGAGTGGCGCCAGGTGGCGGGGGTCTGGCCGTCGATGCCGTAGATCAGGTCGATGTTCAGCGCAGGGAACCCGGCCGCGCGGATGGCGGCCAGCGCGGCCTCGACCTCGGCACGGCGCTGGGGGCGGATGGCGGCCCTGGCCTCGGCGTCCACGAAGCTCTGCACGCCGATCGACACGCGTGTGGCGCCGCGCTCGGCGAGCACGGCCAGGCGGTCGGGCGTGGCGGTGGCGGGGGAGGTCTCGATGCCGAGCGGGACGGACGCGAAGTCGACGCCCATGGTCGTCTCGGCGAGGTCGAGCAGCCGGGTGAGCTCCGCGGCCTCCAGGTAGGTCGGCGTGCCGCCTCCGATGGCCGCGGTGGCGAACCGCGCGGCCGGCAGGGCCTCGCGGGTGGCCTCGGCCTGCCGCCGGAGCGCGTCGAGGTAGGCGGCCACCAGCTCGGCGGGCGCGCCGGTCCTGGTGAAGAGGTTGCAGAAGCCGCACCGCATCTCGCAGAACGGCACGTGCAGGTAGAGGAAGAGGGCATCGGCGCACTCGCCCTCCCAGACGTCCCGCAGGGGCGGGCGCGGGTCGAGCGGGCGATAGGCCGTCTTGTGCGGATAGGCGTAGACGTACCCCTCGTACGGCCTCACGTCCACTCCCCCGTCCGGAGCACGAATTCGCCGTAGGGAACCGTCCAGACCACCTCATGACCAATGCGATGACCGACATATCCGTCTTCGCCGTAGGCGGTGCCGTGGTCGGAGCAGACGATCGCCAGGCACGGCCGCCGCGCGCACATGAGGGCGAACAGACGGCCGATGTGCCGATCGACGTACCGCAGCGCGGCGGCGTGCGACGCGCGCGAGTCGCCGGTCGCCCCCGGCAGGTAGAAGTGGTTCGGCTGGTGCAGCGCCGACACGTTGACGAACAGGAACACCGGCTCGTCACGGTCTCGCACCGCCCGCTCGGCGCAGGCGATCTGGTCCTCGAAGGACGTGGGGGAGGTGACCCCGAACGACGGCGCCCAGTGCGACTCGGCGAACAGCGACGGCAGCGCCGACCCCAGGGGCGTCAGCTTGTTGAAGAAGCCCACCCCGCCCACGCACACCGTGTGATAGCCCGCCTTGGCCAGCCCGCCGGGCAGGTCGGCGGCGTCGAAGACCCAGGTGCCCGCGGCGGTGGTCTCGCTGCCCGGGAACGCGGCGGCGAACAGCCTCGGGTGCCGCCCCGGCCCGGCGGGCGTGGGCAGGAACCCGGCCAGCATCGCCGCGTGCGCGGCGTAGGTGAAGCTGCCCGGCGCGTGCCGCCGCTCCCACGCGCCGCCGGGCAGCACGCGGGCCAGCGTGGGCAGCGCTCCTTGTCCGAGCTGCTCGGCCGCGACGTCGTAGCGCAGGGTGTCGAGGGTGACCAGCAGGAGATCGTGCGTGCCGACGATCTCGCCCATGTCCCTCATGCCGCGGCCCGGGGCGCGAGGACGTGCGCGACCTGCGCGGCGTAGGTGTCGAGCCCGCCGGCGCCGCTCTCGGGCAGGCCGGTGAGCCGGGGGAGCAGGTCGCCGAACGCGTTGACCTCGGCGACCGCGAAACGCCGCCATGTGATGCCGATCATGAGATCGACCCCGACCATGACCGAGCCGGGGAAGCAGGCCGCCGCCCGCGCGCAGACGCCCAGCGCCTGCCGCCACCCGGCCGCGCCGAGCCGGGCCCGCACCTGGTCGAGGTCGCCGCGGGCGCCGCCGAGGTGCAGGTTCGTCATCGGCGTACGGCTGGAGCGCACGACGGCGTGCGTCGGCCGGCCACCGACCACGACGACACGGAGATCGAAGACCTGCCCGTCCATGGACGCCTTGGGGAACCACCGCTCCACGTGCAGCCCGTCGGGCGCGAGCGCGTCGACGATCGCGGCCACGTCGGCCTCGTCGGCGTAGGCGCGCACGCGAAGCGAATTGTGCAGCTCAAGGGCGGCGCCGCGGACCAGCTCGACGGACGTGACGGCGCTGACCCGCGCCCCCCGCGCCTGGAGGGCCAGGACGCCCGAGGCGGACGAGCCGTGCGCGGGCTTGACGAACACCCGGTTCCAGCCCGAGTCGGCCATGAGCGCGCGCAGGTGGGCGTAACCGGTGACGGGCACGGGCAGCGCCGCCGCGACGGGCACGCCCGCGGCCAGCAGACGGGCGTGGCAGCGCCGCTTGTCGAACATCACGGCGATCTCGCCGGCGTCCCCCAGCAGCCGCGCCCCCGGCGTGCCGTCCACCGCCCGGCGCACGCGCTGCAGGCCACGGACGAACGCGGCGTGCCAGGCCGCGCCGCCGCCGACGCGGGTGGGCGCGCCGGGGCCGCGCAGCAGACGGTCGGCCTCGGCGTCCTCCCCCGGCGAGTCGACGCGGACCAGCGCCCCTTCGGGCAGGTGAGGCTCGGCCCCGGCGAGCACGTCGCGCCAGGCGACGACGGACGGCTCGGGCAGGCCGCGGGCGCGCAGGGCCGACGCGAACATGGTCACCCGCCGATCGCCCGGCGTGCCGACGACCACGAACGGCCCTGGCCGATCGGCGCCGGGCACGGTCACTCCGACACCTCGATGTAGCGCCACTCGCCGTCGCGCTCCTGCCGGTCGGACAGGTCGACCTCGACGCCGGGGAACGCGTCCTGGAGCTTGGCGGACATCTCGACGCTCAGGAAGTGGTGGCGCAGGTTGAGCCGCTTGAGGTGGGTGAGCGGCTGGCCGGAGAGCAGGGACTCGGCGCCCTCGTCCGTCAGGATGCCCATGGACAGGTCGAGGGACTCCAGCCGGGCCACGATCGGCGCGGTCGCGACGGCGGCGGCCACCTCGTCCTGCCGCGAGCTGTCCTGCAACCCCAAATGCTTCAGCGCGGGAAGGCCGGCGCCCGCGACGATGGCCGCCCAGTCCTCGGGCCCGGAGTCGCCGTTGTAATGCTCCTCGCCGAGCCAGAGCTCGAGGCGGCGCAGCGCGGGCAGGGAGGAGGCGCCCACGGCGCGCACCACCGCGGCCGGCAACCCGCCCGACTCGAAGCGAAGCGTCTCCAAGGCGGCGTGCTCGACGGGCTGGAGCTCAAGGCCGTCGCCGCCGCGCACGTCGAGCCGCTTCAAGCGGGGATAGGCGGTCAAAAGGGGCGTCACGTCACTCTGGCCGATCCAGGAGATCTCGGACTCCTCGCTGACGTAGTCACCGAGGAAGATCGCCTCCAGCGCGGGGAGACGGGGAGCGGCCTCGACGAGCAACCGGACCGGCACGTCGGCCCGGTCGTCGTCGTGCGCCCACCCCCACGTCCCCACGACGATCGCCCGCACCGCGCCACAGTCGACCTCGTCGAGCAACCGCTGAATGCTCGTGGCGATGTCCTCGTCGTCTCCATAGGGATCTCCGGAGACGCGCCAGGCGGCCTGCGCGGCGGTGGGTGCGTTCTCCTCACCGACGTAGCGGACGGGCAGGCCGTGGAACTCGGTGAGATGCTCGTGGATCACGTGGACTCCTCAGCAAGGCGGGGGAGTCCATGTCTAGCAGCCGCCACCGACAGACCCGAACTCCGGCGGCGGGCACCGGACATGGCCACGTCATCGCGCGTGAAGAAGACCCACCCGCCGACCTCAGCACATGAACCCGCTCGGCCTCATGCGAATTCGACGTGGACGGCTGAAAGAGAATTCAATCGTGCGTCACATCACGGGCGGGCGAATCTAATTCCTCGCCCGCTCGCCGGCGTCCCAAGCGGTCTGGTACGCGGCGACGAGCCATTGGTCGACCCGCCTCATGTCCGGCTCGTCGGGCAGATCGCACACCGGTATGAGCCGCTGGAGCTTTTCCTCCAGCTCGGCGGCGATTCCCAGCACTTCCTCCTTCGAGTGCCCGCCTTGGCGGACCTCGACGATGAAGGACCGCCACGGCTCGGGCATCGGCAGCGTGATCCGCCCGGTCTCCAGCAATTCCACGCCCTGCACACCGAGACGGATCATGTGCCCGGCGAACTTGGTGTCATAGCCGAACCGGGCGATCAGTTCCGGGCGGTTGGTTCGCTTGCCGTCGGGATACTGCATCATGCGATCACGCTGGGAGCGGAGATAGCCCAGGAACCGGTGGCCGGCGTGCCGGGACAGGACGAGGCCGGGGTCGGCACGCAGCCGGCGGCCGAGGCCGGTCACGGAGACGATCTCGGCCTCCGGGACGAAGAGCGGCAGCAACACCGTCGGGTTGCCGGCGACGGCCAGACGCATCCACTTACGGAGCGAGTAGACGGTGAGGTCCAGGTCGCCGGGCCCGGACCGCACGCCCTCCGGCTGCGTGCGGAAGACGTACTGGTCGAAACGGCGCAGGCCGATCACGTAGTCCGGCGGCTCCAGGCAGATGCCCATCTCGTCGCGGTCGTCGGTGCCGGCGATGGCGGTGCCGTGCACTCCGGAGCCGACCTGACAGCGCAGAATGGTCAGCTCGTCGGCGATGGCCCGAAACTCCGGCCTGGAATGCTTGACCCAGCTCACGGCCCCATCCTCGCTATTCGTTCCCCATGTCGACGTACGCGAATTCGTCCGTGCCGCACGTCCATGGCCGGCCTTGGCCCCCGCCGGGTCCCGGACACGCACCGGCAAGAATTCACCACGCCGGCAGGATCACCGTCAAGCGACTTTTCCCCCACACCGCCCGTAAAACCGCACCGCCATAGCCGCGAAGCTGGCAGTAATCCGGCGATATCTGGCTGCTTTCGCAATTGTTCGCGACGGCGGCGCACTGTCAGGATCAAGGTGACGGGCATCCGCCCGTCACCGCACTCAAGCAACCGGGGGATCACATGAGAGGGATCAAGGTCGCGTTACTCGCCGGAACGGCCGCCGCGTCGCTCCTGGCGCTCACGCCACCCGCCCACGCCGCACCGCCCACGCCGTCTCCGGCCCCGGCCGGAAACGCGGAGTCCTTCGCGTCCACCGACGACGCCGACCTCCAGCGCAAGATCGACAAGCACATCGCCGCCCACGGGGGACGACAGCAGGGCAAGAACCAGATCGTCTGGGAGTCCACCGGAGACAGGTCCACGGGCGGCGGAAAGGGCGGAAAGGTGGTCATGACATTCCCGCTGCCGACCAACCACGGCGTCGTCTCCACCTACGCCAGGATCACCTGCGACTACGGCTGGTACTGCGCCTACGAGCACGCGTTCTGGGACCGCGAGGGCGGCGCGATGCTCGGCCTCTACAACTACGGCACGTACAACCTGGAGCCGATCGGGTGGGCCTACCGGGTCAGCGCCTTCGAGAACAACCAGTCGGACAGCGCCCTGGGCTCCCTCAACGGCTACAACTCCTACCCCTCCCGCGCCTGGGCACAGGCCGCCTACGTAGGCAGCTACTACAACGACCAAGCCCTCAGCATCACCCTGGCCCCATGAACCAGAAACGCCTCACTGCCCCTGCCATGAACAACGCACTCCCCGTTCCCGGCGAACGACATGCACCGCCTCCCGCCCGCGAACGAGCGAGATAGTCACTCAACTGATCAGGCCGCTTCCCGTCGGGGAGCGGCCTCCCCCATAGTGGCGAACCTGCCAGGACTCACACCTGCGACCCTTCACCGGTATCAGGATCGAAACCTCCGAGGGCTTCGATGAGTCGCTCCCGCGCAGATGCCAGACGATCGGTGTAGTCGGCGCTGAATATCAAGGTGAGCGACTTGTCCAGGGTCCCGCCGATGGTGTGGAGCGCGGACCAAACGGCTGGGTCATCGACAACTCGCCGCAGCGCGGTGTCGGCCTCCAAGCGCTCCAGCCAGTCCGACAGGACAAGAGCTTGATCAGCTGACAGCGTGATCGTGATCGGCTTTCCGTCCACGCGAGAAGCGTATGCAGCTCCCGACCGATCTCTCGTCTGCCCTCGACCCATCGCGAAGAATGACCGGCCGGCCTACGGGCTCGGCGGGCCACGCAGTTGGACACGTGGACATAGAAAAGGCCGCTCTCCGAAGATCGGAAAACGGCCTGTGACCTTTGGTGGGGCTACCAGGACTTGAACCTGGGACCTCTTCCTTATCAGGGAAGCGCTCTAACCGTCTGAGCTATAGCCCCGTGTGGGTGACGAGAAGACTATCGTCTTCGCTGGGCGGAGGCGAATCGTCTCTCTGACACGGGAAAGCTTACCGTGCTCTGGGGGTGCGTGGGCCGATGGGGCGAGAGTCGTTGTCGGGGGGTGGAGGCGCGGGCTGGGATGTCGTCGGGTGTGGGGGGTGGTGTGCTGGGCACCCGACGACATCCTTGGGCGGTGGTTATTCGGCCTCGCTGAAGGTCACCTCTACGCCGCCGACCAGGTCGGAGGCGACGTTGTAGATGACCGCGCCGAGGGTGGAGAGTGCGGTGATCAGGACGACGTTCACGGCGCCGAGCAGGGCGGTGTAGCCGAGGATGCGGACCGGCTCGAACCACGACTTGATGTCGATGCCGCTGCTGGTCTTGCCGTCGGGGACGGTGAGCTGCGTGACGGTGTTCACGATCGAGTCGAAGACGCCGAGCGCGGACAGCACGCCGTACAGGACGGCGACGGCCACGAACAGGACCACGAAGCAGACCAGCGAGACGACGAAGCTGAACTTCATCGCCGACCACGGCTCGATCCTGCGCAGCACCAGGTGGGCCTTGCGCGGGGCCTTCAGCGGCGCGGGCTTGCCGTCGCGCTGCTCCGAGCGTCCGACGATCGGGTCCGGGGTGGCCAGGGCCGAGACGTTGCCGAGGCCGTGCGGCTTGCCGCCGTCCGCGGGGCCGGTGGCCGGCCTGGCCGTGGTGGCCGGACGGCCGCCGGGACCGGACGCGGGGCCGCCGGGGCCGGGCGCTCCGGGGCCACGACCGCCGGGGCCGCCCGCGGCGGGGCGGGGACCGGCGGGCGAGGAGCCCGTGGGTGGCAGAGGCGTGGACGGAGGCTTCTGGGAGGGCCGCGTCGGACCGCCGCCCGGCCCGTCGGGGGTGGACGGCCACGAGTTGTCGGGCATGGAGGACGACCGGATGCGCATGGTGTCCCGGCTCTCGTTCTCGGCGGGGCCGCCCTTGCCGCCGGCCTGGCCGTCGCCGGCGGAGGCCGCCGCGGCGTCGTCACTGGTCACGACCACAACTGTTTCATCCGCCTGGTCGGACGCCGCGCGGACTTTACCGGGAGCATCCGGGCTGTTCACGCTTTCTGTTACCTGGTTGCGCGTCGATGAGTTGACCGAGGACGCGGGTCTGGCGCCCTTGGTCGCGGTGGTGCGCTTGCGGTTCTGGGTTCCCGGAGGTTTGGCGGAGCCACCGGAGTTGGACTGTGGGCTCATTCGGCGTCATCTCCCCCGTTGTCCCCGTTTTCCTCGGTGTCCAGCGACTCGGCGTTGCGGGCGAGGGCGACCACGCTATCCCCCTCGGACAAGTTCATCAGGCGCACTCCCATGGTTTGACGGCCGGACTGCTTGATCTCGCCCGCGCTCGTACGGATCACCCCGCCGGCAGAGGTGATCGCGAACACCTCGTCTTCGGGACTCACCATGACTGCTCCGACCAGCTTGCCACGGGCACTGACAATCTTCGCAGTCAGTACACCCTGCCCGCCTCTGCCTTGTACGGGATATTGATCCGCGGGTGTCCGCTTCGCATACCCTCCTTCGGTCGCGATAAGCACGTCGGCGCCGTCGCTGACGACGTTCATCGCCAGAAGTTCGTCGCCGTCGATGAACCGCATGCCGATCACGCCGCTCGTGGCCCGGCCCATGGGGCGCAGGGCGTCGTCGGAGGCGGTGAACCTGATCGACTTGGCGCCGCGCGAGACGAGCAGCAGATCGTCGTCCTCGGAGACCAGCCGCGCGGCGATCACCTCGTCGTCGTCGCGGAGGTTGATGGCGATGAGGCCGCCGGACCTCGGGGAGTCGTACTCGGCGAGCCGGGTCTTCTTCACCAGGCCGCTGCGGGTGGCGAGCACGAGGTACGGCGACACCTCGTAGTCGCGGAGATCGAGGACTTCCATGACATGTTCGTCGGGCTGCATGGCGAGAAGGTTCGCCAGGTGCTGGCCACGGGCGTCACGGCCGGCGTCGGGCAGTTCGTACGCCTTGATCCGGTAGACGCGGCCCTTGTTGGTGAAGAAGAGCAGCCAGTGGTGCGTGGTGGTGACGAAGAAGTGCTCGACGATGTCGTCCTGGCGGAGCTGCGCGCCGCGCACGCCCTTGCCGCCGCGCTTCTGGGCGCGGTACTGGTCGGTGCGGGTGCGCTTGGCGTAGCCGCCGCGGGTGATCGTGACGACCATGTCCTCTTCGGCGATCAGGTCCTCGATGGACATGTCGCCGTCGTAGGCGATGATCTCGGTCTTGCGCTCGTCGCCGTACCGGCTGACGATCTCGCCGAGCTCGTCGGAGACGATCTGCCGCTGCCGGGACTCCGACGCCAGGATCTCCTGGTAGTCGGCGATCTGCGTGATGAGGCTCTCGTACTCGTCGATGATCTGCTGGCGCTCCAGGGCGGCCAGCTTGCGCAGCTGCATGTCGAGGATGGCCTGCGCCTGGATCTCGTCGATCTCGAGCAGCTCGACCAGGCCGCCGACCGCCTGGGCCGCCGAGGGCGACCGGCGGATCAGGGCGATGACCTCGTCCATGCGGTCCAGGGCCTTGAGGAGGCCGCTGAGGATGTGGGCGCGCTCCTGTGCCTTGCGCAGCAGGTAGCGGGTGCGCCGGACGACGACCTCGATCTGGTGGGCGACGTAGTGCTTGACGAACTGGTCGAGACGGAGGGTCCTCGGGACGCCGTCGACCAGGGCCAGCATGTTCGCGCCGAACGTGGTCTGGAGCTGGGTGTGCTTGTACAGGTTGTTCAGCACGACCTTGGCGACCGCGTCGCGCTTGAGGACGATGACCAGGCGCTGGCCGGTGCGCGAGGAGGTCTCGTCGCGGACGTCGGCGATGCCGGAGACCTTGCCGTCCTTGACCAGCTCGGCGATGGTGAGCGCGAGGTTGTCGGGGTTCACCTGGTACGGCAGGGCGGTGACGACCAGGCACTGGCGGCCCTTGGCGTCCTCCTCGACCTCGACGATGGCGCGCATCGTGATCGAGCCGCGGCCGGTGCGGTAGGCGTCGTCGATGCCGCGGCGGCCGACGATGAGCGCGCCGGTCGGGAAGTCGGGGCCCTTGATGCGGGCGATCAGCGCTTCCAGGAGCTCCTCGTCGGAGGAGTCCGGGTGGTCCAGGCACCAGCGGACGCCCTCCGCCACCTCGCGCAGGTTGTGCGGCGGGATGTTGGTCGCCATGCCGACCGCGATGCCGGCCGCGCCGTTGACCAGGAGGTTCGGGAAGCGGGACGGCAGGACGACCGGCTCCTGGGAGCGCCCGTCGTAGTTGGGCTGGAAGTCGACGGTCTCCTTGTCGATGTCACGGAGCATCTCCATGGCGATCGGCGCGAGCCGGCACTCGGTGTACCGCATGGCGGCCGCCGGGTCGTTGCCGGGGGAGCCGAAGTTCCCCTGGCCGTCGACCAGCGTGTAGCGCAGCGCCCAGGGCTGGGCGAGCCGCACGACGGTGTCGTAGATCGACGCGTCGCCGTGCGGGTGGTAGGAACCCATCACGTCGCCGACGACGCGGGAGCACTTGAAATATCCGCGGTCGGGGCGGTACCCGCCGTCGTACATGGCGTAGAGAACACGCCGGTGCACGGGCTTGAGACCGTCACGGACGTCGGGAAGAGCCCGGGACACGATGACGGACATCGCGTAGTCCATGTAGCTGCGCTGCATCTCGGACTGGATGTCCACGGGCTCGATGCGGTCAGCGGGGGTCCCCGGCGGGACGTTGACTTCAGTCACGGGTGATGTGTCCTTTTACGAGATGAGCCAGATAGGTCCGTACGGCTGCCGCTACACGTCCAGGAATCGGACATCCCGTGCGTTTCTAATGATGAACGACCTGCGTGCCTCGACGTCCTCGCCCATGAGGACGGTGAACATCTCGTCGGCCTGGGCGGCGTCGTCGAGGGTGACCTGGAGGAGGACCCGGGTGGCCGGGTTCATGGTGGTCTCCCAGAGCTGGGAGGCGTTCATCTCGCCCAGACCCTTGAAGCGCTGGATGCCGTCGTGCAGGCGCGGGTCGCGCCGCCCCTGGGCGACGCCGGCCTCGATGATGGCGTCGCGCTCGCGGTCGGAGTAGGCGTAGCTGGCGTCCTCGCCCTTGCGGTCCCACTTGATCTTGTAGAGGGGAGGCTGGGACAGGTAGACGTGCCCGGCCTCGATCAGCGGCCGCATGAAGCGGAACAGCAAGGTCAGCAGCAGGGTGGTGATGTGCTGGCCGTCGACGTCGGCGTCCGCCATGAGGATGAGCTTGTGGTAGCGGAGCTTCGTGATGTCGAACTCCGCGTGCACGCCGGTGCCGAGCGCGGTGATCAGGGCCTGGACCTCGGCGTTCTTCAGGACCCTGTCGATGCGGGCCTTCTCGACGTTGAGGATCTTGCCGCGGATGGGGAGGATCGCCTGGTACTTCGGATCGCGACCGCCCTTGGCCGAGCCGCCCGCCGAATCGCCCTCGACGATGTACAGCTCGCACTTCTCCGGCTCGGTCCACTGGCAGTCCGCCAGCTTGCCGGGCAGCCCGGAGCCGGCCTCCAGCAGGGACTTGCGGCGGGTGAGGTCGCGGGCCTGGCGGGCGGCGATGCGGGCGCGGGACGCCTGGAGGGACTTGTTGAGGATCTCCTTGGCCTCGCCCGGGTTGCGCTCGAACCAGTCGCGGATGGAGTCGTTGCAGGCCTTCTGCACGAACGACTTGGCCTCGGTGTTGCCCAGCTTGGTCTTGGTCTGACCCTCGAACTGAGGGTCGGCCAGCTTGACCGAGATGATCGCCGTGAGGCCCTCGCGGATGTCCTCGCCGGTGAGGTTGTCGTCCTTGCCTTCCTTGAGGATCTTCTGCTCGCGCGCGTAGCGGTTGACGATGCTGGTCAGCGCCGCGCGGAAGCCCTCCTCGTGGGTGCCGCCCTCGGCGGTGTTGATCGTGTTCGCGAAGGTGTAGACCGACTCGGTGTACGAGGAGTTCCACTGCATGGCGATCTCGACGGAGATGCCGTCGCCGTCGGCCTCGAAGTCGATGACCGACTGGTGGACCGCTTCCTTCTTCGAGTTGATGTGCCGGACGAAGTCGGCGATGCCGCCCTCGTAGTGGTAGGTGACGGCGTGCGGCTCGCCGTTGACGTGGTCGGGCCGCTCGTCGCGCAGGACCATCGTCAGGCCCTTGTTGAGGAACGCCATCTCCTGGAAGCGGCGCGACAAGGTCTCGAAGCTCCAGGACGTCGTCTCGAAGATCGAGTCGTCGGCCCAGAACCTGGTCGTGGTGCCCGTCTCCGCGGTCGCCTCGCCGCGGTCCAGGGGGGCGTTGGGCACGCCTCGGGTGTAGGACTGGCGCCAGATGTAGCCGTCCGTCTTGACCTCGACCTCCAGGCGCGAGGACAGGGCGTTCACGACCGCGGCGCCGACGCCGTGCAGACCACCGGAGACGGCGTACGACTTGCTGTCGAACTTGCCGCCCGCGTGGAGCACGGTGAGGACGACCTCGACGGCCGGGCGCTGCTCGCCGGGGACGATGCCGACCGGTATGCCTCGGCCGTTGTCCACGACGCGCACGCCGTTGTCGGCGAGGAGGGTGACCTCGATGTGGTCGGCGTACCCGGCGAGGGCCTCGTCGACCGAGTTGTCCACGATCTCGTAGACCAGGTGGTGGAGGCCGCGTTCTCCCGTCGACCCGATGTACATGCCGGGGCGCTTTCGAACCGCCTCAAGACCTTCGAGAACGGTGATAGAGCTAGCGTCGTAGGACAAGTGCCAAATCCTCCTGCCGCGGACACGCGGCAGGTCAGGCATGATGAAGCCGACCCTGCCGTGCCCGTCACCGTCGTGAGTGCCTCGATGCGACCACCCGGGGGTACCGACCCGTGGCCGGGGGTGTCTCGCATGCGGACGTGTCCGGAATCCGTCTTCATTCTACCGGTCAGAAGCGCATCAGGTGGCATTGACGACGGCTGTGGTGGCCTGTCGGGCGTTGAATACCCTCTTCGGCATCCCCCCACCGGGGATGGGGGTCATCACCGCCAACGGGATTCTGATCGGTTTCCGGGGGGTGACCGCCTCGCTCCGGCGGGTTGGACCCGCGCCCGGGCCAGGGCGCTCAGCCGTAGGTGTCGCCGGGTCCCCTGCTTCCGGTAACGCGCAGGCCACCCGTGGGCCTGGGGCCGTTCTGCGGCCCGCGCACCTTCACCCTCTGCACAGTACCGTCGCCGAGCTCCTCGTTCAGCCGTCTGACCAGCGTGGACGCCAGCAGGCGCACCTGTGTCGCCCAGGCGGTGGAGTCGGCGACGACCAGCACCTCTCCGTCGGCGAAGGTCTCGGGCTTGGTGTGGGCGGCGAGGTCGGGGCCGACGATCTCGTGCCAGCGGCCGAACACGCCTCCCACGGCGACCGGCTGCTCCCACCCGCGGTCGGCGAGCAGGTCGCGGATGGCGCGGCCGAAGAGCTGAGGGTCGCCGGACTCGCGCCGCGCCGCCGCCGACCTGCGCCGGGGCTCGCGCCGCGGCAGGCGGCCGCGCTTGGCGGCGTCCGCCTTCGCCTGCGCCAGCTTCTCGCGCGCCAGCGCCGCCCCCCGCGCGGCCAGACCCTCGGACGACTGCACTCCCGTCGCCGTCTTCTCGACGGCCGGATCACCGGACACGGGTGACGCTCCCTTCCGCGACGTCGAAACGGGCACCGGCGAGCTGCGCGGGGACGTCCTCCGGCACCGCGGCCGTGATCAGCACCTGCTCGGCGGAGGCCACGATGTCGGCGAGGCTGCGGCGCCTGCGGCTGTCGAGCTCGGCGAAGACGTCGTCGAGGATCAGGACAGGGTCGCCGCCCTCGGCCCTGAGCAGGTCATAGGCGGCCAGCCGCAGGGCGAGCGCGAACGACCAGGACTCGCCGTGGCTGGCGTAGCCGCGCGCGGGAAGCTCGCCGAGGCTGAGGAAGAGATCGTCGCGGTGCGGGCCGACCAGCGTGACGCCGCGTTCCAGCTCGGCCGGGCGGGCCTCCAGCAGCGCCGCCCGCAGGGCCGCCTCCAGGGCCGCGCGGTCGGTCACAAGGACGCCCGCGCCTGTGGACGGCGGACCGTCCTCGGCCGCCACCAGGCCGCCATCCCCGGCGGAGGCCGTGGATTCCGTGGACAACGTGCCGCGGTAGGCGATGCCGGCGGGCGCGGAGGCGGGGGCGAGCAGCGCGTACGCCCGCGCCACGTACGGGCGCAGCGCCTCGACCAGCTCCAGCCGCGCGGCCAGCAGCTCGGCGCCGTGGCGCGCGAGGTGGACGTCCCACACCTCCAGGGTGGACAGGGCGTCGCCCGCGCCGGCCGCCGAGAAGCCCGACTCGGCCTCCTGGCGGCGCGGGCTCTGGCGCCGGCCCTGCCTGGACTGCATGGCGCTGCGCAGCAGGGCGCCGCGCTGCTTGAGGACGCGGTCGTAGTCGGCGCGGACGCCGGCGAAGCGCGGCGCGCGGGCGACCAGCAGATCGTCCAGGAAACGGCGGCGGTCGGAGGGGTCGCCCTTCACCAGCGTGAGGTCCTCGGGCGCGAAGAGCACCACGCGCAGCAGGCCGAGGACGTCGCGGGGCCGCGACACGGGGGAGCGGTTGAGCCGGGCCCGGTTGGCGCGGCCCGGGTTGATCTCCAGCTCGACCAGGGCGCGGCGCTCGTCGCGGACCACGACGGAACGGATGATCGCCCGCGCGGCCCCCTGCCGCACGAGGGGGGCGTCGGTGGCCACCCTGAAGCTGCCCAGCGTCGCGACGTAGCCGAGCGCCTCGACCAGGTTGGTCTTGCCCTGGCCGTTGGGCCCCACGAACGCCGTCACCCCCGGCTCCAGGGCCAGCTCCACGGCGGAGTAGGACCGGAAGTCGGTCAGCGACAGATGGGCGACATGCACCTCACGAAGGTTAGTGGGCCCCTACGACAACATGGGCCCGTCTCGCCCCCCGCGACGGTTTCCCGTGGCGATGTACGGCGCCTGGGGGCCCGCTTGCCCGCCGGGTGATGAAGGAGATGCCAAAGGGGCGCAACGGGGCTCCTGAGGGCCTTGTGCGGCCGTACAGGCGGAGGTGTGCCCCTCGATGGGTTCAGCCCTGGGCCTCCACGGGCGGGGTGACGTCGGCGCCCGGGGAGTCCGCGCCCTTGGCGTGCTGCCCCTCGGCCGAGGAGACGGCGTGGCCGCCGAACTGGTTGCGCAGCGCCGCGACCATCTTCATCGCCGGGGAGTCCTCCTGACGGGAGGCGAAACGGGCGTACAGCGCGGCGGTGATCGCCGGGAGCGGGACGGCGTGGTCGACGGCGGCCTGGACCGTCCAGCGGCCCTCGCCGGAGTCCTCGGCGTAGCCCTTCAGCTCCGACAGGTCGGCGTCCTCCTCCAGGGCGCGGACCAGCAGGTCGAGCAGCCAGGAGCGGATCACCGTGCCGGTGCGCCAGCTCTTGAAGGTGGCGGGGACGTCGGTGACGAGGTCCGTGGCCTCCAGGAGCTCCCAGCCCTCGGCGAACGCCTGCATGACGCCGTACTCGATGCCGTTGTGGACCATCTTGGCGAAATGCCCCGCGCCGACCTTGCCGGCGTGGACGAAACCGTCTTCGCCCTCGGGCTTGAGCGTCTCGAAGACGGGCATCAGCGTGTGGACGGCGTCCGCCTCGCCGCCGACCATGAGGGCGTAGCCGTTGCGCAGGCCCCACACGCCGCCGCTGACGCCGACGTCCACGAACGAGATGCCCTTGGCGGCGAGCTCCTCGGCGTGCTTCTGGTCGTCGAGGTAGTGCGAGTTGCCTCCGTCGATGACGATGTCGCCGGGCGAGAGCAGCTCGCCCAGCTCCCCGATCGTCGCCCTGGTCGGGTCGCCCGCGGGGACCATCACCCAGACCGCCCGAGGGGTGTTCAGGCGCTCGACCAGCTCGCTCAGGCCGCCGACGTCGCTGACCTTGGGGTCGCGGTCGTACCCGACCACGTCATGACCGGCGCGCCGCAGCCGCTCGGCCATGTTGCCGCCCATCTTGCCGAGCCCGATCATGCCGATCTGCATGTCCGCCACACCCCTCGATGAAGGTCTTCCTCGTTCACGACGCCCGTTCGCGCCGTACCCGGCCTTTTCCCGTCCAATCGGGCGAGCGACCGGGATCCTAGCTGGAGAGGCGGATCGGCATGATGAGGTAACGGTAGTCGGGCGTCATCCCGTCATCTACCGGTTTCCCGGTGAGGATCGCCGGCTTGGTGGACGTGGTGAACTGCAGCCGGGCGACGTCGGAGTCGATCGCGCCGAGGCCCTCCAGCAGGAACTGGTGGTTGAAGGCGATGTTGATCTCGTCGCCGTCGAAGTCGACCGGCAGGACCTCGACCGCCTGCGCCTCGTCGCCGCTGCCCGCCTCCAGCACGACCTCGCCACCGTGGAACGCCAGCCGCACCGGGGTGTTGCGCTCGGCGACCAGCGCGACGCGCTTGACGGCCTCGACGAACGCGGAGGTCGCCAGGTCGGCGTGGGCGGAGAACTCGGTGGGCAGCAGCGAGCGGTACTTGGGGAACTCCGGGTCCAGCAGGCGGGTGGTGGTGCGGCGCCCGGCGCTGGAGAAGCCGATCATGCCCTCGCCGGTGCCGCCGGTGGAGCTGAGCGCGATCTCGACCTCGGCGCCGGTGGTGAGCGACTTGGCGGTGTCGGCGAGCGTGCGGCCCGGGATCATCGCGATCGCCGAGAAGTCGGGCTGGTCCGGCTGCCACTTGAGCTCGCGCACGGCGAGGCGGTAGCGGTCGGTCGCGGCGAGGGTGACGGTGTCGCCCTCGATCTCCATGCGCACGCCGGTGAGCATGGGCAGCGTGTCGTCCTTGCCGGCGGCGACGGCGACCTGGGCGACGGCGGAGGAGAACACGTCGCTGCCGACGCGGCCCGCCGCAGGGGGCATCGCGGGCAGGGAGGGGTAGTCCTCCACAGGCATCGTCAACAGGGTGAATCTGGCGCTGCCGCAGGTGACCACCGCTTTCGCGCCTTCCACCACGAAATCCACAGGCTGTGCGGGAAGCGCGCGGGTGATCTCGGCGAGGAGCCTGCCGGAGACGAGCACCACGCCGGGGTCGCCGGTCTGCAACTCCAGGGTCACCTCGGCGGACACCTCGTAGTCGAACCCGGAGAGCTTGAGCTGCTGCTGGTCGGTGACCTCAAGCCGCATGCCGGCGAGCACCGGCACGGACGGCCTCGCGGGCAGGCTGCGGGCGGTCCACGCCACAGCCTCTGCGAGCACGTCTCGGTCGACCCGGAACATCACGTGGATCCGCCTCCTGTTGATGGGCTGTGAGCCTGTCGGTAGCTGGGCGCCGGCGGGGAGCTTCCTCCCGGCCCGGGCGCTCCGCGCCGTCGGTGCAAGTTTTCACCCTCGCGCGCCGGAGCACCGCCGGAACCCTTCTATGGGTCTTGAGTTCTAGATAGAGAGAGATACAGGTCATCTCATTAGGGGCCGTGGATACTGTGGAAGTCTAGTGTCTTCCCAGCTCAGAGGCCCTTAGTTGTCCACCGGGCCTGGGGATGACCGGTGGGTATCGCGGCCCGGCCTGGGGATGACCGAAGGTTACGCACAGGCCGTCCCCAGATTCGGGGGTCTTCATCCACGAGATATCCACGAGGTTTCCACCGGTTATCCACGGGGTAGGGCTCCAGCTTCGGAGGGTCCTGTGGCACTACCCACAGGGCGTCCCCAGCTCGTCCCCAGGATGTCCCCAGGTCTTCCCCAGGATGTCCCCAGAGTTGTCCCCAGGCGCTGACGTTCATTTTCTTGGCCGATCGCTTGCTTGTTCGCGTCTCTGGCGCCGGTTTCGCCGTATTCACCGATACTGTGCCCTGATCCACAGGGTTATCCACAGGCTGTGGATCATCAGGCGCTGCGGCTGTTCTGTTTGATGCGGTTCGTCAGCTCCGTGACCTGGTTGTACATCGACCTGCGCTCCGCCATCAGCGACCTGATCTTGCGTTCCGCGTGCATGACGGTGGTGTGGTCCCGCCCGCCGAACTGCTGGCCGATCTTGGGGAGCGAGAGGTCGGTGAGCTCGCGCGCCAGGTACATGGCGATCTGGCGTGCGGTGACCAGCACCCGCGACCGCGAGCTTCCGCACAGGTCGTCGATGGACAGCCCGAAGTACGCGGCGGTCTGCGCCATGATCGTGGCGATGGTGATCTCGGTGCTGGAGTCCTCGGTGATGAGGTCCTTCAGCACGACCTCGGCGAGTTGAAGGTCGACCGACTGGCGGTTCAGGCTGGCGAACGCCGTGACGCGGATCAGCGCGCCCTCCAGCTCGCGGATGTTGGTCGAGATCTTGCTCGCGATGTATTCGAGCACGTCACCAGGGGCGGCGAGCCCTTCCTGGATCGCCTTCTTGCGCAGGATCGCGATGCGCGTCTCCAGCTCCGGCGGCTGCACGTCCGTGATCAGCCCCCACTCGAACCGGTTGCGCAGACGATCCTCCAGGGTGACGAGCTGCTTGGGCGCGCGGTCGCTGGAGATCACGATCTGCTTGTTGGCGTTGTGGAGGGTGTTGAAGGTGTGGAAGAACTCCTCCTGCGTCTGCTCCTTGCCCTCCAGGAACTGGATGTCGTCCACGAGCAGGATGTCCACAGCCCGGTACCGGGCGCGGAAACCGTCCGCCTTGTGGTCGCGGATCGAGTTGATGAAGTCGTTGGTGAACTCTTCCGAGCTCACGTACCTCACCCGGGCGCCGTCGTAGAGCCGTTGGGCGTAATGCCCGATCGCATGGAGCAGGTGGGTTTTCCCCAGCCCCGAATCGCCGTAGATGAACAGGGGGTTGTACGCCTTCGCCGGCGCCTCGGCCACCGCGACCGCGGCCGCGTGCGCGAACCGGTTCGACGCGCCGATGACGAACGTCTCGAAGGTGTACTTGGGGTTGAGCCGGGCGGGCTCGCTCGGTTTCCCGCCCCGGCTGTCCCAGCGGTTCTGCACAGGACGGTCGAAACCATCCGCGTCCTGGCGCGGGCGCGGCGGCTGTGCCTCCGGCCTGCCCGGATACGACGGCTGGACGGCGTACCCGCCCGTGGACGAGGAGGCGTACGGCCGGTCGCCCTCACCCCGGGAGAACTGCTGGTCATCGCGGGGAAAACGCTGCGGAGCCTCGCCACGGGGAAAGGAGTCCCCCCGGGGGAACGGCTGCGGCGCGTCGCCGTGGGGAAAGCGCCGGCCGTCGTCCTCACGCGGGTACGACTGCTCGGCCGCGGGCGCGTCGGGCGAGGACGCCTGGTCGGGGCCCTTGTCCCGGCGGTCGCCGAAGGAATCCTGCCCCTGGTAGCCGTCCTGTGGATATCCCTGGGACGCCCCTCCGGGCGCGTCGTCGTAGGAGCCCTCGGAGTTTCCCCCATAGCCGTAGGAGAACGGCCGATCCTGTGGCCTCGCCTGTGGATAGCCGGTGGATATCCCGGGCTCGCGCGACGGGACCTGCGGCAAAGACCCTTGCCCACCAGGCTTTCCGTAGCCCTGCTGCGGTTGTCCACCTTGGGGATAACCGTCGTTCCTGGGCGCCGCTCCCTGGGGATAACCGTCCGCGTGCGGAGGCCGGGCGTCGCCGGCCCCGGCCGTCGGGTCGACGATGACGGCCAGGCGCAGCGGGCGGCCGTACCCCTGGGACAGCGCGTGCGCGAGCATCGGCAGGAGCTTGGTCTCCAGGACGTCCTTGGCGAAGTCGTTGGGCGCGGCGAGGAGGATCGTGCCATTGGTGAGCCCGATGGGCTGCGTCATGGTCAGCCAGGCACGGTGCTGGGGCGGGACACTGCCTTCCGCGAAGCTCTCCAGCGCCCGGGCCCACAACGTGCCGAGGTCGACGCCATCCATTGGTCGGCCCCTCCTCCCTTGACGCGGCCCCCGCACGCTCGCCGCGATTCGTTATCCACATGGACTCCCGCCGGAGCGAACTCCGCCGGTGCCGGGCCTCGCGGCTGTCCCCACAGCGTTGTCCGCAGGCTCCTCTCGGTGGTCCACACATGGTCCACACTGGGTCCACATTCTTTCCACAACCCTCGGACGCGCTTCCATGCACTTCGACGAGCGGGAGGGAAGGTTCCGGAGGGCCGACAGTAGCGCTGTGCACACCCCTGTTCAAGACGTTGTCCACAGCCTAGTGGCTGGCCGGGGGAGCCATGATGCACATCCTGTGGATGACGTGGCGCCGGTGAAAAAAGGGGCTGTGGAACAGTGGATAACCTGCGGCGCGGCACGAGGCCAGCGCGCCCGGTTTGACCTACGACCCGTGTGGCCCGTAACGTACGACGGTCGGCTTGTCGCGCGACGGCGCTTCGGCGTGCCCGCGCATCCGACAGGCCTTGCCCTGTGTGTCACTCACCCGCACCGCGTGCGGGTGAACTCAAGCCTGGAGCCCACTCGTGAGCAAGCGTACTTTCCAGCCGAACAACCGTCGCCGCGCGAAGACCCACGGCTTCCGGCTGCGCATGCGCACGCGGGCCGGCCGCGCGATCCTCGCCGCCCGCCGTCGCAAGGGCCGCGTGGAGCTCTCCGCCTGACGGCGCGGAGCGTCCGGTGCGTGTTCGTTCGCCCGTCGGAACTGACCGGCGGGCGATAGCCGTGCCCGGACCCGTGCCGGCCTGAAAGCAGGTCCGCTCGTGTTGCCGTCCGCCTCCCGCATGCGCCGGGGTGAGGAGTTCGCGAACGCGATCCGGGGAGGAAGACGCGCCGGACGCCCCACCCTTGTCGCCCACCTGAGCGATCGGGGCGATCCCCAGGCCCCGCCCCTGGTCGGCTTCGTGGTCTCCAAGGCCGTCGGCGGCGCGGTCGTCAGGAACCGCGTCAAGCGTCGCCTGCGTCACCTCATGCGGCACCGCCTCCACTCTCTACCGAGAGGTAGCCTGCTTGTTGTACGCGCCAATCCACAGGCGGCGTCCGCGCGAAGCGAGCACCTCGCCGCCGAGCTCGACGTCGCGCTGGATCGACTGATCGGGCGGCGGTCGCCTGAAAGGCGGCAGGGTCGTCCGGCCGCGACGGATGGACGATCATGACAAGCCGAGACACGGAGGCCGGGACACGGGCTGCCACCCCGGTGCGCTTCACGCTGCCGGGCGCCGTCCCGAGCCCGACGCCGCCCTCGGCGGCGATCTCTCCGGCGGCGCGGGTCCTGCTGGGCCCGATCCGGTTCTATCGAGCCTTCATCAGCCCCCTCCTCGGGCCGCGATGCCGCTTCGAACCATCCTGCAGTGCCTATGGCCTCGAAGCGATCGCCGTCCACGGCGCGGCGCGGGGGCTGTGGATGACCGTCCGGCGAATCGGGCGTTGCCACCCCTTCCACCCGGGAGGTTACGACCCGGTGCCTCCGCGCCCGGTCCGGTCCCACGACGAAACGCAAGGGAGCTAGCTCGGTGGAGCTGACATTCCTGGAGCCGCTGTACAAGGCGGTCGCTACGGTGATCGCCTGGATCCACGGGGCCTACAGCGTCATCATCCCGCCCGACAACGGGTTGAACTGGGCCTTGACCATCATCACGCTCACCGTGCTGATGCGATTGCTGATCTTCCCGCTCTTCCTGAAGCAGATGCGCTCCTCCAAGAAGATGCAGGAGCTGGCCCCCAAGGTCCAAGAGCTGCGCAAGAAGTACAAGAACGACAAGCAGCGCATGAACCAGGAGGTCATGAAGCTGTACCAGACGGCCGGCGCCAACCCCCTCGGGGGCTGCCTGCCGATCGTGGCACAGTTCCCGATCTTCATCTCGGTCTTCACCGTGCTGCGCTCCATCGCCGAGGACAAGGCCGCGCACGGCATGACCCAGGAGATGGTCGACAGCGCCCGTGCCGCGCACATCTTCGGCGCGCCGGTGCCGGCGACGTTCTTCACCAGCGCCCACGACATCCAGGCCTTCGGAGCCGATCCGATCGTCACGAAGATCGTGCTCGGCGTCTTCGTGGCCATCAGCTCCACCACCACCTTCCTGACCGTCCGGCAGAGCGTCAGGCGCTCCATGGCGCAGATGGCGGACAACCCGATGGCCCAGCAGCAGAAGATCTTGATGTACATCTCGCCACTGTTCGCGGTGTTCAGCCTGAACTTCGCGCTCGGGCTTATCCTTTACTGGGTCACCACCAACCTGTGGACGCTCGGTCAGCAGCATTGGTTCTACAGCCGTCACCCGATGCCGGTCGTCGACGCCAAGGGCAACGTGGTGCAGCCTGAGCCCAAGCCAGGGCTGCTGAGCAGGATCCTTCCGGGCAAGACCGCCGCCAAGCAGGCGGACGCGCCTGAGGACGCGCCGCCCGCGCCCGAGCAGAAGATCATCCGCCAGCAGCCCAGCAGGCAGCCGCGCAGCAAGCGCACAGGTACCAAGAAGTCGTAGCCGGTTGTCTAAAGGAGTCCGGACGTGACAGAGGTCAACGAGGAACAGGCGCAGCAGGCCGCCGTGAAGGCCGCCCCTGACGTCGCCGCCCTGGAGCAGGAGGGCGAGATCGCGGCCGACTACCTCGAAGGGCTGCTGGACATCGCCGACCTCGACGGCGACATCGACATGGACGTCGAAGGCGACCGCGCCCTGGTCTCCATCGTCGACATCAAGGGCGGGCATCTCGTCGGCCCCAACGGTGAGGTCCTGGAGGCCCTGCAGGAACTGACCCGCCTGGCGGTCCACCGCCGCACGGGCGAGCGCTCCCGGCTCATGCTCGACGTGGGCGGCTACCGCCAGGGCAGGCGCGCCGAGCTGAGCAAGCTCGGCGCGAAGGCGGCCGAGGACGTCAAGCGTTCCGGCGAGGCCAAGTCCCTCCAGCCGATGACGCCGTTCGAGCGCAAGATCGTGCACGACGCCGTGGCGGCCGCCGGGCTGCGCAGCGAGTCCGAGGGCGAGGAGCCCGACCGCTACGTCGTCGTCCTGCCCGCCTGACGCGTCAGCCGGGCCCCGAACGACGCAGGCCGCCGGTCCCGAGAGGGACCGGCGGCCTGTCGGTTTTCCAGGCTCTTTCCGGCGAGGAGGAGCCGGGCATCCGATGCGTCGTTTATGTTGTAACCTCCCGGCCGGACGGATTCCGGCCGCCCCTCCCCCGTCATCGCGATCTTTGACCGGCTCTTGGACCGGCGATGACCCCCGACCCCCTGGCCGGCGGCCCATGCCGCGCGTGCGCGTCGTCCACACCACCGCCGCGTCGGAGCGATGAAGACCGCCGGGACGGCTACCCTTACGCGGGGATGCTGTGACCGTTCTAGTTGAGTGAGTGATGGCGGAAAGCGACGAGCTGCCCGACGCGCCCGCTGTGGCGCGCGAGGTTTTCACCGGCGAAGCATGGCCCCGGGCCCAGGCGTTCGCGGAGATGCTGGCCGGTCCCGGTGTCGTGCGGGGGCTTCTCGGGCCGAGAGAGATCCCGCGCGTCTGGGATCGACATCTGCTGAACTGCGCCGTGGTGGCCGAGGCGGTGCCGCAGGCGGCGCACCTCGTCGACATCGGCTCGGGCGCGGGCCTCCCCGGTTTGGTGCTGGCCATCGTGCGACCCGACGTCCACGTCACTCTTCTGGAACCTCTGCTGCGCAGGACCACCTTCCTGGAGGAGTGCGTGGAGGGGCTGAAGCTCGACAACGTCGAGGTGCTGCGCGGGCGTGCCGAGGAGCTCGCCGGCAAGCGCACCTTCGACGTGGCCTCCGCCCGCGCGGTGGCGCCCCTGGACCGTCTGCTCTCGTGGTCCATGCCCCTTCTCCGGCCCGGCGGCCTGCTCCTGGCGATGAAGGGGGAGCGCGCCGCGGAGGAGTTGGACGCCGCGACACAACAATTGCGCTCCTATGGGGCGGAGACCGCCGAACTTGTCACGGTCGGGCGCGGTAAGGTCGATCCGCCCGCGACTCTTGTCCGGGTGGTCGCCGGACGCTCGCCAGCTCGAAGCGCGCAAGCCACGCGGCGCCGACGGAAGAGGTGACGGTTATGCCGGACACGGCAGGCGGCCTTGGCTGGCCGGGTAGTCATGTCTCCGCCACAAGCGGGAGGCCGTCCGGCCTCGGTTGGCCGTCAACCCACGCCGTGCCGGTTGAAAGGACGACGGCCGTGTCACAGTCCCCCCGTAACTCCGGCGATTCGCCGCTGGTCCGAGAGGCGCTCAGCTCAGTGGTTTCACGTGAAACAGCCCCGTCAGCTCCCGTGGCCGCCGCTTCGATCGGCTACTCCTCAGGTATGCGTGAGGGCGACTGGCCCCGTCCTCCCAAGCGTCGCGTCATCACCATCGCCAACCAGAAGGGCGGCGTGGGCAAGACCACCACGGCGGTGAACCTGGCCGCGGGGCTGTCGATGCACGGCCAGCGCGTCCTGGTCGTGGACCTCGACCCCCAGGGCAACGCCTCGACGGCCTTGTCCGTCGAGCACCGCGGCGACATCCCGTCCGTCTATCAGGTGCTGGTCGAGGACATGGCGCTCGCCGAGATCGTCAGGCCGGTGCCGGACATGCCCAACCTCTACTGCGCGCCCGCGACGATCGGGCTGGCCGGCGCCGAGATCGAGCTGGTGTCGCTGGTGGCGCGCGAGGCCCGGCTCAAGCGCGCCCTCGAGGCCTACGACGCCGTCGAGCTCGACTACATCCTCATCGACTGCCCGCCCTCGCTCGGCCTGCTCACCGTGAACGCCATGGTCGCGGCGGAAGAGGTCATGATTCCCATCCAGTGCGAGTACTACGCGCTCGAAGGGGTCAGCCAGCTCCTCCAGAACGTCGAGCTGGTCCGCGTACACCTGAACCAGGTGCTGAAGGTCTCCACGATCCTGCTCACCATGTACGACGGCCGTACACGGCTGGCGTCCCAGGTCGCCGACGAGGTGCGCTCGCACTTCGGGGACACGGTGCTGAACACGGTGATCCCGCGCAGCGTCCGGGTGTCGGAGGCGCCGAGCTACGGGCAGTCCGTGCTCACCTACGACGCCGGCTCCAGCGGCGCCATGGCCTACATGGACGCCGCCCGCGAACTCGCCTACCGGGGGGCCACGGTGGCGGAAGGCTGACCCGGCCCGGTGGCGGGGCCTTCTGCGGAGAAGGGCACGCGCCGGGCCCGAGCGGTACGTCAGGATCAAGTCGAAGACGCGGCGGCGGCGACGAGGACGGCCGTCCCGTGCGAGCGGGCCGTTGGGCGAGGAGGAAGTCGTGGCTCAGCAGAGGCGTGGTGGATTGGGGAAGGGACTCGGCGCCCTGATCCCCACCGGGCCGATCGTCGAGGCGGCGGGCGGTACGGGCACGGTTCCCGAGGCCGCTCCGGTGGACGACGGGCCGAAGCCCGTTGCGGGCGCCTATTTCATGGAGATCCCCGTCAAGTCGATCACGAGGAACCCGCGGCAGCCCCGTGAGATCTTCGACGAGGACGCCATCACCGAGCTGGCCGACTCCATCCGCGAGGTCGGTCTCCTCCAGCCGATCGTCGTGCGTTCCCTCGGTGAGGGAAACTACGAGCTGATCATGGGGGAGCGGCGCTGGCGGGCGTCCAAGCTCCTCGGGCTCGACGAGATCCCCGCCATCGTCAGGAACACCCAGGACGACGCGATGCTGCGCGACGCCCTGATCGAGAACCTGCAGCGGGAGCAGCTCAACGCGCTGGAAGAAGCGGCGGCCTACCGGCAGCTCCTGGACGACTTCGGCGCCACCCACGAGCAGCTCGCCCAGCGCGTCGGACGGTCCCGCTCGCACATCACCAACACGCTCCGCCTGCTGAACCTGCCGGGCAACGTCCAGCTTCGCGTCGCGGCCGGCACGATCAGCGCGGGCCATGCCCGGGCGCTCCTCACGCTCAGCGATCCGGCGGCGCAGGAACACCTCGCCTCCCGCATCGTCGCCGAGGGCCTGTCCGTCCGCACCGTGGAAGAGATCGTCTCGATGGGGGAGGCGACCGCCGCGCCGGCGCCGCGCGCCCGTCGTGCCAAGGACGCCCCCGACCCGACGCTGGCCCACCTCGCCCACCGGCTCTCCGACCACTTCGAGACCCGCGTGAAGGTCGATCTCGGCCGGCGCAAGGGACGTATCGTCGTGGAGTTCGCCTCGATGGACGACCTTGAGCGCATCATCAGCGCCATGGCTCCCGGAGCGGCGCTGGAGGACTGATGCGGGCCGTCCTGGGGCGCCGTTTCACGTGAAACACGCGCCCCAGCGGAGTCAGCTCTTGAGCACCTGGCGGATCGCCGCCACGAACGTGTCCACGTCCTCCGGCGTGGTGTCGAAGGCGGTCATCCAGCGGACGGTGCCGGTGTTCTCGTCCCACACGTGGAAGGCGAAGCGGGCGCGCAGCTCGTCGACCGCCGCCATGGGCAGCGAGGCGAAGACGGCGTTCGACTCGACCGGCCAGCGGATCGCCAGCCCGGTAAGGCCGGCCACGCCGTCGGCGAGCCGGCGGGCCATGGCGTTGGCCTGATCGGCGTTCCGGCGCCAGAGCCCGTCGGTGAGCAGCGCGGAGATCTGCGCCGAGACGAAGCGCATCTTGGAGGCGAGCTGCAGCGTCTGGCGACGCAGGAACGGACCCGCCTGCGCGAGTTCGCGGCGCAGCACCACCACCGCCTCGCCGACCATCGCGCCGTTCTTGCTGGCGCCGAAGCTCACCACGTCCACGCCGGCGTCGGTCGTCAGCTCGCGCAGCGAGCACCCGAGGAAGGCGGCCGCGTTGGCCAGGCGGGCGCCGTCCACGTGCAGCGCCATGCCGTGGGCGTGCGCCGCGTCGGCCAGCGCGGCGACCTCGTCCGGCGTGTAGCAGGTGCCGAGCTCCGTCACCTGTGAGATGGAGACGACGCTCGGCTGCACCTCGCTGATGTTGCCGCGCCCGCCCAGGCGGGCGGTCACGTCCCCGGGCGTGAGCTTCCCGTCGGGCGTCGGCACCGTGATCAGCTTGACGCCGAGGACACGCTCGGCCGCGCCCGTCTCGTGCGTGGCGATGTGCGCGGTGTCCGGGCAGATGACCGCCTCGTACCGCCGCCCCAGCAGGAGGCTGAGGCTGAGCATGTTGGCCCCGGTGCCGTTCAGGACGACCAGGCTGGCGGCCGCGTCCCCGAACTCGGCACGGATTTGCCCGGCGAGCACGTCCGTCCACCGGTCGTCCCCGTAGGCGGGCGCGTCCCCCTCGTTGGCGGCGACGGCGGCGGCCACCACGGAGGGATGCGCGCCCGCGTGGTTGTCACTGGCGAAGCTCTTGGGGTAAAGGGTTTCGATCACGCCGCAAGGCTATGCCGCGTGGGTCGGCGTCAGAGGGGGCGGATGCGAGGACCCGCCCCGGGACACTAGGCGGCGGCGCGGCGGACCGCGGCGCGCAGCAGGGACGCGCAGATCTGCGACAGATCCTGCCCGGCGGCCTCCGCCGCCATGGGCAGCAGCGAGGTCTCCGTCATGCCGGGCGCCACGTTGACCTCCAGGAAGTAGGGCTGACCGGAGGCGTCGACGATGATGTCGGTGCGTGACAGGTCGCGCAGGCCGAGGGCCGTGTGCGCGGTGATCGCCATCTGGGCGCACGCCTCGGCGACCTCCGGGCGCAGCCGCGCGGGGGCGAAGAACTCGGTGTGCCCGGCGGTGTAACGGGCGGAGTAGTCGTACACGCCCTCGTCCGCGACGATCTCGACGGGCGGCAGCGCCGCGGGGCCGTCGCCGGCGTCGATGACGGACACCGCGACCTCCACGCCCTCGATGTACCGCTCGACCAGCGCGGTGTCCCCGTACGCGAAGCAGCCGACCATCGCGGCCGGCAGCTCGTCCGCCTTGCGGACGATGGACGCCCCGAGCGCCGACCCGCCGCGCGACGGCTTGACGAACAGCGGCAGCCCCAGGCGGTCGATGATGCGGGCCAGCACGGCCGTGGCGCCGAGGTCGTGGAAGGTCTCCTTGGGCAGGACGACCGCCTCGGGCGTGCGCACCCCGACCGATCGTACGACGGTCTTGGCGGTCGGCTTGTCGAAGGCGATCCGGCAGGCGTCCGGCGCCGCGCCCACGTACGGGACCGAGAGCAGCTCCAGCACCGAGCGGATCGCGCCGTCCTCTCCGCTGCCGCCGTGCAGGGTCACGAACACCGCGTCCGGCGGGTCGGCGAGGACGGAGGGCACCAGGGAGGCGTCGGTGTCGCGCGTCTCGACGTCGATGCCGGCGGCGCGGAGCACCTCGCTCACCCGGCGGCCCGAGCGCAGCGAGACCTCGCGCTCGTAGGACAACCCGCCCGCCAGCACCAGCACATGGCCGAGATCGCTCATCGAGCACCTTTCTCGTTTCCGCAGATGAGACAGACCGGTCCTCAGACGAGAGGACCGGAGGACGTGCCGCGGCGCCCCGCCGGCAGGAGGGGCGCCGCGCGTCGACTTCAGGCTACGTCGGGCCCGGGGGTGTCGACCCCGGCGTGCGTGGGCGCCGAGCCGGTGCCGAACGTGTCGCGGATCACCAGTTCCTGCTCGATCACGCCCGCCAGGCGCCGCACGCCCTCGCGGATGCGGTGCGGCTCGGGGTAGCAGTACGACAGGCGCATGTTGCGGGCGCCGGACCCGTCGGCGTAGAAGCCGGTGCCGGGCACGAACGCCACCCGCTCGGCGACCGCCCGCGGCAGGATGGCCTTGGAGTCCAGCCCCTCGGGGAGCGTCATCCACACGAAGAACCCGCCCGCGGGGCGGGTCCAGGAGCACCCGGACGGCATGAGCGCCTCCAGCGCGGTGAGCATGGTGTCACGGCGCTCGCGGTACAGCTCGCGGAACGTCTTGATCTGCTCACGCCATGGCTGGGTGGCCAGGTACTGCCCGACGGCGAGCTGGGAGAAGCTGGAGTGCGACAGCACGGCCGACTCCATCGCCAGCACCAGCTTGTCCCTGACGGCGTGCGGGGCGAGCGCCCAGCCGACCCGGAAGCCCGGCGCGAGCGTCTTGGAGAACGACCCCAGGTACACGACCCCTTCCGGGTCGTCCGCTCGTAACGCCCGCATCGGCTCGCCGTCGAAGCCGAGGAGCCCGTAAGGGTTGTCCTCCACGACGAGCACGCCGGCCCGGCGGCAGATCTCCAGCACCTGGCGGCGGCGGGCCACGCTGAGCGTGACGCCGGCGGGGTTCTGGAAGTTCGGGATGGTGTAGAGGAACTTGATGCGGCGGCCCTGGCGCGCCAGCGAGGCGATCGTCTCGGCGAGCGCCTCGGGGACGAGCCCGTGGTCGTCCATGGCGACGTGGAGAACGGACGCCTCGTAGGCCGCGAACGTGCCGAGCGCGCCGACGTAGGACGGGCCCTCGGCAAGGATCACGTCGCCCGGGTCGATGAAGATGCGGGTGATCAGGTCGAGCGCCTGCTGGGAGCCGACGGTGACGACGACGTCGTCCGCGCCCGCCTCGATGCCCTCCAGGCGCATGACCTCGCAGATCTGCTCGCGCAGGTGCGCGTCGCCCTGGCCGGAGCCGTACTGGAGCGCGACCGTGCCGCGCCGTGCCACGAGGTCGGCGACGAGCTCGCCGACGCTGTCGAGGGGGAGGGCCGTGACGTACGGCATGCCGCCGGCCAGCGAGACCACCTCGGGCCTCGACGCGACGGCGAAAAGAGCTCGGACCTCGGAGGCCACCATCCCGGCCGCGCGTGCGGCGTACCGGTCGATGTAGGCGTCGATGCGCGACCCGTGGGCCGCCGTGCTCCGACCGTGATCCTGCTCTTGCGTCACGGTCCACCTCCTCGTTGTCGCCGGCCAGGTTTCCCGCCGGAGACACCAGGGTACGGCAGCGGCCCGTCGTGTCCCATGAATTTGCCCCACTAAGCGGACATCTGCCGCGAAGCGTACAAATTACCCGCTTCATCGCGGGGCGCGGCGGCCGGTCATGCGGGTCGGAGGGCGAGATCGCCGTATTCCGCTTTCACTCGGCTACCATGCCAGACTGGAGACGCCGTAATTCATGGGCTTTTCCGCCATGACTCGCGCTCGTCTCGCAAGGATTGGGGGTCCTGAGGTGTCGCGCCGGCTCGTGAACATCACACTCGACAATCTCGACGATCTGCCGCGTCGCTGCCGGCGCTGCGTCTTCTGGGAACTCGACCCCGTGAGCGGAGAACGCGCCCAACTCGCCGGCGACCCCGGACTGGAAAAGGAGGCGTGGATCTCCGCCACCCTGCTCGAATGGGGAAGCTGCGGAAAGATCTGCTACGTCGACGGGGTTTCCGCCGGATTCGTCCTGTACGCGCCCCCGTTGTACGTGCCGCGCTCCGTCGCCTTCCCCACCTCGCCGGTGAGCGCCGACGCCGTCCTGTTGATGACCGCCCACATCGTGCCCGAGTTCTCCGGCGGCGGCCTCGGCCGCATGCTGATCCAGGGCGTGGCCAAAGACCTCACGCGGCGCGGCGTGCGGGCGATCGAGGCGTTCGGCGACCTGAAATGGGAACAGCCGGGCTGCGTTCTCCCCGCCGAATACCTGCTCGCGGTGGGTTTCAAGACCGTCAGGCCGCATTTGCGCTTTCCCCGCCTGCGGCTGGAGCTGAAGACCGCCGCCTCATGGCGTGAGGACGTCGAGGTGGCCCTGGAACGGCTCCTGGGCTCCATGACCCCGGAACGCGCCCTTCGCCCGGTCTGAGGGGATCTCAGCCCTTCGTCGCGGACATCCGGACATACGCAGAGCCCCCCGCGCCGTCTGGCACGGAGGGCTCCTGAGTGGGTGCCGCTCAGAGAGCGGTGGTACGGCTCTTACCGGGCCGCAGGGGCGTCAGATGACGCCGTCGAGCTCGCGGAGCAGCATGGCCTTCGGCTTGGCGCCGATGATCTGCTTCACGACCTCTCCACCCTTGTAGACGTTCAGGGTCGGAATCTGGAGTACGCCGTAGTCCCGCGGAGTCTCGGGATTCTCGTCAATGTTGATCTTGACGATGCTGAGCTTGTCGGCGTGCTCGGTCGCGATCTCCTGCAGGATCGGCGCGACCTGGCGGCACGGACCGCACCATTCGGCCCAGAAGTCCACGAGCACCGGCTTGTCGCTCTTGAGGACTTCGGCCTCGAACGTGGCGTCGGTCACGGACTTGATCTCGCCCAAGGTTCTCTCCCTTAACTGTGTGCGGTGGCGTGGTCGGCGAGCCAGCGCTCGGCGTCGATCGACGCAGAACAGCCGGTGCCCGCGGCCGTGATCGCCTGGCGGTAGGTGTGGTCGACGACATCGCCGGCGGCGAAGACGCCATCGATGTTGGTCTTGGTGGTGGGGGCGTCCACGACGACGTAGCCCTCGTCGTCCAGGTCGAGCTGGCCCTTGAAGAGCTCGCTGCGCGGGTCGTGCCCGATCGCGATGAAGACGCCCGACACCGGGAGCTCGGTCTCCTCACCGGTCCTGAGGTTCTGCACCTTCACGCCGGTGACACGGGTGTCGCCGAGCACGTCGGTCACCACGCTGTCCCAGACGAAGCCGATCTTCTCGTTGGCGAACGCGCGGTCCTGCATGATCTTGCTGGCGCGGAGCGAGTCGCGGCGGTGGATCACCGTCACCGAGCGGGCGAACCGGCTCAGGAAGGTGGCCTCCTCCATCGCGGTGTCGCCACCGCCGACCACCACGATGTCCTGGTCGCGGAAGAAGAAGCCGTCACAGGTGGCACACCAGGAGACGCCGCGCCCGGACAGCCGCTTCTCGTTCTCCAGGCCGAGCTCGCGGTAGCCGGACCCGGTCGCGACGATCACCGTCCTGGCCAGGTAGGTGTCGGTGTGGGTCTTGACCACCTTGGGGCTCTGCGTGAGGTCGACCTCGACGACGTCGTCGGCCACGAGCTCGGCGCCGAAGCGCTCCGCCTGCTTGCGGAAGTTGTCCATCAGCTCCGGGCCCAGGATGCCGTCGGGGAAGCCGGGGTAGTTCTCCACATCCGTGGTGTTCATGAGCGCGCCACCCGCGGTGACCGAGCCCTCGAACACGAGCGGATTGAGGTCCGCGCGCGCGGCGTAGACCGCAGCCGTGTAACCGGCGGGCCCCGATCCGATGATGATGACATTACGGACGTCGCTCACGCTTCCAGCCTCTCCTGCCCGTGGATGGTCACTGGCTCGACCGCAGGTCCGGGACCCCTGCGCCGCCGCACCCGCCGGTCGTTGCCGCCTCGTCGTCGGTGCCAGTCGCCTCAACAGATCCTAGGCGCCGGCCATTCCCGGCCCCCCAGGCACCGCCCGCCGACACGACGAAGTCCCCCGAGGGTACTTCCCCGGGGGACTTCGATCACGTGTCGGCGGGCAGGGCGCCCTGTATTCCTTGGTTTCCCTTGGTTACCGGTACTACTGCCAGCGGCTCACCGCGGGCGGCCGCACGTTGGCGCAGTCGTCGTTGACGACGTACACCCAGACGGCGTTGCGGAAACGGTCCTTCCAGAAGGCCATGACCGTGGCCTCGTTGCCCTCGTAGAACCCCTGGTCGACGCCGATGGGCGTGGGCGGCTTGGTGTGGAGCCGCTTGCCCACGCGCGCGGAGATCTTCGACACGCAGCGGTCGACGGTGGGGTCGGCGGACGCCGAGCCCTCCACGATCGGTCCCGTCGCGCCGAAGTACGTGACCAGCGGGCCGTCCAGGACGCTGCTGGAGTAGTTGTAGTCGCTCTTGCCGACCACGTAGCCACGCGGCTGGGTCGAACCGGGGCTGGTCGAGCCCGGGCCGGTCACTCCTCTGGTCGCCTGCCTGGTGGGCGTCTGGGCCGTCGGCTCCGGCAGGGCGACGGTCGAGCCGCCCGACCCTCGCTCGCCACCGGAGGCGGACAGCAGGCTGGAGGTCAGCCCCGCCCCTCCGATCACGACGGCGGCGGCGACGCTGGCCGCCACGGGCATGGCCCACGGACGCCGCCGGGACGCGCGCCTGCGCCTGGCCGGGACGATCGTGCCGTCGTCGGCGACGACGCCGAGCGGGACGACCTCTTCGGTGCTCTCCACGGCCGCGGGCGCCACCTCGGGCGGCGCCGCAGGGGTCTCCCAGGGGGAACCCGCCATGATGCGGTCCCAGTCGGGCGCCTCGTCGAGCTTCAGGCCGCCTTCCCGCCGGGACTCCGCCTCGGCGTTCAGGGCCTTGTCGATGCGAAGCGCCACACCCATGGGCATCGCCGGCACCGGCATGGCCGCGAGCAACTCGCGGACCGCGGCCAGCTCGGCGAGGCTCTCCCCGCAGGGGTCGCATACCGCGAGATGCTCGCGGACCCGCGCGGCTGTGTCGACGTCGAGGAGACCCTCTGCCAGTTCGGCGAGGACCTCGAAGTCGTAGTGCGTATCACCCGTCACGAAGTTCTGCTCCCTTCGCGGATGAGACGCGAGTTAGGTCGGAACGGTTCCGCAGATGCGAAAGAATCGGGGCAAGTTTGGCGCGGCCCCGCGCGCAGCGGCTCTTGATGGTGCCGGTCGGCACGTCGAGCACCTGGGCGGCGTCCTCCACGGAGTAGCCCATCATGTCGACGAGCACCAGGGCGGCCCGCTGGTCGGCGGGCAGGAGCTTCAGCGCCGCCGTGACCTCCATGGACACGTCGCGGTCGCCCGTGTGGTCGGGGATCGGGGTGTCCCGCTCGGCGGCCTCGACGAGCTCGTCGTCGGCGACCGGGCGGATCGACTTGCGGCGCATGCGGTCGAGGCAGGCGTTGACGACGATGCGGTGCAGCCAGGTGGTGACCGCCGCCTCGCCGCGGAAGCTCTCGGCCTTGCGGTAGGCGGAGACGAAGGCGTCCTGCACGGCGTCGGCCGCCTCGTCCGGGTCACCGAGAGTGCGCAGGGCCACGGCCCACATGCGGTCTCGGTGGCGGCGGACGATCTCGCTGAATGCGTGTGGATCACCGCCGATATGGCGGGTCAGCAGGTCGGCGTCGGACGACGCGGACCCTGCGGCCTGCTGTGCCGCCGGTGGGCTATCGGGGGGAAGGTTCACAACGCGTGTCCTGTTAGGCCGATCCGGGAGAGTTCACCACTACCTCATAGATGGTGCCACGAAACTTCGGCCCGAAGGCTGGAAGGCGCGTAAACCAGATCAAAACGTACCGACCAGTGGTCGCCTTCTCCGGTGTCAGGGTCACCGTGCCGGAGACGTTCTCCTGCTTGGCGGCCGTCCTCAGCGCCCGCAGCTCCGGGCTGTCGCCCACCTTCAGCTGGATGCCGGCGCCCGGCGCGTCGCCCAGCGACACCACGACGTCCGACACGGGCGTCGCCTTGCCCATGTCCAGCAGCAGGCCGACGCCCTCCTTCAGGCGCCCGAGCTCAGGGCTCGAATAGCTCAGCGTGTGCCACTCGGTGGACGCCTTGCCGTCGATCGCGAGGTTGGCGAGCTCGGGATGCTCGGTGAGGTCGTCTCCGAGGGGGTCGAAGCCGGTGGCGCTCGCGGGCTTCACCGCGACGATCTTCGCCGCGGGGGCCTGGGAGGCCGTCACCGACGGCTTGGCCTCCGGCGCCTGCTTGCCGAGGCTCTGGCCGAGCATCCACGCGCCGATGCCCACCGCGGCGATCACCAGGAGGATCACCACGGTCACCAGGACCCGTCCCGCCACGCCGCGGGACCCGGACGGCGGAGGCTGCGCCGGCGGATGGAACGGCTCGTGCTGACGGACCGGCCTGCCCTGGTCGAGGTCGTCGGGGGCCTCCGCGCGCAGCCCGACGGCCGGCGGCATCGCCGCGACCGGCACCGGCGCGGGGCGCGGGACCTCGGCGAGGGCCTCGGCCACCTCGGCGGGGGTGGTGAGCGCGGGCAGGCCCCGGCGCGGCTCCTGCAGCAGGGCGCGGCAGGTGATGGCGTCCAGGAACCCGGGCACGCCGGCCGTGACCTGGCGCGGCGTGCACACCTTGCCGTCGTCGAGCGGGGCGGGCGGCAGGCCGACGTCGCCCTGGCCGGGCCAGTGGCCGGTCAGCGCGGTGTAGAGCAGCCGGCCGAGCCCCTCGGCGTCCTCGCGCGCGGGGTCCTCGCTCTCGATCGCGGCGAGCGAGGCGTCCACGGCCAGGCCGAGCAGCTTGACGGTGTTGCCGGCCGTCCAGATCAGGCGGTCGGGGGTGAGGCACAGGTGGGCGAGGCCGGCCTGGTGGGCGTGGGCGACGGCCTCGGCGGCCTCCGCCACCAGCGCCGCCGCGCGCTCGGGCGCCATGGGGCCGCCGGAGACCATGTCGGTGAGCGTCTCGCCGGTGACCCACTCGCTCACGACGTACGCCTGGCCGTCCTCCTCCGCGGCGTCGAAGACCTGGGTGAGACGGGGGTCGGTGAGACGGCTGGCGCCCCGGGCCGCGGTCACGACCTCGGCGACGCGCTCGAAGTCCTCGGCGAGCGTGAGGACGCAGACGGGCCGCGCCAGCACCTCGTCGATGGCCTTCCACAAGGTGGCGCCACCGGACTCGTTGACACGGTCCTCCAGGCGGAACCGGTCGGCCAGTCGGCCGCCGGGCTCCACGGCAGGGGCGCTCATACGGCGTTCCTCTCCTCGGCCGTGGGTGATGTCCGTGCGAAAACCCCCACGCCCCTCCTGCTCCCTGTAGCCGGCCCGTGCCCGGGTCTCCACCGCGCACCGGCACCATGGTAGTCCGGAGCGGGTCCCGCCCGTGTTGCCCTTGGAACAAGGGCGAACCGGACTTTCCAGGTTCCTATGCCTAGCGGCCTACCCGGCCGGCCACAAGTCCAATGATCGAAGTGATCTCGGCGATGCGCATCCGCTGCGAGGTGAACAGGTAGATCAGCGCCCCCGCGCCGCCGCCGACCGCCAGCATGATCGCCGAGCTCAGGGGCGTGATGCCCGCGAACTGCTTGGTGGCCCACAGGACGGCCAGCGCGAGGGCCGCCGCCGGGATCGAGGCCAGGTACATGCGCGACAGGGCCACGCCGACGTCCCTGCCGCCGAGCCCGCCCACGACCTTGGCCGCCGCCAGCCGCCAGGCCACCACCCCGCCGAGGACGTAGGCGAGCGTGAACGACAGCGCGAGCCCCATGACGATGAGGTGCGGCGGCAGCGTGAGATAGAGGACGAACCCCACCGAGGCGTTCACGACGACGTTGCCCAGGGCGATCAGCGCGGGGCTCCTGGTGTCGCCGAAGCTGTAGAACACCCGCAGCAGCAACTGGTAGATCGAGAAGGGCACCAGCGCGAGCCCGAACACCTGCAGCACGGTGCCGATGTTCAGCGCGTCGTCCACCGACGTGCTGCCGTGCGCGAAGACCAGCACGGCCACTGCAGGGCCGAGCACCATGAGCATCAGGCCCGCGGGCACGATGGCCGCCGAGACGAGCCGGACCCCGGACACGAACTCCTGCCGGATGGCGCCGAACTGCCCTTCGTGGGCGTACCGGCTCATGCGGGGCAGCATCGCCGTGATCACCGAGACGGCGATGATGCCGTACGGGAGCTGGAAGAACTGGTAGGCGTAGCTGTAGGAGGCGATGCCGGCGACGTGCGCGGCGCCCGCCTTGGCGGTGGCGCCGGTGGCGAGGTTGGTCGTGATGGTGAGGCCGATCTGGTTGAACGCCACGAACGCCAGCGTCCAGGCGCCCATCCTGCCGATCTCGCCCAGCCGGGCGTTGCGCAGGTCGAACCGCGGCACGAACCGGAACCCCACCCGGTGCACGGCGATGATGAGGATGATCGACTGGGCGACGATGCCCGCGGTGGTGCCGAGGCCGAGCAGGGCGAGGTCGGAGGAGGTCACCTCACGGATGTTCGCGCCCGCGCCGCTCACGACGTGGTAGGCGACGCCGACCGCGATGACCACGATGTTGTTGAGCACCGGCGCCCACATCGGCGCCCCGAACCGGTCGCGGGTGTTGAGGATGGCGCCGGCGATCGCCCCGATGCCGAAGAACGCGATCTGGGGGAGGATGTACCGCGTCAGCGTGACCGTGACGTGGGTCTTCACCGGGTCCAGGTCGGTGGTGATGACGTCCACCAGCAGCGGGGCGAACAGCACGCCGAGCGCGGCGATCACGATCAGCGCGAGGGTGGCGACGGTCATCAGCCGCTGCTCGTACGCCCGCCCGCCGTCGGCGTCGCTCTTCTGGGCCCGGACGATCATCGGGACCACGACGCTGCTGAGGACGCCCCCGATGAGGAAGTCGAACAGCATCATCGGGATCATGAACGCCACGTTGTAGGCGTCGCCCAGGGCCAGCACGCCGATGGTGGAGGCGAGCACGGCCGTCCGGACGAAACCGGTCACCCGGGAGACCATCGTGCCGGCGGCCATGATCGCGCTCGCGCGCAACACGCGGCTCATGCGGGCCCCTCTCGGTGCTGGGCGGCTTCCGGCCGGACGGGTTCGGGGACGGCCTCGGGCGGCGGGCCCGCGCCTCTGCGCCGGCCGGACGGGCGCCGGGCCTGCCGCCGGCGCACGAAGCGCAATGTGACGGCGGCCAGCATGACGGCCAGGGCGGCGCCGACGATCACCAGGGCGATGCCGGTGTAGCCGGTCGTGCGAACGGTGACCGCGACGGGCGCGCCGTAGCGCACGCCGTTCTCGCTGGTGAGCTGGACCTTGATGGTCGCCTGGCCGCCGCCGTTGGCGATCAGGGGGATGTCGATGGGGCGCGTCTTGCCGGGGCTGATCGTCACCGGGGACTCGTAGGAGCCGATGGTGAGCAGCTTGCGGTCCCCCGAGGTGATCTTCACGCCGACGGTGACCTCCTGGTCGGGGAGGTCGTTGCGGATGCTGATCGGCACGACGCCGTTCTTGCCCGCCAGCATGCGTTCCTGCTCGCCGGTGGTCACCGAGATGGCGTTCGTGCGCGTGGTCACCGCCGCGTCGACCTGCTTGACCAGCGGCGCGGCCTCGCCGGTGTGGCCGCGCCAGGCCGCCGAGGCGAGCCGCAGCAGCGCCGTGTCGAAGACCCGCCGCCGGTCGCCGGTGACGACGGCCGTCAGGTCGGCGCGCCTGCTCAGCTTCCTGACGCCGGAGAGGTAGGGCTTGCCGAGCTCGGCCTGCCTGTCCTTGTCGGTGTAGGCGAGATCGGCGCGGGGGAGCGCGACCTTGGCCGGCTTGACCGAGTCGAGCGTGACCGGCTTCAGCCACGGGGCGGAGCCGACGGCCTTGAGCAGGCTCGTGACCAGGGCGGGGTCGGGGTTCCAGCGCCGGGGCGGCGCGGCGACGACCGTGCGGGCCTCCTGCGGCCGCTCGGCCCCGATCATGACGGTCTCGGCGAGGAAACGCTGCGTGAGCAGGGCCGGACCGCCGGCGTCGGCGGGGTTGGCCGTGAGGAGCCGGCTCAGCACGTCGTCGGCCATGACGACGCCGACCGTGCCGTCCACGGTCTCCAGAGTGGCCGCCGCGTCGGGGGTGTGGGCGACCGGCGGGTTCGGCGGGAGCGCCGCCGACGACAGCAGGACGGTGCGGACGTCGCCGACCGACAGGGCGTCCAGGCCGTCGTGGTCGATGACGCCGCCGACCGGCCAGTTCACGCCGGTGGTGACGTCCTTGCCGAGCAGCTCGGTGGCGACGGCGGTGCCCGTGTCCAGGGCCGTGCGGGTGATCGAGTCGAGCCCCTGGTGGCTGACGGCCGCCACGTCCGGATCGGCGTACGGGGTGGCCGAGACGGGGACGTCGGTCAGGGCCGCGCGGAGGCGCCGCAGCCACTGCGCCGCGTTCTGGTCGGCCGGCTTCTTGGACGTGGCCGTGCCCTCGGCCAGGGACTTGGCCGTGGCCTTGGGACTCATCAGGGAGTAGCCCTGCGACATGGCGCGGGCGTCGTCGAGCAGGGCGGGGTCGACGAACCAGGTGACCCCCTTGGCCGGCGTCTCGGCGATCTTGAGGATCTTGCCGAGGCGGCCGTTGTCGGCGAGCGCCTGCTTCAGGCCCTCGTCCACGAAGGTGGCGTCGTCGCCGCGGTGCGGCTGGTCGACGACGGGCAGCGCCCAGGCGATCTTGGTGCGGACGACGTTCTGGTCGCCCGGCGCGTACGGCAGGAAGCCGCGCTGCGCGGCGATCTGCTGGCCCGCGCCGTTCGCCAGCACGACCGTGATCGGGTAGACGCCGAAGCGGAACATCTGCAGCTCGGCGGGGGTCACCGTGAACTCCCACGGCACCTTGCCCGAGGGCGGGAGCTGGGTCACCGGCACGCTGCGCCGGATCGAGTCGAGGATCTGGCCGCCGTCGGCGAACGCCTGCATCGACGCGCGGTCGGCGAAGGGCTGGCGCGAGAAGCGCAGGTGGACGGAGACCCACGACATCGGCGCGGAGCTCGTGTTCGTCACGGTGCCGGAGATCTTGACCGGGGTGGACGGGTCACGCGGCACCTGCGGGGTGATGGAGCTCACCACGATCTGCGCGTCCTGACGGCTCTTGGCGGCGATCGTCGCCGGCTCCGCCTGTGTCTCCGTCGTGCGCGCGGCACCGGCGACCGCCGCCGGGACGAGGAGGAAGGCGGCGGTCAGGACGGAGATCAGGGCGGCTCCGCGGGTCACGTGCCGGCCAGGGGTGGAGTTCGGCGCACGCCCTGAATGGTATGGCCTAAAGCAGGGCGGGCGGCGAGTCGCACCTCGGCAGCCCCATCACCGGGCGGGGCTCGCGGGCCCCGGGCACCCGCACCGTCCGATGGCGGGACCCCTGGAGGTCGGCGTACCTGCCGCGCATGAGTCCGAGCAGGTCCAGGACGCGCAGGCGCAGCGCCGTACGCCGCTCCCCGGTGGCCGTGTAGACGAGCCTGTCGGGCGTCTCCCGCTCGGTCAGGCACTCGTCGATCAGCACGGTCAAATCTTCCGGAAGAAGGAGCGGCGACACCGATGTGGCCGCGTAGTCGGTGGCCGAATTGACCAGGAACGCGGGCGCGGGACGTACCCTTCTGGCGCCGAGGACCGCGCCGACGGCGCCCGGCCGCGGCGGCCGGGCGACCGTGGTCACCACGGCGACCGGCGCGCGGGAACTGCGGGTCGTGACCTCGAAGACCGTGACCCGGATGCACGCGGAAGGGTCCGCCCTGAGGATGTCCGGGAGATCGTCGACGCACGTCAACGCGCGCGGAAGCCGTACGATCTCATGGTGGATCTGGTGGGACAGGAGCCAGCGGTGGATCGCGAGGGCGTCTTTCATCTCTCGTGCTCCTTGTCATGTCCGGGTGCCCCCGACAGATCCGCGACCGACCGTCACCTGGTGATCGCTTGGTTTTCGTCCCCGGCGGGTCACACCAGGGCCAGCGCGGAGATTCTGTTTCGTAACCGAAGGACCTACCCAGCTTGTCCGTCTCAAATCTGAGCGTTAGTCAGCAGAGGGCCGTGATCGACCTGTTCCGGCGAATCGCCCCGATCGCCGATGAGCTCGGCGCGTTGTTCGCCGGGCACGGGCACGAGCTCGCCGTGGTCGGCGGGTCGGTCCGTGACGTCTTCCTCGGCCGCATCGGCAACGACCTCGACCTGACCACCGACGCGCGTCCCGAGAGGGTGCTGGAGATCGTCGGCGGCTGGGCCGACTCCATCTGGACCATCGGCATCGACTTCGGCACCGTCGGCGTGCGCAAGGGCGGCTGGCTGCTGGAGATCACCACCTACCGCAGCGAGGCGTACGACGCCAAGTCCAGGAAGCCCGAGGTCGTCTACGGGGACACCCTGGAATCCGACCTCGCGCGCCGCGACTTCGCCGTGAACGCGATGGCCGTGCGGCTTCCCGGCCATGAGTTCGTCGACCCGTACGGCGGGCTGGCCGACCTCGACGCCAAGGTGCTGCGCACGCCCGGCACCCCCGAGCAGTCGTTCGAGGACGATCCGCTGCGCATGCTGCGCGCGGCGCGCTTCGCCTCCCAGCTCGGCTTCACCGTCGACCCCGCCGCGGTCGCGGCCATGACGGCGATGGCCGGGCGCATCGAGATCGTCTCCGCGGAACGCATCCGCGACGAGCTGGACAAGATGATCTGCGGCGCCGGGCCGCGCGAGGGCCTCGGCCTGCTCGTCGACACCGGTCTCGCCGCCCACGTGCTGCCCGAGCTGCCCAAGCTCCGCCTGGAGATCGACGAGCACCACCGGCACAAGGACGTCTACGAGCACTCGCTGATCGTCCTCGAGCAGGCCATCGCCCAGGAGGCCGCAGGACCCGACCGCGTGCTGCGCTGGGCGGCGCTGCTGCACGACATCGGCAAGCCCAAGACACGCCGGTACGAGGAGGGGGGCCGGGTCTCCTTCCACCACCACGAGGTGGTCGGGGCCCAGATGGCCAAGAAGCGGCTGACCGAGCTGCGCTTCCCCAAGGACGTCGTGTCCGACGTCGCCCGCCTGGTCGAGCTGCACCTGCGCTTCCACGGCTACGGCACCGGCGAGTGGACCGATTCGGCCGTGCGCCGGTACGTCCGCGACGGCGGGCACCTGCTCGACCGCCTGCACAAGCTGACCCGCGCCGACTGCACCACCAGGAACCGGCGCAAGGCCCAGGCCCTCTCGCGCACCTACGACGAGCTGGAGCAGCGCATCGCCCGCCTCGCCGACGAGGAGGAGCTGGCCAAGATGCGGCCGGAGCTCGACGGCAACGAGATCCAGGAGGCCCTCGGCATCGGTCCGGGGCCCGTCGTCGGCAAGGCGTGGAAGTTCCTGCTGGACCTGCGCCTGGACAAGGGCGTGCTGGGCAAGGACGCCGCCCGCGAGGCCCTGCTGGAATGGGCGCGGGAGCAGGGCCTGACCGGGTGACGCCTCGCCCGCCTTCGTCGTGGCGGCGGGTTGTCCACAGGGCGGGCGCGGATTCGGCGGGTCGTCCACAGGCGCGGGTGAGGTCCGGAACGGCCTGAGCGCGCCCGGCTATGGTTTCCCGCGTGGACGCCGAAACGATACGTGAGCTCGACCGCAGGCACCTGTGGCATCCCTACGCCCCCGCCGCCCCTGCCACGCCCGCCCATCCGGTGGCCGGGGCCGAGGGGGTGCGGCTGCGGCTGTCGGACGGTCGTGAGGTGATCGACGGCATGTCGTCCTGGTGGGCGGCCATTCACGGCCACAACCACCCGCGCCTGAACGCCGCCGTCCGCGACCAGGTCGGGACCATGGCCCACGTCATGTTCGGCGGGCTCACCCACGAGCCGGCCGTGCGGGTCGCGCGCCGCCTGGCCGCCATGACCGGCATGGAGCGCGTCTTCCTCGCCGACTCCGGCTCGGTGGCGGTCGAGGTGGCGATAAAGATGGCCGTCCAGGCGACGGGCCGGAGCCGCCTGCTCACCGTCCGGGGCGGCTACCACGGCGACACGTTCGGCGCCATGGCCGTGTGCGACCCGGTCAACGGCATGCACCACATGTTCACCGGCGTGCTGCCGCGGCACGTCTTCGCCGACCGCCCGCCGGGTGGCTACGGCCGTCCCCTCGGCTCCTCAGGCCAGAGCCCTGACGAGGGGGCCGGCGGCGGCGCGTGGCCGGTCGACGAGGCATACCTCCGGCATCTGGACGAGCTGGTGGCGCGGCACGCCGGCGAGCTGGCCGCCGTGATCGTCGAGCCCGTCGTCCAGGGGGCCGGGGGCATGCGTTTCTACCACCCCGCCTATCTGAGGCGGCTGCGCGAGCTGGCCGACGCGCACGGCCTGCTGCTGATCGCCGACGAGATCGCCACCGGCTTCGGCCGCACGGGCGAGCTGTTCGGCTGCGACCACGCGGGCGTCACCCCCGACATCATGTGCGTGGGCAAGGCGCTCACCGGCGGCTATCTCACGATGGCGGCCACGTTGTGCACGGCCGAGGTCGCCGAGCGCGTGGGCGTGCTGATGCACGGCCCCACCTTCATGGGGAACCCGCTGGCCGCCGCGGTGGCCGACGCCTCCCTGACGCTGCTCGGCGAACGGCCCTGGCGGCACGAGGTGGGCCGTATCGAGGACGGCCTGGCCGAGGGGCTCGCCGAGGCCGCCCGCGCTCCCGGGGTGAAGGACGTCCGGGTCCTCGGGGCGATCGGCGTCATCGAGACCCGCGCTCCCGTCGACGTGGCCAAGGTCCAGGACATCGTCATGGAGCACGGCGTCTGGCTCCGCCCCTTCGGACACCTCATATATACGATGCCGCCCTACGGCACCCTGCCCGACGACCTGGCCAGGATCACCCAGGCCATGCTCGCCGCCGCCCACGCCCTCCCCGCCTGACCATCCCGTCACGTGCGGTGGGGAGCCGGAGGTTACTGGGGGACTTCTTGGGCGGTGCGGGTTCTGGGGGCGGTGATCAGGCGGTAGGCCAGGGCGCTGAGGAGGTAGCCGATGGCGGCGACCACGAGGACGGGGTAGGACTTGCCGTTGGCGGGGAGCATCAGCGCCGCGACGCCGGCGGCGATGACGAACACGCCGTTGAAGAGCATGTCGTAGATGGCGAAGACCCGGCCGAGGTAGGCGTCCTCCACGTCGCGCTGCACGATCGTGTCCGTGCAGATCTTGACGCTCTGGCCCGCCACCCCGAGGACGAAGCCCGCGACCAGGAAGCCGAGCTGCCGGAAGGGCAGGCACAGCACCAGCCCGAGCACGCCGGCCGTGGCCAGCATGATCGGGATCCAGGACTCCGGGCGGAAACGCTCGGTGGCCCACGGGGTGATCACGGCGGCCATGAAGAAGCCGATGCCCGAGGTGGCGAGCACCCCGGTGAGATGGCTCAGGCCGGCCTCGGCGTCGGTGGTGAAGTAGAAGCGGTACAGCATCACGGTCATGACGAAGGTCATGCCGTAGAAGAAACGGTGAGCGGCCATGCTGCCGAGCGCGGCGGCGGGCGCCCGCATGTGGACGATGTGCCGCACGCCGTCCACGAGGCCGGTGATCACGTTGCGCAGGGCCTCGCGCGCCTGTGGCAGGCTCGGGTCGAACGACGGCCCGAGCAGGGACCTCGCCATGGTCGCGGCGATGAACGCGCTCATTCCGAAGATCAGCCCGGAGCTGACCAGCAACAGGGCCGTCCCGCCCTGCCCGGCCCCGAAGGCCAGGCGCAGCAGGTAACCCGCTCCGGCGCCGATGAACGTGACGACCGTGCCCGAGGTCGGGGTGACGGCGTTGGCGACGAGCAGGCGCTCGGAGTCCACCACATGCGGCAGGGACGCGCTGAGCGCGGAGAGGAAGAAGCGGTTGACGCCCAGCACCGCCAGCGCGGCCGTGTAGAAGCACCAGTCCGGGGCCTTGGCCGCGACGAGCACGGCCGCCACGCCCAGCAGCGTCCCGCGGACGATGGGCGCGATCACCAGGATCTGACGGCGCGACCAGCGGTCGATGAACACCCCGGCGAACGGGCCGAGGATCGAATAGGGCAGGAACAGGACGGCCATCGCCACCGCGGCCTCGGCGGCGGTCGTCTGCTTCTCGGGCGTGAAGAAGGCGTAGCCGGCCACGGCGAACTGGAAGACGCCGTCGGAGAACTGGGAGACCAGCCGCGTGGCGAAGAGACGTCGGAAGTCCCGGCCTCGAAGGACGGCACGGAGGTCGGAGACGAATGACACGCGCGTCAGCCTAATGGCCGCGTCCCCGCGCCCACATCGGGAACATCCCCGATACCCCTCAGGGGCCGATGATCCCAAAGCGGCCATAGCACCCGGTTATGCCACCACGCCCCGTCATTGGAACGGCACCGGACAACCCTGTCTTCCGCTCCCACGCCACGGCCGTCATGGGCCCTGTTCCCCGAGGTCGGACCGTCACGGATCGGTGGCAAGCCCGATCACGGACCGCCGTTCTCTGAGCAGGTCGTCAGGTCCCCTGCTCCCTCGACTCGGAGCCGTTACGGACTCCTCGTTGCGGGCCGTTATGGCCCGTTCTCTCCTGAGCTAAGGCCGTCGCGGAGTCCGCGCCCGGTCGGCCGGGGGATCCGCGCGTCGACACGGCGGAGACGCTCGGCTCGGCTGAATGGGGGTTGGTGAGTTGGGGATTTGTTCACCCGAGGCGGGTCGGCGGAGGGCTTGGTGTACCGGGAGTGACCGGGGGGGTGGTGCTGTGGAGTTTCGGCAGGTGGATGCTTGGGGTATCGGGGTTGGGTTTTGCATGCCTGTGGCGGAGGCTTCTGCGACGTTTGGCGGCGGCGGCGAGTCGTCCGAGCAGGCCCGGCCGTCCTCACCACGTAACCTCGATCAGGTGACCCATGACGAACATGTCGTCCTCGTGGACGCCGCGGGCGAGGCGATCGGCACCGCGCCCAAGAGCAGCGTGCACGGAGCCGACACGCCGCTCCATCTGGCGTTCTCCAGCTATGTGTTCGACGGCGAGGGGCGTGTGCTGCTGACCCGGCGGGCGTCCCACAAGCGCACCTGGCCGGGTGTGTGGACCAACAGTTGCTGCGGCCATCCCCTGCCGGGGGAGAAGCCCGCGGACGCCGTGGCGCGCAGGCTGGCGTACGAGCTGGGGATCACCGCGGCGAGCGTCGTGCTCGTGCTGCCGGGCTTCGCCTACCGCGCCGAGATGAGCGACGGCACGGTCGAGCATGAGATGTGCCCCGTCTACCGGGTGTTGGTCACCGAGGCGCCACGGCCCAATCCGGACGAGGTCGGCGACGTCCGCTGGATGCCGTGGAAGGAGTTCGCCGACGACGTCATGAGCGGGTTGCTGGCCATCTCGCCGTGGTGCGCGGAGCAGGTTCCCCTGCTCGCCGCCCTCGGCCCGGACCCGTCCACCTGGCCCGAAGCCGACCCGGCCGGCCTTCCGCCCGCCGCGAGGGTCACGCGCTAGAAACCGTCCGGCGGCCAGAGGTTCCACGCAGGTCGCCGCGCTGGAGCGGCGCCGAGGTGGAGATGGTGAAGCGCCCGGTTTCACGTGGAACCGGGCGCTTCGGGGCTTGGCGGGGCCGCGTGTCAGGCCGTGCGGGTCACGGGCCGGCGCGCGGCGAAGGCGCCAGGAGAGCCGGTCAGCGCTCGATCTCGCCGCGGATGAACTTCTCCACGGCGTCGCGGGCCTCGTCGTCGGAGTACTGCTCCGGCGGCGACTTCATGAAGTAGGAGGACGCCGAGAGGATCGGGCCTCCGATGCCGCGGTCCATGGCGATCTTCGCGGCGCGGATCGCGTCGATGATGACGCCCGCGGAGTTCGGCGAGTCCCAGACCTCCAGCTTGTACTCCAGGTTCAGCGGGGTGTCGCCGAAGGACTTGCCCTCCAGGCGGACATAGGCCCACTTGCGGTCGTCGAGCCACGGCACGTGGTCGGACGGGCCGATGTGGACGTCGGCCTTGCCCATCTCGTGCGGGATCTGCGAGGTGACGGACTGCGTCTTGGAGATCTTCTTGGACTGGAGGCGCTGGCGCTCCAGCATGTTCATGAAGTCCATGTTGCCGCCGAAGTTGAGCTGGTAGGTGCGCAGCAGCTCGACCCCGCGGTCCTCGAAGAGCTTGGCCATGACCCGGTGGGTGATGGTCGCGCCGACCTGGGACTTGATGTCGTCGCCGACGATGGGCACCCCGGCGTCGGTGAACTTCTGCGCCCAGACCGGGTCGGAGGCGATGAAGACGGGGAGCGCGTTGACGAAGGCGACGCCCGCGTCGATGGCGCACTGGGCGTAGAAGCGGTCGGCCTCCTCCGAGCCCACGGGAAGGTAGGAGACCAGGACGTCGGCCTTGGACTCCTTGAGCGCGGCGACCACGTCGACCGGCGACTCGTCGGACTCCTCGATCATCTGGAGGTAGTACTCTCCGAGCCCGTCGTAGGTCGGGCCCCGCTGCACGGTGACGCCGGTGGGCGGCACGTCGCAGATCTTGATCGTGTTGTTCTCCGAGGCGACGATGGCCTCGGAGAGGTCGCGGCCGACCTTCTTGGCGTCGACGTCGAATGCGGCGACGAACTCGACGTCGCCCACGTGGTAGTCGCCGAACCGGACGTGCATCAGGCCCGGTACCCGGGTGGCCGGATCGGCGTCCCTATAGAAATGCACCCCTTGCACCAGCGCCGCGGCACAGTTACCGACACCGACGATGGCTACGCGCACGGAACCCATCGCACTCGCTCCTTTACTCATTCGTCTTATCGGGAACGGGCCCGGCGTCCGGTGCCTGTGCCCTGTTCTCTTTCGCCCGGACGGCCTGCGCCCGTTCGGTATCGATCAGCTCGTTGAGCCAGCGGACCTCGCGTTCGACGGACTCCAGGCCGTGGCGCTGCAGCTCCAGCGTGTAGCTGTCGAGCCGCTCGCGCGTGCGGGCCAGGGCCGTGCGAACCCCCTCCAACCGTTCCTCCAGGCGGCTCCTGCGCCCTTCGAGGATGCGCAGCCGTACCTCCGCCTCGGTGTGGCGGAAGAAGGCGAAGTGGACACCGAAGCTCTCGTCCTCCCAGGAGGAGGGGCCCGCCTGGGTGAGCAACTCCTGCAGGCGCTCCTTGCCTTCGGCGGTGAGCTTGTACACGATCTTCGACCGGCGGCCGGCGAGCGGAGAAGTCGTCTCCCGCGTGGCCTGAGCCGCCGGGCCGGAGGCGTGCCCGTCCGGCGGCTCCTCCGCGATGAGCCCCGCGGCCAGGAGCTGCCGCAGGCACGGATAGAGAGAACCGTAGGAGAACGCCCGGAACATACCGAGCAGGGCGTTGAGCCGTTTGCGCAGCTCATAGCCATGCAAGGGTGTTTCGTGAAGCGAGCCGAGAACGGCCAGTTCCAGGACCCCGCCTCTGCCGATCGCCACTGGAACCGCCCCCTCTCGCACCGATGTGTCTTGCTGATGTATCGACTCGATACATCCTGAGGATACGTCTGGCTGGCATAGTCTGCAATCGAGCAAACCGTCAACCAGATGGGCGGAATAGTGAAAAAAGTCGTAGTCTGACGCTCATGTGGTCACAGCGAGGGGTCGTTGATTACGGCCTCGCGAAGCGAGCGACCCTCCAGTCGCTGCGCTCCGGTCGCATGACCAGGCGTGATGTCTGCGACGCTCATCCGTACCTCCTGCGCGCCGCGCGGTACCACGGGGAGCCCACGAAACGCGTCTGCCCCATCTGCGAGCACCGGAACGTGACCCATGTCACATATGTGTACGGCGACCAGCTAGGTCGTGGCACAGGACGTGTAAAAGCCACGTCAGACCTTGTTCAGATGGCCCATGAATACGAGGAATTCCGGGTCTACGTTGTCGAGGTCTGCCAAGGTTGTTCATGGAATCACCTGACGGTTTCCTTCGTCCTAGGCAACGGCGGGCCACCAGGCGGCTCCGGCGTGGACGGGCGGATCCCCGAGACCTAGGCCGTGGTCGGCTTCCCGCCCGGGACGGCACGCCCTCCCGCGCGCCGTCGCGCACGGACGTCGAAGAACCCTCCAGATCGCCAGATGACCCAACGAGGACGCGTGAGTTACAGCAGCTATGGCCCCGAGCCGTCCGACCGGCCCACCTCGGGTGAGGGCCCCGGCGGATCGGCTCGTCCCGGGCGGCGCCGTCGCTCGCCCGAAGGGGGCGCGCCCACCGGCGGATACCCGGCACCGCCTTCCGCATCGGCCCCGGAGCACATGCCCCGGCGTCCCGCCCCGTCCGACGACGACGGGCAGTGGGGGACGCCGTCCGGCCGCACCGCTCCGGCACGGCCCGGCGACCCACGCCCCCGTCCCGCCATGGGCGACCCGCGCGCCGCGGACTCCCGCCCGCAGGGACGGCCGAGGCCGCGGGGCGCCGAGCCGCGTCCCGCCGACGCCCGGCGCCGGCCGGAGGCCGCCTTCGAGGACACCCAGTCGATGGGCCAGGTCCCGTCGCGTCCCCAGCCGGCCCCCCGCCGGGAGAGCGCCGACACGGTGGTCAGCCGTGACTTGGGCGGCCCGAGCCGCAGAGGCAGAAGCGGCCCTCCGCCCGCGGGCCCTGGCGGGCCGGGCGGACGTGGCCCCGGGGACGGACCGGGCGGGCGTGGTCCCGGCGACGGGTCGGGCGGTCCGGGCAGGCGGCGGTCGAAGGGCGACGACGAGCCGCCGCGCCGCCGCACGGGCTGGCGGCGCTTCCTCCCCAACTGGAAGATCGTGATGGTCGGGTTCGCCGTGCTGGCCGCGGGCGTGTTCGGCATGATCGCCGTCGCCTACGCCAACACCGACCTCCCGACCGACAAGGAGGCCCAGGACCAGGCCGTCGCCCAGGGCAGCGTCTTCTACTACTCCGACGGAAAGCAGATCGCGAGGCTCGGCACGCAGCGCCGGGCCGTCCCGCTCAACGACGTGCCGAAGTACGTCCGCGACGCCGTGGTCGCCGCCGAGAACAAGACCTTCTACAGCGACGCGGGCATCTCGCTCTCGGGCATCGTGCGCTCGGCGTGGAGCACCGCGACCGGGACGCAGGTCCAGGGCGCTTCCACGATCACCCAGCAGATGGCCCGGGGCTACTTCAAGGGCCTCAGCAACGAGCGGACGATCAAGCGGAAGATCAAGGAGATCTTCATCGCCGTCAAGCTCGACAAGGAATGGTCCAAGGACAAGGTCCTGGAGTACTACCTCAACATCGTTCCCTTCGGCCGCAACACCTACGGCATCGAGGCGGCGGCGGTGGAGTTCTTCGGCCACAGCGCCAAGAAGCTGACCCCGGCCGAGGGCGCCTACCTCGCCGGCCGCATCCAGCAACCGGGCCAGTTCGACCTCGCCGAGGAGAAGAAGAACTACTCCGGCACGCGGTTCCGGTTCAACTACGTCCTCAAGCAGATGGCCGAGGTCGACCCGAAGGCCTACGGGAACTACCCCTCGACGCTGAAGTTCCCCAAGCCCGAACCGCGCAAGGACAACGAGTCGTTCGGCGGGCTGCGCGGCTACATGCTGACCGAGGCGCTCAAGGAGCTGGAGGCCAAGGGCCTGCCGCGCTCCGAGATCGAGACCGGTGGCTACAAGATCTACACCACCTTCGACAGAAACCTCATGAAGGTCGCGCGGACCGCCGTCACCCAGACGACGGCCGGACTGCCCAAGGAGGTCCACACCGGCCTCGCCGCCGTCGACCCGACCAACGGCCGCGTGATCGCCTTCTACGGCGGCAACAACTACCTGGGCAAGCACCCTGACCAGTTCAACGAGGCGTTCCAGGCGCGCAAGCAGGCGGCGTCGGCGTTCAAGCCGTACGTGCTCGCCGCCTGGCTGGAGGCCGGGAACAGCCTGAAGAGCTACGTGACCGGCAAGGAACCGCTCAAGCTGGAGGGCACGACGCCCATCCGCAACGGGCACGCGACCCCGGCGTCCATGGACATCATCTACGCGACCCAGCACTCCATCAACACGGCCTACGGCCAGATGGGCGCGGAGGTCGGCCTCGACGCGGTCAAGCGCATCGCCGAGGAGGCCGGGCTCAGCAAGGACGCGCTGGAGAAGGACGTCAACGAGCACAAGTACCTGTTCTCCATCGGCAGCGCCGGCGTCACCCCCGTCGAGCAGGCGGGCGGTTACTCGATCTTCGCCAACCGCGGCAAGCACTACGAGACCCACACGGTCATCCGCGTGGTCAACGGCGACGGCGTCCAGATCATCGCCGAGGCCAAGAAGTCGAACCAGGTCATCACCGAAGAGGTCGCGGCGGACGCCATCGTCGCGCTGCGGTCGGTGGTGAAGGGCGGCACGGGTACGGCGGCGGCGCTGTCCGACCGCCCGGTGGCCGGCAAGACCGGGACGAACAACGACAACAAGGAAGCGTGGTTCGTCGGCTTCACCCCGCAGCTGTCCACGGCGGTGGGCATGTACAAGGAGGACCGCAAGACCGGGGCCGAGCTGTCGCTGGGCAACAACTTCGACGGCGGCACCGTGCCCGCGCGCGTGTGGCGGGCCTTCATGGCCGAGGCGATGAAGGGCAAGAAGGCCGAGGAGTTCCCGCCGCCGTCCAACATCGGCGCGCCGAAGGACCTGGCGCCCAAGCCGGAGCCCACCCCGACGCCGACGCAGAGCGACGACCCCGGATTCCCCACCGACGACAACTGGCCGCCGACCGGTGACGGCGACGGCGGCGACAACGGTGGTGGCGGCGACAACGGCGGCGGCTGCCTGCCGTGGGACGACAACTGCAACAACGGCAACGGCAACGGCGGCGGCGACCCGTTCAACGAGGGCAAGTCGCCGGCGAGCGCGGCGACGCCCACGCCCACGCCCACGCCGCCGGGCACGCGCCGGCCCACCCCTGCCCCGTCCTCCCGCTGACGAGGAACGACGCCATGAGCCGAACGACCCATGCCTCCGACTCCGCCGCGTCCGCGACGCGGGCGCTGCTGCCGCTGGTGCCCGTGGGCCTGCTCGCGGCGCTCGGCGCCGTACTCGCCTACGCGTGGAAGGCTCCGTGCCGGTTCGGCGGCGCGTGGAACGACGGGACGCAGCAGTTCCTGAGGTTCTGCTACACCGACATCTATCCCTTGTGGTGGAACGAGAAGCTCGACCAGGGGCTGGCCCCGTACTTCGGCCACCCCGTCGAGTACCCCGTCGGCATCGGCGGCATCATGTGGGTGATCCAGAAGCTCGTCTGGGGGCTGAACGAGCCCGGCGTGTGGTTCTTCGACATCACCGCGCTGGTCATGGCCGCGTCGCTGGTCGCCGGCGTCGTGATCATGGTCTACCTCGCCGGGGCGCAGCGCAGGCCGTGGGACGCCGTCTGGTATGCGCTCGCGCCCGCGCTGATCCTCACCGCGTTCATCAACTGGGACCTGCTGTGCGGGGCCCTCAGCCTGGGCGCCTTCCTCGCCTGGGCGCGGGGCAGGCACGTGCTGACCGGCGTGCTGCTCGGGCTCGCCGTCGCCACCAAGTTCTACCCCTTGGTGTTCTTCGGCCCGTTGCTGCTGCTCGCGCTGCGCACCCGCAAGCTCAACGCGTTCCTGTGGGCGGCCGGCGGCGCCGTCGTCACCTGGGTGGTCGTCAACCTGCCGTTCATGCTGCTGGCGTTCGAGGGCTGGAAGCGGTTCTACGTCTTCAGCAGCGAGCGGGGCGCCGACTGGGGGTCGGTCTGGTTCTTCTTCCAGCGCGAGCAGGTGCCGTTCCTGGGGGACGGCGAGAGGCTGGACATGCTGGGCATCGCCTCGTTCGCGGTGCTCTGCCTGGGCGTCGCCGTGCTGGCGCTGGCCGCGCCGACCAGGCCGAGGCTCATGCAGCTCGCCTTCCTGGTGCTGGCGGCGTTCATGGTGACGAACAAGGTGTGGTCGCCGCAGTACGTCCTGTGGCTGGTGCCGTTCGCGGTGCTGGCCCGGCCGAACTGGAAGCCGCTGGCGTTGTGGCAGGTGGCCGAGTGCTGGTACTTCTTCGCGATCTGGCTGTATCTGGTCGCCCAGCAGCCGGGCAACGAGGCGTTCGGCATCGGCGACGTCACCTATTACACGGCGATCTGGGGCCGGGTGGTGACGATCGCGATCATGGCGGCGTTCGTGGTGCGGGACATCCTGCGCCCCGAGCACGACGTGATCAGGCAGGGCGGGGCGGACGATCCCACGGGCGGCGTCTTCGACGGGGCGCCGGACCGGTTCGTCCTGCGCGCCCCCGCGGCGCCGCAGCCCGCGCCCGACTCGGCGTGATCGGGCGCGGTGCCCGACACGGGGTGCATTTCAGACGAATGCCGCAGATGACCCTCTATTCTCCTCTGTGTGCAGACGATCGGCCAGGAGACCGTCGCGGGGGTCGAGGGGATACGGCCGCGATCGTCCGCGGCCGACGTCGCCGTGCTGTGGTTCGGCTCCCGCTTGGGGATCGTCATGGCGGCCGCGGTCGGGGCCGGGACGCTCGCCGCGGACGAGGCGCCCTTCCTGGACCGCTGGCAGCGCTGGGACGCCAAGCTGCTGGTGGACATCGCGAAGTACGGCTATGACGGCGATCCCGGCGCCGACCCCGATCTCGGGCTGCCCGCCTTCTTCCCCGGGATGCCGCTCGCGCTGCGCGCCGTCCACGTGATCGTGCCCAACTGGTCGCTGGCCGGACTGCTGATCTCGCTCGCCGCCGGGCTGGTCGCCGTGGTGGCGCTCGCCCGGCTCGCCGACCTCGAGCGGCCGGAGGGCGCGGGACGGCGGGCCGTGCTGGCGCTGCTGCTGTGCCCCACGGCGGTGTTCCTGTTCGCGGGGTACACCGAGTCGCTGTTCCTGGCCTTCGCGATCCCGGCCTGGCTCTGCGCCCGGCGCCAGAACTGGACGGCCGCCGCGCTGCTCGCCGCGGGGGCGTCCTGTGTGCGCATCACCGGGCTGTTCCTCGCGCTCGCCCTGATCGTGGAGTTCGTCATGCGGCGCGGCAGGGCGCGCGCCGCCCCCTGGCTGCTGGCCCCCTTCGTCCCGCTGGTCCTCTACTCGATCTACCAGTACACGCGCACGGGCGACTGGCTGGCCTGGCAGCACGCCCAGCAGGCGGGTTGGGGACGCGAGATGGTCTGGCCGTGGCGGTCGTTCTGGACGACCTTGCAGATGGCGAGCGGCGACGGCCAGTTCGCCTGGGCGTTCCGCATGGAGCTCGCCGGCGCGGTGGCCGGGGTCGCCGTGGCGGTCTGGCTGCTGGCCGCGCGCCGCTGGAGCGAGTTCGTCTACGTGGGGCTCCAGCTCGGCGCGCTGATGTTCTCGGCGTACTACCTGTCGATCCCGCGGGCCGCCCTGCTCTGGTGGCCGCTGTGGGTGATGATCGGGCAGGTCTCGGTGCGGCGGCCGATGGTGCTCGTGGTGTACGGCCTGGTGGCCGGGCCGTTGATGGTGCTCAACACGATGACGTTCATCGAGGGGGCATGGGCGGGCTGACGCCGCCCGTACCCACTTTCCCGCCGGAGTAATCCAGGGGATTTATCCACAGGCTGTGGATCAAAGCCGCTCACGCAGGAACGCGATGTCGGCCGCCTGCCCGTCGGAGGGCGTCTCCACGACCACGGGCGCGCCCGCGGCCCGGCACACCGTCAGGATCAGCTCCGGGTCGATCTGCCCCTTGCCGAGGTTGGCATGGCGGTCCGCCCCGGAGTCGAAGGCGTCGCGCGAGTCGTTGCAGTGCACCAGGTCGATGCGGCCGGTGATCGCCTTCACCCGGTCGACCACGTCGGCGAGGTCTTCGCCGCCCGCGTGCGCGTGGCAGGTGTCCAGGCAGAACCCGACGTCGAAGCCGTCCAGCGCGTCCCACAGCCGGGCCACGCGCTCCAGCCTGCGGGCCATCGCGTTGCCGCCGCCCGCGGTGTTCTCGATGAGGACCGGGATGGGGGTCTCCAGGCGCTCGAACACCTTGCGCCAGTTGTCGAAGCCGATCTGGGGGTCGTCGTCCTTGTTGACGTGGCCGCCGTGCACGATCAGGCCCTTGGCGCCGATCGAGGCCGCCGCCTCCAGCTGGCCCGCCAGCAGCTTGCGGCTCGGGATGCGGATGCGGTTGTTCGCCGTCGCGACGTTGATGACGTACGGCGCGTGGACGTAGACGTCGATGTCGGAGGTCTTGAGCGCGGCCGCGGACTCGGGGATCTCCGGCCCCTTCCAGCCCTGCGGATCACCGAGGAAGAACTGCACGACCTGCGCGTCACGCGCCGCGGCGTGGGCCAGTGGGTCGTCCCTGTCGACGTGAGCTCCGATGCGCACCATGGGTCGAGCGTAGCCGTTTCGACGACCTGACCAGGGGCAGTGGGGGCACCGGGTTGGTACGCCCACAGACCCGCGTACCACGACATATAGGAGACGACTGTGGCCTACCACCGCCGCGGAATCAGCCTCTTAGGTCTGATCTACCTCATCATCGGCGTCTACGTCGCCTGGGTCCACGACTACATCACACCCAGCCTGCTCAAGAAGGTCGCCCAGGCGCTGCTCGCGGTGTTGCTGTGGTTCCTGGTCCTGCTCGGCGTCGACCTCCACATCGGAGGCTTGTCATAGCCGCTTGACCGCACCGGCGCGGGCGCATCGGGGGCGCCCCGCCGCCTCCGGCGCGCGCGGCTCAGGGAAGGAACCCGTGGTGGTAGATGCCGAGCGCGGCGCCGACGAAGGATCCCACGATGCCGACGATGTTGAGCGAGCGCTCCGCCGTCGTCGCCGAGATGTACTGCGCGTACAGGCCGCCGAGGAAGCCCAGCGCGCCCGCCCATGAGGCGACCATGTGCGCGTCCACGATGAACCCCGTGACCAGGGCCAGCACGCCGAGGCTCAGCGTCGCCGCCGTCATGACGTTCTGCAGCGGATGCCTCTTGCCGTCGGTGTTGAGTGTGAGGCGGTGCCGGCCCTTGACCGGGCCCGAGGGTTGTGACATGGCGGCCACCTCTCTCCCCTCCCGCTTCTTTTTGTGACGTTCCCCTTACGGCCCGCCGACAATCGCGTGGGCACGGTCTGTGGCCCTGGTAGACTCCTTGAGCTGCGCTTGCTACGCGTGTCCTCATCCCGCGTGGCCGCTCCCCTTCCGGAAGCGGGGGCGAAGGCGTCGGCGTCCTCCTGTCACGGCACGGTGTCGTGACCGCAAGAGTCCAGAGGAGGTAGGAAGTCCGCATGCGTCGATACGAAGTGATGGTCATCCTCGACCCGTCCCTCGATGAGCGCACGGTCAGCCCTTCGCTCGACCAGTTCCTCGGTGTCATCCGCAACGACGGCGGCACGGTGGAGAAGGTCGACGTCTGGGGCCGTCGCAGGCTGTCCTATGACATCGCCAAGAAGGGCGAAGGCATCTACGCCGTCATCGACCTCACGGCCGAGCCGGCCACGGTGAAGGAGCTGGACCGCCAGCTCAACCTGAACGAAGGCATCCTGCGCACCAAGGTGCTGCGCCCGGACGTCCACTGAGTCTCAGGTCACGCCGAAGCCCGGCTTTTTGTCGGGCCGGGGCCGTACTCTGAGGCCCAACAGGCTGCGCGGATTCAACGCGGGAAGGCGAGAGCGACCATGGCAGGCGACACAACGATCACCATCGTCGGCAACCTTGTCGACGACCCCGAGCTGCGTTTCACCCCTTCGGGGCAGGCCGTGGCCCGGTTCCGCATCGCGTCCACTCCGCGGTTCCTGGACCGCCAGTCCAACGAGTGGAAGGACGGCGAGAGCCTCTTCCTGACCTGCAACGTCTGGCGTCAGGCGGCGGAGAACGTCGCCGAGAGCCTCCAGCGCGGCATGCGGGTCATCGTCCAGGGGCGGCTGCGCCAGCGGTCCTACGAGACCAAGGAAGGCGAGAAGCGCACCGTCTACGAGGTCGAGGTCGACGAGGTCGGCCCGTCCCTGCGCAACGCCACGTGCAAGGTCAACAAGACCGCGCGGCAGGGCGGCGGGGGCGGCGGCGGCTTCGGCGGCGGTGACGACCCGTGGGCCTCGGCCTCTCCGGCGCCGCCCGGCGGTGGCAACTACGGCGGTGGCGGCGGCGGTGGCAACTACGGCGGCGGCGGTGGCGGTGGCTACAACCAGGGCGGCTACGGCGGCTCCGGCGGTGGCGACCTCAGCGACGAACCGCCCTTCTGACCGAACCATTGATCCAGTAACCGATCGACCATTCCCGCATC